>JAEZHW010000089.1 GCA_023436775.1 Actinomycetes bacterium
GGCCCCGCCACTGTGCACCCCCGGGGGGGGTGGCCCCCCCCCCCCCCCCCCCCCCCGGCTCCCTCACCGCCGGAACAGCCCGCTTCCGGCCTCGGAACCAACGACGAGGATGTCATGCAGTACGGATACTTCGACGACGAAGCCCGCGAGTATGTGATTACGCGGCCGGACACGCCTCGTTCTTGGAGTAACTACCTCGGCTCTCGCCTCTACGGTGGCATCATCACCCAGAACGCGGGCGGGTACTCCTTCTACCGCTCCGGCGGCACGGGACGCATCCTGCGCATGCGCTTTAACGGTGTGCCGGTTGACGAGCCCGGTCGCTACATCTATCTGCGCGACGACGAGACCGGCGACTTCTGGTCCGCCTCGTGGCAGCCGGTCGGCAAGCCGCTCAACGGCGAGGGCGCCTGGCGAGGCCAGGTGCGCCACGGCCTCGGCTACTCGATCTTCGAATCCAGCTACGCCGGGATCGATGCGCGGCTGACAATCTTCGTACCCCAGGGCCAGGCGTTCGAGTACTGGTCGCTGGAAGTGACCAACCCCGGCGAGACGGCGCGCACCATCTCGGTGTTCAGTTACGCCGAGTTCGCCAATGAGTGGAACTACCGCCAGGACCTGGAGAACCTGCAGTACAGCCAGTACGTCGTGCGCGCGACCTACAATGACGGCTTCCTGCACCGCCGGAACTCGACCCGAGACGCGTTCTCGGAGAACTGGTTTGCCCTGGCTGGCGCCGAGGTGGTCAGCTTCGATGCTGACCGCGACGCCTTCCTGGGGCCCTACCGTACTCAGGCGAACCCGATCGCCGTCGAGCGCGGGGAGTGCAGCAACGCCGAAACGACGGGCGACAACGCCTGCGCCGGCCTGCACACCCGCCTCAGTCTCGCCGCCGGTGAGACGCGTCGGGTCGTCTTCATGCTCGGCATCGGCGCGCCGGACGCCGTCTGGCGCGATAGCGACGGGAACGAGCACCAACCCGGGCGGGAGTTGGTTGCTCAGTTCGCTGCGCCTGAGCGCGTCGATGCCGAACTCCAGGCCATTCGCACGGAATGGGCCGCAGCGCTCGCGCCGCTGCAGGTCTCCACGCCGGACGCTGAGCTGAACTCGATGGTCAACGTGTGGCATGCCTACCAAACGCACATGACCTTCAACTGGTCGCGGGGCGTCTCCCTCATCGAGGCTGGCGACCGTGACGGCCTCGGCTACCGTGACACCGTGCAGGACATGCTTGCGGTCGCGCACGCGATTCCCGAGGCCACCCGCGAGCGCCTCGACATGATCCTGACCGGTCAGACTGCCGAGGGTGGTGGTCTGCCGCTGGTGAAGCCGCTGACGCACCGTCCCGGCAAGGAGCGCACCCCCGAGATCCACCAGTACCGCAGCGACGACACGCTCTGGCTGCCGATCACGGTGCAGAACTACGTGTACGAGACCGGCGACCTCGCCTACCTCGACACGGTCCTGCCGTATGCGGACTCGGGCGAGGCAACCGTCTTCCAGCACTTGGTGCAAGCGCTGCGGTTCTCGATCAACCACAAGGGTCAGCACGGCCTGATCCAGGGCCTCGCCGCCGACTGGAACGACTGCCTGCAGTTCGGGGTCGAGGGCGAGAGCCTGTTCACCTCCTTCCTCTTTGCCAATGGACTGCGGATCGTCCGCGAACTGGCCGAACTGCGCAGCGACGAAGACACCATGGTCTGGGCCGACGCCGAACTCGCGACCATCCAGGCCGCAATCAATGAGCACGCCTGGGATGGGGACTGGTTCATCCGCGGCATCTCCGCGGTGGGGACGCCGCTCGGGTCCGCCTCGGCTGAGGAAGGCAAGATCTACCTCGAGTCGAACGTGTGGGCAGTGATTTCGGGCGCCGCGACCGCGGAGCAGCAGCGATCCGCGATGGATGCGGTGCATCAGCACCTCGCCAGCGAGCATGGTGTGGCTCTCTGCGAACCGCCGCACACCAAGCCAATGGACGGGATCGGGCTCTCGCTGCTGGTGTTCCCGCCGAGCCACAAGGAGAACGGCGGCATCTTCTGCCACGCCAACTCGTGGACCATCGTGGCCGAGGCCCTGCTTGGCCGGGGAAACCGCGCCTACGAGTACTACCGCTCGTACCTGCCGGCACGGTACAACGATCAGGCCGAGATCCATCAGGTCGAGCCGTACGTCTACGCGCAGTTCACCCACGGCAAGCACTCGCCGCGCTTCGGGCAGAGCCGCAACCCATGGCTCACCGGCACGGCCAGCTGGACCTACACCGCGGTCACGCAATACCTGCTCGGCATCAAGCCGCGATTGGATGGGCTGCTGATCGATCCTGCCATTCCCTCAGAATGGCCGGAGTACACTGTCCACCGCCGCTTCCGCGGAAAGGACATCACGATTACCGTGCAGAACCCCAACAAGGTGGAACGAGGCGTGGCCTCCCTCGAAATTGATGGTGTCGCTGTCGACGGCGCCCTCGCTCCGGACGCGCTGCTGCACGACGGCAGCCGCATTGTGGCGGTGCTGGGCTGATGAGCATCGAATCAACGGGCGTGATCGACGTGACCGCGGCGCAGGACCTGGTCACGCTGCGGAACGAGTCGTGGGAGGTCGGCGTGCTGCCCGGCACCGGCGGCAGCCTGGCCTTCGGACGAATCCGCGTCGGCTCGGACTGGCTCGACCTGCTGCGCCCGACCGCCGAGGCGGAGTATGGCCGAGTCGAGGCGACCGCGAGCTTCCCGCTGATCCCGTGGTCCAACCGGGTACGGGACGGCCGCTTGCTGCTCGAGGATGGCCGCGAGGTGCAACTACACCGCAACGCCGGCGACGGCACCGCGATCCACGGCATTGCCCGCAACCACGGTTGGACGGTGGCGCTGCAGGATGCCACCGAGGTGGTGCTCACCTTCGACTCGAGCCGCGTCGGCGACGACTCCGGCTGGCCGTTCCCGTTCCTGGCGGAACTGCGGTACCGCCTCGAGGGGGAGCGTCTGATCGTTGAGACCACGGTGACGAACAACGGCGACGAGCCGATGCCGGCGGGCATGGGTCACCACCCGTACTTTGTGCGGGGGCTCGGTGCGATCTCGGACGAGGTGGAGCTGCAGGTGGCGGCTCGCAGGTCGTACCGCCTCGAGTCTGCGATGGCGACCGCCGCCGCGGGCCAGATTGCGCCGCGGCTCGACTTCCGCGCGTCCCGCCGCCTGGGCAGCGACTTCATTGACGACCTCCTCACCGAGCGCGCCGAAACCGGTCCCGCCGCCGTCCTCACCTACCCGGTCTCGGGGGTGACGGTCACGATGGAGGCGGACGCCGACTACCGGCACGTGGTGGTGTACGTGCCGCAGCACGGTAAGGACTTCTTCGCGGTCGAACCGGCCACCAACGCGAACGACGGCTTCACCCTCGCCGCCAAGGGCATCCCTGGCCACGGCGTCCAGGTCATTGCGCCGGGCCAGTCGTGGTCGCTGCGCTGGTCGCTGACGGTCGAGCGGTAACCCGATCGCCCGACCTCGAATCATCGTGTCGCAGGCGCGCAGCGGCTAGTTTCGCGCCGCTGTGATTTCGCCGCGATAGAACGTGCTCGTTCCGTTCCACTTCGCCGACTTGTTCTGGTTGAGCCAGTCGCCGATGCCGCCCGGGATGCCGGGCGCACCGTCCGCAACGTATTGCTGCACCGTGGTTCGGTACTGATTCAGACTGTGCGCATCGATGCCCTGCGCCCCGTCGTCGGGTCCGAACGCTCGGCGAGTGACGACCGTGCGGTTGGGATTATCCAGGATGCCGAGCCCTTCGAGCGCGGGGATGGGGTCATCGGCGTGTTGGAACGCCAGCGCCGGTACGCCCGGGGGGAGCGCCAAGTGTCCGGTCGGGGATCCGATCGTGACCACCCCCTGGACGTTGTAACCGCCGTCCTGCGCCAGACGAGTGCCGATGATGCCGCCCTGGGAGTAGCCGACGAAGGTAATGGGGTCACCCTTCCCCACTCCTGCCGCATCGAGGGCGAGCATCGTGGCCGCGAATGAGGGTGCGTACGACTCGCCCAACATTTCCAGGCAAGAGAACAAGTCCCATGGCTCGTTGCCATCGGTGACCGGCGTGACGGTCCCACCGATATAGACCACCCAGTGCGTTTGGCCGTGCTGTTCGTAGTTGTCGATGCGAACTTGCGCGAGTCCGTCGTGCGCTGGCGGGACTCGATCGAGCAGTGTCACCAGGTCACTGGGCGGTTGGACCCCTGTGAGCTGGCCGGTGTCCGTCACGCTGACCGGCGTGTCCTCCATGGTTCTGTGCGCCACGATTTGGTCGACTTTCCAGGCTTGTAGCAGCCGCAGCAACGCCCGAATACCAGCGTTAATCCCAAACACATCGTCAGCGTCGTCGAGATTGACCAGGCCGAGCAGGAGGCCTTCGACGAAGGAGTCCACCGCGGACACCATGTTGCGGATGACCAGGCAACTTTCGGGATCGGCTATCGAGTCGCGGCCCGGGCCGGAGTCCTTGCCGCCCGCATGCAAGTGATGCCAGAGCGCCACCGCGTTCCCGATGAGCACCGCAGCACCTGCCGCGTTGACCCCCCAGTGCACCCGCGAGGTAGCCCCGGCCAGGCCAACGCCGGTCCAGAACATGTGGCCGTCGATGGTGCCGTTGAAGATCAGTTCCAGCGCGCCCTCGATGCCTTCATAGTTCAACAGGCCCTGTGGCAGCAGGTGCGCCATGACCCGGGCCGCCTCCATGGCCTTGCGCGTCTCGATCGCGGCCGCCACCAGGTGCACCTCTGGTCCGAGCACCGAACGACGCCCACCCTCTGCGGCGAGCGCGTGGCCGACCTGCTCGATCTCAGCAGCGAGCGCGGCCAACTGTGCCGCTGCCTGTCGCTGCGCGCTCGTGCTGATCTGAATCTGCACCCCGCTCACGCCGCGGCGCTCCGTGCGAGCGCACCGGTCCCGGGTGCGCTGCCGAGCCCATCCCATGCCAGGAGCGCCGGCCCTACCTGGTGCAACAGATACTGCGCCTGCGTCAACCAGCGGTGCATCTGGTCCACCTGCCGCCGGTACTGGTCGCCCGCGGGACCCTGCCATTCCTGGATGCGCAGGGTGTTCAGGACGCGGTGCAGCTCGTAGATGCGTTCCTGGAGCGGGATGAGTCTGGGGTCCACGACGTTATGGTGCCGCCGCGCGTGCGGGGTGGAGCGGCTGGGGCGGGGGATTGTGGAGAACTGGGCCACCGCCTCGCCTTGTGGACAATCGGCTGACCGGTGCGGAAGTGAGGGGTTCTGCGGGAGAATGGCAGCATGGACTTTGACCGGACGCTGGATCGCCCGGCCCGGTTCCGGATCTGCTTCGTCTGCACCGGCAACATCTGCCGCTCACCGATGGCCGAGGTGGTGTTCCGGGAGCTGGCCGAGGCGGCTGGGCTCGGCGACACCGTGCAGGTGCTCTCGGCTGGCACCGGCGACTGGCACGTCGGCGAGCGCGCCGACCACCGCACCCTGCAGTCGCTGGCCATGCGTGGCTACGACGGCAGCCTGCACCGGGCGCGGCAATTCGACACCGAATGGTTCGCGCGCCTCGACCTGATCGTCGTCGCCGACCGTGGCCAGGAACGCATCCTGAAGTCGTGGGCGCAGACCGACGCGGACCGGGACAAGGTTCGGCTGCTGCTCGGCTTCGACCACGAGCAGGCCAGTACGATCGATGTGCCGGATCCCTACTATTCGGATGCGGCCGAATTCGATCGCGTGCTGGCGATGGTCGAATCCGCCTGTGCCGCACTGTTCCGCCAGCTCGAACCGGGCCTGAGGGCCCTGCACCAGGATTCCGGCACCGCCGTCGCCGCGGCGGGCGACGCCGATGTTCTCGATTTGCCCGACCACCACACCCCCGGAGACGCATGAGCCCCCTGCTGCCCCAGCCGATCAGCCCCCTCGACGGACGCTACCGCGCCCAGGTCGCACCGCTGTCGATCCCGATGTCCGAGGCGGGTCTGAACCGTGCCCGCATCCAGGTCGAGATCGAGTGGCTGCTGTACCTGTCCGGCCGGTCGCTGTTCGGCTCGTCGCCGGTGACCGAGGAGCAGGCCGCGGCCCTGCGCGCGGTTGTTACAAACTTCGATGAGTCCTCGATCGCCGAGCTCGCGGCCACCGAGGCCACCACGCGTCACGACGTGAAGGCGGTCGAGTACTTCGTGCGCGCGCGCCTGAGCGAGCTGGGTCTGGACCGCCTCGCCGAACTGACGCACTTCGCCTGCACCAGCGAGGACATCAACAACCTGTCCTACGGCCTGACCGTGCGCGAGGCGCTGCACGAGGCGTGGCTGCCTCGCCTGCGCGCTCTGATCGCCTCGATCAGCGACAAGGCCCGCGCGTACAAGGCGGTGCCGCTGCTGGCCCGCACCCACGGACAGCCCGCGACTCCGACCACGATGGGCAAGGAGCTGGCGGTGTTCGCCTGGCGGCTGCAGCGCGTCGTCGCCCAGATCGAGCAGGTGCAGATCCTGGGCAAGTTCTCGGGCGCGACCGGCACCTTCGCCGCGCACCTAGCTGCGGGTCCGGACCTGGACTGGCCGGCGATTTCGCGCGAGTTCGTGGAGTCGCTGGGCCTGACCTGGAACCCGCTGACCACCCAGATCGAGTCGCACGACTGGATGGTGGAACTGTTCGGCCGCGTCCGCCACGTCAACGGCATCCTGCACAACCTCGCCACCGACGTGTGGTCGTACATCTCGATCGGCTACTTCCGCCAGCGCCCGGTCGCCGGCGCGACCGGCTCGTCGACGATGCCGCACAAGGTGAACCCGATCCGCTTCGAGAACGCGGAGGCGAACCTCGAACTCTCGAACGCGGTGCTCGGCTCGCTGGCCGACACCCTGGTGACGAGCCGCTGGCAGCGCGACCTGACCGACTCGTCGGCGCAGCGCAACATCGGCGTCGGCTTCGGCCACTCGCTGCTCGCGCTCGAGAACCTGATCACGGGCCTGACCGAGCTGGACCTCGCCGAGGACCTGCTCGCCGCCGACCTCGACAGCAACTGGGAGGTGCTCGGCGAGGCGATCCAGACCGTGATCCGCGCCGAGGTCACCGCTGGCCGCTCCCAGATCTCGGACCCTTACGCCCTGCTGAAGGAACTCACCCGCGGCAAGCGCGTCGGCGCCGAGGACCTGGCCGCCTTCGTCGCTGGCCTCGACCTGCCCGACGACGCTAAGGCCCGGCTCACGGCCCTCACCCCCGCCACCTACGTCGGCCTCGCCGAGCAGCTGGTCGACTACCTGCCGTAGGCCACAGACCTCGAAGTGGCCAGTCCGCAATCGCGGGCTGGCCACTTTGTATTACCTGCGGTGCTCGCCGCGAGCCGACTGATAGCGGCGGACCTTTGCCCCTATTGTGAAGAGTGACTGAGGGAGGCCTGGTGAAGAAGCAGATCAACGTCGTCGGCGCCGTCATTGTGAACAACGGCACTGTGCTCTGCGCTCAGCGAGGTCCCCACGGCAGCCTCGCCGGCAAGTGGGAGTTTCCCGGAGGCAAGATCGAAGCCGGCGAGACTCCTCGCGACGCCCTGTTGCGAGAAATCCAGGAAGAGCTCCACTGCGAAGTCGTGGTCGGCGACGAAGTCGAGTCGACCGCGTACGAATACGACTTCGGTGTCGTAACCTTGACGACGTTCTTCTGCGACTTGGTTGCGGGGACGCCGGTCCTCACCGAGCACGCCGCCGTTGAGTGGCGTCGTCCCGAGGACATGCACCTCCTGGATTGGGCCCCCGCTGATATCCCCGCCGTAGCGCGCATTCAGCAGGTCCTTGCCAATGCCAGCGGTGAGTGACTTCTGGCTCCAGCCGATCGGCCGGGACGTCGAATTCGGTCTGCTCAACCGTCACACGACGAACGCGCCTCGGCAGCAGCATCCGCAGCTGATTGCCAACGAGCCCGGTAATACGATGTTGCGCGCGCTCCGTACGCAGCTGCGGTCGCCCTTCAATCGCGCGTTCACGTTCTCAGTCGCCTTCATCACGCCGAAAGCCCTTTCGTTACTTCGCACCGAGTTTCTGGAGTTTGCGGGACGCGGCACGATTATCACCTCGGACTACTTGGGATTTAACAGCCCCGGTATGTTTCGGTCATTGTTGCAGCTGCACCGAGACACCAATATCGGGGTGCGTTTCGTAGACGCCGATGGTTTTCACCCCAAGGGCTATGTGTTCGAACGCGCCGATGGCATTACCGCTATTCTCGGGAGTTCGAATCTTACGGACCACGCGCTCCAGAACAATGCGGAATGGAATCTGCAGGTGAGCGCCACACTCGATAGCGACCTGTATGTCCAGTTCAAGAACCTTCTCGAGGTGCAGCTGACGCAGAGCGTGCCACTCACAGAGGCCTGGGTTCAGGACTACGAGACGATGTACGTGCCTCCTCCACCAACGCCTCTGCGGGGTCGCAGGCTACCGCACAGCCCTTCCTCGGATAACGCTGCGGAACTCACCCCGAATGACATGCAGCGGGACGCACTCGCTCGCATCGCTGCCGTGCGGAGTGCCGGTCATCGTCGCGCCTTGGTGATCTCGGCAACGGGTACGGGGAAAACCATCCTGGCCGCTTTGGATGTGCAACAGGCCGCCCCAAAGCGCGTCCTATTCCTGGCTCACCGCGAGCAAATATTGGATCGAGCTATGTCGGAGTTCGCACGAGTCATGCCGGACCGCCGCGTTGGCTTCGGCAAATTTGGTGGTGGACACCGCACGCAGGCCGACTTCATCACCTTCGCCATGGTGCAGACCCTCAGTCAGCCCGAGAATCTGCAGCAGTTCGCCCCGGACTCCTTCGACTACGTGCTGATCGATGAAGTGCATCGGGCAACGGCGCCGAGCTATCGGGCAATCCTCGACCATTTCACCCCCGAGTTCACGCTGGGGTTGACCGCAACGCCAGACCGAGCCGACGGAGACGACGTCTATGCGCTGTTTGACCACACCATCGCGTACGAGATCCGTCTGAATGATGCGCTGGGCAACAACATGCTCACGCCATTCCACTACTTCGGGGTAGCCGATTACACCTTCACCGACGGGGAGACGGTCAGCGACAACCTCCAAGACCTGGCTCGCCTAGCATCGACTGAGCGCCTGGACCATCTCCTCAGCGCTATCGGGAAGTATGGCGACCCGAGTGTGACGCCTCGGGGCCTGATCTTCTGCAGTCGGAAAGAAGAAGCGGTCCGCCTCGCCGCTGCATTGAATGGCAAGCGCCTCTACGGTGAACCCGTCCGGGCTGTCGCGCTGACCGGCGATGATTCGATTGCGACACGAACCGCTGCTGTCCAGCGTCTCGAAGAGGGAGCCCTCAACTACATCGTCACTGTCGATATCTTCAATGAAGGCATCGACATCCCTTCCATCAACCAGATTGTGATGCTGCGGCAGACGCAGTCGCCTGTGGTGTTCACGCAACAACTCGGTCGGGGTCTGCGGAAACATCCAGACAAGACGTTTGTGACGGTAATCGACTTCATCGGCAACTACGCCAACAACTACATGATCCCGATTGCCTTGTTTGGCGACCGCTCCCACAATAAGGACACACTTCGTCAGCTCTTGATCAGTGCCGAAGAGGACGGGGTGTTTTCCGGACTGTCGGCGATTCGCTTCGATCGCATTTCGCAGCAGCGCGTGCTGGCTGCCATCAGCAACGCACCGCTCAATAAGATCCGCGTACTCAAGACAGAGATTGAGGCGGTGCGAAGCAAGCTCGGTCGCTACCCGACGCTGGTTGATCTCCACCAGCACGGGTCCATCGACCCTCACGTTGCGGCGAAGACGCTCGGCAACTATCAGTCGCTCCTGCACCGAATCGATTCCAGTCAACCGGCCCCTTCTCCCGCGCAGGCACGCTGGCTGTCATTCCTCTCGTCGGAAGTACTCGGGGCCAAGCGGACCGATGAGTTGCTGGCCACCCACTGGTTGCTCGCGCATGGATACATCAGCGACTCATCACTCCGCGACGTGCTGATCGAGTCCGGCCTCAGCCGAAGTGAACGCGGTCGCGCCGCCATTCGATCCTCACTCGACGGTTCATTCCTGGTGGAGGTGGAACGACAACGGTTTGCGCCAATCGCAGCGTCAGGGCCTGGCAATGCACTCTCGCTCGACGCTGCATTCCTCAACGAGTACCGCACGAATGATTGGTTTCACGCCGCGGTCGATGACCTGCTCGCAGTCGCCGACCTCACCGTGCGACCCATCCCGTTCGAAGACGCTCCGTTCACGATCGGTGAGCGCTACTCGCGACGCGATGCGTGTCGTCTTCTGAACTGGGGCCGAAACACCAGCTCGACGGTCTACGGCTATCGCGTTCACCGCGAAACGATGACGACGCCCATCTTCGTGACTTATCACAAGACCGAAGACGTCGGGGACACGATCGCATACGGGGACGAGATCATCGACGCCCGGACCTTCCTCTGGTATTCCCGAAGCCGACTGACCACCGCCTCAAGTGAGTTGCAACCCATCCTGGACAATACGTCTACCCTGCACCTCTTCGTGAAGCACAGCGACGCGGAAGGCACCGACTTCCTCTATTTCGGGCGCGCCACCAGCTCCGACGCGAAAGACGCCACCATGCCCGACGGTTCCACCCCAGTCGTGCACATGCATCTCAACCTGAAAGAGCCCATTCCTACCGCGGTGCTGGACTACTTCGCGGGCAAGTTACACTAAGCGTTACTTCTCCGAGCCGGTTTCGGCGCGCTGTTGGTCTAGGTCGGCGAGTTCTTCGGCGCTCGGGGGCTGGGTGATCGAGATGGTGGCCATCACGAGCAGCGAGACGATAAAGGCGGCGGCGGCGAAATATCCGGCCAGCGGAAGGTCGCGGATCGCCAGCAGCACGGCCAGGCCAGTGAACACGGCCATGGTCACGGCCAGGCCCAGCAACTCAAGCGGGCGCAGGCGGTCGTGGCGATCGACCGGGTGCGGCGACTCGATGGCGGGTTCGGGGGTCTCAGCGGCACGACGAGCCATCAGATGGACTCCTTGTTCGGGAAACGCAGCGCGATCGCGCCGATGGTCAAGTACACGCCGAGGATGGCAGCATAGGCGCCGAACACCCCGACCGTGATGATGTCTGCGGTGACGTGGCCGGTGAGCATCAGCTCGCCCTGCTCAACGACGTGATACTCGTGCGAGAAGGCCGGGTCGATGAACACCACCACAATGGCCAGCAGCGCCGTCAGCGCACCAGCGAAGGTTGCGTCACGGAACACACTGCTCGCCGCCCGCCAACGCAGGCCGAGCAGCAGTTCCAGCACCGCGGACACGGCGGCCCAGACGATCAGCAGCAGCATGAGGCCGCGAACCTCGGTGACGCTCGGCACGAGCAGTGCAACGAGGCCGGTCGTGATCGAGACCAGGCCCTGCACCGGCTGAACCAGCCGCAGCGCACGCGCCGCGCCCGCCTCGCCAGAAACCAGCGGCCAGGCCAGCAGCAAGGCCAGACCACTCACCAGCGCAAACACCGCGAAGACGTGCGCACCGAGCTCGGCGGAATGATCGACCGACAGCGTCACCCACAAGCCCACGCCGACCCCGGCGAGGCCGCGCAGCAGCGGAATCCACCAATAGCGGGCCGCGAATGCGGTCGCGGCAGCGTCGACCGACTCGATCGAGTCGCTCGCTGCCGGTTGCTGCGGCGCGGAAGCTGCCATGCCTGCGGATCCTCTCTGCAATGCCCCCACAATGCTACCCGCCGCATGCAGTGGCGAGCCGCGCAAAGGCTGAACCGCGACAGGGCCGGCAACGGCACTCAGCGTGCTAGCTGACCGCCATGTCGGCAAAGCGCGAGTAGTGGCCGAGGAAGCTCACAGTCACCGTGCCGGTCGGGCCGTTACGGTGCTTGGCCAGGATCAGGTCGGCCTCGCCGTGGCGCGGGTGGTCAACCTCGAACATGCCTTCGCGGTGCAGCAGGATCACCATGTCCGCGTCCTGCTCGAGCGAGCCGGATTCACGCAGGTCCGAAATCGCCGGCTTCTTGTCCGCGCGCTGTTCCGGACCACGGTTCAGCTGCGACAGAGCGATCACCGGCACCTGCAATTCCTTGGCGAGCAGCTTCAGCGCACGCGAGAACTCCGAGACTTCCTGCTGGCGGTTCTCCACCTTCTTGCCGGAGGTCATCAGCTGCAGGTAGTCGATGACGACCATCTTGAGACCGTACTTTTGCTTCAGACGGCGGCACTTGGCACGGATCTCGACCAGGGTCATGTTCGGCGAATCGTCGATGAACAGCGGGGCATCGTTCACGCGACCCATCGTCGCGGCCAGCGTGGTCCAGTCCTGCGGACTGACGTCGCCCTTGCGCATCTTGGCCAGCGGCACGCTCGCTTCGGCCGAGAGCAGACGCATCGCGATTTCGGAGCGACCCATTTCCAGCGAGAAGAAGATCGTCGGCATCTGGTGCTTCACCGCAGCGTTACGGGCGAAGTCCAACGCCAGCGTCGACTTACCCAGGGCCGGGCGGGCGGCGATGATAATCATCTGGCCACCCTGGAAGCCGTTGGTAATCTCGTCGAGCTCCCGGAAACCGGTGGGCACACCGATCAGCGAACCGTCACGGTTCTTGGCCAGGTCCATCTCGTTGGCCGCATCCGTAACGGCAACCGATAGCGGCACGAAGTCTTCCGCATCGTTGCCACCACTGATGGCGTAGATTTCGGCCTGGGCATTGTTCACCAGATCCGTGGCATCGCCCTCAGCCGCGTAGCCGAGCTGAACGATTCGGGTGCCAGCCTCGACGAGGCGTCGCAGCACCGCCTTCTCAGCGACGATAGTGGCGTAGTAGCCCGCGTTCGCCGCGGTGGGCGTGATCGTGGTGAGGGTGTGCAGGTATTCGGCACCACCGGCTCGGGTCAGATCGCCGGCCTTGGTCAGGGCATCGCTGACGGCGACCACGTCGGTCGGTTCACCGTGCGAGTAGAGCGTCTTGATTGCTTCGAAGATGATCTCGTGCTTGGGCAGGTAGAAGTCCTGACCCTGCACGCTTTCCAGCACGTCGGCGACGGCGTCCTTGCTCAACAACATGCCGCCGATAGCGCTTTGCTCGGCGAGCAGGTCATGCGGTGGGGTGCGTTCGTAGCTGGGTTCCGGCGCGGGACGGTAGTTTGCCCCGAACCCGTCGTCGCGCCCAAGAGCCCCGAGCGTGACATCAGCGATCGACACGTCTGGCCTCCTCGTGCCGCCGGTTGCGGCCCTGTGTTGGTTCTACCTCATGCCCCCGACACCTCCGACACTCCAATGGTCAGCACGCACCGGGAACAGGTGACACACGTGCCGACGGGGGATCCAGTGCCGACGGGATTGACCCAGGCTATGAGGCCGCTCTCACCGACGCAAACGATGCTGTGGATAACGCCGTGGATAACCTGCGGAACACGCCGGGGCCATTGTGCACAACATGTGGAGACTTGTGGGGAAAGCCAAGAAAGTTTTCCACGAAACGTGCTGCTGACCTGGGGTTTCTTGTTCCACACCCTGTGGAAGGAAAGTTGTTTGAACCTGTGGTTGAAACTTGCGCCTGCGTCATCGGTCTGTGCACAACATGGCCGATTGTCAAGTCCTCTTTTGGCCCGACGAGGCCGTGAAACAGTCAGTCAACCCGCCGGAATTTCCGAACAACACGCCGCAGCGGGCGGGGCCGAAGCCCACGCCCGCTGCGAACGAGTGAACTGTGCCTTACTTGGCAGCAACCACCTGCACGGTGATGGTGGCGACCAGGCCGTCGCGCAGCTTCAGCTGGGCCTTGTGGGCGCCCACCGACTTGATGGCGGTCGGGATCTCCAGCTTGCGCTTGTCGACACCGGCGTGGCCAGCAGCAGCAACCGCGTCAGCGATCGCGGCAGCCTTGACGGCACCGAAGAGGCGACCGTCCTTGCCAGCCTTGACGGACAGCTTGACCGGGGCGGCCTCGAGGGCAGCCTTCAGGGCCTCGGCCTCTTCGATCGAAGCGTGCTCGCGGGCAGCGCGAGCGGCCTTGATCTGCTCGACCTGCTTCTCGGCGCCACGGGTGTAGCGAACCGCGAAGCCCTGCGGGATCAGGTAGTTGCGGGCGTAGCCGTCCTTGACCTCGACGACGTCACCGGCGCTACCGAGGCCAGAGACCTCGTTGGTGAGAATGAGCTTGCTCATAGTGTCCCTACCTCCTAGCGGCCAGCGCCGGCGTACGGCAGCAGCGCAACCTCGCGGGCGTTCTTGATCGCCTTGGCGATCAAACGCTGCTGCTGGACGGAAACGCCAGTGATACGACGGGCACGGATCTTGCCGCGCTCCGAGATGAACTTACGAAGGGTGGCGACGTCCTTGTAGTCGATGACGTCAATACGGATCGCCTTTGCCGGGGCGACGGGCTTTGCGCCCTTACCACCGCGCGGCTTGCGCCGGTCGGTGCTGCTGCTCTTACCAGCCATGGTTGTACCTTTCAGAAAGAGTGTTCGTCAGCTCGTGGGCTGATCAGAATCAGAACGGAGTGTCGTCCGCGTAGGCGCCAGGAGCGCCCCAAGCGTCGGCGGCCGGAGCTGCGCCACCGGTGCCACCCGAAGCGGGCTGGCCCCAGGGCTCATCAGCGACGGCACCGCCGCGACCTGCGCGGGTGACGGAAGCAGTGGCGTACCGCAGGCTCGGGCCGATTTCATCGACCTCAAGCTCAATCACAGTCCGCTTCTCGCCTTCCTTCGTCTCGTAGGAACGCTGACGCAGGCGACCCTGCGCAATCACGCGCTGACCCTTGGTCAGCGAAGCAGCAACGTTCTCTGCGACCTCGCGCCAGATGCTCGCGCGGAGGAACAGCGCTTCGCCGTCCTTCCACTCGTTCGAGGCGCGGTCGAAGGTACGCGGCGTGGAGGCGATCGTGAACGACGCCACCGCCAACCCGCTCTGCGTGTAGCGCAGTTCCGGGTCGGAGACGAGGTTGCCCACTACCGTGATGACGGTTTCGCCAGCCATGATCAGGCTTCCTTCGCCGCCGCTTCAGCGGGTGCGGACTCGGCCTTCGGCGCACGCAGACGCACGACGGCGTCTTCGGCACGCTGGACCTTGGTGCGCAGCACGGCTTCGCTCAGCCGCAGCTGACGGTCGAGCTCCTTGGCTGCGTCGGGGGTCGACTCGAAGTTGACGACGGCGTAGATGCCTTCGGACTTCTTCTTGATTTCGTACGCCAGACGGCGACGGCCCCAGATGTCAACGTTCTCGATGGTGCCACCGTCGTTGCGAATCACAGCAAGGAACTTGTCCAGGCTGGTCGCGACAGTGCGCTCGTCGATTTCAGGGTCAATAATTACGAGGATCTCGTACTTCTGCGTCACGAACCCACCTCCTCTGGTCTCAGCGGCCACGGTCTTTCCGTAGCAGGAGGTTCAATAGCAGAGCCTAGGCATACGCCAGGCAACCTATGCATCTTACCTGGTGAATGTGGATGCTGCCACCGCGGTCGTGCTGTGCAGGAATCGAGGGGCTACTGCAGCAGGGTGCGATCGTCGAGCTGCGCACCCTTGATCTTCTCGAACTCGCCCAGCAGGCTCGCGACCGTGGCCTTCGACTTCTGCTGTTCGTCGAGCTCCAGCACGATCCGACCCTCGTGCATCATGATCAGGCGATTGCCCAGCGCGAGTGCCTGCTCCATGTTGTGCGTCACCATCAGCGTGGTCAGGCCCGACTTCGCCACGATCTGCTTGGTCAGCCGAGTGACCAGTTCCGCGCGGGTCGGGTCGAGCGCCGCGGTGTGCTCATCGAGCAACAGGATGCTGGGGTTGGTGAAGGTGGCCATCAGCAGGCTCAGCGCCTGGCGCTGACCGCCCGAGAGCAGCCCCACCTTCGCCTTCAGGCGGTTCTCGAGGCCAAGCTCGAGCATCTTCAAATCGTCTTGGAACTGCTCACGGCGAGCACGGGTCACCGCGGTGCCGAGGCCGCGCGCCTTGCCGCGACGCAGCGCGACAGCGAGGTTCTGCTCAACGGTGAGCCCCGGAGCGGTGCCGGCGGACGGGTCCTGGAACACGCGACCGACCCAGGCCGAGCGACGGAAGTCCGGGCGGCGGGTCACATCGGTGCCATCAATCACGACCCGGCCCTGATCGGGCGAGTAGGTGCCGGCAATCAGGTTCAGCAGCGTGGACTTGCCCGCGCCATTCGAGCCGATCACGGTGGCGAAGTCGCCGGGGCGCAGGTGCAGGTCAATGCGATCGATAGCGATCCGCTCGTTGACGGTGCCGGGGAAGAAGACTTTCCGCAGTTGCTCAACGCGCAGCATTGCTGGCCTCCTCGTTCTGCGATGCCGCAGCGTTGGAGCGTTGCAGGATCGTCCAGTTCGGCTTGGGCACCCGCTTGAAGATGCCGATCTGCGGAATGATCAGGGCGAGCACCACGAGGATCGCCGAGATGAGCTTCATGTCGTTCGCCGAGACCCACTCGACGCGCAGGGCGAAGTAGATGGCGAGGCGGTAGAGCACCGAGCCGAGCACCACCGCGACGACGGCCTGCAGCAGGAAGCGCTGGCCAAAGACTGCTTGCCCCAGGATCACCGAGGCCAGGCCCACCAGGATCAGACCGATACCCATCGAGATGTCGGCGAAGCCCTGGTACTGGGCGATGAGCGCGCCGCACAGGCCGACCAGGCCGTTCGACAGCGCGAGGTTGACGATCTTGACCCGGTCCGTGTTCACGCCGAAGGACTTCACCATCGACTCGGCGTCACCGGTCGACTGCATGGCCAGGCCGTAGTTGGTGCCGAGGAACCAGCGCAGCAGCGCAATGATGATGATCAGCACGATGCTGAACAGGCCGACCGAGAACCATGAGTCGCCGCCGAGCAGGTAGTCATCGCGCAGTCCCGACAACAGCGTCGTTTCGCGCAGCAACGGCAGGTTCGACTTTTCCATCACGCGCAGGTTGATGGACCACAGGGCGATCATGACCAGGATGCTGGCGAGCAGTCCCTCGATCTTGCCCTTGGTGTGCAGCAGGCCGGTCACCAGACCTGCTGCCGCGCCGGCGAAGAATGCCGCGCCGGTCGCAAGCCAGGGGTTAACCCCGTCGATGATCAGCTTCGCGGCCACGGCGGCGCCGAGCGTGAAGCTGCCATCAATGGTGAGGTCGGCGAAGCGGAGGACGCGGAACGTCAAGAAGACGCCCAGGGCCATGATCCCGTAGATCAGGCCAAGTTCTAGGGACGTAATCATGCGCTACCGCATCCTCCGCTTCGTGGGAATCCGTTGGGACTACTCGATGACCTCGTCGGCCTCAGCGACCAGTGCGTCGCTGAAGGTCACGCCGAAGCGAGCGGCAGCGGCCTTGTTCAGCCACAGTTGCGCCTCGGCGAGGGTCTCGACCGGCATGCTTGCCGGGTTCGCGCCCTCAACAAGGATACGGATCGCCATCTGGCCAGCCTGGTAGCCCAGTGCGTCGTAGTCCAGACCGTAGGTCGCGATGCCACCGTTCTTGACCGAGTCGGTCTCGCCCACGATCACCGGGATCGAGTTGCGCTCACCGTGAGCGATCACGGTCGGCAGGGCCGAGACCACGTTGTTGTCGGTCGGCACGTAGATCGCGTCCACGTCGCCGAGCGCCTGCACGGCCTCGCCAACAGCGTTCGAGTTCTCGATGGTCTTCTCGACGATGGTCAGACCCTCGGCCTGGGCGGCGGCGCGGGCCAGTTCGACCTGGACCTCCGAGTTGACCTCACCCGAGGAGTAGATGACACCGAAGCTCTTGGCCTCCGGCGCGACCTTCTTGATCAGGGCGATCTGCTCGGCAACCGGGTTCATGTCACTGGTGCCGGTGACGTTGCCGCCCGGGGCGTCCCACGACTTGACCAGGCCGGCAGCCTGCGGCTCGGTGACCGCGGTGAAGACGATCGGAATGTCACGAATGACGTTCGCGGCAGCCTGCGCGGTCGGGGTGGCGATGGCCAGGACCAGGTCGACCTTGTCCGAGGCGAACTTTTCGGCGATCGAGTTCGCGGTCGAGGACTCGCCGTTGGCGTTCTGCTCGTCCCAGGTCACGTCGATGCCCTTGTCAGCGAAGGCACGCTTGAAGGCCTCGCGGGCCGCGTCGAGCGAGTCGTGCTGCACGATCTGGGTGATACCGATGCGGTAGCTCTTCGGCTCCGCCGGGTTGCTCGGCTCTTCAGCCGGGGTGCTCGCGCAGCCTGCGAGCACCAGTGCCGATGCTGCGCCAGCAGCGGCGAGTGCGGTGAAACGCTGCTTCATGTGATTGCCTCCAGGTCTTCCACGCGGGGGATGCGTGGACGTCACCAGTCCGCCCCGATGCGGACCGGCCTATTGGCAGATAACTCTATCGGCCGCAACTGGGCACTGTTGCACATCGACAATGACGAGGCGGTGCTGATTGACGCCGGAAACAGGGGTTATCCCCGGCTCGCCCACCACTCGCGCAGGCGCCGCTCAGCCTCCTCGGGTCCGAGCGGACCCTCATCCAGGCGCGCCTCGAGCAGCATCTTGTACGCCTCGCCGACCTCACGACCGGGCTTGATGCCGAGGATGGCCATGATCTGGGTGCCATCCAGGTCCGGGCGGACCGCCTCGAGGGCTTCTTGCTCCTGTAGCTCACGGATGCGCTGCTCCAGGTCGTCGTAGGCCCGCTGCAGCCGCGCGACCTTGCGGGCGTTGCGGCTGGTGACATCGGCGCGGGTGAGGATATGCAGGCGCTCGAGCAACTCCCCGCCGTCGCGGACGTAGCGGCGCACCGCCGAGTCGGTCCAACCGCCCTCGGAATAGCCAAAGAAGCGCTGGTGCAACTCCACCAAACGCGCCACGGCCTTGACGGTGTCGTTGTCGTAGCGCAGCTCGCGCAGCCGGGCCTTGGTCATCTTCGCCCCGACTACGTCGTGGTGGTGGAACGAGACCGAACCATCCTTCTCGAACTTCCGGGTAGCCGGCTTGCCAATGTCGTGCAAGAGCGCGGCGAGGCGCACCACGACATCCGGTTCTGCGTCCGGGTCGGTGCGCCGGGCAGTCTCCAGGTCGATCGCCTGCTGCAGCACCATCAGCGAGTGCTCATACACGTCCTTGTGCCGGTGGGCAGCGTCGACGGCCTTGCGCAGGGCCGGGAGTTCGGGCAGGAATCGTTCGGCCAGACCGGTATCGACCAGCAGTTCGAGGCCGGGCCTCGGGTTCGGCGTGCGCAAGAGTTTGGTGAGCTCGTCGCGGATGCGCTCGGCCGAGATGATGTCGAGCCGGTCCGCCATCGCGACCATGGCCTCGCGCACCTCATCCGAGACGGTAAAGCCGAGTTGCGAAGTAAAGCGAGCCGCCCGCAGCATCCGCAGCGGGTCCGCACCGAAGGACTCCTCGGCGGCAATGGGAGTCACCAGACGCTTGGCGAGCAAGTCCTCAAAGCCCGACCCAACATCCTCCAGCCGCAACCCCGGCAGGCGCAGCGCCAGGGCGTTGACCGTAAAGTCGCGGCGGCGCAGATCCCCGATCAGGCTGTCGCCGAATTCCACCTCTGGCTTGCGGGAGTGTTCGGCGTACACGTCCGCGCGGTAGGTGGTGATCTCCACCTGCTCGCCGTCCACGATCGCGCCGATCGTGCCGAAGGCGCGGCCGATGTCCCAGTGCGCACTGGCCAGCGGCTTGACCAGTTCCAGAATGCGATCCGGATGCGCGCTCGTGGTGAAGTCGAGGTCGATACCGTCGCGACCGAGGAAGGCGTCGCGGACCGGACCGCCGACGAGGGCGAGTTCTTCTCCCGCCTCGGCGAAGGCAGCAGCGAGGCGGCGGACCGGGTCTTCACCGGCCAGCCGAGACAACCGCTGTTGGGCCTGCGCGACGCTTTCCATCGCCCAACAGCATGCCACAGCATCCCGCGCGGCAACCGCGCTGAGCATTCGGCGCACCGGAGGATTCCGGTCGGCCTCATCACGCCCGCCGATAGAATCCGGGCCATGGGGATCCTGCGTCATCGAAGCGCCGTCTGCGCCCGTGCCGTTCTGACTGCGTGCCTGGCGGCAGCGCTGGTGCTGCCCACCGGCGCTGCAACCGCGATAACCTCCTCGTCAACTCCGCAGCCCGTGGTGACCCCGGCCTCGCCGAAGGCCGAGCAGCAGCCGCAGCCGTTGCCGCGGAAGAACGTCGACGACATGTCTCAGGACGAACTGCAGGTGGCGCCACGAGTGATCGTGATGTCCTCGATCCACGTGCCAAATCGTGCTGGCTACTTCACCGCTGAGGAACTCGCCGAACTGACGAGTGAGGACGGGCTCCTCACGACGCAACTGGCGAATCTGCGCCCCTACACCCAGGTGTTCGTCGACCCCATGATCATCGCCTCGATCCAGATTCTTGGCGATGCCGCGCCAGCGAGTGCGGTGGAGTGGCTGGAGCGCTCTCGGTTCGGAGAGATGCACCAGAATCTCATGCCCTACGCGAACGCGGACTGGAGCCTCATCGGCGAGGCGTACGCGGTCGCCACTGGCAGCGACGAATGGGTGAACCCGTCGCTGTACCCGTGGTTGCCGGTGGGCTACGAAGACCTCGTGCCCGGGCCGGTGCCCCAGAACGGTTCCGGCAATTACACGAACTACGCAGTCTCCTACGGGAGCACACCGATGCTGCTGCGCGAGCCGGTGTCGGAACGAGCGCTGCAGGCGACCGGTGGTAACTCTCGGATTCATTCAGTCATCCGAGACACGCAACTGACGAACTGGCCTTGGGCTACAGATCAGTCAGGTCCGATGCCGAGCTCCTACGGTGTGGTCAATGGCAGATCGATGACCATCGTGAACACTGCCGTCAGCGACGTGTTCAACCGGGCCATCCGGGGTGATACCGACACTGCCGCCGCCGCACGAGCAGAGCTGCTCGCGCTCTTCGAGCGTGCCGAGCCCACCCTCTGGCAGCGCCAACGTTGGGGCCTGCCCGTGGTCATTGAGGTCACCGATAGTGCGACCGTGGACGTGGCACTGTTGGAAGCGACCTATGCGGCGATGCATGCCTCCGGCCTGATGGTCGGCTGGTCCATGATTGACGTTCCGATCGGCGCACCACAGACCGGGTTGACGCTGAAGGAGTACACGCCCAACGCGGACCAGCTCGAATACGTGGCCGAGTACATTCGCGCCGAGGCGCACATCGCCAGTTTCGGCCCCGCCCTGGTCCAGCCCGGCGCCGCGTACGACTGGGAACGGTTGCGCATGCTGGCCTACACCGCCGAATGGGGCAGCCTTCCGCCGACCACCGCTGGATATGCCGAAGCGCTGGAAGAAGAGCGGGCGCACCTGGAGCGGTACCGTAACGGCATCATGCTGGAGGCGTCCTCGGACATCACCCTGATCTCCTCCGAGGCGCCGCTGACCCTGTCGGTGATCAACCGCTTCCCCACCGAGGCTCGCGTCCGCGTCATCGCCACCTCACTCAGCGACCGGCTGAGTATCACCAGCCCGGAAGCGCAGCTACTGCCGGCGCAGTCTAAGACCACACTGCAGTTCCCCGTCGAAGGCTTCGCGAACGGCCGAGCCACCATCCGCGTGCAGATTCAGGGCATCGATGCGGACGGCAACACCTTCCCGATCGGTGATCCCATGCTCGTGCGGGTGGACGTGCAAGCGATGTGGGGTACCGTACTGCTGGTGCTGTTGCTGAGCGCGCTCGTGGCGCTCACCGGCATCGGTATCTGGCGCAGCGTTCGCAAGCGCCGCCTCGCAGTCAGGAGCACGGATGAGTGACGAGCCCACCGGCTCGACCATCGCGCGATCAAGCGCGATCATGGCCGCCGGCACGATCGTGTCGCGGCTGCTCGGCTTCGCGAAGGCGGTGCTGCTCGCTGCTGTGATCGGCGTCACCGGCTCGGTCGCCGCCGACGCCTTCGGCCTGGCGAATTCGCTGCCGAACACCATCTACGTGCTCATCGCCGGCGGCGCGCTGAACGCCATCCTGGTGCCGCAACTGGTGCGCGCGGGCGTGCACCAGGCGAGTGAGGCCGGCAGTGACGGCGCGACCTACGTGAATCGGTTGCTCACCGTGGCGATGACGCTGCTGCTCGGGGTCACCATCCTCGCAGTCGTGATTGCCCCGGCTCTCGTGTTCGCCTTTGCTGGCACCAGCCTGGATCGCTACCCGGGCGCTTTCGCCCTGGCCGTCACCTTCGCCTACTGGTGCCTGCCGCAGATCTTCTTCTACGGGCTCTACACCCTGCTCGGCGAGGTGCTGAACGCGCGAGGCCACTTCGGTCCCTTCATGTGGGCTCCGGTTGTCAACAACATCGTCTCAATCGCGGGCCTGGTCGCCTTCCTCGTGATCTGGGGTCCCATGCTCGGCGCCGAGCACCCGGCCACGAGCTGGGATGCTGGCCGCATCGCCCTGCTGGCCGGCAGCGCCACCCTCGGTGTGGTGGCGCAGGCGCTGATCCTCTTCGTGGCTTGGCGGTATACCGGGCTCAAGTATCGGCCCGACTTCCACTTCCGCGGCGTCGGGCTCCGTTCGGTGGGCAAGGCCGCGGGCTGGACCTTCGCGATGCTAGTGGTGATGCAGCTCGGTGGCGTGGTCTCGACCCAGGTGCTGTTCACGGCCTCGGGTGTGGGCGCCTCGGTTGCAGCAACGCAGACGGCGTGGCTGGTGTTCATGTTGCCGCACTCGATCGCAGCCGTCTCGATTACCACCGCCTACTTCACGCGGATGAGTCGGCATGCCAGTGCCGGGGACCTCGGCGCTGTGCGCGAGGACGTCAACAGCGCCGGCCGCATCATCGGCCTGGTGAACGTGATCGCCACCGCGGGTCTGATGGTCTGCGCCCTACCGTTCAGCCGCGTCTTCGAGGACGACCCGGGTCGAGCCTGGACACTCGCCGAGGTGCTGCTGGCGTATATGCCGGGACTGATCGGCTTCAGCCTGCTGTTCGTGTTCCAGCGCGCCTTCTTCTCGATGGAAGACACCCGCACCCCGTTCCTGCTCACCACCGGCTACATCGTGGTGTTCTCGGCCGGGTCGCTGGCCTGTTTGCTACTGCCCGAGGCGCTGATCGGCGTCGGCATCGCGGCGGTCACCTCGTTCGCCAACACGCTGCACGCGGTCGCGGCCGGGGTGGTACTGTCGCGCCGGATCGGCTCGCTCGGGGCCGCCTCGCTGCTGGCCGCGCATGGCCGCTTCATCCTGGCGGCGATCCCGGCGACCGTGGTGGGTCTGGCGGTGCTCGCCGGGCTCGGTGGATTCGGCCTGGATGGCTTCGTGACCGCGGGCCGGTTCGAGGCGATCGTGACCATGGCGGTCGTCGGCGTCGCGATGCTCGCGGTCTACCTGGTGGCACTGCGGCTGCTGCGGGTCGGTGAACTGCGCGACTTGCTCGGCGCAGTGACGAAACGCTAAGCACACAGCCCAGCAGTTGAGCCCAGCCGCTACCCTGGAACCGGTCGCGGAATAGCGGCCCCGTGTCATCGGTTGCACCTGACACGAAGCACACTCGCTGGGAGCATCATGCGCAACGTCATCATCGTCGGATCCGGTCCGGCTGGCTACACCGCCGCCATCTATGCCGCGCGAGCCAACCTGGAACCGCTGCTGATCGCCTCGAGTGTCACCGCCGGTGGTGAACTGATGAACACCACCGAGGTCGAGAACTTCCCCGGCTTCCCAGAAGGCATCCAGGGCCCCGAGCTGATGCAGAAGATGCTCGAGCAGGCTGAAAAGTTCGGCACCGAGGTGCTCTACGACGATGTCACCGAGTTGGAGCTGACCGGTGAGGTCAAGAAGGTTCGTACCGGCAATGGCCAAGAGTTCGAGGCCAAGGCCGTGATCCTTGCCACCGGTTCGGCCTACCGCAAGCTGGGTGTCGAGGGCGAAGAGCGTCTCTCGGGCTTCGGCGTGAGCTGGTGCGCCACCTGCGACGGCTTCTTCTTCCGCGAGAAGGAGATCGCCGTGATTGGTGGCGGGGACTCCGCCATGGAAGAGGCGCTGTTCCTGACCAAGTTCGCCTCGAAGGTCACCATCGTGCACCGCCGCGACTCGCTGCGCGCCTCCAAGATCATGCAGGACCGCGCCCTGGCGAACGAGAAGATCGAGTTCGCTTGGAACAGCGAAGTCGCCGCCATTCACGGCGACCCGCAGGTGAGCAAGATCACCCTGCGCGACACCATCACCGGGCAGGAGCGCGACCTGGCCGTCGAGGGCGTCTTCGTCGCGATCGGTTTCGACCCGCGTGTCGACCTGGTCAAGGACCAGCTCGCCCTGACCCCCACCGGTGAGATCGCCGTCGAGGGCCGTTCCAGCCGCACCTCGCTGCCGGGTGTCTTCGCCGCCGGCGATGTGATCGACCCCACCTACCGTCAAGCCGTCACCGCAGCCGCCAGTGGTACCGTGGCCGCGATTGACGTGGAACACTACCTGGCCAGCGTGAACGACACCGCGGCCGCACATGAGTTTGGAGTCTCCAATGTCTGAGTTCGTCTCCGCCGTCACCGACGCGACCTTCAACGAGGAAGTCCTGCAGAGCGACATGCCCGTGCTGGTTGACTTCTGGGCCACCTGGTGTGGTCCGTGCGTGCAGGTGGCACCGGTGCTCGAGGCCATCGCTGAGGAGCATCAGGGCAAGATCAAGATCGTCAAGCTGAACGTCGACGAGAACATGGACACGGCCATGGCCTACAAGATCACCTCGATCCCGGCTTTGAAGGTGTTCCAGAACGGCGAAGTCGTGCACGCCTCCGTCGGCGCCAAGCCGAAGCAGATTCTCGAGCAGGAACTGGCCGCCTTCCTCGGTTAACCCCTGCTCAACGCCTCGTCGGCGTCTCAATCCGGCTACAGATTCCGCCCCCGCCCGATACATTCGGCGCGGGGGCGTATTCTTGAGTGCAATCCGAGTGTTTGGAAGCACATGAGCACGCAGCAACAGCCCCAGGGCACGAACTTCGACCCGTGGTTCTCTCTGTACGCCGATCGCACGGCCAAGCTGGCCGCCAGCGAGGTGCGAGCGCTGTTCGCCGTGGCTTCCCGTCCCGAGGTGGTCAGCCTCGCCGGTGGCATGCCCTTCGTGGCAGGCCTCCCGCAGGAGACCATGCAGGACACCCTCGACCACGTGCTGCGTGAGTACGGTCCGACCGCGCTGCAGTACGGTTCTGGCCAAGGCGTGCCGAAGCTGCGTGAGCAGATCCTCGACGTGATGGCCCTGGAAGGCATCCGCGGCGCCAGCCTCGAAGACGTCGTGGTGACCACCGGTTCCCAGCACGCGCTGGAACTGGTCTCAAAGCTCTTCCTCGACCCGGGCGACGTGGTGCTGGCCGAAGGCCCCAGTTACGTGACCGCCCTGGTGATCTTCAAGAGCTACCAGGCTGAGACGCAGCATGTGGCGATGGATGAGCACGGCCTCGTGCCGGAATCGCTGCGCGAGCACATTGCGCGCCTGCGTGCCGAGGGCCGCACCATCAAGTTCCTCTACACGATCCCGACCTTCCACAACCCCGGCGGTGTCAGCATGACCTGGCAGCGCCGCATGGAAGTGCTCGAGATTTGCCGCGAGAACGGCATCCTGGTGCTCGAGGACAACCCCTACGGTCTGCTCTACCTCGACGACAATCCGCCGCCGCACGCGATGCGTTCGGTGGACGACGAAGGCGTGATCTACCTCGGCACGTTCTCCAAGACCTTCGCCCCGGGCCTGCGCGTGGGCTGGGCACTGGCCCCGCACGCCATCCGCGAAAAGCTGGTGCTGGCCAACGAGGCGGCCGTACTCTCGCCCAGCGGCTTCAGCCAATACGTGGTCTCCGAGTACATGGAACGCCACGACTGGAAGGCCCAGATCGATACCTACCGCGGCATCTATCGCGAACGTCGCGATGCCCTGCACGAGGGCCTGCAGCAGTACTTGCCGGGCTTGCAGTGGACCCGCCCAGAAGGTGGCTTCTACGTCTGGGTGACCCTGCCGGACCACCTCGACTCCAAGGCGATGTTGCCGCGCGCGGTGAAGGAACTCGTCGCCTACACGCCGGGTACCGCCTTCTATGCCGACGGCCAGGGCCGCAACGCCATGCGCTTGTCATTCTGCTATCCGGCTCCGGATGTGATCCGCGAAGGCGTGCGTCGCCTGTCGCTGGTAATCAACGGCGAACTGGAACTGCTGCAGACCTTCGAGCAGAACGGGCCGCTGCGCGTGCACGAATCCGACCCGACCGTGATCTACCCGCCACCGAACCTCAGCTAACCCGCTGGGCGGCAGAGAGGGAACCATGACCACTGCCCGTGACATTGTGATCCTGGCCGGCGGCATCTCGCATGAACGGGATGTCTCACTGCGCTCTGGGCGCCGCGTCGCTGACGCACTGCTCGAGCACGGCCACCGCGTGACCCTGCGTGACCCGGACGCCCAACTGCTGCCATGGCTGGCTGAGACCCGCCCGGACGTGGTGTGGTCGGCGCTGCTCGGCGCCAATGGTGAGAACGGCAGCATGAGCGACCTGCTCGACAGCCTCAACCTGCCCTATGTGGGTTCGCCAGCCTCCGGCATGCGACTGGCCTGGGACAAGCCGACCGCGAAGTCACTGATTGGTCGCGCCGGCGTGCGCACCCCGGAATCGATCACGCTGCCGAAGGACGCCTTCCGTGAACTGGGTGCCGGCAACGTGCTCGACCTGGTCATCGAGAAGCTCGGCCTGCCGCTCGCGGTCAAGCCGGCACAGGGTGGATCGGCCCTCGGCATCACCCTGGTGGACACCGCCGAGGAACTGCCGCGCGCCATGGTGGAGGCGTACACGTATCACGACGTCGTGCTCATTGAACAGCGCATTATCGGCACCGAGGTGACGGTGGCGGTCCTGGACTCTGGCGATGGCCCGGTGACGTTGCCGCCGGTCGAGATTGATTCGCCAAACCGGTTCTACAATTTTGAGACCCGAGTGAACCTGGGCGAGACGCACTTCTACACGCCGGCGCGCATTTCCGCCGAGGCGGCAGCGCGCGCGGCCGAGGGTGCCCTTATCGCGCACCGAGAGTTCGGTTTGCACCAGCTCTCGCGCACGGACTTCATCATCGACGCCGCGGGCACTCCGTGGTTCCTCGAGACCAGCATCAACCCGAGCCTGACCGAGTCGGCGCCGTACCCGCTCGCCCTCGAAGCGGCCGGTCACGACCTCGGCTGGGTGTACACGACCCTGGTCGAACAGAGCATCGCGGCGGCCGGGACCAAGTAGGCCTGCCGCACTGCCCGACACAGCACACGAAACGGCGCCAGCTCCGTGAGGGATCTGGCGCCGTTCTCGGTATGTCCAGGCTTAGAAGGCCTTGCGGTCGATACCCATCTCGCCGAGGATCCGATTCAGGTCCTCGATCGTGGCGAAGTCGATCACGATCTGGCCCTTCGTGGCACTGAGCGCGATGCGAACTCGAGTATTCAGCTTGTCGCCGAGCAGGTCAGCGACCTCCGCCAGCTGGTCCTGGCGACCGCCAGCCCGGGGCTTCGGCTTCTTCTTGGCCTCCGGCTTCGTCGCGGCAGCGAGTGCTTCGGCATCGCGGACCGACAGGCCCTCATTCACGATCTTGTCGGCGAGCTTCACCATCGCCTCGGCTTCACCGGCGGCGAGGATCGCGCGGGCGTGACCGGCCGAAAGCACGCCGCTGGCGACCCGACGCTGCACGGCTTCCGGTAGGCGCAGCAATCGCAAGGTGTTGGTGATCTGCGGACGCGAACGACCGAGCCGGTCGGCGAGTTGTTCCTGCGTGATCCCGAAGTCCGACAGCAACTGCTGGTAGGCCGAGGCCTCTTCCAGCGGGTTCAGCTCGGCGCGGTGCAGGTTTTCCAACAACGCATCGCGGAGCATCTCGTCGTCTGCGGTGTCACGGATGACGGCCGGGATGGCGTCGAGGCCGGCGATCTTGCTGGCGCGCAGGCGCCGTTCGCCCATGACCAGCTCGTAGCGCTGCTCACCGTCGACAATCTCCAGTGGCCGCACCACGATGGGCTGCAGCACACCGAACTCACGGACCGAGTGCACGAGTTCGGCGAGTTCTTCCTCGCGGAATTCCTTGCGCGGCTGGACGCGGTTCGGGACGATGTGCGCCGGATTCAGGTGCGCCAGTCGGGCGCCGGGGACCTGGACCAGGCCCGGGGCGTCGTTGGCGGCGGCAGGGGCGCCGACCGGTGCCTCGCCGGCGGGGTTGCCGGCAAAGAACACGTCGACCGGGCGCGCGTCACCTTCCGCGGGTGCGGTCGGGATGAGCGCTCCGATGCCCCGGCCCAGACCGGTGCGCTTCGGCGCCGCCATTATCGGGCGGTGCCGCGCTGAGCGATCTCAGCACCGGCCTCCTGGTAGGACAGCGAACCAATCGAGCCATTGTCGTAGGTGATCACCGTCTGACCATAGCTCGGAGCCTCGGAGACGCGCACGGATCGGGGAATGATCGTGGAGAGCGTCTCGCGCGGGAAGTGCGTGCGCACCTCGTCGGCGACCTGCGAGGCGAGCTTGGTGCGCGAGTCGAACATCGTCAGCAGGATGGTCGACAGCCGCAGGCTCGGGTTCAGGTGCACCTTGACCTGCTCGATCGTGGCGAGCAACTGGCTCAGACCCTCAAGCGCGTAGTACTCGCACTGGATCGGGATCAGCACCTCGTTGGCTGCGACCAGCGCGTTGATCGCGAGCAGGCCGAGCGACGGCGGGCAGTCGATGAAGACGTAGTGGAAGCCGCCGGGGACCTCGCTCAGGTAGCGGGCGAGGGCCGTGCGCAGGCGCTGCTCACGGGCGACCAGCGAGACCAGTTCGATCTCGGCACCGGCGAGGTGGATGGTGGCCGGGACGACGAACAGGTTCGGCGCCTCGGTGCTGGTCTGCACGACCTCGGCCAGCGGGGTCGAGTCGATCAGCACGTTGTAGACGCTGGACACCTCGGCGCGGTGGTCCACCCCGAGCGCGGTCGAGGCGTTGCCCTGCGGGTCGAGATCGATGACGAGCACCCGGGCGCCGGCCTGGGCGAGCGCCACGGCAAGGTTGACCGTCGAGGTGGTCTTTCCGACGCCACCCTTCTGATTCGACACGGCGAACACGCGGGTCTGGGTCGGCAGCGGGAAGCGCTGGGCGGGGTTCGGCGCCGGAGCTTCGGCGGCCGGCGGCACGTACACCGCGGGCTCTTCGCTGGCGACCGGCTGCTGCATGTGCTGCGGCGCGACGTTCGGCAACTGCTGTGCCGGCTGCTCGAACTGCTGCGCCGGCTGCTCGAACTGCTGTGCCGGGGCGGCGGGCTGCTCGGGTTGCGGCGCTGCCTGCTGCGGCTGCTCAACGCCGAACTGCTGCTGCGGCTGTGCCTGCGGCTCCTGCGGGAAGGCAGGCTGGGCCGGTTGCTGCGGGAACGAGTCGGCAGGTGCGGCAACAGCCTCGACGCCCTGCGGTGCCTGCTGTTCCAGGAATTGCTGGAAGGGATCGGGCTGACCCGGCTGGCCGAACTGCGGCGGCAGCAGGAACGGGTCCTGCGCCGACGGTGCCGCGGCGGGAACCTGCGGCTGACCAGGGGTTTCCTGAACAGGGTTCGGGAATGCCTGGCCCGGGAACCCCTGCTGAGCAGGCCACTGCTGCGGCGCAGCGCCCCCCTGCGGCGCAGCGCCCCCCTGCGGCGGATTCACCGGTCCCGGAACGCTCCCCTGACCAAACTGCTCGCCGTACTGACTCATGCTGATGAAACCTCGATATTCCTAGAGTTCGGGCAGACCCACCCGTGGCAGGACTCGCCGGCGTTTCAGACTATCCGGGCGCTACCTCGGTGACCAAACTAGCCCGAATGACGTTCGTGCTTTCTGTTCCCCAGGGCTCTCCCAGAGTGATCACTTCCACATTGTGCAGATGGAAGCGACGGATTGGTTTTGCGGCCGCTTCGATCTCAGCCTGAGCCGAGGCGCCCTTCAAAAAGATCAGCTCACCACCGGGTGCGAGCAACGGCACCGCCATCGGAATCAAGCCTGAGAAGGCCTTAACCGCACGCGCTGTGATCTGGTTCAGCGGGGCGACGCGGGCCTCTTCGGCCCGAGCTCGCACCACCTCGACGTTGGTCAGTCCCAGGCGATCCGACTCTTCCTGCAACCATGCGACGCGACGCTCCATCGGCTCGATCAGCACCATCTGCACATCAGGCCGTGCCAGTGCGAGCACCAGGCCGGGCAATCCCGCGCCGGAACCCAAGTCGCCGACTCGACCCGGACGCAACAGGGGAGCAAGCAGCGCCGAATTGATGACGTGACGCGTCCACAGCCTCGCCGGTTCCAGCGGACCAATCAGGCCGCGTTCGATGCCATGCTCGGCCAGGTCCGCCACGAATCGGCGGGCCAGGTCAATGGAGTCGCCGAACAGGTCAGCCGCAAACGCCGGTTCCAGCTCGACCTCGACCGGCTGGTCCGGGTCGGGCGCGACCCGCATTGTTCCACGTGGAACGTTGCTCATGAGACCTAAGCGCCGGTGATGACCGTGTGGCGGTCGCGGCCTTCGCCTTCGGATTCAGAACGATAGCCGCGCTCGGCGACCAGGTCGTGCACCAGCTTGCGCTCATACGAGGACATCGGCGGCAGCGCAGCACGCGTCGCCCCAGCCTCGATCTTGGCAATGGCCCGGTCAACCAGCGTCGCCAGCTCTGCCGCACGCGCCTCGCGCGAGCCGGCGATATCGAGCACCAGGCGCGAGAATTCGCCGGTCTTGTTCTGCACGGCCAGGCGCAGCAGTTCCTGCAGCGCATTGACGGTATCCGGCTTGGCCAGCACCGAGACGTTACTGCCAGCCGGGGCAGCGACGCTCAACTGATAGCGGCCGTTGACGAAGTCGATGTCGATGTCACCATCGAGTTCGGCGATGTCGAGGAGGCCTTCCAAGTAGTCGGCGGCGAGGTCACCCTCGTCCGGCTCACCGTTGGCTTCCTCGACCACGGCGTCGGCTGCGGTTGGGTCCGTCATTTCTTACCACCCTGCTTCTTGGCGCGGTTCTTGCCGACCGGTTGCTGGCGCTGTGCCTTGGTCGGTGCCTCGACTGCCGGCGCCTCCGGCTCGTCCACGATGCCCTTGCGAGCACGGCGAGCGGCATCGCGCTCGGCCTTGGCTCGTGCAGCGGGAGTGCCCGGGGTCGGGGCGTTACGAATCACGATGAACTGCTGGATCATGGTCCAGAGGTTGGTGAACACCCAGTAGATGACCAGGCCCATCGGGAAGAAGGCGCCCGAGAACAGGAAGGCCAGCGGGAAGACATACAGCATGATGCGCTGCATGCGGAAGGTCGGCGAGTTCTTGATCTCGTCGGTGGTGTTCTTCGAGACGATCTGCAGCTGCGTAATGAACTGCGAGGTGATCATCAGTGCGACCAGGATCGGAGCCAGGATAAAGACCTGGTAGGGACCACCGGCTTCGACGGCAGCAGTGAACGTGGTCGACAACGGGGCGCCGAAGATCGTGGCCGAGGCGAACTGGTTGTTCAGTTCCGGCGTCATCAGACCCACACCCGGCAGGTCCGGAGTGTTCGCCGCGTGCTGGATCACCGTAAACAGACCGAAGAAGATCGGCATCTGAATCAGCAGTGGCAAGCAGGAGGCGAAGGGGCTCGTGCCGTGCTTGGCGTAGAGCGCGCTCATCTCACGCTGCTGCGCCTGCATCGAGTACTGATCGCGCTTGCCCTTGTACTTCGCCTGAATGCGCTTGAGTTCGGGGGCGATCTCGAGCATCTTGCGCTGCGAGCGGATCTGCTTCACGAAGAGCGGAATCATGGCGCCACGAACCACGACCACCAGGCCGAGCAGCGAGAGCACCCACGCGGCGCCGCTGTCAGCCGGCAGGCCGAGCTGAGTGAAGACCCAGTGCCACGCGACCAAGACGAGTTCGATGACCCACTTGATCGGGGTGAGGATCAGGTTAAAGAATTCCATGCTTACCCTCTCCGGTTGCGATCACGAAACCGAAATTGTTGAGCTGTACGCCGCGCGGATGTGGCGGCACTTCGTCAACTCCACCTCGAGCCCACGGGTGGCAGCGCAGAATCCTGCGACCACCACGCCACGAACCTCGAAGCAAGCCGTATTGCTGGACTGACTCCAAGGTGTACGCAGAACAACTCGGGTAGTACCGGCACACTTGGCCGTAGAGCGGAGAAATCACCGCGCGGTAGCCGCGCAGCAGCAGAATACCGGTATTCCTCGGCAGGAGTCTGGCGAAGTCCCAGATTGCTTTCATGACCGGTTCCGATCAATCGCTGGAATGACCTCGGCGCGGAGATCCTCCCAGGTCGCCGCCGCTGCACCGGGAAGCACGCGGATGACGATGTTCAGTCCTGGGGGCAAGCCGGGCAACAGTTCGTGGGCGATGGCGCGAAGCTGCCGACGCAAACGGTTCCTAACAACAGCATTGCCCACCCGTCGGTTCAGAATGAAGCCGAAGCGGGTGGGCTGCTGCGATGTCTCTGGAAGGGTCACGGTGCTGACCACCGTGAAGGTGCCAGCGCGACGACGGCCCTTGCGCAGCGTGCCACGGAAGTCCTCCGCGGTGCGCAGCCGGTTCGCGCGAGCAAGCACGCGAACTAGGCGGAGAGTTCGGTGCGTCCCTTGGCGCGACGAGCCGACAGGATGGCGCGGCCGGCGCGGGTACGCATACGGGCGCGGAAACCGTGGGTCTTGGCCCGACGACGGTTGTTCGGCTGGAACGTGCGCTTGCTCATGGTTCTACTACTCCTCACCGGCAGTGCCGGAAATCCGTGGGTTTCGCAGGCCATGCTGCGATCAACTGATTAAGAATAGGCGTTTCCTGCACCGGGATCAAACTCCGTGGTGTATGGCGGTCCGCAGCGGGCCGCCACCAGCCAGCACCGCCGTGGCGTGTTTCACGTGGAACGTTGGCACTCTTATGGAGAACGAGTAATTTATCCACAGGTATCAACAATCATCCACAGGTGAGTGGATAACCTTGTGGATACTTGGGTGTCGATGGGAAGGAATGGCCGGGATGGCTGAGGCAACGAACGCTGCCGCGGGAATCTGGAGCGACGTCTTGTCGCGCCTGCTTTCGGATCAGCGCATTACGCCCCAGCTGCATGGCTTCATCAACCTGGTCGAGCCCAAGGGCGTATTGAGCGGTACCTTCTACCTGGAAGTCCCGAACGACCTCACTCGCGGCATGCTGGAACAGCGCATCCGGGTTCCGCTGCTGGAAGCTCTGGCGGCATCGGACTCGAGCGAAACCATCACGAACTTCGCTGTGGTGGTGAACCCGGAACTCGGCGAGGCGCAGAGCTCGGACGCGGTCTTCGAAAGCACCGACTCGCCGCTGGTCGATCCCGGTCTCACACCCGCCACCTCGCCAGCGGAATCGGTGCGCTCGGGTCGTCAGCCGGACTCACGCATCAACCCGAAGTACAGTTTCGACAACTTCGTCATCGGTGGCTCCAACCGTTTCGCGCACGCGGCTGCTGTGGCTGTGGCTGAGGCGCCGGCGAAGGCCTACAACCCGTTGTTTATCTATGGCGACTCGGGCCTCGGTAAGACCCACCTGCTGCACGCGATCGGCCTCTACGCACAGAGTCTGTATCCCGGGATCCGGGTTCGTTACGTGTCTTCGGAAGAGTTCACCAACGACTTCATCAACTCGATCGCCAACAACCGCGCATCGCTGTTCCAATCGCGCTATCGCGACATTGACATCCTGCTGATCGACGACATTCAGTTCCTGCAGGGCAAGGACTCCACCCAGGAAGCGTTCTTTCACACCTTCAACACGCTGCATGAGCACAACAAGCAGGTGGTGATTACCAGCGACGTTGCACCCAAGAAGCTGACCGGCTTCGAGGACCGGATGCGCACTCGATTTGAGTGGGGTCTCATCACGGACGTGCAGACGCCCGAGCTGGAAACGCGTATCGCAATTCTGCGCAAGAAAGCGCAGAGCGAAAAACTGCAGGTGCCGGACGAGATCCTCGAGTACATCGCATCGAAGGTGAGCTCCAACATTCGCGAACTCGAAGGCACGCTGATTCGTGTTACCGCCTTCGCCAATCTCAACAACGCACCGGTTGACCTGCCCACGGTGCAGACCGTGCTCAAGGATCTGATCACGCTAGACGAAGACAACGTGATCGCCCCCATCGACATCATCAATCACACTGCCGAATACTTCCGCCTGAGTGTGGACGACCTCTATGGATCCTCTCGGTCGGCAGCCGTTGCAACGGCACGGCAAATCGCGATGTACCTGTGTCGCGAACTCACGAGCCTGTCGCTGCCCAAGATCGGTCAGCTGTTTGGCGGTCGTGACCACACCACGGTGATGTACGCGAACAAGAAGATTTCCGAGCTCATGAAGGAGCGTCGCTCCATCTACAACCAGGTCACGGAATTGTCGGCTCGCATCAAGCAGAACCACCGCTACAAGTAGCCCTGTGGAAAGCCGCCGCCACGGAGCCGCGGCAGTGCGTGTGCACAGAATTGTGGACAAGTGGGTCAAAATCCCGAAATCTCTGTGTAAAACCAGACTCGAACTGTGGAGAATTCGGAAACACGGACCCGGGACCCGAAGTTGTTCACAGGATCTTCCACAACCTGTGCACATCTTTCACGGATGTAGTTTCTTGAAATTTCAAGATGTCGCGCTGAGTATCCACACTCTCCACAAGGGTTATTGCGATTAACGATTTCTCTGAGTCGCACATCGCCAACAACGTTTCGCACCGCGCCAGAAGACAAGAACAAATTCCAGGAGCCCAATCAGGCCACTAGCATGGTGGAACCGCGACGCACAGCGTGCTCGTGTGACGGGAATGGATTGAGAGGCAACGATCGTGAAGTTCGAAGCGAACCGGGACGTCTTCAGTGAAGCAGTGTCCTTTGCCGTGAAGCTGTTGCCGCAGCGCACCACACTGCCGATTCTGAGTGGTGTGCTGATCGAGGCGACCGGTGATTCGCTGATCCTCTCGTCCTTCGACTACGAGGTGTCGGCCCAGACTGAGATCGCAGCAACGATCGACGAACCGGGCCGTGTGGTGGTGTCTGGGCGCCTGCTCGCCGAGATTGCTGCCAAGCTGCCGAACGCTCCCGTCCGGGTCAGCACGGAAGACAACAAGGTGATCGTCGCTGCCGGTAGCGCACGCTTCAGCTTGTCGAGCATGCCGGTTGAGGAGTACCCGACCTTGCCGCAGGTGAGTGGTCAGCGCGGGCTGGTGCCGGCGGATGCCTTCACGGAGGCAGTGGCACAGGTGGTGCTTGCAGCAAGCCGCGATGATGTGACGCCGGTGATCACTGGTGTGAACCTCGAGATCTCGGAAACGAGCCTCGACCTGGTGGCAACCGACCGCTACCGCGTTGCCGTTCGCACGATCCCGTGGGACTCGGAAGACATCACCGAGGCTGTGACGGCACTGGTGCCGGCCCGTACGCTGCAGGAAATTGGTCGCACGTTCGCGCACGCTTCGCAGATCGAAGTCATCCTGCAGCGCAGCGAGGAGAAGGAGCTCATTGCCTTCCGCGCTGAGAAGAAGACGGTGACCTCCCTGCTGATCAAAGGCAATTTCCCGCCGGTCAAGCGACTCTTCCCTGCTTCGGTCGAGGACTCGGCGGTGGTGAGCACAGCCGAACTGATCGAGGCGACCAACCGTGTGCAGACGGTGTTGGAACGCGAATCGGCGCTCCGCTTCAGCTTCTCGGGCGGTCAGGTCACCCTCGAGGCCATTGGTTCTGAGCAAGCGCAGGCCTCTGAATCGATTGATGTGGTGCTGACCGGTGATGACACGGTGGTGTCGCTGAAGCCGCAGTTCTTGCTCGATGGTCTCCGGTCGTTGCACGCGGAGTATGCGCGTCTCGGCTTCACGAAGACGGACAATCCCAACAAGCCGGGTCCGGTGCTGATTACTGCGCAGCATTCGAAGGATTCCGACGGTAGTGAGGACTATCGTTACTTGCTGCAGCCCAACCTTCTGCTTCGCTAGCGTCGGGCCTGCACAGGCTAGAGTCCCGCAGCCACGAGTCGGGACAGCGAGGAGTACGCTCGATGCAGCTCGGCATGGTGGGTCTTGGCCGTATGGGTGGGAACATGCGTTCCCGTTTGCAAGCCGCCGGACATGAAGTCGTCGGGTACGACCGGAATCCGGATGCATCGGACGTTGCTGATCTGCCTGGGCTCGTCGCTGCTCTGCGTGCACCTCGTGTGGTTTGGGTTATGGTGCCGGCCGGTGCTCCGACGCGTGCGGTCATCGACGAGCTAGCCACGCTGTTGGAACCGGGTGACCTGATCATTGAGGGCGGTAACTCCAAGTTCACCGACGATTACGAGCACGCAGCGCTGTTGGCCGAGCACGGTATTCGCTACATCGATGCCGGTGTGTCCGGTGGCGTGTGGGGCAAGGACAACGGTTACGGCCTGATGGTTGGGGGTGCGGCTGAAGATGTCGCGAGCGTCATGCCGATCTTTGATGCGCTTCGTCCAGAAGGGCCTCGCGAAGAAGGATTTGTGCACGCCGGATCAGTGGGATCGGGTCACTACGCCAAGATGGTGCACAACGGCATTGAGTACGCCATCATGCAGGCGTATGCCGAAGGATACGAACTGCTGACGAAGAAGGACATCGTCACCGACGTCGTGGGCACCTTCAAAGCGTGGCAGCGCGGTACGGTGGTCCGGTCATGGCTGCTAGAGCTGTTGGTCCGGGCGCTGGAGGCGGATCCGGAGCTTGAACGGATTGAGGGCTATGTGGAAGACTCCGGCGAAGGTCGCTGGACGATCGAAGAAGCGATTGAGAACGCTGTCCCGGTGCCGGCCATCAGCGCCTCCATCTTTGCTCGGTTCGTCTCGCGGCAGGAGGACTCGCCGGCGATGAAGGCGGTGGCGGCATTGCGCAATCAGTTTGGTGGCCACGCCGTCAAGCCTGCTGAGTAATGCAGGTGGTGTGTCATGCGCCTTGAGCGCTTGCAACTGTGGGATTACCGAAACTGGGTGCAGCTCGATCTGACGCTATCCAGCGGTATCACCGTGTTCCTCGGCCGAAATGGTCAGGGGAAGACCAACTTGGTCGAAGCTGTCTGTTATCCCAGCACCTTGGGGAGCCACCGCGTTGCCGACACCGGCGCTCTGATTCGCGCCGGGGCAAGCCAAGCGATTATTCGGATGGAAGCCGCGCACGAGCAGCGACGCCTCAGCATCGACATCGAACTGAATCGCCAGGGCGCCAATCGAGCGCAGCTCGGCGGCCGAGCGGCAAAGTTGCGAGAGCTGCCCGCAGCAGTATCTGCTGTGCTCTTTGCCCCTGAAGATCTGGCCTTGGTTCGAGGCGGCCCTGCAGGCCGACGAGCATTTCTGGATCAGGCGCTGGTGCAGCGAACGCCTCGGTTGGCGAGCACCATCGCTGACTACGAGCGGGTGCTCCGGCAACGCAATACCTTGCTCCGCACCGCGCGCGGCGTTCGGTCGCCTGACCTCAGCACCTTGGAACTGTGGGACGACAAACTGATCGAGCTCGGTGCAACCATCGTGGCGGCTCGATGGCAGTTCCTCGTGGATCTGCGTCCGCATCTGCAGCAGGCGTATCACCAGATTGCTTCCTCCGACCACCCAGTCGAAGTAGGAATGTCGTCCACGGTGTACGGGTCAAGTGCTGATGAGGATGACGTTGAGGCAGCGACCATCCCCACCGACCTCGCGAGGCAGCTCACCGATGAGGTGCCTACCGTGCACACGGTGATCGAGCGATTTCGGGCGGTACTGCAGGAGCGGCGACCAAAGGAGTTGGACCGCGGCGTTTCGCTCGTGGGCCCACATCGCGACGACGTGGTGTGGTGGCTTCGGGAACTGCCAGTTCGCGGCTATGCAAGTCATGGCGAATCGTGGTCGTACGCTCTGGCATTGAAGCTCGCGGTGGCGGCCCTGGTGCGGAATGATTCGCGTACCGGTGATCCGATCGTTGTGCTGGACGACGTGTTCGCTGAACTAGATTCGGGGCGTCGAGAGCGTCTGGCAGCAGCAATCGCTGACTTCGAGCAGGTGCTGATCACCGCAGCTGTGGCCGAGGACTTGCCGGAGTTGCCAACCGCGACCATCATCAGGATTGCAGCCGGCGAGGTGATCGAGTGATCGGGCAGCAGGACACCGGCCCACGCGAGGTCACGCTGCGCCGAGGACGGGTTTCACGTGAAACATCACGAGAGGAGGTGCACCGATGAACGAGGCGGTTCGGTTCTATCGGCACCTTCGCGATGTCTTCGCCGGCCCAAAGCGACGTCGTGTTTCACGTGAAACATCCCCGGGCGATGAACCGTTCGCCCCGGGGCGCGACCCCCGCGGAATCGGTGCCGTCTTGGGCCGGCTCGTCCGTGAGTACGACTGGCAGTCACCGCTGGCTCAAGCTGACCTGCTCTTGAGCTGGCCTGAACTCTGTGGCGCCGACGTTGCCAGGCACACGCAACCCGTGGGCATCGAAGCCGGTGTGCTGGTGGTTCGATGTGATTCCACGGCCTGGGCTAAGCAGTTGCAACTGCTTCGTTCAACCCTCCTGGACCGCGTCGCCGAGCGGTACCCGGATGCGGGCATCGAAACCATCCGCTTTCTGACCCCCAACACCCCAAGCTGGAAACACGGCCCCAGAGCGATTCCAGGGCGGGGCGTACGCGATACTTACGGTTAGCCAGACAAATTCGGTCACCGGCTGCATTTCAGGCCCTCAGGCGGGCGTATATCCAGCAAGAACCGTCAGAAGCGGACTAGAATGAAGAGGTCGTCCGCGCGTGGAGCTGCGCTGGTGCGTGCACAGCGCGCCCAACGTGGAGGAGAGCCCACGAACAGCGGACATGATCGCTGAGGAGCACCGCCGCGTATGTCTACTGAACCAACTGCCGCCGACCCGAACGACATTTACGGTGCTGATGCGATTCAGGTGCTCGAGGGGCTGGAGGCAGTCCGGAAGCGCCCGGGTATGTACATCGGTTCTACCGGTCCGCGCGGTCTGCACCACCTGGTCTACGAAGTCGTGGACAACTCGGTCGATGAGGCACTCGCTGGCTATTGCGACCAGATCACCATCACCCTGCTTGCGGACGGCGGCGTCCGCGTGCAGGACAATGGCCGTGGCATCCCGGTTGACGAGCACCCGGTAGAGAAGAAGTCCACCGTCGAGGTGGTCATGACCATCCTGCACGCCGGTGGAAAGTTCGGCGGTGGCGGATATGCCGTCTCGGGTGGTCTGCACGGCGTCGGTATCTCGGTGGTGAACGCGCTGTCCAAGCGCGTCGAGACGGTGGTCAAGCGCCAGGGGCATGTGTGGCGCGTGAACTTCACCAACGGTGTCGCTGACGCACCGCTGGCACAGGGGGAGGCCTCGGACGAGACCGGTACCCAGCAGACCTTCTGGCCGAACGACGAAATCTTCGAGACGGTCGTGTTCGACTACGACACGCTCAAGACCCGATTCCAGCAGATGGCGTTCCTGAACAAGGGTCTGTCCATCACCCTGATCGATGAGCGACCGCCGGCCGAAGGTGAAGAACCGGTTGAGCCGGTGACCTTCCACTACGAACGCGGCCTCGTCGACTACGTCGAATATCTGAACAAGGCCAAGAAAGCGGACCTGGTTCACCCAGAAATCATCGCCTTCGAGGCCGAAGACACTGAGCGACGTCTCTCAGTGGAGGTCGCGATGCAGTGGACGACGGCCTACACCGAGTCGGTGCACACCTATGCGAACACCATCAATACGCATGAAGGTGGTACACACGAGGAAGGTTTCCGGGCGGCGCTCACCACCTTGGTGAACCGCTACGCACGCGACAAGGGTCTGCTCAAGGACAAGGATGACAACCTTTCCGGCGAAGACATCCGTGAAGGCTTGACCGCCGTCATTTCGGTGAAGCTTGGCGAACCGCAGTTTGAGGGTCAGACCAAGACCAAGCTGGGGAACACCGAGGCCAAGGCCTTCGTACAGAAGATCACCGGCGACCAGCTCAATGACTGGTTTGACCGCAACCCCAGCCAGGCCAAGGAAGTGATCCGCAAGGCCATCCAGGCTGCGACCGCACGCATCGCCGCCCGCAAGGCGCGTGAGACGGTTCGTCGCAAGGGTCTGCTCGAATCCGCTGGTATGCCCGGCAAGCTGAAGGACTGCTCGAGCAAGGATCCGGCGGCCTCCGAGATCTTCTTGGTCGAGGGTGACTCCGCCGGCGGTTCGGCCGTCCGTGGTCGTAACCCCGAGACCCAGGCGATCCTGCCGCTGCGAGGCAAGATTCTGAATGTCGAGAAGGCGCGCCTCGACCGCGCCCTGGGCAATGCCGAAATCCAGACCATGATCACCGCCTTCGGTGCCGGTGTGGGCGAGGAGTTCGACGCGAGCAAGGTGCGCTACCACAAGATCGTGCTGATGGCCGATGCCGATGTGGACGGCCAGCACATCTCGACGCTGTTGTTGACGCTGCTGTTCCGCTTCATGCGGCCACTGATCGAGCTGGGATACGTCTACCTGGCGCAGCCGCCGCTCTACCGGATCAAGTGGAGCAACGCCGAGCACGAATTCGTCTTCAGTGACGCTGAGCGCGACCAGGCCATTGCCCGTGGTCAGGCCGCTGGCAAGCGTTTGCCCAAGGAAAACTCGGTGCAGCGCTACAAGGGTCTCGGCGAGATGAACTACGACGAACTCTGGGAGACCACCATGAACCCGGCCACCCGCACGCTGTTGCAGGTGACCCTCGACGATGCTGCCGCCGCCGACGCGATGTTCTCCACCCTGATGGGTGATGACGTCGAGGCGCGCCGCAGCTTCATCCAGAAGAACGCAAAGGACGTGCGGTTCCTTGACATCTGAGCTGCCCCCCGCCGGCGAGGCGGACGTGACCAACGAGGCCCACGGCCACGACAAGATCGAGCAGGTCGACCTGCAGCTGGAAATGCAGCGCAGTTACCTCGACTATGCAATGAGCGTGATTGTCGGCCGCGCGCTGCCGGATGTCCGCGACGGCCTCAAGCCGGTGCACCGCCGTGTGATCTACGCCATGTTCGATGGCGGATTCCGCCCCGACCGCGCGTTCTCGAAGTCGGCTCGCGTCGTCGGTGACGTGATGGCCCAGTTCCACCCGCACGGTGACTCGGCGATTTACGACACCCTGGTGCGCCTGGTGCAGCCCTGGAGCCTGCGCTACCCGCTGGCACTTGGTCAGGGCAACTTCGGTTCGCCCGGTAACGACGGCGCCGCTGCACCGCGATACACCGAGACGAAGATGGCCCCGCTGGCCATGGAAATGGTCCGCGACATCCACGAAGACACTGTGGATTTTGCGGACAACTACGACGGCCGCACCCAGGAGCCGACGGTGCTGCCGGCGCGGTTCCCGAACCTGCTGGTCAACGGATCGATTGGTATCGCCGTCGGTATGGCCACCAACATCCCGCCGCACAACCTGCGCGAGGTGGCTGAGGGCGCTCAGTGGGCATTGGAGCACCCGGACGCGACGCGCGAAGAGCTGCTCACTGCCCTCATGGAGCGCATCAAGGGACCTGACTTCCCGACCGGCGCGCTGATTCTGGGCACTAAGGGCATTCAGGACGCCTATCGCACCGGCCGCGGATCGATCATTATGCGCGCAGTGGTTGAGGTTGAAGAGATCCAGGGCCGCACCTCGCTGGTGGTTTCGGAACTGCCGTACCAGGTGAACCCGGACAACCTGGCCGACAAGATCGCCGAACTGGTCCGCGACGGCAAGCTGCAGGGCATCGCGAACGTACGTGACGAAACCTCAGGTCGTACTGGTCAGCGCCTCGTCATCGTGCTTAAGCGCGATGCCGTGGCCAAGGTTGTGCTGAATAACCTGTACAAGCACACCCAGATGCAGGAAACCTTCGGCGCGAACATGCTCGCCATCGTCGATGGCGTCCCGCAGACGCTGCCGCTGGACGCGTTCATCACGCACTGGGTCAACCACCAGATTGACGTGATCGTGCGGCGCACGCAGTTCCGCCTGCGCCAGGCCGAAGAGCGCGCGCACATCCTGCGCGGCTACCTGAAGGCCCTCGATGCGCTCGACGAGGTCATCGCGCTGATCCGCGCCTCGGCCGACGTTGACGACGCTCGTCAAGGCTTGATGGGGCTGCTGGGGATCGACGAACTGCAGGCACAGGCCATCCTGGACCTGCAGCTGCGTCGCCTCGCTGCCCTGGAGCGCCAGAAGATCATCGACGAGCACGACGAAATTGAGCGTCGCATCGCCGAGTATCACGCGATCCTGGCCGACCCAATGCGTCAGCGCCAGATCATCTCGGCTGAACTCAAGGAAATCACCGACCGTTTCGGTGATGACCGTCGCACCCAGATCATGCACGGCTATGGCGGTGACATGAGCATGGAGGACCTCATCCCGGAAGAGGAGATGGTGGTCACCGTCACCCGCGACGGATACATCAAGCGCACGCGCAGCGACAACTACCGCCAGCAGCACCGCGGCGGCAAGGGCGTCAAGGGCGCCCAACTGCGCGCCGACGACGTGGTCGAGCACTTCTTCGTCACCACGACGCACCAGTGGCTGCTGTTCTTCACGAACCTTGGTCGTGTGTACCGCGCCAAGGCCTATGAGGTGCCGGAAGCTGGCCGCGACGCCAAGGGTCAGCACGTCGCGAACCTGCTCGCCCTACAACCGGATGAACAGATCGCCCAGATTCTGGACATCAAGGACTACCAGGCGGCGCCGTATCTGGTGCTCGCTACCAAGGGTGGCCTGGTCAAGAAGACTGCACTCAGCGAGTACGACACGAACCGTTCGGGTGGCATCATCGCGATCAACCTGCGCGAGGGCGACGAGCTGGTCTCCGCACTGCTGGTGTCCGAAGAGGACGAACTGCTGCTGGTCAGCCGCAAGGGAATGTCGATCCGCTTCTCTGCCTCGAACGAGTCGATGCGCCCGATGGGTCGCGCGACCTCGGGTGTTATCGGCATGCACTTCCGCGGCGACGACTCGCTGCTGAGCGCCTCGGTGATCAGTGACAACGGGTACGTGTTCGTGGTCACTGAGGGCGGATTCGCCAAGCGCACCGAGGTGGGTCAGTACCGTCCGCAGCAGCGAGGCGGCCTCGGCATTAAGGTCGCCAAGCTGGAAGAACGTCGTGGCGATCTTGTGGGTTCGCTGATTGTCGAGGACGACGACGAAGTTCTCGTGGTTCTGGCCAGCGGCAAGGTGGTACGCTCAGCCGTGGCCGAAGTTCCGGCCAAGGGGCGCGACACCATGGGTGTTGTGTTTGCTCGCCTGGACGATGACGACAAGATTCTCGCCATTGCCCGGAATTCCGAGCGAAACCTCGGGGATGATGACGAAGTGCCGACCGCAGTGAACGCTGCCGAGGCCAGCGACACCGCGGAAGCAGCACCGGCCGCGGAGGACACGGAAAAGGATGGAGCCGCGAATGAGTAACGTCGCAGACCGTCTCGCCAACCAGCGAAACACCAAGGCCGCGGCGACGTCGAAGCAGGTGCGTCTCCGCCTGGTCTACATCGACTTCTGGTCCGCCTTGAAGTTGTCGTTCCTGGTCTGCCTCACCCTGGCAATCGCCATGGTGGTCATGATGGCGCTGGTCTGGCAGGTGCTGAACATGATGGGTGCCATCGATCAGGTCAGCTCGCTGCTCAACGACTTGATGGGTGAGAGTGGTCAGGACCTGCTGGTGTGGCTGCAGTTCGGCCCGCTGATGATGTTCACCTTCGTGGCTGCGGGCGTGCTGATTGTCTTCGGCAGCGCCCTTGGTGCGGTCGCTTCGTTGCTCTACAACGTGAGCGTGAAGATCACCGGTGGCCTGCTCGTCGGCTTCACCAACAACTGAGGCTGAGCCAGTTTGGCCAAGTGGGCATTCGTGCGATAAGGTCATATCTGGTTTACGGGGCTATAGCTCAGGTGGTTAGAGCGCTTCACTGATAATGAAGAGGTCCCAGGTTCAAGTCCTGGTAGCCCCACCGGAATCTTCACAAGAGATTCCAACTCGTTAATACATCTGGGGCCTTAGCTCAATTGGTAGAGCGCCTGCTTTGCAAGCAGGAGGTCAGGGGTTCGATTCCCCTAGGCTCCACCAGCAACACGCTTCACGCCCCGCGGCATCGTCCGCGGGGCGTTTTGCTATTCCGGACGGTATGGGTGCTGGTGCCTTGTGGCGCCAGCGCTCGACATGCAGGAACGACCAAACTTCGATCACTATTGTCTGGGTAGCCCTGCCACAAAGGAGAAACCCCGTGCTCATCCCCATCGATGACCAGGTGTGGCGGGTCGTTCACGGCGACCGCGTGTTGGGCTGGGTGGAGCAGCGAGTCGACCTCGGGGACGTGCGGTATCGCGCTCGACGGGTGATCCAGCGCGGCATTGTGCGCGTGGGCGACTTTGACACTCCCGAGCTCGCTGCCGCCGCGATCGCGGATCCGAGCGTCCAGCCACCACCCAGGATCCGGCGCAACCGCAGCATCGGCTCGCCGAGGAAGGCCTGGTTGCGTCGGCAGTATCCGGTCGAAGAGTAGCGCTGCGGTCCCGATTCCTGTGGAACGCCGATGGCGTCCAGAGAAATGGGCAAGAATACTGCTGTGACCACGCACGACATCGCCGACCTCATTGATCAGGGCATGGTCTCGACTGCCCACCTTACCGACGATGCCGCAGCGCTCCAGTTTGGGCGCATTACCGCTCCGGAATACGTCGCCGCGATCGCGCCCTATTGGCAGGGGGAGGACCGCGTGACGTTCGCCTTCCCGACCGTGGCTGACCTGGCGGGCGTGCGCGCAGAAGCGTTCCTGGTTGTCACCGCGCAGCATCTGATTGTGGCGTGGAAGCAGGTGAACTTCCACAAGACAGTTCAGGTCGCTGGCATGCCGATCGCGGATATTGAACTGTTGGACGTGGTGACCGTGGGTGCCGGACCGTTGGCGGGGGCGACCGCGTTGCGGGTCGCTGGGCCTGAGGGCGGCATCATCGTGGCGCTGCCGAATCCCTACGGGGCCCTGGCGCAGGCCTTGCTGACGGCACTCAGCGCACAGTAGGCGATTCGATCGCAGCGTCCCGAGGCGCCAGCCTCGGCAAACCTGACCATGTTCTGGTGATTCGCTGCACGACGTCCACGCCCGGCTCGCTGGCCTATAGGTTCGGGGCATGTCGCACTCTGAACTGGTCGCGAAGGCGGAACGTCTCCGCGCACTGCACCAATCCGAGACGATTCTGCGAGTCGTGAATGTGTGGGATCCCATCACCGCCAAGGTGATCGCAGCTCTGCCGGGGACCACTGCTCTGGCCACCGCCGGGCACTCGATCGCGGCAGGTCACGGCTACGCTGACGGCAAGATTCCGCTGGAGATCGCGATCGCCGCGCTCGGCCGGATCTGCGCGGCGACCGATCTGCCGGTGAGCGCTGACCTCGATGCGGGATTCGGCGATCCCGGCGCAACGACGAAGCTGGCCATTGCCGCGGGCGCAGTGGGCGGCAATGTGGAGGATCGTTTGCAGCCCCTTGCCGAATCGGTGGCGGCCGTCGAGGCGGTGGTCGCTGCTGCCGAGTTCGAGGGCATTCGATTCCAGCTGAATGCGCGCACTGATGCGCTCGTGCTCGCCGGGGACCGTCCGGTCAGTGAGAGTATCCAGGATGCGGTGCGTCGCGGGCGGGCGTACTTAGAGGCGGGCGCGTCACTCGTCTTCGTGCCCGGGGTGCTCACGCGTGCCATGACAGAGGAGTTGGTTGACGGTCTCGGGGTGAATCGCGTGAGTGTGATCGGCTTGCCGGGTTCGCTGTCCGCAGCCGAGTATGAGGCGCTCGGCGTGGCCCGCATTTCGTACGGTCCGCTCACGCAGCGGCACGCACTGCGCGCACTTCGCGACCTGGCGATTGACCTCTATGACGACGGCGTCATTCCGCTGGATACCCCTGAGCTGAACTAAGGGCGAGGAGGTCGGGCGCGCACATGACGGTGCATGATGACCGGCATCATGCCGATCCTGTCCCCGATCGCGGCCGTCGGGCTCGCAATCATCATGGTGGGCGCGGTCCACGATCACGTCCACCGGCGCAAGAATCCGCTCAAGGCCATCCCAGTGCCCGCGCTCCTGGTCGTCAGCGCGGTGCTCGGATTCCAGGCGGTGCTCGCCGGGTAACTCGGCGGCGGAGTTGCCCGCCCCGAAAAAAATTGACGCAACAACTATTATTCCGGGATGATGGCCTCACCATTCCGCACACGCGGAATCGAACGCGAGGTGGGACAACATGCAGATTGCACTCTGGATCATCAATGGCCTGCTGGCCCTGCTGTTCCTGGTCACGGGAGCCTTCAAGCTCGTCAAGAGCAAGGAAGGTCTCGTCGGCGCCGGCATGGGCTGGGCGGGGGACTTCCCGCAATGGTTCGCCAAATTGATCGGTCTGTTCGAGGTGCTTGGCGCGATCGGCCTGATCGTGCCGCTGGCCACCAACATCGCCCCGATCCTGACCCCGATCGCAGCAATCGGACTGGCCATCATCATGGTGGGCGCGACCGTGGTGCACGCGCGACGCAAGGAAACGCCGATCCCGACGATCGTGCTGACCGTGCTCAGCATCGTGAGTGCGGTCCTCGGCTTCAGCATCGTGCTCGGCTAACACCGCACAGAAACGCGAGGGGGGGGGCGGGGGGCTAAA
>JAEZHW010000041.1 GCA_023436775.1 Actinomycetes bacterium
GGGCGCGCGGCGGGGTTGCCCCCCCCCCCCCCCCCCCGCGCCAGCAAAGAATGCTGCGGCTGGCGCTCGTCGACTACTTCCCACGAGCCGAGTTGCCGAAAGCCTGACCAATGCCCTTGAGCGCCTCGGTCAGCTCGCTCGGGATGACCCACAGCTTGTTGGCGTCGCCCTCAGCGAGCTTCGGCAGGGTCTGCAGGTACTGGTAGGCCAGCAGCAGGTGATCTGGCTTGCCCGCGTGAATCGCGTTGAACACGGTCGCGATTGCTTCTGCCTCACCCTGCGCCTGGAGCACCGCGGCCTTGGCCTGACCCTCGGCTTGCAGGATCGCGGCCTGGCGAAGACCCTCGGCCTCGAGGATGGCAGACTGCTTCGTACCCTCGGCGTTCAGGATGGCGGCGCGACGGTCACGCTCAGCGCGCATCTGCTTTTCCATCGAGTCCTGAATCGAGGCGGGCGGGTCGATTGCCTTCAGTTCGACGCGGCCCACTCGGATTCCCCACTTGCCCGTAGCCTCGTCGAGGACGGCGCGCAGTTGGTTGTTAATAGAGTCGCGGCTCGTCAGCGCCTCTTCCAAGTTCAGGCCACCGACCACATTACGAAGCGTCGTAGTCGTGAGCTGTTCGACGGCTGCCAGATAGTTGGCGATCTCATAGGTGGCTGCACGTGCGTCGGTGACTTGGAAATACACCACCGTGTCGATCGAGACGACCAGGTTGTCCTCGGTGATCACCGGCTGCGGCGGAAACGAGACCACCTGCTCACGGAGGTCAATCAGGGGACGCATCCGGTCGATGATCGGCACCAGCAGGTGCGGGCCAGGGGAGAGGGTGCGGTGGTACTTCCCGAGCCGTTCCACCAGACCGGCATACGACTGAGGCACGATTCGAATCGCCTTCGCGATCGTAGTGACCACGAAAATAATCAGGATGATGATGGCCAGGATTCCTACTGCCTGGCCAAACGTCAGGTCTTCTCCACCCATGGAGCTATCCCTTCTGCGATGCGGTCACGACGGCGACAGCGCCATCAATTCGGACGACGGAGACCTGATCGCCTTCGGCGATGGTCGAACCGTCTTCAGTGCGGGCGCTCCACTGATCGCCGTTCGTCAGCTTGACCTGACCGGAGACACTGGTGATCGCAGTCTGCGACACGCCAGTGAGGCCAATCAGGGCCTCGACATTGGACTTGGCCGGGTCAGCACCACGATCCAACCAACGCCGCAGCGGTGGTCGAACAATCAGCAGCGCGATGGCGAAGATGGCGGCCAGCAGAATCTGCAGCCACCACGGCGCGCCCACCAACTGCCCCACGAGACCGGCAATGCTGCCGAGACCCAGCATCAGGAACGTCAGTTCCAAGGTGAACATCTCGATGATGACGAAGATCAGGATGATGCCCACCCAGATGATCCAGCCGTACTCGGCTAAGAACATTTCCATCAATTCCGCCCTTCTGTCTTGTGTCCAAACGTAGCACCCGAAGTACCCCAATCGGCTAGTGTCGTCAGGGGGTTGCGATGGACACTTCCGTACCCCGCCACTCGTCTTGGAACGTCTTGGAGGATCCATGTCCGCACCGCTCGCCGAAGGTTCGCTCGCAGGGAAGCGCGCTCTGGTCACTGGTTCGTCTCGAGGCATCGGCGCCGACACCGTGCGCTATTTTGTCGCCGCTGGCGCGAAGGCCGTGATCAACTACCGCAACAAGGAAGCCCGCGCGGTGAAGCTGGCTGACGAACTGCGGGCATCCGGGGGAGAAGTACTCACGATCGGGGCGGACCTCACCGATCCGGCCTCGGTACAGGCCATGATCAATCAGGTGCAGGAAGCCTGGGGTGGCCTCGACATTCTCGTTCTCAACGCCTCGGGCGGCATGGAATCCGGCGTCGGTGAGGACTACGCGTTGCGCTTGAACCGAGACGCCCAGGTGAACATGTTGGAAGCGGCAGTACCACTCATGCCCGAGGGCGGACGCGTCGTGTTCGTCACCAGCCACCAGGCGCACTTCATCCGTGAAACCCCGACCATGGATCTCTACGAGCCGGTGGCGCTGAGCAAGCGAGCCGGTGAGGACGCACTCCGCGAGCGGATTCCTGCGCTCCAGGAACGGGGCATTGACCTGGTCGTAGTCAGCGGCGACATGATCGAGGGGACCGTGACGGCGACCCTGCTGGATCGCGCAGAGCCCGGCGCCATTGAGGCTCGTCGTGAAGCTGCCGGCAAGCTGTACAACGTGCAGGAGTTTGCCGCCGAGGTCGCCCTGGCCGCGGTGGAACCGATCCCGGCCAACAACGAGCGCCTGGTCGGCGATGTGAGTTCGTTCCTCGCCAAGTAACATGCCGATTGCACGGAGCCGAGTCCTGCTCGTTGATGAGCGGGACTCGGTTCTGTTATTTTTGACACAGCCAGACTATTTGGGGCATCCACCGCGCTGGATCGCACCCGGTGGTCGCTGGGAGCCTGGCGAAACGGCACAGCAGGCCGCAGAGCGCGAAATCTACGAAGAAACCGGTCAACGCCTCAGCATCGACGAGGTGCCGATCTGGTCGCAGCTGTACGAATCGCTCCAGCGCGACCGTTCCACGCTGCAGAACCTGGCGTACTGGTACACACTGCGGGTCGTGCGATTTGATATTGATCGCAGCAACTGGACCGATGAGGAACGCCAGGACGTGTTGGACGTGCGCTGGTGGTCACTCGACGAGCTCCGAGCCAGCGACGAACCGTTTGAACCGGCGGAACTGTTAACGCTGATTGCCACGGCGGCACTGCGCTCGTAGCCATGGGTCCGTTGCGCTGATAATGTCCATTATGTCAGTTCACCAGAATCGCACCCAGGGCAGGCCGGGCCGACCCACTTTCCCGCGGCACGCGAAGCCACCGGCGAGACACCGCAACTGACTCAGTTCGTGAGGGACGCGACGTGCACCATACGATGTCCCTCATGCAACCAGCGGTGAGGAGTCGGCGCGCAGCGCTCGGCGTCGGAGTCATGTTCTTCAGCAACGGCACCATCCTGGCCTCGCTCCTCCCCTGGTATCCGACCCTCGTAGCGCAATTACAGCTGGATGCCGCGACCTTCGGCGTAATTGTGGCGAGTTTTGCTGTCGGGTCGATCGCTTCCTCAGCGCTGCCTGCACCGTTGATCGGCCGGTTCGGACCCACCCGGGTCGCCGTGGTCGGCACGGTACTGCTGGCGTCTGCGATCGCCAGCGTCGGCTTCGTCGACTCCGGACTGCTGCTCGCCGGCGCGATCTTCCTGGCTGGATTCTGTGACGCTGTTGTGGATGTGTCGCAGAACGTCGCCGGCGTCCGCGTGCAGCACCGCGCGGGCCGAGCCATTCTGTCGTCCATGCACGCGCTGTGGAGCCTCGGTGGCGTCCTGGGCGGTGCTACAGCGACGGCGGCGGCCGCGTCTGGCGTGGACATACGAATCGCCATCATCGTGCTGCCAGCGCTCGGCATCGTCGCCGTGTGCATTGGCGCATGGCTGACACGAGGCGTCGCTGAGGAGGATCTCCCCCAAGACCCGGCTGTCGCCCCGCACAGTACGCGCGGCGCACGTCTACGCGCCGTGATCGCCCTCGCACTCCCCCTGGCTATCATCGCCATCTGCGGCACCATGGTCGAAGACGTCGCGAATAACTGGGCAGCACTCACCGGCGCAACCCTTGGCGGCCTCGACGCGGCAGCGGCCGGCATTGTGTTTACCGTCGCCATCGGAAGCCAGTGCGTCGGCCGTTTCCTCGGCGATGTCATGATGCAACGACTCGGCGCGGCCGCCGTGGCACGACTCGGCGGAGCGCTCATCGCGATGGGTGGCCTGCTGTTGGTGATTATTCCCGGCCCCGTCACCGTCCTGATCGCATTCGCACTCGTCGGCTTTGGCTCTGCCACGCTCACACCGAGCGCTTTCGGTGCTGCCGCTCGCATCCCGGGCCTCAGCGATGGAGCCGGTGTCACCCTCATCAACTGGCTCATGCGGGTGGGTTTCCTGGTGACCAGTCCCCTGATTGGCGGGATCAGCGCAGTGTTCGGATTGCAGGCCGCGCTCGGCCTGCTCGTGGTGATCGGTGTCACGGCGGTGTTCCTCGCCGGGGCCCTCTCCCCCGATACCGCAACGGACAACGGCGGCGCACCCACCGAGTGAGCGCGCCGCCGTAGTGCGTTGATGGACTATTCAGCCTTGACCGGCTCGGTCTTCACCTTGTCCATGTCCTCCAGGCGACGGGCACGAAGCACGCTGGAGGCGAGCAATGCCACCAGCAGGAACGCGGCTGCCACGTACGATGCCGTCGAGGCGGCTCCGGTAAATGCTTCTGCAGCCTTCTGACCGATTTCCTGCGTGTTCGGGTCGCTCAGCAGCTTCGGAATCATGCCACCCGCGCTCTCCGTCACCGCAGTCACGAGACCTTCGCGCTGCTCGTCGGGGAGCAAGCCTTCGAGGCCGTTGTTGAGACGGTCACCGAGCGAGGAGAACAAGACCGTGCCCAGTGCAGCCACGCCCAGGGCCGAACCCACCTGACGAGAGGCTGACTGCATGCCGGAGCCGCGACCACTCTGTTCGACCGGAATCTCGGCGAGCACCACATTGGTCACCTGCGCGCTGGCCAGTCCCAGACCAAGGCCATAGACGAAAAGAATAGCGGCCAGGAGGAACCAGCCCGAGTCCTGGCTGAGGAAGATCGCCAGTGCGAGCAGTGCAGCGAACTCCAGCGCGACGCCGAGTCGCAGCATGCCCAGCGGCGTCATCGACCGCGACAGGCCAGAGCCTGCGCCACTGGCCAGGAAGGAACCGATCGCCAGGGACAACAGCATGAAGCCAGCCTGCAGCGGGTCATAGCCCAGCACGTTCTGCATCCATAGCGGCAGCACGAACAGCATGCCGAGCTCACCGAGGCTCACGATCATCGCCACGATATTACCGGCGCTGAACGAGCGCACCGCAAACAAGTCCAGGGGCAGCAGCGAAGCCTTGCCCTGTCGAGATCGGTAGCCAGACCAGACCACCAGGAGGATGCCAAGAATCAGAGCAGCCAGGAACAGGAAGGGTACCGGCGAGAGCTCGAGCGTCCACCAGTCCGCGACATGCTCGGTGCTGGTCCACCAGCCAAGGGTGCGGCCATCAATCAGGCCGAAGACGAGCGTTCCGGTGGCCAACGCCGCCAGCGCCGCGCCGACGAGGTCGAAGCCCTCCTTCTCCCCCGACCGCGAGTTCGCCACGGTACGAAGGACACCGATCACAACAAGGATGCCGAAGGGCACGTTCACGCCGAAGGCCCAGCGCCAGGAAAAGTCCGTCGCGAGCCAGCCACCCAGCAGCGGACCCACCGCGGCCATACCGCCGATCGTGCCACCCCAGATGGCGAACGCAATGCCGCGTTCCTTACCGCGGAAGGTGGCGTTAATGAGTGAGACCGTGGTCGGCAGCACCATCGCGCCACCGAAGCCTTGCAGGACACGCGCAAAGACAAGGAACCCGCCGTTCGGCGCCAAACCAGCAGCCACCGAGGCGAGCGTGAAGATGATGACGCCGATCACCATCAGCGTCCGTCGACCAATACGGTCAGCCACTGCACCGAACGGAATGAGCAGGGCCGCGAACACCAACGTGTACGCGGTCTGGACCCACTGCACCTCGGTAGAAGTCAGAGCAATGTCCGCAACGATTGCGGGAATCGCCACGTTGACGATCGTGGTGTCCACGATGATCAGCGAGACGCCGATGCTAATGAATAGCAGTCCGAACCAACGCGATTTGTCGTTCATCACTCAATGGTACGCCCGCGCACGGAGCCAACCCCGGCGCGGGCGTATCGGGTTTTCCTTACCGCGATGAGCGATTCTTCAGCCAACCAATCACCAGCGTGACGAGGGCACCAACCACGCCACCGCCGGCGATCTGGCCAGCAAGGCTTCCGATGTCGAAGCTGCCACCAGAGACAGCGCCGATGATCGACTGCACGAGCGTGTTGCCCGCAAAGCCACCAAGGGCACCACCTGCCGCGCCAGTCACCGAATTCAGTAGCGGACCAAGGCTGCTGTTCTTCGAGGCGGCACCCGCGACATTTCCACCGACAAGGCCGGACACCGCACCAATCAACCACTCCATTGTGGTCTCCTTTCCCCCAGCGTCGTTGCTAGGTAGCCAGCACGCTACCGGAGCGGATTCACCGGGGCTACTCCCCCATTCTTGGTGCCCGGAACTGCGGTACCGTTACCCCACGAACAACCCTGTGGAGGCACCGTGGCCGAGTACGTGATCGCGATCGATCAAGGCACGACCAGCAGCCGCGCCCTTGCCGTACGCAAGGGCGGCACCATCGCCGCAATCGCGCAGCGAGAGCATCAGCAGCACCATCCCCAACCCGGGTGGGTCGAACACGATGCTGCAGAAATTTGGCAGAACGTACTGTCCTGCCTGCAGGAAGTCGCTGCCGAGCTTTCCCTGCAGCCTGGTGACGTCGCCGCGATCGGCATCACGAATCAGCGGGAAACGGCGGTGCTATGGGAACGGAACACCGGCCGACCAGCCGCACGCGCGATCGTCTGGCAAGACGTGCGTACCCAGGGCATCGTCGACCGACTGGCGAAGGACGGCGGAACTGATCGATTCCGCGAACTCACTGGCCTGCCGCTCAGCACCTACTTTTCTGCGACCAAGCTCACGTGGTTGTTCGAGCATGACCAAGACTTGGCGGCGCGCGCCAATCGGGGCGAACTCGCCTTCGGTACGCCCGACTCGTGGGTGCTCTGGAACTTGACCGGCGGCCCCAATGGCGGAGTGCATGCGACGGACGTCAGTAACGCGTCCCGCACTCTGCTCGCCGGACTGCGATCCTTGGCGTGGGAAGCCGAACTGCTTACCGCGTTCGGTGTCCCCTCGGAGATCCTGCCAGAGATCCGTTCCTCCGCTGAGGTCTACGGTCACGTGTCCGAGCTGCCAGGCCTGGAATCCCTGCACGGTGTTCCCGTCGCCGGCATCCTCGGCGACCAGCAGGCTGCCCTCTTCGGCCACGGTGGCATTGAGATCGGCGACGCGAAACACACCTATGGCACGGGCGGCTTCCTGCTCGTGAACACGGGTGCTGAGATCAAGCAGTCCGCACACGGCCTCATCGCCACGGTGGCCGGAAAGATTGGCAATGCACCAGCGCAATACGCGATCGAAGGATCGGTGGCCATCGCAGGCGCACTCATCCAGTGGCTCAGAGACGGCCTCGGCCTCATCGCGTCGTCCAGTGAGGTCGAGCCGCTCGCCCGCAGCGTGGCGGACAGTGGCGGCGCGGTCATCGTGCCAGCGTTCACCGGCCTGCTCGCGCCACACTGGCGACCGGATGCGCGCGGCGTCATTGTCGGCCTGACCAGCTTCGTCACCAAGGCCCACCTGGCCAGGGCCGCGCTCGAGGCAACCGCGCTCCAGACCGCGGACGTGATCCGGGCCGCCGAGGCGGACCTCGGCCGCCCCATCGACTCGCTGCTGGTTGATGGCGGAATGAGTGCGAACGCCTTGCTGATGCAGATCCAGGCGGACCTGATTCAATGCCCTGTCGTTCGCCCCGCCGACCTGGAAGTGACCGCCCTCGGCGCCAGCTACGCAGCCGGCCTCGCAGTCGGGTTCTGGTCGAGCATGGCAGAGATCCAGGCGCTGCGACCCGAACCCACCACCTGGCAGCCGGACATGGCCGATGCGGATCGCGCCCGCCTCGAGCGCCAGTGGACCAAGGCACTGGAGCGCGCCTTCGACTGGGAAGACGTCGCCCTGACCGAGCGCTAACTAGGCCTGCGCGATCCGCTGCGTCTGCTCAGCCCACGCCGCGAGCTTCGCTGCCGCAGCGCCCGAATCCACGGCAGAGGTCACTACCTGCAGCGCTTCGTCGAAGCGCTGCAAGAGCGGACGTTCCACCTGACGGGCATCTTGCGCGAGTTGGAAGGCAACGTAACCCGCAGCGGCGTTGAGCAAGACGATGTCACGTACTGGGCCAAGCTCGCCATCCAAGACGCGGCGGACGATCCCGGCGTTGTGCGCCGCATCGCCTCCAAGCAGATCAGGAATGGTCGCGCGGGCGATACCGAGATCGCGCGGGTCAAAGTCGTGCTCGTGCACATCGCCGCGGCTGACTTCCCAAATGTGACTGTGTCCGGTGGTCGACAATTCGTCGAGGCCGTCGTCACCACGGAACACCAGTGCTGTGGCACCGCGCGTCTGGAACACTCCCGCCACCAGCGGCGCCTTCTGGACGTCGGCAACACCGACAGCCGAAGCCTCGGGCCGGGCCGGGTTGCTCAGCGGACCGAGGAAATTAAACACAGTAGGCACGCCGAGCTGACTGCGAACCGGGCCTGCATGCCGGAAGCCGAGGTGGAACTTGGCCGCAAACACGAAGGACAGACCAACTTCCTGGAAGACCGACGCCACCTGCTCCGGTTCCAAGTCGAGTTGCACGCCGAGCGCGCCGAGCACATCCGCTGAACCGGACGCAGAGGATGCCGCGCGGTTACCGTGCTTCATCACCGGCACCCCGGCGGCCGCAGCAATGATCGAGGCGGTCGTCGAAATATTGACGGTGCCGAAGCGGTCGCCCCCAGTGCCCACAATGTCCAGCGCCATCGGATCGACCGCAAGCGGCAAGGCACTCTCCAGGATGGAGTCGCGGAAGCCGACAATCTCGTCCACCGTCTCGCCCTTGGCCCGCAGCGCGATAAGGAACGCGGCCAACTGCGCGTCCGTGGCACGGCCGGCCAACACTTCCTGCATTGCCCAACTGGCTTCAGAGATCGACAGATCGGTCCCGGCGAGCAGTTGGGTGAGCAGTCCAGGCCAGGTGGGAACAGCGAGGTCGCCAGAATTCGCGGTCGTCATATCTCGATCGTAGTCGTGCAGATATTGGCCAAGAACAGCGTGAGGCACGCCGAGATGATGCCGGGTGCAAACGGGGGCAGAAGATTGAGCCATAATGGTTGGGTGACTACCGCCCAGATCAGCCACCCCGGAGCAGTATCCGGTATTCGCCGACCCAACACTCTGGCCGTCGGTACCATTGTTTGGCTTGGCAGCGAAGTGATGTTCTTCGCTGGCCTGTTTGCCATCTACTTCACGCTGCGCTCGCTCAACCCCGAACTGTGGGCTGAGCGCACCCAGCTGCTGAACCTGCCGTTTGCGCTGACGAACACCACCATCCTGGTGATCTCGTCGTTCACGGCACAGTTCGGTGTCTTCGCTGCGCACCGCCGTCAGGCGTACCGCACGAGCTGGAACCCGTTCGCGAACAAGGGTCGCGGCTGGGGCATGACCGAGTGGTTCATCCTCTCCTTCATCCTCGGCGCCATCTTCGTGTCGGGCCAGATCTTCGAGTACGCGCAGCTGGTCAGTGAAGGTGTCTCGCTCAACACGGACGCCTACGCAGCAGCCTTCTACCTCACCACTGGCTTCCACGGTCTGCACGTGACCGGCGGTTTGATCGCGTTCCTGTTCATCATCGGACGCGCTTACGCCGCAAAGAAGTTCGGCGCCTTTGAGGAGTCCAGCACGCTCGTTGTGTCGTACTACTGGCACTTCGTTGACGTGGTGTGGATCTTCCTCTTCGCCGTCATCTATTTCCTCCAGTAACGCAGAAAGCGATAAGCACCGATGGCTAAGACTCGGCAGCGACCCCGCACCGGACGCCGGCACCCCCTCGCCGCTGCGCTCCTCGTGGCGGTAGGCCTCTCCCTCACCGGCGGCGTGTACGCCGTTGCAAGCACCGCGCTTCCTGCGCCTGAGAGCACTGCGGTGCACAGCGCTGAGGACATTGCCGAAGGTGGCAAGCTCTTCGCCGCGAACTGCGCCTCGTGTCACGGTCTGGACGCCGCTGGCTCGGACTCCGGCCCGAGCCTGATCGGTGTCGGCGCCCTGGCAGTCGACTTCCAGGTGGGTACCGGTCGTATGCCGATGCAGGCGGACGGTCCGCAGGCGGTTCGTAAGCCGGTCCAGTTCTCGCAGGCCCAGATCGACAAGCTGGCCGCGTACGTCGCCTCGCTCGCTCCGGGACCGGAAATCCCCAGCGACGAGTACTTCGACATCAGCAATGTCAGCGACGAGGACCTGGCCAAGGGTGCGGAACTGTTCCGCATCAACTGCGCCATGTGCCACAACGTGAACTACGCCGGTGGCGCGCTGACCCAGGGCAAGTTCGCCCCGACCCTGATCGGCGTGTCCGAGAAGCACATCTACGCCGCTATGGTGATCGGTCCGCAGAACATGCCGGTGTTCAACAACACCAACATCACGCCGGAAGAGAAGCGCAACATCATCGCCGCCGTGAAGTGGGCCGAAACCAACCCGTCTCCGGGTGGCATCGACCTCGGTGGTCTGGGCCCGGTCTCTGAGGGTCTGTTCATCTGGCTGGTTGGTTTGCTCGGTGTGGTTGGCATCACCGTGTGGATGACCTCGCGGGCCAACTAAATTCATGACGTTTTCAATCGAATTCAAGACTTGCAGGAAGGACACGGTCGATGGCTGAGCTTCACGGCGATGCGCACGCAGCACCGGCGGCCGAGGTGAACGCAGGCGCGGCGGTACTGTCCGACGATCGCGCCAGCAATCCGGGTGCGCCGCACCACCACGTGCGTTTGACCGACGTGGATCCCAAGGCCGAGAAGCGCGTGTCGCGTCAGGTCACCACGTTGTTCTGGCTCTCGGGTATCGCGAGCCTGGCCACCACGGTTGCGTACTTCCTGCTGCCGATCAGCACGGGTGCTGACAACGCAGCTTCGGTGCGTCTGGTCAACACCGTCATCGGTGGCGGCATCGCGCTCGCGCTGCTGTTCCTTGGTTTCGGTATCGTCCACTACGCGCGCCAGCTCATGGTGGATACCGAACTCGTCGACGAGCGCCACCCGATCCGCACCGACGATGACACCCGCGAGGTTGTGGTTGACATCCTCGAGACCGCGGGCAAGGAATCGGGCCTCGGCCGTCGCGCTCTGATCCGCAACAGCCTCATCGGTGCCGCGGTGCTGAGCCCACTGCCGGCAGTCGTGCTCTTCCGCGACCTGGCCCCGGCTGAAGACCCCAACGTCGTACTGAAGCAGACGCTGTGGAAGAAGGGCGAGCGCCTGGTGCGCGACCCATCTGGCACCCCGATCAAGGCCTCGGACGTCAGCCTTGGCTCGGTCTTCCACGTCATTCCGGACTCCCTGAAGAACTACAGCGGCGCCGAGATGCTGAACGAGAAGGCCAAGGCCATCGTGCTGCTCATGCGTCTGAAGCCGGAAGACCTCAAGGAAACGCCGGAGCGCAAGGACTGGTCCTACAACGGCATCGTGGCCTACTCGAAGGTCTGCACCCACGTCGGTTGCCCGGTGGCACTGGCTGAGCAGCAGACGCATCACCTGTTGTGCCCATGCCACCAGTCCACCTTCGACATCTCGGACGGCTGCCGTGTCATTTTCGGCCCAGCCAAGCGTCCGCTGCCGCAGCTGCCGATCACGGTCGACGCTGACGGCTACCTGATCGCCAAGGACGGCTTCAGCGAGCCGGTTGGCCCGAGCTACTGGGAGCGTGCACGATGAGCACTGAGACCGCAACTGCGCCCGCAGCGGTGAAGCCTCAGCCCGGCGGTGGCCGCCGCTTCGTCAACGCTGCCGCGAATTACATCGACGAACGCACCAGCGCTGGCTACCTCGTCAAGGAGTTTGGCCGCAAGCTCTTCCCGGACCACTGGTCGTTCATGCTCGGTGAAGTGGCACTGTTCAGCTTCATCGTGTTGCTGCTGTCGGGGACGTTCCTGACCTTCTTCTTCGACCCGTCGATGACGCACATGACCTATGAAGGTGCCTACGCGCCGCTCAAGGGCATGGGCATGTCGGCCGCCATGGCTTCGACGCTGGACATCAGCTTCGAAATCCGCGGTGGTCTGCTGATGCGTCAGGTCCACCACTGGGCGGCACTGCTGTTCAACGCAGCAATCGGCCTGCACATGCTCCGCGTGTTCTTCACCGGTGCATTCCGCAAGCCGCGCGAGCTCAACTGGGTGATCGGTTTCACGCTGTTCGCCATGGGTCTGGCCGCAGGCTTCACCGGGTACTCGCTGCCTGACGATTTGCTCTCCGGCAACGGCCTGCGCATTATCGACGGCTTCATCAAGGCCATTCCGGTGATCGGTGTCTGGATTTCCTACCTGCTGTTCGGTGGCGAATTCCCCGGTGACGACCTGGTCGGCCGCTTCTACAGCCTGCACATCTTGCTGATTCCGGCGGTCATTCTGCTGCTGATCGGCGTGCACCTGGTGCTTGTGTTCTTGCACAAGCACACCCAGTACCCGGGCCCGGGCAAGACCGAGAACAATGTCATCGGTCAGCCGATTCTGCCGATCTACGCAGCCAAGGTTGCCGGCTTCTTCATGCTGATCTTCGGCGTGATCATGACCATGGCCGCCCTGGTCCAGATCAACCCGGTCTGGGCGTATGGTCCGTACGACCCCTCCCCTGTCTCTGCAGGTACGCAGCCTGACTGGTACATGGGTTGGCTTGACGGTCTGCTCCGTCTCGTGCCACCGGGCTGGGAGTTTGAGGTTGCTGGCTACACGGTTTCGCTGAACCTGCTGGTGCCGCTGCTGGTCGGTGTGCTCTTCCTCGTCGTCGTGGCGATCTACCCCTTCCTCGAGGCGTGGATCACCGGTGACAAGCGCGAGCACCACCTGCTGGACCGTCCGCGCAACGCGCCCACCCGTACCGCAATCGGTGCCGCTGGTGTGACCTTCTACGCCGTGATGTGGGCAGCTGCAAGCTCCGACCTCATCGCAACCCACTTCGCACTGGGTCTCGAGAACGTCACGCACGCACTGCAGTTCCTCTTCATCGTGGGACCGTTCGTGGCCTACTTCCTTGCGAAGCGGATCGCGCTCGGCCTGCAGAAGAAGGACCGCGAGATTGCCCTGCACGGCTTCGAGTCCGGTCGCATCGTGCGCTTGCCTGGTGGCGAGTACATCGAGGTGCACCAGCCGCTCGAGGAAGCCGAGCGCTGGCGTCTGGTCTCCTTCGAGGAGTACGCCCCGGTGATGCTGCGCCCGAACGCAAAGGGCAAGATCACCCTGCGGGCCCGCCTGCGCTCACGCCTGTCGAACTGGTTCTTCGAGGACCGCATCGCACCGGTCTCGCAGAGCGAGCTGGACGCCGCGCACGAGCACGGCCACCACTAGGCACGTTCCTACGCCACTCAGGGGGGGGGGGGGGGGGGGGGCGGCCCCCCGCCGCGGGTGGTGTGG
>JAEZHW010000074.1 GCA_023436775.1 Actinomycetes bacterium
CGGATGAGGCGGCCGAATCGGACGCGCGCGGGATCGCGATGCAGATCGCGGCTATGCGGCCGAAGTACCTCACCCGCGAGGACGTGCCGGCCGACGTGCTGGCGACCGAGCGGCGTATCGCCGAGGAGACGGCCCGCGAGGAGGGCAAGCCGGAGGCGGCCCTGCCCAAGATCGTCGACGGTCGGGTCAACGGCTTCTACAAGGACGTCGTCCTGCTCGAGCAGTCCTCGGTCACCGACTCCAAGAAGACCGTCAAGGCCCTCCTGGACGAGGCCGGCGTCACGGTCACCCGCTTCGCGCGGTTCGAGGTCGGCGCCAGCTAGTCGCACTCTCACACATCGGCCCCGCCGGCCGGGTGGTGCAGGGGGTCGGTCCGGGTTTCCGGACCGAGCCCCGATCCGCCCGTACCCGTGCGGGGCCGAGTTGTGTGACGAGGCGGGTCGACTGGGTCGACCGCGCCGCGATGAGGCAGGATGGCAGTGCCTCTTCCGGCGGCTCCGCCGGCGGGGCAGGGGCCGCAAACCCCTGCGGAGTCGGGGCTCCATCCGCCCCGGCCGCGCCTGTTTTTCGAATACGCACTACCTGCAGAACCGAGGGAGAGTTATGACCGCACCGGCCGACGAACGTCCAGGATTCCGACGTGTGCTCCTCAAGCTCGGCGGTGAAATGTTCGGTGGCGGCAAGGTCGGACTCGACCCGGACGTCGTCACGACCGTCGCGCAGCAGATCGCCGAGGTCGTTCGCTCCGGGGTCCAGGTCGCGGTCGTCATCGGTGGCGGCAACTTCTTCCGCGGTGCCGAATTGCAGCAGCGCGGCCTCGACCGTGCGCGCTCGGACTACATGGGCATGCTCGGCACCGTCATGAACTGTCTTGCCCTGCAGGACTTCCTGGAGAAGGAAGGCGTCGACACCCGGGTCCAGACCGCCATCACGATGGGCCAGGTCGCCGAGCCGTACCTGCCGCTGCGGGCGCGTCGCCACCTGGAGAAGGGGCGCGTGGTCATCTTCGGGGCCGGCATGGGCATGCCGTACTTCTCCACCGATACGACGGCCGCGCAGCGTGCGCTCGAGATCGGCGCCGAGGTGGTCCTCATGGCCAAGGCCGTCGACGGCGTCTACTCCGCCGACCCGCGCGTGGATCCGGAGGCGACGATGTTCACCGAGATCACGCACCGCGAGGTGATCGAGAAGGGGCTCAAGGTCGCGGACGCCACCGCCTTCAGCCTCTGCATGGACAACCAGATGCCGATCATGGTCTTCAACCTGTTGACCCAGGGCAATATCGCCCGTGCGGTGTCCGGTGAGAAGATCGGAACACTGGTCAAGTCATGATGGCGAACGACAGTCGAGTTGGACAACGAGATGGAGGCGAACAGCCGTGATCGATGAAGCTCTCTTCGAGGCCGAGGAGAAGATGGAGAAGGCCATCACGGTTGCGAAGGACGACCTCGGCACCATCCGCACCGGTCGTGCCAATCCGGGCATGTTCAACCGGATCGTCGTCGAGTACTACGGCTCCCTGACGCCCATCACGCAGCTCGCCAGCATCAACGTGCCCGAGGCGCGGATGGTCATCATCAAGCCGTACGAGGCCGCGCAGCTCGGCCCCATCGAGAACGCGATCCGCAACTCGGATCTGGGTGTCAATCCCACCAACGACGGCAGCATCATCCGGATCTCGATTCCGCAGCTGACCGAGGAGCGTCGCCGCGAGTTCGTCAAGCAGGCGAAGGGCAAGGGCGAGGACGCCAAGGTCGCGATCCGCAACGTCCGTCGCAAGACCATGGACGAGCTGTCGCGGATCCAGAAGGACGGCGAAGCCGGTGAGGACGAGGTCGGTCGCGCCGAGAAGGAACTCGACAAGACCACCGCGCGCTACGTCAGCCAGATCGACGAGCTGGTGAAGCACAAGGAAGCAGAATTGATGGAGGTCTAGCGGTGGCGAAAGCTGACGCTTCCGCGACGCCCACCGCTCCGGTCTCCAAGGCCGGCCGCAACCTGCCCGCCGCGATCGCGGTCGGAGGGGGCCTCGGCGCGGCCGTGATCCTCATCCTGCTGTTCGCACCCCCGCTCTGGTACGCCCTCGTCGCCGCCGCCATGGCGGTCGCGACGTGGGAGGTCACCAAGCGCCTGCGCGAGGCCGACATCCTGGTGCCGGTCCTGCCCCTGCTGGTCGGTGGGCAGGCCGTCATCTGGCTCGGGTGGCCGCTCGGGACCACGGGTATCGTCGCGGCGTTCACCGCCACGGTGCTCGTGACGATGGTGTGGCGGCTGTTCGACCACGGGCTTCGGGCGACTCCGCGCAACTTCCTGCGGGACACCGCGGTCGCGGTGTTCGTCCTGGCCTGGATCCCGCTGCTGGCGGCATTCGGGACGATGCTGGTGCTCGGCGACGACGGTCCCGCCCGGGTGTTCTGCCTGATGATCGTGGTGGTCTGCTCCGATGTCGGCGGGTACGCGGCGGGAGTGCTGTTCGGCAAGCATCCGATGGTCCCGGCGATCAGCCCGAAGAAGTCCTGGGAGGGCTTCACCGGGTCGCTGCTGTTCTGCGTGATCAGCGGTGTCCTGGCGGTGACCTTCATCCTGGACGCGAATCCGCTGATCGGTGCCCTGCTCGGCGTGGCGCTGGTCGTCACGGCGACGATCGGCGATCTGATCGAGTCGCAGGTCAAGCGGGAACTCGGGATCAAGGACATGGGCACGCTGCTGCCCGGTCACGGCGGCATCATGGATCGCCTGGATTCGCTGCTGCCGTCGGCGTTCGTCACCTGGCTCGTCCTCACCGCCGCGGTGTGAGCCGCGCGGGCGGCCGGCGGCGCGGGCCCATCCCGAGCCCGAACATCTGGCACTGGCCGGCGATCTACGAGGTCGAGAACCGGGCGCAGGACGTCGACGGGGCGATCTTCGACGCCCTCGCAGCGGTCGCCGACTGGCGCGGACGGGACGTGCTCGACGTCGGCTGCGGGGCGGGGTTCCACCTGCCCCGGTTCGCGGAGTCGGCCCGGTCGGTCGTCGGTGTCGAACCACACCCGCCGCTCGTCGCCGCGGCCCGCGAGCGGGTGGCCGGGGCACCGTCGATCAGCGTGCTGCCGGGGTCGGCGGAGGCACTGCCGGTGCCGGACGCGAGCATCGACCTCGTGCACGCCCGGACCGCGTACTTCTTCGGGCCGGGCTGCGGTCGTGGCA
>JAEZHW010000005.1 GCA_023436775.1 Actinomycetes bacterium
CCGTTGCTGTCGTGGGGCGCGACGCCCCACTGCGGGACTACTGCTGCGAGGCGTGCAGAGCAGCGAGGTAGCCGCCGACGATGCCCTGGCCGAGCGTGGCGCCCGCGCCGGGGTAGCTGTCACCGAAGAAGTTGCCCGCGGTGTTGCCGGTGGCGTACAGGCCCGGGATCGGGTTGCCCTTCGTGTCGAGCACCTGGACGTGCTCGTTGGTGCGCAGGCCGCCACAGGTACCGAGGTCCGACAGCAGCACCTTCACCGCGAACAGTTCCTTGCCGTCGATCGGGCGCAGGTTCGGGTTGGGCTTGTTGGTCGGGTCGCCGTAGTAGCGGTCGTAGGCGCTGTCGCCGCGGCCGAAGTCCTCGTCCTTACCGGCGGCAGCCATGGTGTTGAAGCGTTCGGCAGTAGCCTGCAGGTTGGCGGCGTCCACGCCGATCTTCTCGGCGAGTTCGGCCCAGTTGCCAGCCTTGACGGCGATGTCGGCGTCGTACCATTCCTGCGGGATCGGCATGCCCGGGTAGAGGACACTGGCCAGCAGGTAGGACTTGCGGTACTTCGCGTCGAAGATCATCCACATCTCGCCGACCGGGTCACCGGCGGCCTCGCGCTCCAGCACGTGGTGGCCGAAGCTCATGTAGTCCTCGGCCTCGTTCAGGAAGCGCTTGCCGTGACGGTCAACCAGGATCGAGCCCGGCAGCGAACGCTCGGCGAGCATCACCATCGGGTAGTCGCCCTCCTTGACCGGGGCGATCGACGGGAACCACCATGCCTGGTCCATCAGGGCCACGTCGGCGCCGATTTCCTGGCCGGCCTTGATCGCGTCACCGGTGTTGCCGCGCGAGCCGAGGCTCCAGTTCTCGAGGCTCTGAGACTGGTACTGCTTGCGCCAGGCCATGTTGTGGTCGTAGCCACCGGCCGAGAGCACCACACCCTTGCGCGCGCGGATCTCGGTCTCGGTGCCTTCGTGGTCCACGACGGCACCGACGACGCGGCCATCCTCAACCAGCAGACGCACCAGCGGGCTGTTGCGCCACACCGGGATACCGGCGCGCAGCACACCATCGAACATGCCCGCGGCGAGTCCGTAGCCACCGGCCGCATAGCGCTTCCCGATCAGCAGACCGCCGACGCCCTGCAGGAAGCGGCCACCGGCGACGGTGAGGCCCTTGAGCGGCTTCTTGGTCAGCAGGTTCAGCCACTTGTAGTCCTTACCGAGGACCGGCATCGGCAGTGGTGCTTCCATCACTCCGGTGCGCAGCAGGCTGCGGGCATCCTTCAACGTGTTGGTGTCGAAGGGCTTGCACTCGATGGTGCGACCCTCGGGGGCGCCACCGGGCAGTTCCGGGTGGTAGTCGGAGTAGCCCTTGGCCCAGGTCATCTTCAGGCGAGTGTTGCGTTCGAGCATGCGGATCGCCTCGGCTCCGTGCTCGATGTAGGCGTCGAGCTTCGCAGCCGGGCTGGTGTCGCGCACGGCGCTGCTGAGGTAGGTGCGGGCGCGCTCCTTGGTGTCGGCGGAGCCTTCGCGGGTCTGCACGTCGTTCGGCGGCACCCAGACGCCACCGCCCGAGCGGGCAGTCGAGCCACCGACGAGCTCGGTCTTCTCAACGATGAGCACGTCGAGGCCACGCTCCTTGGCGGCCAGTGCGGCAGCCATACCGGTGCCGGAACCGACGACCAGCAGGTCGACTTCAGTGGGGGTGTTCTTGGCCATGCCTGTTCTTTCCTTCTGGGTTAGGGGGTTGCCGGTTCGGGCAGGAGCAGGTCCCGCCCGATGTTGGCGATCGTTCGGCGCAGCACATCGTCGTCGATGTCACTGGCCTGGACGTCAATGGCTGGGGACATCAGCCCCAGCAGGAAGGTGTTGACCCGCAGCGAGTAGCCGGGTTCGGTACTGGCGGCGCCGAGCCTGCGCACCAGTTCGTCGAAGAGCGTGCGGTAGCGGCTGCCGGGGCCGAGCGCCTTCAGCGCGGCAAGATCGGCGAGCAGCACCCGGTAGCGATCGCGGTGCCGAATGGCCTGATCGGCCAGACCCACGATCAGCCCTTCGACCTGCTTGCGCGGGTCGTCGTGCAACCTGGTGATGTCGAGGATCTGCTCGATGGTATCGAAGGCGGGCGCGAGCGCGAGTTCGATGATTTCGCGCTTGGTGGCGTAGTGGTGATAGATCGCTGCCTTGGTGACGCCGAGCTCGGTGGCGATGTCCTGCAGCGAGGTGCTGGCCACGCCGTCACGCGCAAAGCAGCGCAGCGCTGCGTCAATGATGTTGCCGGGTGTCAATGCCGGGCGGTCTGCTGCAGTCACATTGGCCGATCGGGTCGAAAATGAGGCAATTTGCATAGTAGCCGATCGGTCGGGATTCGCTAGCCGATCGGCTAGGAAATCCGTACCGGTTTGGCCGAGACCGCCGAAATTCCGGGGCAGGGCTGCCGCCGGGCCTCGCCTGAGCACCGTCTGACAAACGCACTCCGCTCGGTATTGGTAGCGTTGTCGCATGCCGTCCAACGCAGTCATCGTTCGAGCCCCAGGCAAGATCAATGTCTGCCTGCGCGTCGGCTGCCTGCAGGACGACGGCTATCACGAGGTCGCGACCGCCTATCAGGCCGTCAGCCTCTGCGACACCGTGCGCGCCTGGCACGCCGATGACTACTCGGTGAGCTTCACCGGCCCCATCGACTCCTTCGACCTTGTCACCGACGAGACGAACCTCGCGATCCGCGCCGCCCGCGCCCTGGCCGCCCACACCGGGTACACCGGCGGGGTGCGCCTCGAGATCGAGAAGCACATTCCGATCGCCGGCGGCATGGGCGGTGGCAGCGCTGACGCGGCCGGTGCCCTGGTTGCCTGCGACGCGCTGTGGAAGACCGGCCTGAGCCGCGACGAGCTGCACAGGATCGCGGCGACCCTCGGCGCGGACGTGCCCTTCGCGCTGCATGGCGGCACCGCGATCGGGACGGGGCGAGGCGACCAGCTGTCCCCGGCACTCGCGCAGGGCCAGTTCCACTGGGTGCTCGCACTGCCCGACTTCGAACTGTCCACCCCCGAGGTCTACGCCGAGCTCGACGCGCACCGCGAGCGCAACAAGGACTCGCTGCCGGTCGCGCCCGACGTGCCGACGGTGGACTCGCCGGTGCTGCAGGCGCTACGCTCCGGCGACGCGCTGGCGCTGGCCGACGCCCTGCACAACGACCTGCAGCCGGCGGCGCTGCGACTGGCGCCCGCCCTCGCCGATGTGCTCGAAATGGGCGAGCGGGCGGGTGCGCTGGCCTCGCTGGTGTCGGGTTCGGGGCCGACCGTCGCCTTCCTCGCGGCCGATCAGACTTCGGCGATCGGGCTGCAGGTGGCGCTCAGCGCCGGCCAGCTCACCGTGGTGCGTGTCACTGGCCCGGTGCCGGGCGCGCGCGTGGTGGCTGAGTAGTCGCTGACGCTTGGATGCGGCTGGGGCTGTGGGCCGCCTCGCCGTCGCTTCCTGGGTAGCATCGAGCCATGGGTGTGTTCAGCGCTGGGGGACCGAACATGGTCGTGCATGCCGATAATGCGGCGGTGCTGGCGGGGCTGCCGGACGGGGCGTTTCCGCTGATCTATCTGGATCCGCCGTTTAATTCGGGCAAGGTGCAGGCGCGGCAGGCGACGAGCCTGGTGCGGTCCGAGTCGGGGCCGAGGCTCGGCTACAAGGGCCAGTCCTATGAGGTGATTAAGGGGCGCATCAGCGCGTACAACGACCGCTTCGAGGACTATTGGGCGTTCCTCGAGCCGCGGCTGGAGCAGGCGTGGCGGCTGCTGTCCGAGGACGGCACGCTGTACCTGCACCTGGACTATCGCGAGAGCCACTACGCGAAGGTGCTGCTGGATGCGCTGTTCGGGCGGGACTGCTTCCTGAACGAGATCATCTGGGCGTACGACTACGGCGGCCGCACCAACAAGCGCTGGCCGCCGAAGCACGACACGATCCTGGTCTATGTGAAGGACCCGAAGCGGTACTACTTCAACACCGAGGAGGTGGACCGCGAGCCGTACATGGCGCCCGGCCTCGTCACCCCCGAGAAGGCGGCGCTGGGGAAGCTGCCGACCGACGTGTGGTGGCACACGATCGTGTCCCCGACCGGCAACGAGAAGACCGGCTACGCGACCCAGAAGCCCGAGGGCCTGATCCGCCGCATCGTGCAGGCGTCGAGCCGCCCCGGTGACTGGGTGCTCGACTTCTTCGCCGGCTCCGGCACGACCGGCGCGGTCGCGGCCAAGCTGGGCCGCAAGTTCGTGCTGGTGGACGAGAGCCCGGATGCGATCGAGGTGATGCGGGCGCGGATCGATGCGCTGGGGCCGGGGATCGCGCCGGTGGTGTTTCTGAATGAGCGGGACCTGTAGCTGCCCTGTGACGGGCGGACTCAGGTGAGTATCTGTGCGCAAATTCGCATCTAGCCCTATCAAATGCGAGTTTGAGGCGACATAATCGCAGGTATGAACAGCGAGTTCCCCTCCCGGTGGCCAGCCCACGGCGTCGAAACCGTGCCGTGGCAGCAGCAGGCCCGAGGTGGTACTCGCGAGGACCGCATGCTGCGCAGCGTGGAGGCGGCCATCCCGCCACTGATCGCAGAGCTCGACTACGTCCCATCGCTCGCTGAGATGCTCGCCGCTGAGCGCGCACTCATCGCCGTGGCCCAGGCCGACACTGACGCCGAGGGGCACTCTGCTGCGCTGAGTCGCTTCATGGTCCGCTCGGAGTCGGCCGCATCATCCAAGATTGAGCACATCTCTGCCAACGCCCACGACTACGCCAAGGCGCTCGCCGGCAACAAGAGCAACACGTCCGCGACCAGCATGGTCGCCGCATCCGCCGCGCTGCACGAACTCATCAGTGCGGTCGGCGCCGGGCAGTTTGCACTGTCGCACGTGTTGAACGCGCACCGTGCACTCATGCGCGACGACCCCGACCAGGCCGGTTACGCGGGTCGCATCCGCGACATGCAGAACTGGATCGGTGGCAGCGACCACTCGCCGCGCAATGCACTGTTCGTGCCGCCACCGCCTGCTCGCGTCGAGGCGCTTCTTGACGACCTCATCGACTATCTCAACCGAGACGACATCCCCGTCCTCGTCCAGGCAGCGATCGGGCATGCCCAGTTCGAGTCCATTCACGCCTTCACCGATGGCAACGGTCGTATTGGCCGGGCCCTCGTCGCTGCCGTGCTGCGGCGTCGCGGCATCACCAGGAACGCGGTCGTGCCGCTCGCGAGTGGTCTGCTCGCAAGGCGCGACGACTATTTTGCCGCACTCGGCGCCTATCGCCTCGGCGACCCCGCCCCGCTCGTCCTGCTGTTCGCGCAGTCGGTTCGCGTTGCTGCCACAGCCTCGCGCGACAGCATTGCCAGGTTGCAGGCGCTGCCTGCGGAATGGCGTGCCGAGTTGAAGCCTCGCGCCGGTTCGGTCGCCGAGCAGCTCATTGACGCGTTCTACCACCACCCGGTCATGTCGGTCCATGAGATTGACCAGGTCACTGGGGACAGCACCACGAGCCAGGCGTACCGAGTCATCGACCGGCTCGTGGATGCTGGCTACATCGAGGAGATCACCGGCCGCAAAAAGGACCGGGTCTGGGCGGCATCCGAAGTACTCGCCGAGCTCGATGACCTGGACCACCGCATCCAAGAGGCGATGAAGGCAGAGCAGTAGCCGCCCTTCCGCGCCGCCCCGCCTGCCAGCAGGCCGAGAATGTCGTCCAGCGCCACGGTCGCTCTCGTCGATGCACGCCGACACGAGGCGACTGTTACGTCCTCGGCCTCTGTGGCGAGGTTCGGGCGAGTGAGGGACTGCGGCCTCATAGTATGGGGGCGGGAGTGTGAGCTATGGCCACTGGCGACGATGCTGTGAACCCGCAGGGAGAACCCAGCGGTATTCGCCTGGTGACGGATGTGGGATCGCTCTTCGAACTGCGCGACGACTATGAGCAGCGCGGCTACACCGTGCGGTGGATCCGCGGCCGAAAGGCGCGGACGACTCGGAGCCTGTTTGACGAGTTCGCTGCGGCATTCCAGTTCCCGGAACATTTCGGCGATAACTGGGATGCCTTCAATGACTGCCTCACCGATTTGGAATGGCTCCGCACTGACCGCGGATATGTGCTGTTGATCACGGAGCCAGATGCGGTGCTGGCGGCCGAGCGCGCCAAGACCCTGAAGACCTTCGTCGAAATCCTCACGGACGCGGTCCAGTACTTCGTCGAGGACCCGGCCCATTCCTGGCAGGGCGACATGCGACCGCTCGAGTTCCACGTGCTGCTGATCGCAGGGAAGGCGAATCCATCAGTGATTCTGCGCCGTTGGCAGCGTGCGGGTGTAGTGGTCGCCGACGGGTGACGCGGCTTAGCGTCGCCGGCCAACACTATGCTCGGCCGTATGGCTGAGGACCCGATGCCGCGCGGTGCGCGTACGTACGCCCATGGCTTGGAACCGAACTTCCAACTGCCGGAACCGGCTGTGCCGACGCACCGCTTCGCGCTGGGGAATGTTCGTGAGGGCACGGGGTCGCAGCCGCTGGTGGTGATCGGTATGAACCCCTCGCATGCCAGTGGGCGGTGGTCGGATGCCACCATCAACCGCGTCATCCAGGCCAGCATCGACCGCGGGTATGCCGGCTGGCTGATGCTGAACCTGTACCCGGAGCGCTCGCCGAGCCCGGCCGCGCTCGGCGACTACGACGCAGCATTGTCGCGCGAGCACTGCGACGTGCTCGCGGCGCTGCTCGAACGGTTCCACGTCACCGAGGTGCTCATCGCCTGGGGCAACCTCACCCACCCCACGCTCAAACGCGCCAAGCTGGATGTCCTGCAGGTGCTGGCAGACCGCGGGATCAGGATGTTTACGTACTCGGATCTGACTGTGCAGGGCGAGCCGCGGCATCCGAGTCCGAGGCGTGGAGGCTCGCCGCTGTCCGGGGACAGGCGCTCCTGGCGCCTCGTTGGTGGGCGGCTGGTGCCTGCGACAGGCTGAGCTGCAGTTCGATACGCGACCGAGGTCCCATCAAGTTCGACGGCCACTCGGGGATCGACTGTCGGCGTTCTCTGGCGGAAATCAGAGTTTCGCCGACGGCACTTGGGCTCGTGGCATCATCGAACTATGGGATTTTTCGGGCGACGGCACCGTGCAGACTACGCGCCATCGCTCCTCGACGGTGATCTCAAAAGGGTCCCTGGTCGAGCGCGTATCCGGATCGACGCCACAGGCGAACCTCGCGAGGTCGTCCTGGAACCATACGGCAACGCATTTCCGCTGCCTGCGGGAGAATCCTTCATTCTCGACGTTCCGGTCGAAGATGCCGCGGACATGATCGTGGAACTGGAATCCCAGTACGTAGTCTTCTCGTTCGGCTTTCCGGTCTATGGGCCTCGGTTCCTCCTGGATTCCAGCGGGAACATCCTCGAAGAGGTCATTACCTATCGGCCGTGAGCCAGCGAACTCTTCGGGCCGGGTCTCAGTCCGTTGCTCCCCGCGGCGGCCGCAGCCCGGGTCGCAGGACGGGACCGTCTCTCCTCCGGCGTGGCTCTTAGCGCCGGAGTACCTGCTGTGCCTGCCAGACCGCGTGACCGGCAGCGGCGATGCGGTCATACTGGACGCATGGTGTCGAGCGCGGCGTGGCTCTGGGGACTCCTGTGCCCAATCCGTGGAGTGGCGTCTGGGAGTTCAAGATGGATGGATCAGCAGTGGTGAGTGCGGAGCGTCCGGCCGGGCCGCCGACGAATATGCAGTTCATCCGGCGGTCGAACAAGAAGCCGGTGCCGGGTGACGTGTTCGCGATGCTGTACCCGGATGGGCAGTATCTGTTTGGTCGGGTGATTCGGGTTGATTTGCCCGAAGGCAAGGCGCCGATGACGGGCGCGAACCTGCTGTATATCTACAACGTGCGTTCGGATTCGAAGGACGTGGACCTGTCGCTGCTGCGCCCGGAAGCGTTGCTGATTCCTCCGGTGTTCACCAACCGGATGTTGTGGTCGAAGGGCTTTGCCGAGACCATCGCATCGCCGGGTCTGCAACCAGAGGATGAGTTGGCGCAGCACTGTTTCTACTCCTATTCGTTCAAACGCTACTTTGATCTGGAGCGTAACGAACTTCCCAGCCGAATCGAGCCGTGTGGCGTATATGCGCTCGACAGTTACCGCACCCTCGACGACAGCATTAGCGAAGCCCTCGGCATCCCGCTGATCCCGCCGCAGCCCGGGGACCATGACTACGTCGGTGACGTCCCCGCTCCGTGAGGGACCAGACCGCATACGTCGAGGACACCCAAGCAAGTGCCCGCGACCGCGACCACGTGATCCTCGGGTGACTCAACTACGCTGGAACTCGACATGGCACACCTTCTTGGCGCTGAGGCGCTGCACCTTGAATACCCCACCCGCGTCGTCTTCGACTCGGTCACGCTGGGCGTGGGTGAGGGCGACCGCATCGGCATCGTCGGCCGTAACGGTGACGGGAAGTCCAGCCTGCTGGCGATGCTCGCCGGCACCCAGCAGCCGGACTCCGGCCAGGTCACCGTCCGCGGTGGCACCCGGATCGGGGTGCTGGATCAGGGCGACACGCTCGACGATGCGGCGACGATCGGGCAGTCCGTGGTTGGGGACCAGCCAGAGTACGAGTGGGCGGGCAACCCGCTGGTCCGGCAAGTCATCGACGGGTTGCTGGGTGACCTGGACTGGGACGCGCCCATCGCCTCGCTGTCCGGTGGTCAGCGTCGCCGCGTCTCGCTGGCACAGTTGCTGGCCGGCGACCACGACGTGCTGTTCCTGGACGAGCCCACCAACCACCTCGACGTCGAGGCGATTAGCTGGCTGGCGAATCACCTGAAGCGCCGCTGGCCTGCGGGGCAGGGCGCGCTGCTGGTCGTCACCCACGACCGGTGGTTCCTCGACGAGGTCTGCACCACCACCTGGGAGGTGCACGACCGCATCGTCGAGCCCTTCGAGGGTGGCTATGCCGCCTACATTCTGCAGCGCGTCGAACGCGACCGGCAGGCCGCCACCATCGAGCAGAAGCGGCAGAACCTGGCCCGCAAGGAGCTGGCGTGGCTGCGCCGCGGCGCGCCGGCCCGCACCAGCAAGCCGAAGTTCCGCATCGACGCCGCCAACGAGCTCATCGCCGACGTGCCCGAGATCCGCGACCCGATCGCGCTGCAGTCGCTCGCGGTCGCGCGCCTCGGCAAGGACGTCGTTGACCTGCTCGACGCGGGCGTCGCCTACGGCGACCGGCAGATCATCAGCGACGTCGAGTGGCGCATCGCCCCGGGCGAGCGCACCGGCATCCTCGGCCCGAACGGCGCCGGCAAGTCGACGCTGCTCGGCCTCATCGCCGGCACGGTCGAGCCGACCAGCGGCCGGGTCAAGCGCGGCAAGACCGTCAAGGTCGCCACCCTCACCCAGCGCATGGACGAGCTGGACCAGTACCTAAACGACCCGGTGCGCGTCGTCATCAACGGGCTGCGCACCAGCTACTCCTTCGGCGCCGGCTCGAAGGCGCAGGAACTGACCCCCGGCCAACTGCTGGAACGCCTCGGCTTCCAGTCCGCGCAGCTGTCGACCCCGGTCAAGGACCTCTCGGGTGGGCAGCAGCGCCGCCTGCAACTGCTGCTGACGCTGCTCGACCAGCCGAACGTGCTCATCCTCGACGAGCCCACCAACGACCTCGACACCGACATGCTCGCCGCGATGGAGGACCTGCTGGACTCGTGGGCGGGCACGCTGCTCGTCGTCTCGCACGACCGCTACTTCCTGGAACGCGTCACCGACCAGCAGTACGCGGTCCTGGACGGTAAGTTCCGGCACCTGCCTGGCGGGGTCGACCAGTACCTGCAGCTGCGCGGCGAGGCGGTGCGCACCAAGTCCGCCGCTGCGGCCGGTGGGTCGTCTGCTGCGACCGCGGCCGGTGCTGCGGCGGGTGCGGCTGCTGGCGTAGCCGGTGCTGCGGGGTCCGGTGCTGGCGCCCCGGCCTCGAGCGGTCCCGCCAAACTCTCTGGCGCCGAGCTTCGGGCTGCCGAGAAGGAACTCGCATCCCTCGAGCGTCGCATCGAGAAGCTGCGCGAGCAGGCGGCTGCGGCCCGCGTGAAGCTGGCCGACCTGGACCAGTCCGACTACGGCACGCTCGCCGCCGAGATGGCCACGATCGACGCGATCGAGGCCGAAGCGTCCGAGCTGGAGGAGCGCTGGCTGGAGCTGGGGGAGCAGGTCTAGTTGCGGCCATCCAGCGTGGCTCGTGGCGCGAGCATCCTCCGATTCGCTAGCGTGGCCGAATGAGCACCGAGCCGACCGCAGCATCGAACGAATCGCCCGACCAGGAACTGGCCCAGCGCCTCAGCGAGGCTGCCGAGGGCGCACGCCAGGAACTGCTCGCGCTGGCGGTCACCGCGAAGCAGGGGCAGGACGAGGACACCGTCGACGACCTGCTGCAGCAGATGTGGGGGCTGGTGATGCGGCTCGATCACTGGTGGGTGCCCATCCGGCAACTGGACGGGGGTGCTGCCACGCCGCGCGCGATCCAGACCCCGGTGGGGCCAGCGATTTGTATCGGGACGACGCCGAACTCGGCGCAGGCCGGCGACGCCCTGCTGGGCGTGCCGCAGGGCGAGTCGACGGTGGCAGCGATGCCGCTGCCGGGCGCGCTCGACTTCGTTGAGGCCTTCGTGCCGCGCGGGCTGAACCTCGTGGTCATCGACGTCGCCGATGTGCAGCTCTTCGGCGAGGTCAGTCAGTTGCGCGCTCGCTGGGCGGCGGCGCAGGCGTAGCCGCCGCGGATTCGGACTGCGCCGACTCGGCCTGCGCGGACTCGGCCTGCGCGGTGCGAGCAGCGGCGATCGCTGCGCGACCGGAGGGCACCGCGATTGCGACGGCCGTGACCACGACCGTGATCAGACCGGAGATCACCAGCAGCGCCTCGACGCTGATGGTGTCCGCGACGGGACCGAAGATGGACATGCCAATCGGGGCGGACAGGGCCATCACGATGCTGACGTAGCTGAAGACGCGGCCGTGCATCTCGGGTTCAACGGTTTCCTGCAGCAGCGTCATATACGGCCCCGAGATGATCGGGACCAGCAGACCCACCAGGAACATGAAGGCAAAGAACAGCCACAGCACGCTGAGGCTCAGGCCGAGCGCGGCGTTCAGTACCGCGAAGCCGAAGCAGGCCATCAGAATCAAGGCGATCCGGCTCTTCTTCACCAGCACGGTGGCGATCAGCACGCCGCCGATCATCATGCCGATGCTGAAGGCGATCTCGAGCACGGTCACCAGCCAGACCTCCTCGCCGTAAGTCCGTGCCAGGCCCAGCGGAGTCAGGAACGACGGGGCCATGGTCAGCACCATGATGATGGCGAACAGGATCAGCAGCCAGCGCACGATGTGGTGCTGCCAGATGTATCGCATGCCGTCAACGAGGTCGGTGCGATAGCTGGTCGTCTTGTCCGCCAGCGAGGCGAGGGTTGGCACCGTCACCAGCAGCAACATGCCGATCCCGATCACGGCGGTCACCACGTCGATGAAGAACGCGGGGATGATGCCGAAGGATGCGTACACGGCGCCCGCCGCGACCGGTGCGAGCAGCATCATCGCCGACTGCACACTCTGGAAGATGCCGTTGACGCGCATGAGCTGATCTTGCGGCGTCAACTGCGGGATGATCGCGGTCACCGCGGGCGTCTGGACGCCAGCGCCCACCGAGCGAATCGCGACCGCAACCAAAATCACCCATAGGTCGGTGACGCCGCCGAGCATCAGCAGGGCGAGGACCAGGGTCGCCACCGCGGTCACGGTGTCCGCGGCGATCACCAGCAGCCTGCGGTTCATCCGGTCGGCCAGGACGCCACCGAAGATCGAGATGATGCCCTGCGGCAGGAAGCCAGCGATGGTGTACAGCGCCAGCGCCAGGCCGGACCCGGTTTCGAAGGTGATGTACCACATCACCACGTACTGCACGATCATCGAGCCGAACAGCGAGACCGTCTGACCGGTCAGGAACAGCGAGACGTTGCGCTTCCAGTGCGCGGGCACGGATGACGCGTCGGTGTCCGTCATGAGGGTTCCTATTCCTTGTATCGGCGGGATCAGGCCAGCCTACGGCCAACCATTGACATTCGTGAGAGCGAGCCCTAACGTACAACCAAATGGTTGTAGAACACAAGACTGCTCCAGAACTTTCCGACGACGAGGTGGACCGCATCTTTGCGGCCCTCGCCGACGCGACGCGTCGTGACATCGTACGCCGCACCCTCGTCGAGGAGGCATCGATCTCACAGCTCGCCGCCGCATACGCGATGTCGTTTGCGGCGGTGCAGAAGCACATCGCCGTACTGGAAGGAGCCGGACTGGTGAGCAAGCATCCGCGCGGCCGCGAACGCATCGTGCGTGGCAACCCCGAACGAATCCGCAGGGCGCAGGCCCTGCTCGAACGCTACGAACAGTTGTGGCGAGCCCGAATCGACCGGCTCGACGCGCTGCTCGCCGAAGGCTAAGCCGGCGCCCAGGCCGGACCAGACCCGCAGAAAGGCAGACCATGCCCGTCACCTCCATCACCAAGAGCCCCGAAGACCTCACCCTCACCGTTGTCGCCGAGTTCCCCGTTCCGGTGCGCCGACTCTGGGACGCCTACGCCGACCCGCGCCAGCTCGAACGATTCTGGGGCCCGCCCGGCTGGCCCGCCCGCTTCCTGCGCCACGACATGGCCGTCGGCGGTCGCTCCCACTATGCGATGAGCGGGCCGGACGGCTCGTGGCACCCGGGCTACTGGCAGTTCACCGCCGTGGACGCGCCCCGCTCCTTCACCGTGCTCGACGGCTTCGCGAACGAAGATTTCTCGCCGAGCACCGAACTGCCGCCCGTGCAGATGGTCTACACCTTCGAGGAGACCGAGGCCGGATCGCGGGTGACCACGGTCGCTACCTTCGCCTCGGTCGAGCACCTGCAGACGCACCTCGACATGGGTATGGAGCAGGGACTGCAGGCGGCGATGACGCAGATGGATGCGGTCGTGACGGATCTGGCGAGGTTCGCAGCGGATCGCCTCGCCGAAGCCGACATCATCGACGACACCCACGTGCGCGTGACCCGCGTGATTCGCGGCACCCCCGAGCAGGTCTGGCGGGCTCACAACGAGGTGGCGTTGCTGCAGCGCTGGATGCTCGGGCCGGATGGCTGGACCATGCCGGTCTGTGACGTGCCGACCGAGGTGGGGCAGCCGTACCGCTTCGAGTGGGAACGAGAGGGTGGCGGGGACCGGTTCGGATTCACCGGCGAACTGCTCGCCCTCGACCCGCACTACCGAATGGTCCAGACCGAGCAGATGATCGGCGTCGACGGCCCGGGCACGATCAACGAGATGACCCTGACCCCCGTGGACGGCGGCACGCTGCTGTCCGTGCTGATCACTTACCCAAGCAAGGAACTGCGCGACATGGTCCTGGCCACCGGCATGGTCGACGGCATGGAGGCGAGCTACGCCCGCCTGGAGGCGGTCGCGCTGGGCGACTAGTCATGGCCGGGCGCCGCGCCAACGCGGCCGAGCCGCGTCGGTGGCCGGGTTAGTCGTCGGATAAGCCTTCGCGGATTGCGGACACGAACTCAACTGCGCCAGCGCGAGCCAAGCGGTCAAGCAACTCCTGCGTTGTGCTCGGTGGATTGCCCTGGTCTGATGCTTGCCGGTCGACGAGTTGCCTCGTCCTTGATGGGTTGATCGTGTAGAGGTCCACGAGGAACTCGTCAACCTTCTTGACCGCGATACCGAGCGGTTGAACAACGGAAACGGGAAAGTCTCGGATGTTCTCGGTGACGATCACGTCCGCTCGACCGCGAACGGCAGCTGCAAGTACGTGTCGGTCATTAGGATCCGGGAGTTGAAAAGAGTCTTCGAGTGTCTCCCACCCAGTCACTACCGCGTCGATAAAGGTCGCGTTCATATGCTGGAAGCGACTTTGAAAGCGACTCTTGTCGACTGCGGGATGGATCCTCGTGAGTGCGTCGATGGCCTCTTCGGTGACGCGGTCGGACCAGATCGGCCGAAACCTACCGTCTTCTGCTAGGCGAAGCATGGTGTCGCACGGCGCGATGGGCACCATGGCACACGCGTCAAGGAAGGCCGTGAACACGGCTAGCCACGCTTGCGTGAGCTACGCAGTGCGTCAGTGTAAGCGTCTGCGTCTACGTCGTATAGTCCGTCCTCCACTGCCTGCCGCGTCATCTCTGCCAGCCGACTGAAATTGTCCTGACGCTTCCGCTGTCGGTACGCGAGGAGATCCTTCAGTCGAATCCGCCTATGACCTGACTTTCCTAGGCGTTCGAACGGTAATTCGCTCTGATCCAGGAGTCGGACGATAGTCATTCGACTCACCCCCAGCAAGTCAGCGGCCTGTTGTGTGGTCAACTGTCGGTCGACGCGCTGGATACTGACCGACGCACCAGACTGCATTGCCGCGACTGCTTGAGTCAGCACCCGGTACAACTCTCCCGGCAGCGGTGTTTGCTGACCGTCTGGGCCTAGGAGCATAGCCGGTTCTTCGTGGCTGTTGAGGAACAGTCGCACATCCAACAGCATGTTCAAGTCTTCAGGAGGAGTAATAACCTCCGGAATGTTTCTTGTGTCGAGAGTTTCAGCGACCATGGATCAATTATCGCTCAAATCGCTCAAAACGGCCATATCGAACAAAACGGTCAAAACGCTCTACCGGGGGGCATTACGACAATCCGCAGAATCGATCACACATCCCGTGTCATGTCGATGGATCAACCGTATGAATGAATGAACGTTCGCGACTGTGACCACTGACTGTTGGCAGGGCGATCTTGCGCTTACCGTGAGACACTCAACTTCGACCCGACATTGCTGTGGGTAGAGGGAATATCGTGGGGAGTCGGAAGGCTGCGGGAGGGAGTGCCATGCGGATCGCGGTGGCTGGACCGAATGGGGCGCTCGGGAGCGCCGTGGTCGCGGCCGCGCGCGCCGCGGGGCACGAGGTGGTGCCGCTCGGGCGCCGGGACGGGATCGACCTGGTGACCGGCGCGGGCCTGGACACGGCGCTGACCGGGGTTGATGCGGTGATCGACGCCAGCAACAAGTTCACGCTGTCGGCGCGAGCCGCCACTCGCTTCTTTCAGACCGCGACCGCGAATCTGATGGCCGCCGAGCAGCGCGCGGGCGTCGGCCACCACGTGGCGATGTCGATCGTCGGCAGCGAGCAGATCAACGCCTCGTACTACGCCGGCAAGGTCGCCCACGAGCGCGCCGTCGAGGCCGGCCCCGTCCCGCACACGATCCTGCGCGCCACCCAGTTCCACGACTTCGTCGGCCAGATGATGGGCACCAGCCCCGGCCCGGTGAAGGCCATGCCGACCATGCTGATCTGCCCGATCGATACCGGCGAGGTGGCCAGCCGCCTGGTGGACATCGCCGCCGGGACGCCCCAGGGTCGCGCCCGCGACCTCGTCGGACCCGAATACGCCACGCTCGCGGACCTCGCCCGCAGGCAGCTTCGGTTCGAGCGTCGCAAGGCCGCCGTGCTCTCGCTGCCACTGCCCGGTGCCTACGGTCGGGGTGTGCGATCCGGCGTCCTGCGCGGCAGCCCCGACGCCGACCGCGGCACCGTCACCTTCGACGAGTGGCTGCAGCGCCGCGGGAGCTAGTCGCCCATGACGCAACCGGTCGCGTCGGGGCGCCCTGCTAGCGTGAGGCCATGAGCCCAGTGCCCGCCGAATACCACTTCATTGTCGCCGATGCCGCGGCCTGGCGCGCCTGGCTGGATGCGAACGAGGACACGCACCCGGGCGTCTGGCTCGTGCTCGCCAAGAAAGGCACCACCGAGCCGACCACGCTGAGCTACGACCAGGCCCTCGACGAGGCGCTGTGCAGCGGCTGGATCGACGGCCAGAAGCAGAGCCGCGACCAGGCCACGTTCCTGCAGCGTTTCACGCCCCGCCGGCCCAAGTCGGTCTGGTCGGTGCGCAACACCGGGCTCGTGCAGAACCTCATCGACGACGGCCGCATGCGTGAGCGCGGCCACGCCGAAATCGAGCGCGCCAAGGCGGACGGCCGCTGGGACCGCGCCTACGCGGGTGCCGCGGACGCCACCATGCCGGACGACCTGCTCGCAGCGATCGCCGCTGTACCCGAGGCGCAAGCCCGCTACGACGCACTCAACGCCACGACCCGCTTCGCCCTCTACTTCCGAGTCACGACAGCACACAGCGCGGCCACCCGCGAGAAGCGGATCGCCGCGCTGGTGCAGCGCCTCGCCGCAGGCGAAGCGCTCTAAACGATTAGCGGGACTGCGCGCGCTGCACGCGGCGGTTCCCACCACCGCTGCGCGGAGCACCCGAGCCGAACGGCTGGTGCGTCATGCCGCCACCCGACCGCGCCGGAGCGGCAGCCGAGCGCGCGCCCGAACGCGACGTCGACGACGCGGTGCGGGACGAGGAGGAGGTGGTGCGGGACGAGGAGGAGGCTGTGCGCGCCTGACCCTGCGCCGCCGGCTGCGCCGAGGAACCTGAGCGGCGACGACGGCCGCCACCGCTGCGGCTCGAGCCGCCACGACCGGCTGCGCTGGCGCTCCGACCACCGGCAGCCGGTGCCGCGATCGGGGCGGGCTTGACGTATTCGGCGACCTCGCCGACCAGCTCAGCCACCGCCTGGCTGGATGCAGTCACATCCTCGAACTCGGCCTTGATCTTGGCCAACTTCAGCAGCTGGGTGACGTCCTTGCGCTGCTCGGGCAGCACGACCGTGACGACGACGCCCGAGGCGCCGGCGCGGGCGGTGCGGCCAGAACGGTGCAGGTACGACTTGTGCTCCACCGGTGGGTCCACGTGCACGACCAGCTCAACATCGTCGACGTGCACGCCGCGCGCGGCCACGTCGGTCGCGACCAGGACGCGGACGCTGCCGGGGGTGCCGGGCTCGGCCGCGAAGGCGCCGAGGTTCCGCTCCCGAGCGTTCTGCGAGAGGTTGCCCTGCAGGTCGAAGGCGGGGATGCCGTCGGCGGTGAGCTGACGGGCCAGCTTCTTGGCCTGGTGCTTGGTGCGGGTGAACATGATGCGGCGGCCGGTGCCGGACGCCAATGCCTTCACCAGCGACCGCTTGCCGTCCGCGGTCGAGACCGTGAACAGTCGGTGCGTCATCTCGCCCTGCGGCACGCTGCCCGGGTCAGCCTCGTGGCTGGCCGGGTTCGACAGGAACTTGCTCACCAGCTTGTCGATGCCGTTGTCCAGCGTCGCGCTGAACAGCAGGCGCTGGCCGCTGGTCGGGGTCGCCGCCATGATGCGGGTCACGCCGGGCAGGAAGCCGAGGTCGGCCATGTGGTCGGCCTCGTCCAGCACGGTTACCTCGACGCTGCTGAGGTTCGCCGCGTTCTGCTTCATCAGGTCTTCGAGGCGGCCGGGGCAGGCCACCACGATGTCGACCCCAGCGTTCAGGTCCCGCACCTGCGGGTTCTGGCTGACGCCACCGAAGATCGTCGTCACGGTCAGGCCGGCGGCCTTCGCCAGCGGCTGAATAGTGGCAGCGATCTGGGTCGCCAGTTCGCGGGTCGGGGCCAGCACCAGGCCGCGCGGCTGGCGCGACTTAGTCTTGCGGCCGGACTCGGCGAGGCGGGCCACCAGCGGCAGCGCGAACGCGATCGTCTTGCCGCTGCCGGTGCGGCCGCGGCCGAGCACGTCGCGGCCAGCCAGCGAGTCCGGCAGGGTCGCGGTCTGAATGGGGAACGCCTCCGTCTTGCCGTCAGCGGCGAGGACGTTGGCGAGGTCGGCGGGCACGCCGAGGTCAATAAAGGAAGTCATGAAATCGTTTCTGCAAGACGGCACACGCGTGCGCGCAGCGCGATAGGACGCGTACCGGAGTGATGGCGACGTCGCGAGGATTCGCGAATCGGTTTCGCCGTTCGAAGGTCGTGTCCGAGCCTGAGGCTGGGAAGCGTGACGACGACGCAGTCTGCCAGCGATCACGGTTTCGCGATCGGGCGACGTCTCACCATAGCAGTAAGGGCGGTGGCGAGCCTGAGACTCGCCACCGCCCTTGTGCACACTGGCGCGCGCTAGTAGCCGCTCCCACCCGCGTCCGCGGCCCCGTCCAGCACTGCGCGCGTCCCGGACAGGCCGAGGCGCGTTGCGCCAGCGGCGAGCATCGCGACCGCGTCGGCGTGGGTGCGGATGCCGCCGGATGCCTTCACCTCGGCGCGGCCAGCGACGGTGCGGTGCATGAGCTCGACGGCGTGCACGCTGGCGCCGCCCGCGGGGTGGAAACCGGTGGAGGTCTTGACGAAGTCGGCGCCGGCGGCGACGGCCGCCTCGCAGACGGCCACGATCGCCTCGTCGGACAGCGCTGCCGACTCGATGATGACCTTCAGCGCGGTCGGGGCGGGGACGGCATCGCGCACGGCGGCAATGTCGGCCTGCACGGCGGCGTAGTCGCCCGCGACGGCGGCGCCGACGTCGATGACCATGTCGATTTCGTGGGCGCCGGCAGCGACGGCGAGGCGGGCCTCGGCCGCCTTGATTTCGCTGGCGTGCTTGCCGCTCGGGAAGCCGGCCACGGCCGCAACCTTCAGGTCGGACCCGGCCGGCACGTGCACGTGCGGCACCATGTTCGGCGAGACGCACACCGAGTAGGTGCCCAGGTCGACCGCCTCGGCCACCAGCGCGGCAACGTCCGCAGGCGTCGCCTCCGGCTTCAGCAGCGTGTGGTCAACGGTCTTGGCCAGGGTGGCGCGGTCGGGGGTGGTGGTCACGTCCGTCTCCTTCGACAGTGGGGGTGAGGGCAGTGTGATGGACGAGGCCGGGCGATCGGTCGCCCCTCGTCACGGCGGTCGTTAGGCGCCCATGGCGAGGCTGCGCGCCTCGGCCGGGCTGCTGGCGGACAGCGCCGCCGCCGCCTTCGCGCGCGCCGACTCGAGGGTGACGCCCGCGAGGCTCGCCCGGACGGCGCCGATGGCGGGGGCAGCCATACTCAGTGAGGTTACCCCGAGGCCTACTAGCACGACGGCCAGTGCCGGGTCGGCCGCAGCCTCGCCGCAGACGCCGAGCGGCTTGCCCGCGGCGCTGCTGGCATCGCCCAGCATCTTGACCAGGCGCAGCACGGCCGGGTGCCATGGGTCCTGATATTTGGCGACGGCGCCGAGCAGTCGGTCCGCCGCCAGCGTGTACTGGGCAAGGTCGTTGGTGCCGATGCTGACGAAGTCGGCGTGTGCCACGATCTGGTCGGCCAGGATGGCCGCGGACGGCACCTCGGCCATGACCCCGGCGGTGTGCAGCCCCAGCGAGTGCGCGAGATCGACGAAGTATTCGGTCTCTTCCTGGTCGGCGATCATCGGTGCCATCACCCAGAGGTCGGCCTCGGTCGCGGCCGCCGCGTCCGCCAGCGCGCCGAGCTGGTCACGCAGCAGGTGCTCCTTGGCGCGCAGCGCGCGAATGCCGCGCACGCCGAGTGCCGGGTTCTCCTCGCTCGCGTCCGTCAAGTACGGCAGGGGCTTGTCCGCGCCGGCATCGAGGGCGCGCACGACCACCTTCTTGCCGGGGAAGGCGGCCAGCAGCCTCGTGTAGGCCTCCGCCTGTTCCTCCCGGCTCGGTGCCTCGTCTGAGGCGATGAACAGGAATTCGGTGCGGAACAGTCCCACCCCCTCGGCGCCGGCCGCGATCGCAGCCTCGGCCTCCTCGGGTCGGCCCAGGTTCGCCAGCAGCGCGATCGCGGTGCCGTCCGCGAGCTGGCCCGGGCCGCTTGACTCGCTGAGCGCGCTGCGCCGCGCCTCGGATTCGCTCCGTGCCGCCTCGATCGCGGCCGCGTCCGGGGCGGTGTCGACGGTGCCGTGCAGCGCGTCGACGATGATGACGGTGCCGTCGGCAATATCGAGCGCGCCAGCAGCGCCGACCACCGCAGTGAGGCCCTTCGAGCGGGCCAGGATCGCGGTGTGGCTGGTGGGGCCGCCGTCACTCGTGACCAGGGCCAACACCTTGTCGTAGTCCAGTGCCGCCGTGTCGGCCGGGGCCAAGTCACGGGCCACCAGGATGAAAGGCTCATCGCTGTCCGGGATGCCGGGGGCAGGAACGCCGCGCAGGTGAGCGATCACTCGCTGGGTGATGTCGTCCAGGTCGGTGGCGCGCTCGGCCATGTAGCCGCCCATGCCTTTGAGCAGGTCGCGGTAGCCAGCCATCGCCTCGAAGACGGCGCGCTCACCGGACTGACCACCCTCGACTCGGCTGCGGATTTGCGCGGCCAGGGCGGGGTCCTTCGCGATCAGCACGGCGGCCTTCAGCACTTGCTCGGCCTCGCCGCCAGCGGCAGCGCCACGCGCCTCGAGCTCGGCAGCGACGGCGTCGATGGCGGCGGTGACGGTCGCCAGTTCCGCCTCGGCGTCGCCGCCGTGCTGCGTGTCATCCGGCTCGGCCAGCGGGCCCGCCATCTGCAGGACCGGACCTACAGCGAGGCCGCCACCAACCCCTGATCCGTGCAATGTGCTCATCGAGGGTCCTCGCTTCCTGGTGCGGCAGCGCCCGAAGTCAGCAGGGCCCGCGCCGCAGCGAGCACCCGGTCGGCGGTGATGCCGTAGTGGGCGAGCACTTCCGCGCCCGACCCCGAGATCCCGAAGCCGTCGATGCCGAGGACCGCGCCGTCCAGGCCAGCGTACTTCCACCAGCCGGAGGTGCGGCCCGCCTCGACGACCAGTCGGGTGCGCAGCCCGCGCGGGAGTACGGCTTCGCGGTAGGCAGCATCCTGCGCCTCGAACCATTCCACCGAGGGCATCGAGATGACGCGCACGGCGACGCCGTCGGCGGCGAGTGCGGCTCCGGCCGCGGCGGCGAGGTGCACCTCGCTGCCGGTGGCCACGATGGCCAGGTCAAGGCCGTCACCGTGCTGCATGAGCACGTAGCCGCCGCGGTCGACGTCCGGCGCGCTCGCATGCTGCTGCACGGGCAGGTTCTGACGGCTCAGGATGATCGCGACGGGACCGGCGGGCTGTTCGATGATCCGCCGCCAGGCAGCGAAGACTTCGGCGCTGTCGCCGGGGCGAATCACGGTCAGGCCGGGCACGCTGCGCAGGCCGCTGACCTGTTCGACGGGCTGGTGGGTGGGGCCGTCCTCGCCGACGGCGACTGAGTCGTGGGTGAACACGTTGATGGTCGGCAGGTCCATCAGGGCCGCCAGCCGCAGCGCCGGGCGCTGGTAGTCGCTAAAGGCCAGATAGGTCGAGCCATACGGGCGCCACACCCCGTGCAGGGCGACGCCGCTGAGGAACGCTGCCATCGCGTGCTCGCGAATGCCGAAGGGCACGAAGTCGCCGCCGGGGTTGCCCGGTGCGACCGGCTGCCCGGGCACGGTCACCGAGGTGCTGTCGCTGAGGTCGGCCGAGCCACCCCACAACAGGTCCGCCGCCTGCAGCGCCTTGATGGCGGCACCGTTTGCGGCGCGCGTTGCCTGGCTGCTGCCGGCCTCGGGGGTGGGGATGGCAGCCAGCGCGTCCAGGGCGCGCTGCCGGCGGGTGTCCGCATCGTGCAGTCCGCGCCACACGGCAGCGAACTGCGCATCAGCGAGGCGCTGCTCCAGCCGTTCCTGCCAGGCACGATGCCAGCCGCGTCCCCGTTCGATCGCGGCCTGCGCCAACGCAGCGACCGCCTCGGTCACGGTCTGCTGCAGCGTGGTGCCCGGCTGGTAGCCGAGCGCCTCGAGCACGGCCGCGGTCTCGTCGGGGCCGAAGGCACCCGCGTGGGCGGCGGAGGTCCCGGCCCGGTTCGGGGCGGGGGAGCCGATGACGGTGCGCACGGCGACGAAGGTGGGCACCCCGGCGCGTTCCTTGGCCTGCAGCAGCACGTCGCGCACCTGCTCGAGGTTGTCGACGTCGTCGATTTCGAGCACGCGCCAGCCGCAGGCGCGGTAGCGGGCACGCACGTCTTCGCGGAAGGCGATGCTGGTGGGTCCATCGATGGTGATGCCGTTGTCGTCCCAGAGCAGGACGAGGTTGTCCAGGCCCAGGGTGCCGGCGAGGCTGGAGGCCTCGGCGCTGACCCCTTCCTGCAGGCAACCGTCACCGGCGAGCACCCACACGGTCGAGTCGATCAGCGGCTCGTCCGTGTCAACGTCGACGCGCGCTGCTTCGCGGCGCAGGGCTGCGGCCAGGCCCACGGCGGTGGCGACGCCCTGGCCGAGCGGGCCGGTGCTCATCTCGACGCCCGGAGTGTGACCGAGTTCGGGGTGGCCGGGGGTGCGCGGCGAGGCGAGCGTTCGGGCCTTCGCGATCTCATCCAGGGTGATGCCGTAGCCGGTCAGGTGCAGCTGCGTATAGAGCAGCAGGCTGGCGTGCCCGGCGGACAGGATGAACCGGTCGCGGCCATGCCAGTCGGGTGCGCTCGGGTCGTGCCGCAGCACGGAGTGGAACAGCACGTGCGCGAGCGGGGCCAGCGCCATCGCCGTGCCAGCGTGGCCATGGCCCTTCGCCTCAACGGCGAGGAGGGCGATGGCCCGGGCAGCAGCAACGGCAGCAGCGTCATCAGCGGTGAAGGACGTGCGGGACTCTGGGGGCGGAGTCAGGTCAGCCATGACCACACTTTCGATTACATCTAGACAAAAGTCAAGACGGCGATACGATTGAGCCAACATTGCTCGGGAAACCGGAAGGTTGTGCGCGTGAGTCAGGGCATTCGGCGAGGGTCAACGACGTGGCCGACCGGATCCGGCGTGCTCCTGGACCTGGTGCGCTCCGAGCCGTCCTGGAACCGCAAGCGCCTGATCGAGGAGCTGGGCTGGTCTCGCTCCACCCTCGGCAAACGCATCGACGAATTGCTCGAAGCAGGCCTCATCGTGATCGGTGGGCAACAGGACTCGACCGGTGGACGCCCGGCGGAAACGATCTCGCTGCACGCCAGCGCCGGCATCATTCTGGCGCTGGATATCGGTGCCTCGCACAGCCGACTCGCAGTCGCCGACCTCGGTGGCACGATCCTCGCCGAGGACGAAGCCGACGTGCTGATCGGCAGCGGCCCCAACGACGTCTTCGAGTGGGCGCTGCAATGTTTTGACTTGCTGCTCAAACAGCTCGGGCAGTCCCGTGACGCGGTGAGAGCGCTTGGCATTGGTGTGCCAGACGCGGTCGATCCAGCGACCGGCATCCTGACGAATCCCGTCATGATGCCGAACTGGCGCGGCACCGTGCTGACCGAAATGTTGCGGGATGCGTTCCCGGACGCGGTGGTCGCGGTCGAACGCGACGTGAGCATTATGGCGCTCGCCGAGCACCGATTTGGCTGGCCCGACGTGGACAATCTGGCGCTGGTGAAGGTCAGTAGCGGCCTCGGCTGCGGCCTGATTCTGGGCGGCGGCATCTATCGAGGCGCGCACGGCAACGCCGGGGCGCTCGGGCAGTTGGTGCGCCGCGGTGCGGACGGGCGGATCGGACACCTCGACGAGATCGCCAGCGGCTGGGCGCTGCAGCGCGAGCTGATTGTTCGCGGTCAGCGGGTCCGCACTACGGCCGACATCGTCGCACTGGTGCGTCGGGGCGACCTCGAAACCGAGGCGAGCCTGCGCCAGCTCGCAGGCACCGTCGCCGAGTCGCTGGTGGACGTTGTCAGCCTGATCAACCCCCAGGTGCTGGTCGTCGGCGGGACCCTCGCGGCTGCCGGCGAGCCGGTGCTCGGTCCAATTCGGGATCTCATCCGTGCGCAGGCCCCCATGCTGGCGGGCGCCGTGCCCGAGGTGGTGGAAGCGCGCCTCGGTGGTCGCTCCGGTCTGATTGGCGCCGGTCAGATCGCGCTGGATGCCCTCTTCGCCCCGGACCGGATTAGCGCGATGACCTCGGCCAAGGCTGAAGCAACGGACACGTCAGCACTTTCGTAGGAAGTTAGACAAAAGTGCGACGGGCTGCCTATACTCAACACACCAGCCCGGTCCGCGCGACTGCGGCTGCCGAAAAGTCCGTTGCAGAGGAGCCCGGCATGAGCGTGAACCTGGCTGAAGAAATCGCCGCATCCGCGATCACCGTGCAGGCAACGGCGACCGACTGGCGTGCGGCAATTCGCCTCGCTGGTGCAGGCCTGACCGCCTCCAGCGTTGCGACCGAGGCATACACCGACGAGATGATCGCTGCCGTCGAAGAGCACGGACCGTACATCGTCATCGCCCCCGGGATCGCGCTGGCCCATTCGCGTCCCTCGCCGGCCGTCCAGCGCACCGGTCTCAGCTTCGTCTCACTGGCCGAGCCGGTTGCATTCGGCCACGCCGTCAACGACCCGGTACGCCTCGTGCTCGGCTTCGCTGCCGTCGACCACGACAGCCACATTGCGCTGCTCTCCGCCGTCGCCGGCGTGCTGGGCGATCGCAGCAAGGTGGACGCACTGCTGGCGGCCGACTCGGTGCAGTCCGTCCTCGACCTCTTCCAGAACTACGCGTCGTAACGGCGCGTACAGACCACCCAACGAAGGGAACCCCACATGAAAATCGTCGCAGTCTGTGGCATGGGCATCGGCACCAGCGTGCTGCTCAAGATGAATGCCGAGAAGGTGCTGCGGGAACTCGGCGTCGACGCTGATGTCGAGGCTGCGGACATCACGACTGCTCGCGGCGCCGCCAGCGGTGCCGAGATCATCCTCACTTCGGAAGAGCTCGCGCATGAGATCGGAGAGGTGTCGGCCAAGGTCATCGTGATCGACAACTTCTTCGACCAGAGCGAGATCAACACCAAACTCAGCGGTGCGCTGAACGCATAACCCCCCCCACCCCCACAACACAGATCAAGGGAGATCACAGATGGACTGGCTTGTTGACGTCCTGCGGTTCATCGGGAACGAGATTCTCAACGTTCCCGCGTATTTGATTGGCATCATCACGGCGCTCGGCCTTATCGCCCTGCGTCGCAACTCGGGCCAGGTCATCGGTGGTGGCCTGAAGGCAGCCCTGGGCTTCCTCATCCTGGGCGCCGGCGCCAACGTGGTCGTCGCGGCGCTGAACCCGCTCGGTGAACTCGTGCTCCGGGTCACCGGTGCCGAAGGCGTGGTGCCGACCAACGAGGTCATCACGGCCATCGCCGCAGAGCAGTACGGTGCCAACGCAGCGTACGTGCTCGTGCTCGGCTTCCTGGTGATGCTGCTGCTGGCCCGCTTCACGCCACTGAAGTATGTGTTCCTCACCGGACACCACATGGTGTTCATGTCGATCCTGATCGTGTTCGTGCTCTCGATCGGCTTCGGTCAGGACTACGGCTGGCTGGTCGTCATCATCGGCTCGCTGCTGCTCGGTATTGTGCTGGTCGCCATGCCGGCCTTCGTGACCCCGTGGGTCAAGCGCATCACCGGTGACGACACCATGACCGTCGGCCACTTCGGCACCCTGGGCTACGTCGCTGCCGGTGCCACTGGCCAGGCCGTGGGCCGCACCTCGAAGTCGACCGAGGACATCGAGTTCCCGCAGGGCCTGCGGTTCCTGCGCGACTCGCTGGTCTCGACCACGCTGCTGATGGTCATCATCTACGTGTTCTTCGCCATCTGGGGCGCGATCGCAATTCCGGCCGAGTTCCCGGCACTGTTCGCGCGTGACACGATCGCCTCGGGCATCATGGCCGCCTTCGCGCAGGCCCTGCAGTTCGGTATCGGTGTTGCGATCATCCTCTACGGTGTTCGCATCACGCTGGGCGAGCTCGTCCCGGCCTTCCAGGGCATTGCCGAGAAGGTCGTCCCGGGCGCCAAGCCAGCGCTGGACATCCCGGTCGTCTTCCCGTTCGCACAGAACGCGGTGCTGATCGGCTTCCTGTCCTCGTTCGTCGCGGGTCTGCTGAGCCTCGGCGTGATTGCTGCCTGGCTGGGGCCTGCCGTGGGCCTCGCCCTGATCCTTCCGGGTATGGTGCCGCACTTCTTCACCGGTGGTGGAGCGGGTGTGTTCGGTAACGCTACCGGTGGTCGCCGTGGTGCCGTCTTCGGCGGTTTCATCAACGGTGTGCTGATCACCTTCCTGCCGGCCCTGCTGCTGCTGGTGATCGACGGCCTCAGTGAGGTCAGCGGCATCGCCGCCATCAAGGGCTCCACCTTCGGTGACACCGACTTCGGTCTCGTGGGCATCCTCTTTGGTGGCGCCATCCTCACCAACAACCTGGTGCTGAGCATCCTGCTGATCGCGGCGATCGGCGTGGTCCTGCTGGCACTGGCTTGGTGGTTCCAGGTCCGCTACGTCAACCGTGGCTGGGTCCCGGGCGCCGAGCACGCTGCCTACGTCGCTGACGTCAAGGCGCAGGAAGCTGCGGCCAAGAAGGCCGAACAGCAGTAACCCTTGTAGCGGTCTTGGCGAACGCATGACGCGTCGCCAAGGCCGCTACTGTTGTCTGACCAGCGCAGACATCACCCCCCCCAAGAAAGAGGACAGCAATGTCGATCACGATCGAACACACCGCTACTGTCGGCGCTCCGAGCGGCCTGCACGCCCGCCCGGCTGCTGCACTGGCTGAGGCAGCCGCCGCAGCGGCGGCACGTGGCTTCCAGGTCACCATCGCCAAGGACGGTGGACCGGCCCTCGACGCGGGGAGCATCCTGTCGCTGATGACGCTCGGCGCGAAGCAGGGTGACGTGGTCACCATTTCGGTGACGGGCGAGGACGTGGATCAGGCTGCTGAGACCGCAGACCACATCATCGATCTGATCGAGTCCGCAGAGGACTAGCTCTCCACCTCATCGTCGAGCTGATTGTCGAAGCTCACGGTGATGGTTCGCAGCAGGGTGGCCAACTGTGTTTGCTCGTCCTCGCTGAGTTCAGCCAGCAATTGCCGCTCCGCCTCGACGAAGCGGCCGATGGCCGCGTCGACGCGTTCGAGGCCGAGCGCGGTCAGTCGCACCAGGACGCCGCGTCGGTCGCTGGGGTCGCTGTGCCGCTCGACCAGGCCGCGGGCGTGCAGTCGGTCAATGCGATTCGTCATCGTGCCGGATGACACCAGCGTGCGGCGCAACAGCGACTTCGGGCTGAGCTGATAGGGCGCGCCCATGCGGCGCAGTGCAGCCAGCACGTCGAACTCGGGCACGCTCAGGTCGCTGGCGGCGAAGGCGGCGCGACGGTGCCGCTCCAGGTGCTTGGCCAGGCGGCTCACCCGCGAGAACACCTCGAGCGGGGAGACGTCCAGGTCGGGGCGTTGTTCCCGCCACGCAGCAACGAGTCGGTCGACTTCATCGCGGTGTGGCATGCCTCCATTATGCGGTGCCGCCGCTGTAGTCGAGGCGCGGATTCGACACACGTGCGGCGCTGCCAGCCTTCGACTTCCAGCAGAAGTGTGCGTTCGCTGGGCCGTCCTCTGACAGAATGGTTGGGGGCCGTCAGGCCTGATCCGCTTTGGTGTAACGGCAGCACGACGGCCTTTGGAGCCGTTAGGTCCAGGTTCGAATCCTGGAGGCGGAGCGACCCCGTGCGGTGGGGATGGTCGAGGCGCGTGTGCGGTGTGCGCCAGACCCAAGAAAAGGAGTGCGTGCATGGCTGATCGCCGACTCGCCGTCATTGTCCTCGCTGCGGGGGCCGGGACCCGGATGAAGTCCCGGACTCCCAAGGTGCTGCATCGCCTCGCTGGTGCTCCGCTGATCCAGCACGTGCTCAGCACGGCGACCGCGCTCGGCCCGGACCACCTGCTGACGGTGTTGCGCCACGAACGCGACCTGATCGCGCCGGAAGTGACCCGGATCGCACCCAACGCTGTGATCGTGGACCAGGACGAGGTGCCGGGCACCGGCCGCGCCGCCGAACTCGCACTCGCGAACCTGCCCGCCGATTTCGTCGGCGATGTGGTCATCCTCAGCGGCGACGTGCCGCTGCTCGATGCCGCCTCGGTGCAGTCCCTGATCGATTATCACCGCGGGGCGGAGGCCGCCCTCACGCTGTTGAGCGCGGTGCTGGACGATCCCACCGGCTTCGGACGGATCCTGCGTGACGAGGCCGGCGCCTTCACTGGCATTGTCGAGCACAAGGACGCGAGTGAGCACCAGCTTGCTATCGCCGAGATCAATGCCGGCGTCTACGTGGTCGATGCGGCCGCGTTGCGCGAGGCTCTGGCGGGCATCGGCACCGACAACGCTCAGGGCGAGAAGTACCTCACGGATGCGGCGGCTGTGCTGCACCAGCGCGGCGCCAAGGTGGACGCGGTGCAGGTGGCTGACCACTGGCTCGTCGCTGGCATTAACGATCGCGTGCAACTCTCCGAGGTCGCCGCCGAGTTCAATGCCCGGATCGTCCGTCACTGGCAGCGACAAGGTGTGACCATCCACGACCCGCGTTCGACCTGGATCGACGTGGACGTGGTGCTGGCCGAGGACGTGGAACTCTTCCCCGATGTGCAGTTGCGCGGCGCCACGGTGGTCGCTCGCGGCGCCAAGATCGGTCCGGACACCACCCTGGTCGACACCGAGGTGGGCGAGGACGCGGTGATCAAGCGCACTGACGCGACGTTGGCTGTGATCGGTGCTGGCGCCTCGGTCGGGCCGTTCTCGTACCTGCGGCCCGGCACGGTGCTGGGCGCCCAGGGCAAGATCGGCACCTTCGTCGAGACGAAGAATTCGCAGATCGGTGACGGCGCCAAGGTGCCGCACCTCAGCTACATCGGGGACGCCACGATCGGCGACGGCACCAACATCGGTGCTGGCGCGATCACGGCGAACTACGACGGGCAGCACAAGCACCGCACCGAGATCGGTGCCAAGGTGAGAACTGGCTCACACAATGTCTTCGTGGCGCCGGTTAGGATTGGTGACGGAGCGTATACCGCCGCGGGCTCGACCATCCGGAAGGATGTCCCGCCCGGATCCCTCGGGATGACGGTCGCCCCGCAACGCAATGTAGATGGTTGGGTCGCGGAACACCGACCGGCGAAGCCGGCGGAGGATGCACCCTCAAACGGCGGGTCGCAGTAGCGGCGGAAGGCGGGTATTCGGTGTCCGGTATCAAGGTCACTGGTGAGAAGCGACTGGTGCTGGTGAGTGGGCGTTCGCACCCCGACCTGGCCGAGCGAGTCGCTCAGGAACTTGGTGTGGAACTGCTGGGGTCCGACCTGCGGACCTTCGCCAACGGCGAGATCTACGCGCGCTACGACGAGAGCGTCCGCGGTTGCGACGCCTTCGTGCTGCAGTCGCACGGCACCCCCATCAACGAGTGGTTGATGGAACAGCTCATCATGGTGGACGCCCTCAAGCGTGCCAGCGCCAAGCGCATCACCGTCGTTGCCCCGTTCTACCCCTACGCGCGTCAGGACAAGAAGGGCCGCGGCCGCGAGCCGATCTCGGCCCGCCTGGTCGCCGACCTGTACAAGGCCGCCGGTGCCGACCGCATCATGAGCGTCGACCTGCACACCGCCCAGATCCAGGGCTTCTTTGACGGCCCGCTGGACCACCTGTTCGCGATGCCGGTGCTGCTGAAGCACTTCCAGGACAAGCTGGACCCCACCGACCTGACCGTCGTCTCGCCGGACATGGGTCGCGTGCGCGTGGCGGACATCTGGTCGGACAAGCTCGGTGCCCCGCTGGCGATCATCCACAAGCGTCGCGACCCGAAGGTCGCCAACCAGGTCTCAGTGCACGAGATCGTCGGCGAGGTCGCGGGCCGCACCTGCCTGATCGTCGACGACCTGATCGACACCGGCCGCACGATCGTGAAGGCTGCCGAGGCCCTGAAGGCCGCCGGCGCCAAGAACGTCGTCGTCGGCGCCACCCACGCCGTGTTCAGCGACCCGGCCCCCGAACTGTTGCAGTCGGACGCCATCGACGAGGTCGTGGTCACCGACACCCTGCCGCTGACCGAGCAGCAGAAGTTCGACAAGCTCACTGTCCTGTCCATCGCGCCGCTGCTGGCGCGGGCTATCCACGAGGTCTTCGACGACGGCTCGGTGACCTCCATGTTTGACGGCGCCGCCTAATGAGCGAGGTTGACACCCCGGTCCGCCGAGGCCCGGGGGCCTGGATCACGCTGGCCCTGATTGGTGTGGTGGCCGGGTTCCTCTCCGGCTTCTTCGGTGTGGGCGGTGGCACGGTCATCGTGCCGGCCCTGGTGTTTTTCGCTGGCTTCGGTCAGCGGTTGGCGACCGGCACCTCGCTGGCGGCCATCGTGTTTCCCGCCATTGCTGGCCTGATCGGGTACGCACAGACCGGGCACGTCGACTGGATCGCGGGTCTGCTGATCGCGGCCGGTGCCATCGTGGGCGCCCAGATCGGCTCGTGGCTGCTGCACAAGCTGCCCGTCACGGTGCTGCGCTGGATCTTTGTCGGCTTCTTGTTCGTGGTCGGTATCCAGTTGCTATTTACCGTGCCGGACCGCACCGCCGTGTTTGAGCTCACCCCGGTGCTGGGCGTGCTGCTGGTGGTCCTCGGCTTTGTCACCGGCATCCTCGCCGGCCTGATCGGCGTCGGCGGCGGCATCATCGTCGTGCCGGTGCTGACCGTGTTCTTTGGCGTCAGCGACCTGGTCGCCAAGGGCACCAGCCTGTTCATGATTCTGCCGACGAGTGCCTCGGGCACGGTCTCGAACCTGAAGCGCAAGAACGCCGACCTGCCCGCAGCCCTCGTGATCGGTGGCGTCGCTGCCGCCGCCAGCATCGGCGGTGTCGCGGTCGCCCAGGTGTCCGACCCGCAGGTCGCCAGCATCCTGTTCGGCATCTTCGTGGTGCTGCTGATCGTGCGCATGGTCGTGCACGCCATCCGGGGCCGCGGCAAGGCGTAGTCCGCGGGAGGAACCACTCTCGCTGTCTGTGCCCTCAGTGATCTACACTCACACGCAATGGCTGAGTGACCTTTATGTCAGGGGAGAGGGTGGGGTCAATGATCGTTGTGCGTCGGTCTGTGCCGGCGGGAGCAGCGTTGTTCCTGGCGCTCACCGGCGTGGTGGGGTGCAGTGCAGGCCACGATGCTGCGGCGGAACTGCCGGATCTGACAACGTATTTTGACTCCGTCGAAGCAGCCGCGGCATATGCCGAGGAGCAGGGCCTCGACTTGATGGCGCAGATCCTGGAGGACGGCACGGTCACCCGTGGCGAGGTCGAGGAAGCCACACGCGAGTACATCGCATGTCGAGAACGCGCTGGCGTGACGATCACTGGCACACCCCAATGGGATCCGCTCGACCGACTCAACATGCTTGGTTTTTCCGCTGACGGCGACTCGTACACCTCGGACGAGGCGCGGCTCGCCGATGCTCGCTGCGAGACGGCCCATCATTACGTGTCGCACTGGTTCGAGACCAATACGAAGCCAGAATCTGACGCGAACTTCCTCCGCGAACTCGAGCACTGCCTCGCCGAAGAGTCCCTCCCATTCGTGGCCGGTCAGCAGCACTATCGGGACACGCTCGGTCCGGAGTTGAACGCGCGAGGCGATGTGCCCCAGATTTGGGACTGCATCAATGCGGTGGCTGAACGGCTCGACACCCGCTACGTCGTTCGTGCCTAGCAGCGACATTCACGCTTCCAACGAGTGAGGGCCCGCACCGCGACAAGCGAATCGCGCCGGGAATCGTATTGGAACAGGTAGGAGCCTCGAGCCTCACCGTTTCGCTTCGGCGGCAGCGGGCTTAGCCTGCGGAGGCCTGACCTCACTTGCGGTTCGAGGAGATACCAAGTCGTTGCCGGCTGCGCCGCCCGAGCTCCGACGTCTGCCGCGGTCAAAGGTGGAGCGTCGACCAGGTTGATGCAAATTGGGAGAGTAGCCGTCCGTTGGGGCAAGAACGCCGCCAGTGATCCCATATCTTGGCTTGCAGCAATGATTGGGAACACCGCTGGCTTGCTGACCGGAGGCTTCATACGAAAGTACGGGCCTCGGTAGCCCCTGGCGCATAGGAGGACGCGGATGTTGTGGAGAAGACTCTGGTATTGGAGGTTTCGTAGGGTCGTAGCCGCCACAACGTCCCCAATGCGCACACGTGGCTTCCGAATTCCTGGCAGTGGCGACATGATGCGGTTCGTCGTCTGGACTTACCCCCTCTTTCTGATCCTGTTCTTTGCATTTGGCCCTGTGAGCCCGATCCCCGGGTTGGGCTCTGCTGATCATCCTGAGGCGCGGATACCTTGGTGGGTCTTTGGGTTCGTCGTTGCTGCTCTGGGGTATCTCGCTGTGTATCCCTGGCGATATGGCATCTGGTTGACCCAGAACTACCTAGTGATTCGCTCGTGGTTTCGAGTGCATCGCATCGCGCGACAGGAGTTGCAATGGGTAGACGTCCATGACTACTGGGGAATGATGGAGCGGCTCGTGGCACTTTTCGGGCCAGAGATGCTCGTTCTCGGGCTGAAGTCGTCGTCTTCGAACGAGATCACGGTGAAGGAGTTTCGCGGCACCATGTCGGGCGCGTTGCAAATCAGATTTACCGTCTACGCGATTCGGCGGTGGCAAAAAGGCGGAGTGATTGCACCGCTCGCTGCCGTTGACTCCTAGCCGGGGGCACTGGGAAGAGGGCAAGTCATGCGGAACCTTGACTCGTGGCCGAGCCCTGAGCGAGCATCGGACAATGGCGTGATGGTCGGCCATAAGGCGTTCCTCGCTCGGGCGCGCTGGCGGTGGCGTGGGAGATGGGGGAAGGGTGATCAGGAGCCGACACTGTGATGGATCAGGGCATACGTCACTTCGCATGGAGATTGCCTGGCTGGGCAGATTGTGAGCTGTCAGTGATGGAATGGGTGCTGCACCGGCGCGTGTTCATCGAGGGGCCGTACGTGACGGCTCGGTATGTCAGCACAGTGCGCGGTGGTGTCCTGGAAGAGTTCATGGTTCGATATCCGGACAGTCAGCATTGGGATATCGGCGGCGCCGTCAAGCACGATCAATCCGCCTGGAACTATCGTGACGAGCCCGGTTTCGTGGTGGTGTATGACCGGATTTATGCGCCGGCCTGCGGGATGGATGCGTATTGCAATGAGTATCTTGCCGAATACAGAACGGTGCTGTTGCGCAATCCTGTAGAGGATCCTGTTCGGCAGGTTCGCCCGGCTCGGCAGGGGCGTTTCCTCAGGACACCGGGCCCGATGGAGGGGCAACTGGACTCGACGCGGAGCTGGCCTGACGGCTCGTCGCTGGAGAGAGCAATCGTGTCGAACGGTCGGCCGTTTCGCGATGGTTTTTATGGAGACGGCCCCGGCGGCGGGTGTCTGAGGCCATATTTCGCCAGGGTGGTCACACGTTGGGATGCGACGCATGTGCGCGATCGAATTTTCGGGTTCATGGCCGAAGGGGACATGGATCCTGACGTGGCCTTACCCGTCGCGATGTCGATCGTGCAGGAGCTCACCGAGTCGGAGTCGAGTGAGATGCTGGGCAGGCTAGAAATCCATAGCTCGGATGGTCGACCGTCGGAGGCCATGGTGGTGTTCGAGACCATGCACCGATCCCCACTCAAGCTCGAGACCTTCCTGGCACGGTATTTGACCTGACTTAGGGGACTTGGTCATCAACGTCCGCCCGAACATTGTCGTGAGGGCCGAGTCGGTGCCAGCGGAAACGGATTCTGCAACGAGTGAGGGCCCGCACCAAACGGTGCGGGCCCTCAGTGCGTGTGTGACGACTAGTGGGTGGCGACGGCGCTGATCTCGGTGCGGTCGCCGCTCCACGGGGTGTGGAAGGTGCCCTCGGGATCGATGCGCTTGCAGGGGTGTGTACCCAGGAAGTCGGGCTGGCCTTGGGCCAGAGCAGCCGGCACAGTTTGCCGCTCGCGGTGAGGAGCATGC
>JAEZHW010000007.1 GCA_023436775.1 Actinomycetes bacterium
CCTTAGTCTCGTGGGCTCGGAGATGTGTATAAAGAGACAGGGGCCAGGCGGCCCGCCTCACCAACCTACTTGAGAATGTCGATGTCCTTCGTTTCCTTGCTGAGCGCCAACGCCAGCACAGTCAGCAGGCTCGCGGCGCTGAGGTAGATGCCCACCAACCACGGGTTGCCATCCGACTGCGACTGCCACAGCAGCAGCGCCACGCTGGGGGCGAGGCCCGCACCCAGGATCGAGGACACGTTGTAGGCGATCGCGGAGCCGGTGTAGCGCACGTTCGTCGGGAACAGTTCCGGCAGAATCGCGGCCATCGGCCCGAAGGTCAGGCCCATCAGCGTGAATCCGATGACGAGGAACGCCATCACCCCCGCGAAGCCACCCCAGAGCAGCGGCATGAACACGAAACCGAAGGCAACGATGCCGGCACTCACCCAGAGCAGCATCTTGCGGCGACCGAAGCGGTCGGCCAGCGGACCCGAGACGAGCGTGAAGATACCGAAGAACACGCAGCCGACAATCATCATCAGAATGAAGTTGTTGTAGCTGTACCCGAGTCCCGGCACCGCGCCCGCGGTGGTCGGCTCGACCGGAGCACGGCCATAGGTCAGCGAGAACGCGGTCATCAGGTAGAACAGCACATAGGTCGCCAACATGATGAAGGTGCCGAGGATCAGTGCCCACCAGTGCTTGCGCAGGGTCGCCAGCAGCGGCAGCTTCTCCACCTCACCGCGGTCCAGCGTGCGCTGGAAGGCGGGCGTCTCGACCAGGCGCAACCGCACCCAGAGGCCGACGATGACCATGATGGCGCTGAGCAGGAAGGGCACGCGCCAGCCCCAGTCGAGGAAGGCCTGCGACGGCTGCGACGGGTCGTCCGAGGGCAGCAGGAAGGCCAGCACCAGGAAGATCGAGTTGGCCAGGATGAAGCCGATCGGGGCGCCAAGCTGCGGGAAGGTGCCGTAGAGGGCGCGCTTACCTTCCGGCGCGTTTTCGGTGGCCACCAGGGCGGCGCCACTCCACTCACCGCCAAGGCCGAGGCCCTGGCAGAAGCGCATCAGCACCAGCAGCGCCGGGGCCCAGAACGCCAGGGCGCTGTTCAGCGGCTGGCCGGAGGCATCCAGCGGCACCACCGGCAGCAAGCCGATGTTGAACGTCGCGATACCCATGGTGAGTAGCGCGCCGATCAGGGTCGCCTTGCGGCCGATCTTGTCGCCGTAGTGGCCGAAGATGATCGAACCGATCGGGCGGGCAACGAATGCCACGCCGAAGGCGGCGAAGGACTGCAGCAACGCAATCGTCGGGTCATCGTTCACGAAGAACAGGTGCGGGAACACCAGCACGGCGGCCGTGGCGTAGACGTAGAAGTCGTAGAACTCGATGGTGGTGCCGACCAACGTGGCAAGAATCACTCGGTGCCGAGGATTCACGGGAGCGTTGGGCTCCTGGGTGGCGGCGGAATTCGCGGACATGCGAAGTGCTCCCCTCGCGGGGCTCCTGACGGCCCCTATTGGATTATTGAGTCGATCTCATCGACCAGAGCATCCTACGCCTGATTGGTGAGTGCTCCCCATGCGCTGGCGATCATCTCGGTGAGGGTGTAGCGGCGAGCCCAGTCCAGGTCGCGTGCCGCGAGCGCTCCTGAGGCCACGATGCGGGCCGGGTCGCCCGGACGGCGCGGGCCAATCTCGGGGGTGAAGTCGATGCCGGTGACCTCAGTGGCGACCTGCATGATTTCGGCGACCGAGGTGCCCGTGCCAGCACCCAGGTTGTACACGCGTTCGATGGGGGAGCCAGCCTCAAGGCGGGCAGCGGCGGCCACGTGTGCCAGCGCGACGTCCTGCACATGCACATAGTCGCGCACGCAAGTGCCGTCCGGGGTGGCGTAGTCGTCGCCGAAGATCTGCGGCGTGCGACCCTCCTGCAGGGCCCCCAGCACCAGCGGGATCAGGTTGTGCGGGCTGACGTCACGAATCCGCGGCGAGGCGGTGCCCACCACATTGAAATACCGCAGCGAGGTGTGGGCCAGTTCCGTCGCGCGCGCCTGGTCCCGCAGCAGCCACTCACCGATGAGCTTGGACTCGCCGTATGGCGACTCTGGGTGCGTCTCGGTCTCTTCGGTGACGATGTCGACGTCCGGGGTGCCATAGACGGCAGCGCTGGAGGAGAAGACGATCTTGGTGACTTTGTGGCGCTGCAACGCGGCCAGCAGCTCGACCATGCCGGTCACGTTCTGACGGTAGGTGTACAGGGGGCGCTGCACCGAGACCCCGGCGTACTTGAAGCCAGCCAGGTGCACGACCCCGTCGATGCCGGTGCCGATCGCACGGTCCAGGTGGTTCGGGTTCACCACGTCGCCGTGGATGAACTCGGCACCGTGCGGGACGAAGCCTTCCTTGCCGCTCGACAGGTCGTCCAGGACCACGGCCTGTCGGCCGGAGTCGAGGAAGGCCTGGGCGACGTGGGCACCGATGTAGCCGGCGCCACCGGTGATCAGCCAGCGAGTGGTCACGGGGGAGTCCAATCCGGGGTGGGTCGTTAGCCGACGGTGCGCAGGCCGCGCAACACGATCGCGGCCTCCAAGGCGGCCAGGGATGCCTCGGCACCCTTGTCTTCCTTGGATTCGGGCAGACCGGCGCGGTCGATTCCCTGCTGCTCATCGTCGAGGGTGAGCACCCCGAAGCCGACCGGCTTGCCGGTGTCCAGGGCCACGCGGGTGAGGCCCTCGGTGGCGGCGGACGAGACGTACTCGAAGTGCGGGGTGCCGCCTCGGATGATCACACCCAGGGCGACGACGGCGTCGTAGCCGGACTCGAGCGCGGCTTTGGCCACCAGCGGCAGCTCAAAGGAGCCCGGCACCGGGATCACCGTGACGTCGGCGCCGGTGGGCTCCAGGGCCCGGAGCGAGCCTGCCACCAGCGCGTCGGCGATGCGGCTGTGCCAGCGGCCCGCCACGATCGCGATCTTCAGGCCAGTGCCGTCCAGGGTCGTCTGGGCAGCCAGCGGGGATCCTGCACCACTCATTCGGTGGACTCCTCAATGGAAATCGGGGTGCTGTGCGCCAGCGAGGCGGGCAGCAGGTGTCCCATCCGGTCACGTTTGGTCTCGAGGTAGGCCTCATTCACGTCACCGACACCCACCACCAGCGGCACCTGCTCTGCGACAGTCACGCCGAGACGCTCCAACTGTGCCACCTTATCGGGATTGTTGGTCAGCAGGCGGATCGATGCGAGGCCCAGATCTTCCAGGATCGCGGCAGCAGCGGTGTAATCGCGCGCATCCGCGGGCAGGCCGAGCTCGGTGTTCGCATCCACAGTGTCGCGACCCTGCTCCTGCAGGCGGTACGCGCGCAACTTGTTGATCAGGCCGATGCCCCGGCCCTCGTGGCCGCGCATATAGATCACGACACCGCCCTCGGCGATGACGCGATCCAACGCAGCGTCCAATTGCGGGCCACATTCGCACTTCAGCGAGCCGAAGGCCTCGCCGGTGATGCACTCCGAGTGCACTCGCACCAGGGCCCCGTCCGCGATCGGATCGCCGATCAGGGCGAGGTGGTCGGCACCGGTGTGGGCGTCGCGGTACGCGCGCACGCGCAACGTGCCGTGCGTGGTCGGGATCGTGGTCTCCACCTCGAAGTGCACTCGCGGGTGTTCCGGGTGCGTCTCGATCGTGCCGGTGGCAAGGGACTGGTAGCCCTGCTCGCGGATATGCTCGACCAGGTCGGCGATGGTGATCACCGGAATGTTCTGGTGACCGCCGAGTGCGATCAGGGCGGGCAGGCGCATCATCTCGCCGTCGTCGCCGACAATCTCGGCGATGGCGCCCACCGGGCGCAGGCCCGCCAGCTGCATCAGGTCCACCGCGGCCTCGGTGTGCCCGGGGCGTTCCAGCACGCCGCCGTCCACCGCGCGCAGCGGCAGGATGTGGCCCGGGCGGATCAGGCTGCCGGGCGTCGATTCGGGGTCGGCCAGCACGCGCAGGGTGTGCGCACGGTCGCTGGCGCTAATGCCGGTGGACACCCGGTCAGCGGCGTCCACCGAAATGGTGTACGCGGTGCCGCGCGGGTCCTCGTTCTGCTGCACCATGCGCGGCAGGCGCAGCTTGTCGGCCAGGGCGTTCGGCATCGGGGCGCAGACAAACCCGGACGTGTTCGCGACCATCCAGGCCATCCACTCCGGGGTGGCCAGTTCGGCCGCCAGGATCACGTCGCCCTCGTTCTCGCGTCCCTCATCGTCGACGACGATGACCGGACGGCCCTGCCGCAGCGCGGCAACGGCCTCGGGGATAGTGGCCAAACTCATGCGGAGATTCCTTCCGAGGCGGGGTAGCGCAGCAAGCGCTGCACGTGCCGAGCCAGCATGTCGCTCTCCAGGTTGACCCGGTCGCCGACGGTGCGCAGGCCGAGCGTGGTTGCCTGCAGCGTCTCGGGGATCAACGACACTTCGAACCATTCGTCACCGATCTCGCCGCCGAGGGCCGAGACGGTGAGCGAGACCCCATCGACGGTGATCGAGCCCTTGTCGGTCACCAGCGGAGCGATCGCGGCGGGCAGGGCAATGCGCACCACCTGCCAGTCAGCGCCGGGACGGACCTCGAGCACCGTACTGGTGGCGTCCACGTGGCCCTGCACGATGTGGCCGCCGAGGCGGTCGCCGAGCGCCGCCGCGCGCTCTAGGTTGACCTTGGTGCCGACCACTGCGTCACCGATCGTGCTCATGTGGATGGACTGCGCCATCACCACCGCAGCGAACCAGTCCGGTCCCTGATCGATCACGGTCAGGCAGACGCCGCTGGTTGCGATCGAGTCGCCGTGGCGGGTGCCTTCCAGCACCTTGCTGCCGCGGATGGTCAGCCGCAGGCCATCACCCGCGGGCTCACGGGCGATCACTTCGCCCAGTTCTTCGATGATGCCGGTGAACACTAGTTGCTCTCCTGGGTGGGGCGGATGGGGCGGGCGATCGTGAGCTGATCCTCGCCAAGACTGATGCGGTCGACCACGCGCAGCCGGATGGCCTGCTCGATGCTGGCGACGCCGACATCGCCGATGGCGGTGCGGCCGCCGCCGAGCAGCACGGGTGCCTGGTAGATCAGCAGTTCGTCGACGAAGCCGGCGCGAATGAAGGCGCTGGCCAGCGTCGGTCCGCCTTCGACGAAGACCGAGCGCACCTCGCGCTGCCACAGGTCGGCGAGGACCTCGTGCAGGTCGTGCGTGGCATAGACCAGCGGTTCGACCGGGTGCTGCAGCACAGCGGAATCGGCGGGAACGTCGCGCTCGCCGATGATGACCGGGATCGGCTGGTGCTCCAGCAGGCGGCCGTCGTCGGCCCGGGCGGTGAGGCTGGGGTTATCGGCGATCACGGTGCCGATACCGGCGACGATCGCCCCGTGCGCGGTGCGGCGGCGGTGCACGTCGCTGCGGGCGGCAGCGCCGGTGATCCATTGGCTGGAGCCGTCATCGGCTGCGGCGCGACCGTCCAGGGACTGCGCCCACTTGACGGTGACGAAGGGGCGGCCGAGTCGGTTCGCGGTCAACCAGCCGTGCAGCAGCGCCTCGGCCTCGTCCTGTCTGACGCCCGCGATCACGTCAACGCCGGCCTCAGCCAGTAGCGCACCGCCGCCCTGGGCGGTGGGGTTCGGGTCGGAGACGGCGTAGACGACGCGCGCGATGCCTGCGTCCCGCAGTGCATGGCTGCAGGGACCGGTGCGTCCGGTGTGGTTGCACGGTTCGAGGGTCACCACCGCGGTTGCGCCCTGGGCCTCGCCTGGGGCGAGCTTGCTCAGCGCATCCACCTCGGCGTGCGGGGTGCCCGCGCCCTGGTGCCAGCCCTCGGCAATGATCTGACCAGCAGGGTTCACGATGACGCAGCCCACCTGCGGGTTGACGCCCCAGACCGGGCCGCGGGCCGCCAGTTCAAGGGCGCGCGTCATCGCCGCCTCGTACCTGGCCTGTGCGGTTGCGTCGGTCATCCTGTGTGGCTCCTTGCGAGCGTTCCGGGATGCGCATCGAGTTGTGGGCGCGTGGGGCGTCCATCCTCGACCGTGCTGCCTACCCTCCGGACTCGAGTCGCTGGGGGACTCATCACCGTCGGTTCCGGAATTCCACCGGATCAACCAGTTCGCGGTACCGGGGTGGCACCGGCGACCTGGGTCGCGGACTGTGACCGCCGGTTCGGATTCTCACCGACCCCGGAAGCACGTTCGTTGTCTAGGGTAGTCCAACGTTCTGTATGCTCCCGTATTCCCAGAATCTGGCCGGAACAGTGCGCAATCTTCGGCGAGGCGGTGGTGCCAACCGCATGTCCGTGTGTGACTCAGCCCAGCCTGGGCTGCGCTCGCGGCGAACTCTGGACTTGATCTGCAGGGGATCGGGCTACCCTATGGGCCATGAGCGAGATGCGAATCGAAGTGGATTCACTCGGCGAGATGGCAGTTCCTGCCAACGCCTACTGGGGCATTCACACTGCCCGAGCCCTCGAGAACTTTCCCATCACGCAGCGACCAATCTCGGTCTATCCGCATTTGGTGCGCGCCTATGCCCTGGTGAAGCTCGCCTCGGCGCGTGCGAATGTCGAACTCGGCGTCCTTGACCCCGAGAAGGCGAAGTACATCGAGCAGGCCTGTCAGGAGATCGCCGACGGCGCGCTACTGGACCAGTTCCCGGTGGGCGTCATTCAGGGTGGTGCGGGCACTAGCACGAACATGAATGTGAACGAGGTGGTGGCCAATCGGGCGCTGGAAATTGCGGGCCGGCCTCGTGGCGATTACGCCTTCATCCATCCGATCGATGACGTGAACCGCTCGCAAAGCACGAACGACACCTACCCGTCGGCCGTGAAGCTATCGCTGATCTTCAGCCTGCCGGTGCTGCTGGAGGAGCACACGGCGCTCAAGGCGGCCTTCGCCAAGAAGGGCGTCGAGTTCGCCGAAGTGGTCAAGGTCGGCCGCACCCAGCTGCAGGATGCGGTGCCGATGACGCTCGGCCAGGAGTTCACCGGCTTCGCCACCACGCTCGGCGAGGATGAGGAGCGGCTGCGCGAGGTGGTCACGCACCTGACCGAACTGAACCTCGGTGCCACTGCAATCGGTACCGGCATCACGGCCCCGCACGGCTTCGGCGAGGCAGCGGTGCGCCACCTGCGCGAGCTCACGGGCCTGGACATCAAGCTTGCCAGCGACCTGATCGAGGCCACCAGCGACACCGGCGTCTTCATGACCCTGTCGGGCGTGCTGAAGCGCGCTGCCGTGAAGCTCAGCAAGATCAGCAGCGACCTGCGTCTGCTCTCGAGCGGGCCGCAGGCGGGCTTCGGTGAGATCAACCTGCCGCCCCGGCAGGCCGGTTCGAGCATCATGCCCGGCAAGGTGAATCCGGTCATTCCTGAGGTGATGAACCAGGTCGCGTTCTCAATCATTGGGGCGGACGCGACCGTGACCGCAGCGAGCGAGGCCGGTCAGTTGCAGCTCAACGCTTTCGAGCCGGTGATCGCGCACTCGCTGCTGCAGTCGATGCTCTGGCTGACGAACGCGGTGCGGGTGCTGCGCGTGCTCTGCGTCGAGGGCATCACCGCGAACACGGATCGCCTGGCCGCGGGCGTGGCTACCTCGGTGAGTGTGGTGACCGCGCTGACGCCGCGGATTGGCTACTCGGCGGCGGCAAAGTTGGCGCACGAGGCGCTGATGTCGAATGCCTCGATCGCCGACCTGGTCGTCGGGGCGGGTCTGCTGACGCGGGAGGAAGTCACCGAGCTGCTGCAGACCAGCAAGATCACCGGCGCGGGGGCCTAGTTCGAGCACCCGGCGGGGGCGTCGGCCAGTGCGTCCGCGCGCAACCGCTCGACCGAGCGGGCCGCGGGCTGCGCTCGCCACTAGCCGCGCGCGATGAAGCCGATGCGGTCGTAGACCGTGGCGAGCGTCTGGGCGGCGACGGCCTGGGCCTTCTCGGCGCCTCGGGCCAGCAGGCGGTCCAGTTCTGCCGAGTCGGCAAGCAGTTCGTTCACGCGAGTGCGGATCGGGCCGAAGCTCGCTTCGACGGCGTCCGCCACCTCGCCCTTCAGGGCGCCGTAGCCGGAACCGGCGAAGTGCTCGACGGCCTGCTCGACGGTGGTGCCGGTGAGCACCGCGTAGATGCCCAGTAGGTTCGAGACGCCCGGCTTCGCGGCCGGATCGAAACGGATCTCACCGTCAGCGTCGGTGACGGCGCGCTTGATCTTCTTGGCCGTCACGGCCGGGTCGTCGAGCAGGCGAATCAGCCCAGCGTCTGACTCCGCGGACTTCGACATCTTTGAGGTCGGGTTCTGTAGGTCGTAGACGCGGGCGGCGGCCTTCGGGATGAAGGGCTCCGGAATGGTGAAGGTGTCTCCGAAGCGGCTGTTGAAGCGGTTCGCCAGATCGCGGGTGAGTTCCAGGTGCTGCTTCTGGTCCTCGCCGACCGGCACTGCGTTGGCCTGGTACAGCAGGATGTCCGCGGCCATCAGGATCGGGTAGGTGAACAGACCCACCGAGGCCGCGTCGACGCCGCCCTTGGCGGACTTGTCCTTGAACTGGGTCATCCGGCCGGCCTCGCCGAAACCGGTGATGGTGTTCAGCACCCAGGCCAGCTGGGCGTGCTCGGGCACTTGCGACTGGATGAACAGCGTGGAGCGTTCCGGGTCGATGCCCGCGGCCAGGTACTGGGCTGCGGTGCGGCGGGTGCGTTCGCGCAGTTCCGCCGGGTCCTGCGGCACCGTGATCGCGTGCAGGTCCACCACGCAGTAGAAGGCGTCGAAGTCGTCTTGCAGGCTGACCCAGTTCGTCAGCGCGCCCAGGTAGTTGCCGAGGTGCAGCGAGTCGCTCGACGGCTGCATGCCGGACAGAATGACGGGGCGAGAGCCAGACGTGGGCGTGCTCACAAGAACTCCTTCAGCGCAGTGGATTCGCCCCAAGCCTAGCGTTTGCCAGGTGGGCGCCTGATGTGTGGGCTGGTGGCTTAGTCGACGGTGTAGTCGGCGATGACCGGCGCGTGGTCGCTCCAGCGCTCACCGTAGCTGGCGGCTCGGTCGACGCGATAGTCGCTCACGCGCGCCGCCAGGTCCGGCGTCGCCAAGTGGTAGTCGATTCGCCAGCCGGTGTCGGTGTCGAAGGCCTGCCCGCGCTGACTCCACCAGGTGTAGGGACCAGGCACCTCGCCAGCGAACTTGCGGCCGACATCGACCCAGCCGAGGCCGCCACCGGCGTTATAGTCCGGGTCGCCCTCAGCGCCCAGGTAGCGATCGAACCAGGCGCGCTCCTCGGGCAAGAAGCCAGACTTCTTGACGTTGCCCTTCCAGTTCTTGATGTCGAGCGTGCGGTGGCCGACGTTGAGGTCACCGGTGACGACGGCCAGCGGCGATTCGGCCTTGATCTCGGCGAGGCGGCGGTGCATGGCCTCGAGGAAGAGGAACTTCTCGGCCTGCTTCGGGGTGTCGACTTCACCGGAGTGTACGTAGGTGCTCACCACGGTGACGGTCTGGTTGCCGAGGCGGAAGTCGGCCTCCAACCAGCGGCCGGAGGTGTTGGTCGCCTCGGCCAGGTCCGGGGTGGCCAGGTCCAGGCGCGGGCCGCCGATCGCGGGTTCGCGACTCAGGATCGCCACGCCAGCGCGGCCCTTGGCGAGCGCGGCGTCGTGCAGCACATGCCAACCGTCCACCAGGGCGAGCACGTCGCTGGTCTCGGCGCGCACCTCCTGCACGGTGACGATGTCGGCGCCGCTCGCGGCCAACCACTCGCCGAAGCCCTTGCGGTATGCGGCGCGGATGCCATTGACGTTGATGCTGACGATGCGAGCGGTGCGGGACATGGCATCCAGCCTAGCGGCGGCCAGCGTCGCGGCCGCGGCCAGGATCAGCCGCGAGGCGAGGCGGCGGGCAGTGGCGGATGGGCCGGTTCGCTGCGCGGATCGTCCGTATCCGTGCGGGCGCCTTCGGCAAGCCAGGCCGCCAGCAGCAGCAGCCACTGCATCATCAGATTGCACCAGATCAGCAGACCGATGATCACGGCAAAGCTGGACAGCAGCGGGTTGTTGCCGGTGCCGGTGAGTAGGTTCGCTCCCACGTACTTCAGTACGCCGTAGCCGACTGCACCGACCAGGCTGCCAAGCCAGAGCTGCGGCGCCGGCACCGGAGCCCCGGCCTGGAAGCGGTAGAGCAGGAACAGCACCACGGTGTCGATGACCAGCGCGAGGCCGAGGGCAGCGATGGTCAGGGCTGGTCCGGCAATGGCCTCGTCGGCACCGAACCAGCCGAGCACGATCGCCAGGATCCGGCTCGCCGCAATCGAGAGTGTCACTGAGATGAGGATCAGGATTGCCAGGCCCAGCAGCGCAAGCAAGTCAAAGGCCCAGATCACGAACACCGAGCGCTGCGGCTTGTCCATCCCGAAGACGCCGCGCACCCCCTCGCGAAAGGCGCCGAGCCAGCCGCTTGCAGTGTTGATCAGCAAGGCCAGCACTAGGGCGCCGCTGATGCTGAGGGCGGGTACGTTGAACAGCGCCGTCGCGTCGATTGCGCCGCCCTCGCCGGTGTCGATGAGCCCCGGGATCGCGGATGCCAGCATGCTGAGCACCCCGTCCCGCAGGCTCGGCGAGGCCTCGAACCAGATGCCGAACACGACGAAGAGCACATACACCGCTGCGAACAGCGAGAACAGTGCCGAGAAGGTCATGCCCCGGGCCAGCAACGATCCGCGGGCCTGACCGTAGCGGGCGAGGCTGCGCCCGGCGCGCGTCGCATTCCACCACTCGATGAGGCGCTGCACCAGGGCGATCATTCCCTCAGCCTAGAGTTGCCGCACCAGTTCGGTCACGTGCTGAATCTCATCCGGCAGGACGCGGCAGCAGCCGCCGACTGCCGCGGCACCAGCCTGGAACCACTGCTGGACCACCGACTCGGTGAAGGTGCGGTGGTGAATCCACTGCTTGCGCTTCACATCCCACTCCTCGCCGGAGTTCGGGTAGACCACGATCGGCTTGTCGCTGACCAGGTGCGCGGCCTGGATAGCGCCCAGCACCTCAGACGGCGGCGAACAGTTGATGCCGAGCGCCACCACCTCGTCGGATTCGGCGAGCACCTGGTAGGCCTCCCGCAGTGGCTCACCGCTCGGCGAAGCGCCGAGGCGCGCGCTGAGGCTGACCCAGGCCTGCAGCCCAGTGCCCGCCAAGGCCTGCACGATCGCTTCGGCTTCGGCCAGCGACGGGATCGTCTCGATTGCGAGCAGGTCGGCACCGGCCTCGGCGTAGGCGTCGAGCCGGGCGCGATGCCAGCGAGTGAGTTCTGCGACGGACTTGCCGTAGTTGCCGTGGAACTCGCTGCCATCGGCGAGCATGGCACCGTACGGGCCGACGGAAGCGGCGACGTAGCGGTCGCCATCGAATTCGCTGGCCGCCTCGCGGGCCAGGCGCACTGCCTGGCGCAGAATGCCGGTGAGTGCACCGCGGCCGATACCGGCCATATCGAGGCCCTCGAAGGAAGCCTGGTAGCTGGCGGTGGTGGCCACCTCCGCGCCAGCGGCGAAGAACTCGCGGTGGGCTTGGCGGACGGCGTCCGGTTCATCCACGATCAGATGGCTTGCCCAGAGCTTGCCGGACACGTCCTGACCGTTCTGCTCCAGCAGGGTGCCCAGGCCACCGTCGAGCACGACGGGGGCACCGTCGCGCAGTCGCTCGGCCAGGTTCGGCATATGCCCAGTCTAGGCTCGCTCGCTGGGTACTGAATCGGTACGAACCCCCAGCGGCGCGAGCGTAGGCTGGTGGTGGAGACCTACACCATGACCACCCGAGCCCTGCGATTCACGCGCGGTCTAGCCCTGGCCGTGCTGGCAACCTTTGCTGCCGCGATGTCGCACGTCGCCGCCGGTGGCCACATCGGCTCGGTGTTCAGCGTGACGGTCTCGCTGCTGATCTCGGTGCCGATCGGGGTCTTCCTGGCCGGTCGCCGCATCGCTCTCTGGCGGACGGCTGCGATCGCGGGCCTCGCCCAACTGGTCTATCACTGGCTCTTTGACATCGCCGGAGCCTCGCCAAGCCTCGCCGCGGGCGTGGCAGGCACCACTGCCGCACACCACCACCAGATCGGCTTCGAGGCGCTGCTCGCCGCCGCCAACGGCGCGGGCCAGGTGGCCTCCTACGATCCGGGGGCGATGGCCATGTCGCACGCGGTCACTGCCGTCCTCACCGTGTGGCTCCTGCGCCGGGGCGAGGTCGCGCTGCTGGCCCTGATCCGCAGTGTTCGGGTGCTTGCTGCCAGGTTGCTTGCCCGAGTGCCGCAGCCGGCGGTCGGGGGCGCTCCGCTGCGCCTCGCCGCAGTCGCTGCCGTGTCCGCCGACCTCCTCGCCCCACAGGCGTGGCCAAGTTCGCTGGGACGCCGCGGTCCACCGCTGCGTGCCCGGACCCGCTCCATCACCCTCGGCTGACGAACGCTGTGCCACCTTGCGGCACGGCGCGCAGCCTGTCGCAAAGGACACTTCATGCTTCGTTCCACCCTGCCCACTGCTGCCCGCGAGGCGGCAATCACCTCCGCGCTGACCTCGCCGCGCCGCGGCCGCCGTGCCGCGATCGCGGCTGCCACCCTCGGCCTCGTGCTCGCCACCCCGCTGGCCGCGTCGGCCCACGTCGGCGTGAGCCCGGCCACCGCACCCGCGGGGGAGGCCACCTCGCTGCGCTTCAGCTTCGGCCACGGCTGTGACGGCGAACCCACCACCGAGCTGCGCTTCGCCATCCCGGCCGGCGTCGAGGCGGTCCACCCACACGTGAACCCGGGCTGGACCATCACGCAGACCGCCACCGAAGTGGTCTACACGGCCGTCACCCCGCTGCCGGACGGAGTCCGGGACACCATCGAGCTGCAGGTCACCCTGGCGCCGGACCTCGCCGTGGGGACGCAGATCCCCTTCACCGTGCACCAGGCCTGCACCGTCGGCAGCTACGACTGGGCCGAGGTGGCCGAGCCCGGCCAGAACGCGCACGACCTGGCGGAGCCGGCTCCCGTGCTCACCGTGAGTGCCGCGAGCGGGGTCGAGGGGCACGACGGTCACGGGGACCAGCACGGCGCGGGTGCAGCGGACCACGAGGCGGCCGAGGCTGCCGCTGGCGACGCGAGCACCGCCTCGCTGTGGCTGGCTGGGGCAGGTCTCGCTGCTGGCGTCGCCGCACTCGCGGTGTCCGTGACGGCACTGCGTCGTAGCCGCAAGTAGCCGCCACCGAACCAAGAAGGCCCGCCAGGACTACCTGGCGGGCCTTCTTCGAGCGTGAACGCTACGGGCGACCCCGCAGCACGGCCGACTTCACCTCGGCAATTGCCTGGGTGATCTGAATGCCACGCGGGCAGGCGTCGGTGCAGTTGAAGGTGGTGCGGCAACGCCACACACCCTCACGGTCGTTGAGGATGTCCAGACGCACCTGCGCCTCGTCGTCGCGCGAGTCGAAGATGAAGCGGTGGGCGTTGACGATCGCGGCCGGACCGAAGTACTGGCCGTCGGTCCAGAACACCGGGCACGAGGTGGTGCAGGCCGCGCACAGGATGCACTTGGTGGTGTCATCGAAGCGGGCGCGGTCGGCGGCCGACTGGATACGCTCCTTGCCGGCTTCCGGCTCGGAGTGCGACTGCAGGAACGGCTGCACCGCGCGGTAGGCGTCGAAGAAGGGCTCCATGTTGACCACGAGGTCCTTCTCCAGCGGCAGACCCTTGATGGCCTCGACGTAGATCGGCTTGGACAGGTCCAGGTCCTTGATCAGCGTCTTGCAGGCCAGGCGGTTGCGACCGTTGATGCGCATGGCGTCCGAGCCACACACGCCGTGCGCGCAGGAGCGACGGAAGGTCAGTGAGCCGTCCTGCTCCCACTTGATCTTGTGCAGCGCGTCCAGGATGCGGTCGGTCGGGTAGAGCTCAACGTCGTAGTCGACCCAGCGCGGCTCCTCGTCGACCTCGGGGTCGAAGCGACGGATGATGAGGGTCACGATGCTCGGCTTGAGTTCCGGCATCGGCGCGACGGTACCGGCCTCGATGGTTGCGGTCGACATCAGTACTTCCTCTCCATCGGCTCGTAGCGGGTCACCGTCACCGGCTTCCAGTCGAGTCGGATGTGGTCCTCAGGGGTGGACGAGTGCGGGTCACCGTTCAGGTACGCCATGGTGTGCTTCATGTAGTTGGCGTCGTCGCGGTTCGGGTAGTCGTCGCGCATGTGGCCGCCACGGCTTTCCTTCCGGTTGCGGGCGCAGTAGACGAGCACTTCGGCCAGGTCCAGCAGGAAGCCGAGTTCCACGGCCTCGAGCAGGTCCGTGTTGAAGCGGCGGCCGCGGTCCTGGATACCGACGTTCTTGTAGCGGTCACGCAGGTCGTGGATCACGGCGAGCACCTCGGTGAGGCTCTCCTCGGTGCGGAACACCTGGGCGCCGCGGTCCATGGCCTCCTGCAGTTCGCGACGCAGCGCGGCCACCTTCTCGGTGCCGGTCGAGCCGCGCAGGCTCTCCACCATCTCGCGGACGCCGGCGGCCGGGTCAGCCGGCAGCGGCACAAAGTCGGCCTCGGCGGCGTAGGCGACCGCGTTGCGACCGGCGCGCTTGCCGAAGACGTTGATGTCCAGCAGCGAATTGGTGCCCAGACGGTTCGAACCGTGCACGCTCACGCAGGCGCACTCACCGGCCGCGTACAGGCCCGGGACAACGGTCTCATTGTCGGCGAGCACCTCGGCGTCGGTGTTGGTCGGGATGCCGCCCATGGCGTAGTGCGCGGTGGGGAACACCGGCACCGGCTCAGTCACCGGGTCCACACCCAAGTAGGTGCGGGCGAACTCGGTGATGTCCGGCAACTTGGTCTCGAGCACCTCGGCACCAAGGTGGGTGCAGTCGAGGTAGACGTAGTCCTTGTTTGGACCGGCACCGCGGCCTTCGAGCACTTCCTGCACCATGCAGCGCGCGACGATGTCACGCGGGGCGAGGTCCTTGATGGTCGGGGCGTAGCGCTCCATGAAGCGCTCACCCGAGGCGTTGCGCAGGATCGCGCCCTCACCACGCGCACCCTCGGTCAGCAGGATGCCGAGGCCGGCAAGGCCGGTCGGGTGGAACTGGTAGAACTCCATGTCCTCCAGCGGCAGGCCCTTGCGCCAGATGATGCCGACGCCGTCACCGGTGAGGGTGTGCGCGTTCGAGGTGGTCTTGAAGATCTTGCCGAAACCACCGGTGGCGAAGATCACCGACTTGGCCTGGAAGACGTGCAGCTCACCGGTGGCCAGTTCCAGGGCAACCACGCCGGAAACGCGCTGCTTGCCATCGACCTCGGTCATCACCAGGTCGAGGGCGTAGAACTCGTTGTAGAACTCAATGCCGTGCTTGACGCAGTTCTGGTACAGCGTCTGCAGAATCATGTGGCCGGTGCGGTCCGCAGCGTAGCAGGCGCGGCGAACCGGAGCCTTACCGTGGTCGGCAGTGTGACCACCGAAGCGGCGCTGGTCGATCTTACCTTCGGGGGTGCGGTTGAAGGGCAGACCCATGTTCTCGAGGTCGATGACCGCGTCGATGGCTTCCTTGGCCAGGATCTCCGCGGCGTCCTGGTCCACCAGGTAGTCGCCACCCTTGACCGTGTCGAAGGTGTGCCATTCCCAGTTGTCGTCTTCGACGTTGGCCAGTGCGGCGGCCATGCCACCCTGCGCGGCACCGGTGTGCGAGCGCGTCGGGTACAACTTGGTGATCACCGCGGTGCGGGCGTTGGGGCCCGCCTCGATGGCGGCGCGCATACCGGCGCCACCGGCGCCGACGATCACGACGTCATAGCGGTGGTAGTGCACGCCATCGATGATCTGGCCGTCCTCGAAATCGACGGTCTGTGCTGACGTGGTGGAAGGGGTCATCTACAGCTCCGAACAGAACGAGGCGAGCAGGTCGGCGGGTGCGCCGGCCGGGCAGGGGTCAAAGGTAAAGATCACCAGCGTGCCGAGCACGATCATGGCGGTGACCAGCGTGAACAGCGTTACCTTGAGCGCCTTGAGCAGGCGCGGGCTGGTGACGTAGTCGTTGATCAAGGTGCGCACACCGTTGCCACCGTGGATGAAGGCAAGGGTGAGTAGGAAGAAGTCCCAGAACTGCCAGAACGGGTCGGACAGTTTGCCGCCGACGAAGGCGAAGTCGATCTGCTTGATACCGTCGCCCAGGAACAGGTTGACGAACAGGTGGCCGAAGATCAGGAACAGCAGGATGACGCCGGAGAAGCGCATGTACATCCAGCCGATCTTCTCCCAGTTCACGCCCTTGCGGCGGGGGCGGGCGGCGTTCGGACGCTCAATGGTGATAGCCATTAGTGACCCACCTCGCTGAAGACGTTGATCAGGTGGCGCGGAGCGAAGCCAGCCAGCAGCACGATGCACAGGCCGATCACGATCCAGAACATCACCCGCTGATACTTGGGGCCGTGCTTCCAGAAGTCGATCAGGATGATGCGCAGACCGTTGAAGCCGTGGAACATGATGGCCGCGACCAGACCGAGCTCGGCGAGGCCCATGATCGGGTTCTTGTAGGAGCCGATGACGACGTTGTACGCCTCAGGGCTCACACGCACCAACGAGGTGGACAGCGTGTGTTCGACAAGGAAGAAGAAGATCGCGACGCCAGTGATCCGGTGCAGAACCCAGGACCACATTCCCTCACGACCGCGGTAGAGCGTGCCAACCACTCGTGTGGGTTGGGTCGCACTCGGCTGCTGCTTTGCCACCGGGCCATCCTCCAGTTGTAGGCCCCGCAGCAGGCTCGCCACAGGGCGCGGAATGGTTCCATCCTACGTCTGCTTTTGGGAGCATGCTGGTTAGGCTTCCCTAATCCGGGTGCACCGTTCCGCTGGGTGGGACGGATTCTGCGATCGAGACGGCTCGTGCAGAATGGCAGCACGTTCACTGTGACGCTGCTGGCCGCTCGTGCCGACCTTGCTGCACCCCGCTACGCTGACTGCTATGGCCACCTCCAATCCCATTGACGGATTCACCGTTGTTATCCCCGCTGGCGGTGTAGGTTCCCGGCTCTGGCCGCTCTCGCGGACCAAGGCGCCGAAGTTCCTGTTGGACCTGACTGGGGTAGGACAGAGCCTGCTCTGCCAGACCTGGGACCGCCTGGTTCCACTGGCCGGACCAGACCGGATCATGGTGGTGACCGGTCGCGACCACCGCGCCGCAGTAATGGGCCAACTGCCGGATCTCAACGAGTTCAACGTGCTCGTGGAGTCGAGCCCCCGCGATTCCACTGCGGCGATCGGCCTGGCCGCCGCCGTGCTGGAGCGCCGCCAGCCGGGCATGATCCTTGGCTCATTTGCCGCAGACCATGTCATTGAGGGTCAAGAAGCATTCGAGCACGCGGTCCGTGCCGCGGTCGAAGCGGCCCGCACCGGCAAGATCGTGACCATCGGCATCCGTCCCACCGAGCCGGCCACCGGATTCGGGTATATCCACGCTGGCGAGCCGCTCGGCCCGGACACCCCGGACGCGCTCACGGTGGAGCGCTTCGTTGAGAAGCCGGACCAGGAGACCGCTGAGGAGTATCTCGCGGACGGCGGGTACCTCTGGAATGCCGGCATGTTCATCGCCAAGGCGAGCGTCATCCTCGACTTCATCCGCGCCTACAACCCCAGCCTGCACGCCGGCCTGATGCGCATTGCTGAAGCCTGGGACACCCCGACCCGATCCAGCGTGGTGCACCGCGAGTGGCCGCGTATTGGCAAGATCGCCATTGACTACTCCGTCGCCGAGCCCGCCGCCGAGCAGGGCCAGATGGCGGTGATCCCGGGCGCCTTCTCGTGGGACGACGTGGGCGACTTCGCCTCGCTGGCGCGCCTGCGTACCGGTGGACGTGAGGGGGACCTCGCGATCCTGGGTGAAGATGCTCGCGTGTTGACCGAACTGGCCAGCGGCATGGTCGCCTCGGAGACCGGTCGCTTAGTTGCGGTCGTCGGCATTGACAATATCGTCGTGGTGGATACCAAGGACGCGCTGCTGGTCACCACGGTGGAGCACGCGCAGCGGGTGAAGAAGCTCGTCGAGGCGCTGCGCAATAGCGGTGACGGCGACGTCCTCTAGCCAACGCCGTCGCACGGGATCGCAGCCTTCGCAGCATGCTCTCGGGAATCGGCCTGCGGCCGAGCCCGTACACTCATGGCATGACCTTGCTGCTGGATGAGGACGCCCTGCGCGCCCTGCCGAAGATTGCTCTGCACGACCACCTCGACGGCGGACTGCGCCCCGGAACGGTGCTGGAATTGGCCCGCGAGGCTGGCGTCGAACTGCCGGCCGAGGACGAGTCGGGCCTGGCCACCTGGTTCGCCGAGACCAGCGACTCGGGCAGCCTGGTCGAATACCTCAAGACCTTCGACCTCACCGTGGCGGTGATGCAGACCGAGGCGGCACTGCGTCGGGTCGCCCGTGAGGCGGTGCTCGATCTCGCCGCCGATGGTGTGATCTACGCGGAGCTGCGCTGGGCGCCGGAGCAGCACCTCGCCGGCGGCCTGACGCTGGACGAGGCAGTGATTGCCGTCACCGATGGTCTGGCCGAGGGCGTTGCGGCGGCGGCCGCGCAAGGCTCGTCAATCGCCGTCGGTCAACTGCTGACTGCCATGCGTCACGCCGACCGCGGCCTCGAGATTGCCGAACTCACGGTGCGCCACTACGACCCGGATGGCGTGGGCGGCGTGGTCGGTTTCGACATCGCGGGCGCCGAGCTGGGCTTCCCGCCGAGCAAGCACAAGGCTGCGTTCGATCACTTGGCCGAGGAGCTGGTGCCCACCACGATTCACGCGGGCGAGGCCGACGGCATCGACAGCATTCGCGACGCGCTGGTCGCCGGTCGCGCGCTGCGCATCGGACACGGCGTGCGCCTCGCCGAGGACATCCGCAACGAGGGTGAGGACGACACCGAGATCGAGGTCTCGCTCGGCCCGGTGGCCGACTGGATCCGCGATCGCGGCATCGCGCTCGAGGTCTGCCCCTCGTCGAACTTCCAGACCGGCGCCGTCGACAGTGCCGAGGGCCTGGCCGGGCACCCCTTCGACCTGCTCTACCAGTTGGGGTTCCGCGTTACCGTCAGCAGCGACAACCGCCTGATGAGCCGCACCTCGCTGTCGCGGGAACTGGCGCTGCTGGCCGACACCTTCGGCTACGAGCTTGACGACATCGCCCAGTTCCAGTTGAACGCTGCCGAGGCCGCTTTCCAGCCCCGCGAGGTGCGCGACCTGCTGGTCGAACGCATCCACGAGGCCTACGCGGCTGCCGCCGCGGAGTAGCCAGACTGCGCGGACGGGCCGGGTTGCGATCGCACCCGGCCCGTCTGCATTCCTAGGACGCTTCGCTTGCCGCGAGCACGTCCTCGGCGATCCGCAGCGCTAGGTCGGGCAGCGGCACCGCGGTATCTTCGGGGTTCGGACCGCGGTCCAGATAGACTTTGAGCTTCGGCTCGGTGCCACTCGGCCGCAACTGCACCCGGGTGCCATCCGCCAGGACGTAGCGCAGGATGTTCACGCCACCGCCGATGCGGTCCGTGTCGACGCTCAGATCGACCGCGGACTCGATGGCCAGTCCGCCCAGGCTGGCTGGCGGGGTGGCTCGCAGCGCGGCCATGGCGGCGCCGATCTGCGGCACCGGCAGGCGCAGCGAGTGCTGGTGCGAGCTGAAGCGGCCGAATCGCGCCGCGAATTCGGCTCGGTGCTCCTCCAGGGTCTTGCCCTGCGCGTGCAGGCGCGCGAACAGGCCGAGCGCGATGACCGCGGCCGAGATGCCGTCCTTGTCGCTGAGGTTGTGCGGGTCGACCAGGTAGCCGAGCGCCTCCTCGTAGCCGAAGACCAGGTTCGGCACCCGGCCGATCCACTTGAACCCGGTCGGGGTCTCGGCGAAGTCGAGCCCGTATTCGGCTGCGATGGTCGCTAGTGCCGGAGACGAGACCAGGGTGGTCGCCATCGTGCCGGTGCGGCCGGTCGCGCGCAGCTGCTCGGCAATCTCCCACGCCAGCAGCGTGCCGAGCTCGTTGCCGGTCAGACGCTCCCAGCCCGCGGCACCGCGCACCGCGACGGCGAGTCGGTCGGCGTCTGGGTCGTGGGCCAGGATGAGGTCGGCCCCGTTCGCATCCGCGGTGGTCATGGCGAGGTCCAGCGCGCCCGCCTCTTCGGGGTTCGGGAAGGCCACGGTTGGGAAGTCGGGGTCCGGTTGCATTTGCTCGGCGACCAGGATCGGCGGCCGGGCTCCGACGGTCTCAAGCACGTGCAGGAAGATCGCGCCACCCACACCATGCAGCGGCGTGTAGACCCAGGCCGGCAGGCCGCGCAGATCCATCGGCGACATACCGTCAGGCAGCGCCAAACTGGCGGTGGTGCTGATGTAGCCATAGACCAGCGAGTCGGCTGCGCGCTGGAATTCCTTGCTGCGCGGGGCCCCGTCCAGGGGGCGCGTTGCCGCCTCGGCGATGCAGGCAGCGATCTCGGCGTCCACCGGTGGCACGATCTGAGCGCCGCCGCTCTCACCGCCCAGGTAGACCTTGTACCCGTTGTCGGCGGCCGGGTTATGCGAGGCGGTGACCATGATGCCGGCCGTCACCCCGAGCGAGCGCACCGACTGTGCGAGCACGGGCGTGGGCAGGGCGGCCGGCAGGAGCGTCACCTCGATTCCGGCGCCAGCCAAGAGTTCGGCGCTGTCGAGGGCGAACTGGTGCGAGTTCTTGCGGGCGTCGTAACCGATCACGACACTGGGGGTGGAGCGGATCGGCTGCGCGGCGACGTGCTGGTGCAGCCAGGCGGCGAGGCCGAGGGCGGCTTGGCCGACCACGACTCGGTTCATCCGGCGTGGGCCAGCACCGAGCGCGGCGCGCAGTCCGGCCGTGCCGAACGTGAGGCGGCCCGCGAAGCGATCCTGCAGGTCGGCAATCGCGCCCGGCTCGCCCGCGTCAGCCTGCTGCAGCAGCGCGTCGAGCTCAGCGCGGGTTTCCGGGTCCGGGTCTTGCGCGATCCAGGCGAGCGCCGCTTCGCGCAGGGCTGGATCGAGGCTCGCCTCGCTCACGCCACGCTCCGGTGCACGATCTGGGCCAGCAACTGGCTGATCCGGTCCTGTGCCTCGCGGCCGGCCGCGATCACTTCCTCGTGACTGAGTGCCTCGCCGGTGATGCCCGCGGCGAGGTTCGTCACCAGGCTGAGGCCCAGGACCTCCATACCGGCGGCGCGAGCCGCAATCGCCTCCAGCACTGTCGACATGCCGACGAGGTCCACACCCAGCGTGCGCAGCGCACGGATCTCGGCCGGCGTCTCGTAGTGCGGTCCCGGAAGTTGCACGTAGACGCCTTCGGCGAGGGTGGGATCTACTTCGTGGGCGATCGCGCGCAACCGCGACGAGTACAGGTCAGTCAAGTCCACGAAGGTGGCGCCCTCCAGCGGGGAGCGCGCAGTCCCGTTCACGTGGTCGGCGATCAGTACCGGCTGCCCCGGCGCGTAGGCGGGGTTGAGGCCGCCGGCACCATTGGTGAGCACCAGCAGCTGGGCGCCATAGGCGGCGGCGGTGCGGACGCCGTGCACGACGGCACGGACGCCATGGCCCTCGTACAGATGGGTGCGCGCCCCGATGACGAGGGCGTGCTTGCCGGTGGGCAGGCGCAGCACGGTGAGGGTGCCGACATGGCCGGGAACGGCGGAGGCGCGGAAGCCCGGCACCTCGGTGGCGGGCACGGTGGCCACCACGTCGCCGATCAGTCCGGCGGCAGCACCCCAGCCGCTGCCGAGCACGAGGGCGAGGTCGATGTGGTCAACGCCGCTGGCGGTGCGCAGTGCGGCGGCGGCAGCCCGCCCCAGCTCCTGTGGGTCCGGGGCAGCGGCCGAGGAATCATCACGGGCATCGTGCGCAAGCGGAAGCATTTTCCCATGGTACGCGGCAGCGAGTGGGGTGCGTCGAGGGTGGCTCGCGCCCCGCGATGGCCCGACCTGAACCTGAGTGTCGAGTCCTGTTCATTTGTTCCCTCGGGAAACGGGCCTGAGAATAGAGGCATGGCATCCGCATTCGTCCGCAATCACCGGCTCGCAGTCATCGGCGGCGGTCCCGGTGGGTACGAGGCAGCGCTCGCCGGTGCCCAGCTCGGCGCCGAGGTCACCCTGATCGAGCGCGAGGGTGTTGGCGGCTCTGCGGTGCTCACCGATGTGGTGCCCTCCAAGAGCCTGATCGCGACTGCTGAGGCTACCCGCGCTATCGGCGAGGCCGCCGACCTGGGCGTGCAGTTCTTCATCCGCTCGGAGTCCTCCGACCGGCCCCGTCGACCCGATGTCGCCATCGACCTGGCGGCGGTGAACCGCCGACTCCTCGCGCTGGCCCGGCAGCAGTCCGAGGACATGAAGGCCAACCTGGTCAAGGCTGGCGTGCAGGTCGTGGCCGGTTCCGGTCGTCTGGACGGCCCGCGCAAGGTCGTGCTCTCTGCTGGCGGGAAGGACTTTGATGAGCTTGACGTGGACACCGTGGTGGTTGCCGTCGGCGCGCGTCCCCGGGTACTCGAGAGCGCTCAGCCTGATGGCGAACGCATCCTGACCTGGACCCAGCTCTACGGGTTGAAGTCGGTGCCGGAGCACCTGATCGTGGTTGGTTCCGGTGTGACCGGAGCCGAGTTCGCCTCGGCATATACGCTGTTGGGCGCGAAAGTGACCCTGATTTCCTCGCGCGAGCAGGTGCTGCCGGGTGAGGACGCGGATGCGGCTGCCGTGCTCGAGGCGGTGTTCCGCCGCAACGGCATGACCGTACTCGCGAAGTCGCGCGCCGAGTCGGTCGTCCGCGACGGGGATGTGGTTCGCGTCACGCTGGCAGACGGCCGCGTGGTCGAGGGCAGCCACTGTCTGATGGCCGTGGGTTCGATCCCGAACACGTCCGACATCGGCCTCGCCGAGGCGGGGGTGCAGATGACTGAATCCGGTCACATTCGCGTGAACCGCGTCGCTCGCACCTCCGTGCCGAACGTCTATGGCGTCGGTGACTGCTCCGACTTCCTGCCGCTGGCCTCGGTGGCCTCCATGCAGGGCCGCACTGCGGTGTATCACGCACTCGGTGATGCGGTTACCCCGACCGAGCTGCGCAACATCACCTCGAACATCTTCACCCAGCCTGAGATCGCCACCGTCGGCTGGAGCCAGCGCCAGATCGAGGAGGGTCTGGCGCAGGGTGAGATCTATAAGCTGCCGCTGGCTTCGAACCCGCGCGCGAAGATGCTGGGGCTGCGAGACGGTTTCGTGAAGCTCTTCGCTCGGACCGGCTCGGGCACCGTGATCGGCGGTGTGATCGTCGCACCGCGCGCCTCAGAACTGATCTTCCCGCTGGCCCTGGCCGTGGAACACCGCCTCACGGTGGACCAGCTCGCATCCGCCTACTCGGTGTACCCATCGCTGACCGGCAGCATCACGGATGCCGCCCGCGCGATGCACATCGTCTCGTAGCAGCGCCCCGACCACACGACAGCGCCGCCTCCCTGCGGGAAGCGGCGCTATGTCGTTCTGTGCGGCCTACTCGTCGACGATTTCGAGCAGCACGGTGCCGGACGCAACCGTGGCGCCGATCGGTGCGTTGACGATCTTGACGACGCCGTCGCGGTGAGCGCTGATCGGCTGCTCCATCTTCATCGCCTCGAGCACGATCACCAGGTCGCCCTTGACCACGCGGCTGCCGTCCTCGACGGCGACCTTCACGATGGTGGCCTGCATCGGGGCCTTGACCGTGTTGCCGGTGTTGCCCTCGACGTGGGCGCCGCTGGAGCTGCGCTTCGGGGCCGGGGCGAGGGTGCGCGCGCCGACCGGGGTCGGCAGCAACTTCTCGGGCAGGCTCACTTCCAGACGACGGCCGTCCACCTCGACGGTGACGCGGTTGCGCGGAGCGACCGGGCCCAGGTCCTCGGCCTCACCGCTCCAGGGCTCGATCTCGTTGACGAACTCGGTTTCGATCCAGCGGGTGTGCACCTGGAAGTTGCCGTCCTCGGCAACGAAGGCCGGGTCGTTGACAATGGCGCGGTGGAAGGGCAGCACGGTCGGCAGACCAGCGACCTCGAACTCACCGAGGGCGCGACGGGCGCGCTGCAGCGCCTCGGCGCGGTTCTTGCCGGTCACGATCAGCTTGGCCAGCAGCGAGTCGAAGGCACCCGAGACGCTGTCGCCCTGGGTCACGCCCGAGTCCAAGCGCAGGCCCGGACCGCCGAAGGTCTTGAACACGTGGATCGGGCCGGGGGCCGGCAGGAAGTTGCGGCCCGGGTCCTCGCCGTTGATGCGGAACTCGATCGAGTGGCCGGAGACCACCGGGTCGTCGTAGCCGATCTCCTCGCCCTCGGCGAGGCGGAACTGCTCGCGAACGAGGTCGAGGCCGGTGACCTCTTCGGACACCGGGTGCTCCACCTGCAGGCGGGTGTTCACCTCGAGGAAGGAGATGGTGCCGTCCTGACCGATCAGGAACTCGCAGGTGCCAGCGCCGATGTAGCCGACCTCCTTGAGGATGGCCTTCGAGGCGCGGTACAGCTCGGCAACCTGCTCATCGGTGAGGAACGGGGCCGGGGCTTCTTCGACGAGCTTCTGGTGGCGACGCTGCAGCGAGCAGTCGCGGGTGGAGACCACGACCACGTTGCCGTGGGCGTCGGCCAGGCACTGGGTTTCGACGTGGCGCGGGCGGTCCAGGTACTTCTCGACGAAGCATTCGCCGCGACCGAAGGCCGCAACCGCCTCGCGGGTGGCCGATTCGAACAGCTCGGCAACTTCGGCTTCTTCGCGGGCCACCTTCAGGCCGCGACCGCCACCACCGTAGGCGGCCTTGATCGCCACCGGCAGGCCGTACTGGGCCACGAAGTCGAGCACCTCGGAGGCGTCCTTGACCGGGTTCAGCGTGCCCGGCGCCAGCGGGGCGCCGACCTTCTCGGCCACGTGGCGGGCCGAGACCTTGTCGCCGAGGCGTTCGATCGCCTCGGGCGAGGGGCCGATCCAGATCAGGCCGGCGTCAATGACCGCGCGGGCGAAGTCCGCGTTCTCGGCCAGGAAGCCGTAGCCCGGGTGCACCGCGTTCGCGCCGGAGCGTCGAGCAACCGCGAGCAGCTTCTCGACCACGAGGTAGGTTTCGGCACTGGTGGTACCGTGCAGCGCGTACGCCTCGTCGGCGAGGCGAACGTGCAGGGCATCCCGGTCCTGATCGGCGTACACGGCCACGGACTGCAGGCCAGCGTCTCGAGCGGCACGGATGATGCGGACGGCGATCTCGCCTCGGTTGGCGATGAGGACCTTCGTAATGCGCGACATGATGCCCCAAGCCTATTGCTCGGGCGCAGTTCGAACGCGGGGATGGGTGACAAAAAGCGCGCGAGTCGCCTTGTCGGGTTCTACAACGGCCGCGCCGGCCTGATCCGGCGTGGCGTCAGTGCCCAGCGCGGTTCCACAGCGAGGTCCACGGCACGCCGAGCGCCCGCACGAGGCGCCGGATTGCCGGCAGAGACACTCCGATCACCGTGCTGGGATCGCCCTCGATCCGCTCAATGAACGGCCCGCCGAGGCTGTCAATGGTGAATGCCCCAGCAACCGCGAGCGGCTCGCCGCTGGCGAGGTAGTCCTCAATCTCGGCCTCATCCAGATCGGCGACGAAGTGCACCGTCGCCTGGGTTGCGACCCCGACCCCGAGTAGATCGCCCACCATTCCCGACCGGATGCCGTCCGGCAGTGTTGCGGGGCGCTGCGGGTCCTTGCGAGCGTCCACCAGCCAATGGCCGGAATGCAGGACTCCGGCCTGGCCGCGCTGGGCGAGCCAGCGCTCGCGGGCGCGCTCGATCGTGTGCGGCTTGCCGTGGATGACGCCGCCGATCTCGAAGGCGGAGTCGCCGCCGAGCACCAGGCCGTCCAGGTTGGGCACCGAGGCGGCGACCGCCTCGGCCTTCAATCGCGCCAGGTGCTGCACGAGTTCCTGGGCGGCCACCGCCCGGCCAAGGCGGGCTTCCTCCGCCGCCACTGCGGCGTCCTCATCGACGCCGGGCGAGTACGGCACCGGTTCGATGCCCGCTGCACGCAGCGTTGCCAGTCGGGCCGGGGAGGTGGAAGCCAGGTAGAGCCGCATGCTGGTCATCGTAGTCGCGGCGGCGTGCCTGCTCGCGGGGGTTTGTGCAGCCGAGATAGGGGAGGATGGAGGGCGTGGAACTCGGCAGCGAATTTGAACTCGACATCACCGGCATCGCTCATGGTGGTATCACGGTAGGACGACATGACGGACGTGTGGTGTTCGTCACGGGCTCGATCCCGGGCGAGCGCGTGCGCGTGCGCCTCACCGAGGCGGCGAAGTCGTCGTTCTGGCGGGCCGACGCGGTCGCGGTGCTCGAGGCGAGCCCGCACCGTCGCGACCACATTTGGCCGGAGGCCGGGATCGATCGTGACCCCGCCGACCGCCCGGGTGGTGCCGAGTTCGGCCACATCGCCCTGCCGCATCAGCGGGCGCTGAAGGAGCAGGTCATCGCCGAAGCCTTCGCCCGTCAGGCCAAGGGGGTCGAGGTGCCGACGATTACGGTGCAGCCGACGCCGACCGAAACCGAGGACGGTACTGGCTGGCGGACCCGCGTCACCCTGCATGTGGACGAGGACGGCAACGTCGGTCCGTATGCGGCCCGTTCGCACCGCGTCGTCGACGTGGATGGTCTGCCGTTGCTCGTGCCGGAGTTGGAGCACTTCGCCCTGCACGGCGAGGGTGACTCGAGCAAGCGTCCGGAGCGACTGTCGCTGCTGCGCACCGCTGACGGTGAGTTGGTGGAACTCATTGACGATGAGGGTGGCGATCTGGTGATTACCGAGCGCGTGGGTGAGCGCACGTTCCGCCTCGCTGCGAACAGTTTCTGGCAGGTACACCGTGAGGCCCCAGAGGTGCTCAGCCGCGCCATCAAGGACATCCTCACCGGCTCTGCCCCGAACGACTTCGGCCACCACCTGGACCTCTACGGCGGGGTGGGCTTGCTTGGTGCTGCTTTCCTCGATGCCTTCGGTCCGCAGCACCTGACCACGGTGGAGGCTGGCCGCAAGGCCTCTGGCTTTGCCAAGGAGAACCTGAGCCGTCGCCTGGGTCGCCGCAGTGCCGACCCCGGCGCTGCCCCCGGTGAGATTGAGGCGGTTGCCGCGGGTGTCGCCGGGTACCTGCGCCGCACCCTATCGATGGCTACTGAGCGGGAGCGCGACGCCTTTGCCCGCGGCACAATCATCCTGGACCCGCCGCGCTCCGGCGCTGGCAAGGACGTGGTCCGGGCGCTGGCACAGTTGCGCCCCGCGCAGCTGGTCTACGTGGCCTGCGACCCGGTCGCGTTGGCCCGGGACGTGGCGCTGTTCGCCGAGCAGGGCTACCGAGTGGTGAAGGCGCAGGCCTACGACCTGTTCCCGAATACGCATCACGTCGAGACGGTCGCGCTGCTCAGCCGCTAAGCCAAGAATCCTGGCCGGATTCGGAAATTGCATCCGCGACCGGCCGCCAGCGGTTTCCATCAACGTGCCGATGCATGCCAGCATGGATTGGAGAGCGTTCTCGCCGGGACATGAGCCCCGGTAGAATTCCAGCGAAGAGGCGGGAGGTGTGGCATGTCGAATGACGTCGACACCCAGGCCCCGGTCGTCCGGGTCTGCATCGTAGATGACCATGAGTCGGTGCGCCTCGGTCTCGCCGCGGCATGCCGGGAAGCTGGCTTCGACGTGGTCGCCGCGGCCCCGACGGTGCGAGACGCGGTAGCAGCGATGTCCGCGGGTACCTGTGACGTGCTGGTGTTGGATCTGCAGCTCGGCGACGGCTCCACGGTCACCAACAACGTGAAAACTGCGCAGGCGCTCGGCGCCGCGGTGCTGGTGCACAGCATCGCCGAACAAGTCAGTTCTGTGCGCGAGGCGATCGCCGCCGGTGTCGCCGGTGTGGTTGCCAAGTCTGCATCGATGAAGGAAGTCGTGGACGCGGTGGCGCTCGCGGCCAAGGGGGAGGTCATCCGCAACCGCGAGTGGGCCAGCGCGATTGAAGCGGACGTGGGCTTCGCGCGCGTGGCGCTCGGACGCCGTGAGCGCGACGTCTTGCACCTCTACGCATCCGGCCTGCCGCTGAAGGTAGTCGCGATGGAACTCGGCATCACCTACGGCACCGCCAAGGAGTACTTGGATCGCGTGCGTCTGAAGTACATGGAAGTGGGGCGTCCGGCACCAACGAAGGTGGACCTGCTCCGTCGAGCAGTGGAGGACGGCATCCTCACCGGCCTGGAAGGGGACGACGCTGCCCACTAGCCTCGCTCGTACCGCGCGAGCTCGCCGTCGGTTTAATCGCGCTCGCGTCGAGCAGGTGATGGCGACGGCCACCGCGGTGGCGACCTTGGTCTTCGGCCTGCAAACCATCGGGGCCGCGCTGGGGCAATTGCCCCTTGTGCCGGGGCGCTGGTTCACGATCGGCCTGGTCGAAGTGTTCGGCTCGTTGATCGCTGCGGTCGTCACGGGCTTCCTGCGTCGAGGGCAACGCATCGCATTTGGCGTCATGGCCGTGATGTGGCTGGCGTGCGTGATCTCGTGGGCCTTCGTCGCGCACCCAGTGGCGTCGTTCGCAGACCGGCCGTGGCTGTGGCAGCTGACCAATATCGCCGCGGTGGGGGCGGTGCTGGCATTTCCGTTCTGGCTCGGCTTGGTCTATTCGGTGGTGGCGCCGATCGCGATGTCGATCCTCACCGCGCTGCCGAATGGCGGCGGTATGTCGCCGGACCAGGCGTTGCTGGACGCCTGCAACATGCTGATCCTGGCGATCGTGGTCGTGGTCATCGTGGCCATGCTGCGCCGCGCTGGTGATGAGGTTGATCGGACGCAGGCCTCGGCGATGCTGCGCTTTGCAGACCTGGCGCGACAACACGCCACCGAGCGTGAACGGGTGCGCGTAGATGGCCTACTGCACGACAGCGTGCTGGCCTCGCTGTTGGCTGCGGCGCGCGCGACTTCGCCTGACGAGAAGGCGGCCGTGGTGCAACTGGCCAGTGACGCCCTGACCAAACTGCAGGACTACGGCACGAACACGGTCGTGCTTACCGCCGAGGATGGCCAGGTGAGCGTGCTGCAACTGCTGGAACAGCTCAGCGCACTGTCGGCGAAGCACGATGCCTCGTGGGAGATCGCGGCGGAGCACACGCCCGCACTGGTGCCCCTGGAAGTTGCCGAGGCGATGACCCAGGCAGTGGAGCAGGCCCTAGTCAACAGCGTCTTGCACGGCGGAGCGGACGCCACCCGCACGGTTCGGGTTGCCACGGAGTCCACGGATGAGCACCTGGTGATTGAGGTCGTCGATACCGGAATCGGATTTGATGTCCACTCCATCGCGGCAGGACGCCTGGGTTTGCGGCTCTCAATCTTGGAGCGCATGCGCGTCGTCGGCGGCTGGGCGATGGTGGATTCCGAACCGGGGCAGGGCACCACGGTCGTCGTCGCATGGCCAGCCTCGGTGGAACTCACGGCCGACGCGGTCGAGGAGGGACATGCGCTGACGTCGCGCCGCTCCGCGGACCCGGCGGAGTCCTTGCGTGATGCCGCTGCCGCAGAGCAGGAGCAGCAGCGATGAACCTCCATGTGTCGCGGCTTGCGTTGGTGGCCTTGGCCATCCTCTGGTCCGGCTACGCGGTGGTGCTTGGCGTTGTGACGCTGGAGATGCATGCGAATCGGACCGTGGCGATTCTGGCGCTGGTCGCCTACGCGGCCGCGGTGGTGCTCGCGCTGCTGGGCACTCGGCGTTGGGTGCAGATTCCGCTGTCGCTGGCAATCGCCACCGCCGCACTTGCTATTGCAAGCGTACTGCTGGGTATGGCTGGCCTCGATCCCGCCAAGCCGCTCGGCTACGCCACCTGGTTCGTGGGCGGCTACGGCGTGGTGATGACCATTGTGATGACCAGGCAGCGGCCGGCCGTGGCCTGGACCAGCCTGGTCGCCCTGGTCGCCATCATTGGCACTTGGGCAGGACCGCTCGGCATGATCGGCATGGGCGTGCTGGGGCCGTTCTCGTGGGTGTTGGTGGCGCAGTTAATTTTCATCGGTCTGCGCAACGCTGCCCGCGACGCGAGCGTTTTGGCGGCCGCCGAGCAGGAGGCGAGCAACTGGCAGGCGATGCAAGAGGCGATGGTCGCTGAGCGGGTGCAGCGACTGCAGGGCGCCGAACGACGCGCGCGACCGATGCTGGAGCAGATCGTGGCCTCGGGCGGTGACTTGCCGCCAGCCTTGCGCGAGGAAAGCCGCCGGCTTGAAGCGGCGCTTCGTGACGAAATTCGTGGCCGTGGTCTCTTGGATGACCGGGTCCGGGATGCGGTGGCCGCACTGCGCGATGCCGGTACCAAGGTGATGTTGCTCGACGAGGGCGGCCTGGACGATGTGGCCGCCGAGGAGCGCCAGCAGATCCTGGACCAGCTCGCCGCGCTGCTGGCCGACGCCGAGGCGGACTATGTCACCGTTCGCACCTCGCCCTCGCAGGGTCCTCGCGTGACGGTCATCGGCGTGAAGGGGGACATGGACGATGAGGACAGCGACGTCGAGGTGACGATGCGACAGGGCCTCGGCGCGCGCCCAGAATCCGCAGATCACGACGACAGTGAGGACCCGGAGGACGAGTCTGGGGACTCGTCAGGGGACTAGCGGGGTACAGGCGGGGCGCAGCCCCAGCGTGGGCTACAGCGGGGCGAACCCGGGGCGAGCGGCGAAATTGCCCGTTAAGTGAAGTAGGGCCGGAGATTCCGGCCCTACTGTCACTCGCATTCGACCGATAACCCGAATATCGGCCAACGCGCCTGTACGAAGCATCCTCTGTATACCCTGAGCAGAGGATTCGTACCGGTGAGCTGCATGAGCGACACCTAGCAATAACCATTATTCATGGCGTCAAGAATCCATACAGTCGGACCTTCGGGGGACTAATGGGGTACAAAATTCCCGCCTGTACCCGCTCTCATGCCGCAAAAGATGAGGATTTCGCACACTTTCGGGCAGTATCGGTATATCCGTGCCAGACATGAAAACACCGCCGCGTCGAATCGACGGGCGGTGTTGTGCCAGGTCTGCGACTAGGCGCCGGTGAACCCGGTCCAGCCAAAACGAGGCTCCAGCGTTGCACGCGGGGAGCGCGTCTGCTGCGCCCAGGCCGACGGAGCGACGTCGTCCGCGAAGCCGTGCGACGCCTCCTCATAGAGCGCAGCATGCAGGGCCGCGATCGCCGCGGCCGCCTCCTCAGCGGTGGCGTTGCCGTGCACGACCCGCAGGTCAGACAGATCCAACGACTCGCTCACAGCGGGATGTTCCCGTGCTTCTTGGCGGGCAGGTTGGCTCGCTTGGTGCGCAGGGCACGCAGGGCCTTCACCACCGCGATACGGGTCGCGGCCGGATCAATCACGCCATCAAGCTCACCACGCTCGGCAGCCAGGAAGGGGCTCGCCACGTTGTAGGTGTACTCGTTGGCCAGGCGGGTGCGAACTGCGTTCACGTCCTCGCCGGCTTCTTCGGCGCGCTTGATCTCGCCTCGATACAGAATGTTCACCGCACCCTGACCGCCCATGACCGCGATTTCGGCGGTGGGCCATGCGAGGTTGATGTCGGCACCGAGCTGCTTCGAACCCATCACGATGTAGGCGCCGCCATAGGCCTTGCGAGTGATCACGGTCACCAGCGGCACGGTCGCCTCGGCGTAGGCATAGAGCAGCTTCGCGCCACGTCGGATCACGCCCGTCCACTCCTGGTCAGTACCGGGCAGGTAACCAGGGACGTCCACCAGGGTCAGGATCGGGATGGAGAAGGCGTCGCAGAAGCGGACAAAGCGAGCCGCCTTCTCGCCAGCGTCGATGTTCAGCGTGCCGGCCATCTGGTTCGGCTGGTTTGCGATGATGCCGACCGAGCGACCCTCGATGCGGCCGAAGCCGATCACGATGTTCGGGGCGAACAGTTCCTGCACCTCGAGGAACTGCTCGTCGTCAACCAGGTGCTCGATGATGGTGCGCACGTCATAGGGCTGGTTCGGCGAGTCCGGAATGACCGTGTTCAGCTTGCGGTCGGAGTCGGTGATCTCCAGCTCGGAGGAGTGCGCGTAGACCGGCGACTCGGTGAGGTTGTTGTCCGGCAGGTACGACAGCAGGCTGCGCGCGTAATCCAGCGCATCGTCCTCGTCGCTGGCCAGGTAGTGGGCCACACCCGAGACGCTGTTGTGGGTCAGCGCGCCACCGAGCTCTTCCATGCCGACGTCCTCGCCGGTCACGGTCTTGATCACGTCGGGGCCAGTGACGAACATCTGGCTGGTCTTGTCGACCATGATCACGAAGTCGGTCAGTGCCGGCGAGTACACCGCGCCGCCAGCGGCCGGACCCATCACGATCGAGATCTGCGGGATCACACCCGAGGCCATGGTGTTGCGGCGGAAGATCTCGCCGTACTTGCCGAGGGCAACCACACCCTCCTGGATGCGGGCGCCGCCGGAGTCCAGGATGCCGATGATGGGCGAGCCGGTCTTGAGCGCGTGGTCCATGACCTTGATGATCTTCTCGCCCGCGACCTCGCCCAGCGAACCACCGAAGACGGTGAAGTCCTGCGAGTAGACCGCGACCGGGCGGCCGTGGATCGTGCCATGGCCGGTGACGACCGAGTCGCCGTAGGGGCGCTTGGCTTCCATGCCGAAGGCGTGGGTGCGGTGACGGACGAACTCGTCGAGTTCCACGAAGGAGCCCGGGTCGAGCAACTGCTCGATGCGCTCGCGGGCGGTCTTCTTGCCCTTCGGGTGCTGCTTGGCGGCAGCCGCCTCGCTGGCGGCGGTGACCGCCTCGTAATACCGCTGCTTGAGGTCGATTAGCTTGCCCGCGGTGGTGGACATGTCGGGGATTACCGACAGGGATCCGGTCAGGGGCGCGGGTTCTTGGCCATTCGGCGTCAGGTCACTCACGCGGAACACTCTACCCGTGAGGGTATGTCCACCCCCTTGCCGTCATTCGCACAAAATCGCTATCGCGGGCTGTGCGGTTCCGCAGGGAAGGGTGTGGGTCGGCCAATACTGGCCCGGCTCGGCATACGCTGTGCGCATGGAATTGCGGCGGACCCAGGCACGGGCAGCGAAGCTCACCGTGCTGCCCGCTACCGACTCCACGAACACCTGGCTGCGCGAGCAGGCGGGTCGGGTGCCCGACTCCTGGCCGCACGGCAGCGTGGTGGTCACCACTGACCAGCGGTCGGGGCGGGGACGGCTGGAACGGTCTTGGCAAGATCTGGCGGGCAAATCGCTCGCCGTCTCGCTGTTGTTGCGTCCGACGAGCAGCGACGGCGCGCCGCTGTCGGTACAGCACTATGGGTGGTTGCCGCTGATCGCGGGACTGTCGGTGCGCGAAGCGGTGGCCGACGTGGTCGCCCCGGGGGTACCGTGCACCCTGAAGTGGCCCAATGACCTGCACCTGAGCGGCCACAAGGCGGCCGGCATCCTGGCCGAGTTGCTGTCCGACGGCCTCGGCGCCATTGTCGGGATCGGCCTGAACGTGTTGCATACCGCTGACGAGTTGCCCCTGCCCGGGACTGCATCGTTGGTGACCGCTGGCGCCGAGGTGGATGACGACCTCATCGACCAGGTCCTCGCCGATATCGTGGCCGGGGTGCTCTCGCGCACCGAGGCTCTGGTGCGCGCCGACGGTGACGCGGCCATCGCCGGACTGCTGTCCGAGTACCGCTCCGTGTGCAGCACCCTCGGTCGCCAGGTGCGGGTGGAACGGGCCGGACAGCCGGACCGGTACGCCGAGGCGGTCGACATTGCCGCCGACGGTCAACTGCTGCTGCGCGAGCCGGGTAGCGACGCCGAGTTCGCGATCGCGTCGGGCGATATCACCCACCTACGGTATTAATGAGGACATGAACAGCGAGCGAGCGCAGTCGGCCCCGGCCGGGCAGGAGTTCGTGGTCGCCAAGTTCCGGTCGCACGGCCGCCGCTTGGTCTGGCCGGCGCTCCTGTTCATCGCCTTGGCCGCGGGTGTGCCCCTGGCGGCGGGCACCTTTGACGAGAACTGGGAGATTCTGCTCCTGCTCTCCGGCTCCATCGCCCTGATGATGCTCGGCTGCGCGCTGCCCTACATCGCCTGGCTTGGCGAACGCACCATCATCACCACTCGTCGGCTGGTGATTCGGCGCGGGCTGGTGACTCGCCTGCACCAGGAACTGCTGCACAGTCGCGGCTACGACGTCACGGTGCAGCAGGGGCTGTTCCAACGTCCCTTCGGCTCCGGGGATGTGCGCATCAACGCTGGCATCGACCAGCCGGTGGTGCTGCGCGATGTGCCGAACGCGCTGCTGGTGGCTGAGGTGTTGCAGGATCTGATGGAATCCAACGCCAACCCGATCGCGAGCCGCCGTCAGTTCTTTGAGGCTCGCACCACGCAGCCGACCACGATCCTGCCCCAGTAACCCGCTCTCAGCCCTAGAGCAATAGGATTGTCGGGGCGTGCCGCACGGTGCCAAGACGGTCTGTGCGGGCGCTGCACATTGGATTCAAGGAGCGAGATGCGCATCTCTGTGATTGGCTGCGGGTACCTGGGCGCTGTCCACGCTGCAGCTATGGCTGAACTCGGTCACGACGTCGTCGGTATTGACGTTGATGAGCGCAAGATCGCTCAGCTGGCCAAGGGTGCAGTGCCCTTCTTCGAACCCGGCCTGCCCGAGATCTTGACCGCGGGGGTGCAGAGCGGTCGCCTGCGCTTCAGCACCGACTTCGCGGATGCCGCGGACGCCCAGGTGCACTTCATCGGTGTGGGTACGCCGCAGCGTGCGGACGGCAAGGGTGCCGATTTGCGCTTCGTCGACGCCGCTATCGAGGCGCTCATCCCACACCTGGCCGAGGGGGCGCTCGTGGTCGGCAAGTCCACGGTGCCGGTGGGTACGGCCGCCCGACTCAAGGACGAGCTCGCCGAGCAGGCCCCGCAGGCCTCGCTCGCGTGGAACCCGGAGTTCCTGCGCGAAGGCTTCGCGGTCAAGGACACGCTGCACCCGGACCGCCTGGTCTACGGCGTTGCCTCAGGCCAGGCCGATGATGCCGCAGTGGCGATCCTCGACGAGGTCTACGCCGCGCTGCTGGCCGAGAACATCACCCGCTTTGTGACCGACTTCGCTACTGCGGAACTGGTCAAGGTGAGTGCGAATGCCTTCCTGGCCACCAAGATCTCCTTCATCAACGCTATGGCCGAGATCGCTGAGGCGACCGGCGCGGACGTGACCCAGTTGGCCGACGCGATCGGTATGGATGAGCGCATCGGCCGAAAGTTCCTTGGCGCTGGCCTCGGCTTCGGCGGTGGCTGCCTGCCCAAGGACATTCGCGCCTTCCAGGCCCGCGCCGAAGAGCTCGGCGTTGGCCACTCGCTGCGCTTCCTGTCCGAGGTGGATGCGATCAACCTGCGTGCCCGTGAGCGCGTTATCGCACACACGGAGGCGCTGCTGGACGGTGTTGCCGGCAAGCGCCTCGCGGTGCTGGGCCTGGCGTTTAAGCCAGACTCGGACGATGTGCGCGATTCGCCAGCGTTGGACGTGGCCGCACGCCTGCATGCGGCCGGCGCGGTCGTCGTGGCCTTCGACCCAGAGGCTCGCCAGACCTCGGCCCGGGTGCAGCCGGACCTGCAGTACGCGGACTCGCTCGAGGCTGCGCTCGAGGGTGCGGACGCGGTGCTGGTGCTCACCGAGTGGAAGCAGTTCCGCAACCTTGACCCGAAGGCGGTGGCCGAGCTGATGCCGGGCCGCGTGGTGATTGATGGCCGCAACTGCCTCGACCGTGATGCCTGGCAGGTCGCCGGGTTCACTTACCGGGCCCTCGGCCGTGGGGACCGCGCGTGACGCTGCGTGTCGGCGTGATCGGCGGCGGGCAGTTGGCCCGCATGATGATCGGTCCGGCCGTGGAACTCGGGGTGGAACTGCGGGTGCTCGCCGAGGCGGAAGACTCGTCCGCGGCGCTGGCCGCCACCATGGTCGGTGACTCCACGAGCGCGGCCACCGTGCTGGCCTTTGCGAAGGACGTCGACGTGATCACCTTCGATCACGAACATGTGCCGCAGCCAGTGCTGGAAGCACTGCTCGAGGCCGGTGTCGTGGTCCGTCCCGCTCCCGCGGCGCTCCTGCACGCGCAGGACAAGATCGTGATGCGCCAACGACTGAGTGCCCTGGGCGTGCCGGTGCCGGCCTGGGCCGCGGTGAGCACGGCGGACGAACTCGCCGTCTTCCTCGAGGCCAACGGTGGCCGTGGCGTGGTGAAGACCCCGCGCGGTGGCTATGACGGCAAGGGTGTGCGCGTGGTGAGCGACCCGAGCGAGGTGGCCGACTGGTTCGAGGCCGCTGCCGGCTCGGCGCTGCTGGTCGAGGCGTTCGTGCCGTACCAGCGCGAACTCGCCCAGCTGATCGCCCGTCGCCCCTCCGGTGAGGCGGCGCTCTGGCCGGTGGTCGAGACCGAGCAGCGCGGCGGTGTCTGCGCCATCGTTACCGCCCCAGCACCAGACTCGGACGGCGCGGTGGCAGCCCAGGCGGCCGACATTGCCCGCACTATTGCCGAGGGCCTGGAAGTGACCGGCGTCCTCGCGGTCGAGATGTTCCAGACCACCGATGGCAGCCTGCTGGTCAACGAACTCGCCATGCGCCCGCACAACTCCGGGCACTGGAGCATGGACGGGGCCATCACCGGCCAGTTCGAGCAGCACCTGCGCGCCGTCCTCGATCTGCCCCTCGGTGATCCGTCGCCGCGCGAGCCGTGGTCGGTGATGGTGAACGTGCTCGGCGGCCCGAGTGAGGGCGACTACACCGACCGCTACCCGGAACTGCTCGCCGCCTATCCGGACGTGAAGGTGCACGGCTACGGTAAGTCGCTGCGTCCGGGCCGCAAGGTCGGTCACGTGACCGCGGTTGGCAGCGACCTCGCGCTGGTCGCAGACCGCGCTCGCGGCGCGGCCCGCATCCTGAATTCTGCGGCGCTGGAAGGCTGAGTATCCGCCTCGCCGAGCAGCAACACCCCGCGCTGGCAGCGGCTCGCAGCCGCAGCCTCGCCGTAGCATTGACGGCATGAGCGCAGAGGTGAAGCCCCTGGTGGGCGTGGTCATGGGGTCTGACTCCGACTGGACCGTGATGGAGGCTGCCGCCGCGGCGCTCGACGAGTTCGGCATTCCGTACGAGGTCGAGGTGCTCTCGGCCCACCGCACGCCGGAACGCATGATCGCGTGGGGTAAGGCGGCTGCTGGCCGCGGCCTGCGTGCGATCATTGCCGGTGCGGGCGGCGCTGCGCACCTGCCCGGCATGCTCGCCTCGGTCACCACGCTTCCGGTGATCGGCGTGCCCGTGCCGCTGAAGTACCTGGATGGTATGGACTCGCTGCTGTCGATCGTGCAGATGCCGGCCGGGATTCCGGTGGCGACCGTATCGATCGGTGGGGGACGCAACGCGGGACTGCTCGCGGCGCGCATCATTGGTGCTGGTGACCCGGCGCTGCAGCAGCAGCTCGCCGACTTCGCCAGCGCGCTCGCGGATGCGGTCGCCGAGAAGAACGCGAAGCTCAAAGCCTCCCTGTAACGAGGACCCTGGTGTCAACGAATCTTCGTCAACCGATTCGGTACCCCAACGTTCACGATCCGTCCGAAATGACGCGACGCGGCTGGTGGCTGCTGGCCCTCAGCGTGGTGTTGCCCGGCTCGGCGCAGCTCGTGGCCGGGAACCGAGTGCTCGCCCGCATTGGACTGACCGCAGCGGCAGTGTTCTATGCCGTGGTGATTGGTGCGGTGCTGCTGCTCACCACCCAGCGCGGCTTCGTGCTGTCGATGGTGTCGAACCCGACGGTGCTGCTGGTGGGTCAATGGCTCTGCTACGCCCTGGCGCTGGTGTGGTTGGTCATCCAGATCGATACCTTCCGCCTGCTGCAGCTGGTACGCATTCCGAGCCCGACCAAGGCCTGGATCGGTGGCCTGATGGCGATCATGTTGATGCTCCCGACCGTGGGCATGGCGGTCGCCGGGAACTACGCAGGCAGTGGCCGGCAGGTGCTCGACGAGGTGTTCGACGGCACGGTCATCGAGGAACCGATCGATGGTCGCTACAACATTCTGTTGCTTGGCGGTGACGCGGGCGCCGGCCGCATGGGCCTGCGTCCTGACTCGATCTCGGTCGTCAGTGTCGACGCGGAAACCGGGCAGGTCGCCATTATCGGTATCCCGCGCAACCTCGAGATGGTGCCTTTCTCGAAGGGCTCGCCACTGTACACACCGTTCCCGAATGGCTATGACTGTGGCGACAACTGCCTGATCCACTACCTCTACCCTTACGCTGAGGAACACCCAGACCTGTACCCAGATGCGGCCGAGCGCGGCTCCACCCCGGGAGTGGAGGCGATGCGTGACGCGGTCGAGGGGGTACTCGGCATCACGGTGCAGTACGCGGTTGTGATCGATATGGCTGGCTTTGGTGACCTCATCGATGCGCTGGGCGGCATCGAGGTTGAGGTCAAGGAGCGCATCGATAAGGGCGGCTGGATCAAGGATGGCAAGGTCGTCGGCATCAAGGGCTGGTTCGAGCCTGGTGTGCAGCGCCTGAACGGGAAGGACGCGCTGTACTACGTGCGCTCACGCGCCACCACCAGTGACTTCTCGCGCATGCAGCGGCAGCGCCAGGTGCAGGAGGCACTGCTGCGCCAGTTTGATCCGGTCACTGTGCTCACCCGGTTCCAGGCGATCGCCGAGGCGGGCACCCGCACCGTCATCACCGACATCCCGAGCAGCATGCTGGCCTACTTTGCCGAGTTGGCGATGAAGTCGCGCGATCTCGAGCTGCTCCGCCTTGAGCTCACGCCGCCGACGTACTCCGTGGTCGATCGCGACTACACGAAGCGGCACGCAGATGTGGCGGAGCTGTTGGCACCTCGCGAACCGACGCCGATCAACCCGCCGGAGTCCGAGCCAGGAACCGGGCCCGGCACCGAGCCAGCCACGGACCCGGGCACGAAGCCTGCGCCAACCGGCCCCGTGATTGGCGGGCCGAAGCAAGGGTGACCCGTCGAGCCCGGGCTGCTGGGCGCTCACCCGGACGGCTATACTGTCCCGGGGCACTCGGGGCGATCCGCGGCGCATTGCGCGCCGCGCGCAGCCGAGAGCCCGGACGAGGAGAGTGATGGCCGATTCAGACCTGAGTGGCCTCGCCGAACGGCATGGGCTGCAGGCGATGGGTGTGCGGCCACCGTTCTGGCGCTATCTTGCCGACGCCTGGCGTCGCCGTGACTTCGCCCTCACCCTGGCGGCCTACCGCTTGCAGGCGGGTACCTCCAAGACCCGCCTCGGTATGGGCTGGATTGTGCTGCGTCCGCTGCTGAACGCGGTGATCTATGGCGTCATTTTCGGCTTCGTGATGCCCAAGAGTTCGCGGCCGGACAACTTCATCGCCTACCTGATCGTGGGTGTGTTCATTTTTGAATTCTTCAGCCGCTCCTTCTCGGAGGGTGCCCGGTCGGTGATTCAGAACGTGAATCTGCTGAAGAACCTCAGCTTCCCGCGCATCCTGCTGCCGATTTCGGCAGTGCTGCAGCAACTGCTCGAACTCGCGGTGATGGTTGTCGTGATGGTGGTGATCCTCATCGTCTTGGGTGAGCCGATCACCTTCGGCTGGCTGATGATTATCCCGGTGCTGCTGATGATGACGCTGTTCAACATCGGCGTGGCTCTGCTCGCGGCGCGACTGACCGTCCACTTCATGGACATCATGCAGATCATCCCGCAGATCACCCGCATCCTGTTCTACTCCAGCGGCATCTTCTTCTCGCTGCCGCTGGTGTTCGCGGACATGCCGGAACTGCTCTTTGTCGCGCAGTTGAACCCGGTGCACGACTTTATTGCCCTGGTCCGTGGCTTCATGGTGTCGGGGATGCCGGTTGAGCCCCTGTACTGGTGGGTCACCTCGGGCTTCACGGCGCTGTTCCTATCTCTGGGTGTGGTGCTGTTCTGGCGAGCGGAGAATTTGTATGGCCGAGACCAGTAAGCGTGGCGCGGCCGAAGCGCCGCCGACGGTCGTGGTCAACGACCTTAAGGTGACCTATCGCACCTACGCGTCCGGGCGTCAGGTGAGCAAGCGAATGAAGGTGGGCCGGGCCGGCCTGCGCGGCATTCGTGAGGTGAACGCGCTCAAGGGCGTGTCTTTCGTCGTCCGTGAAGGCGACAGTGTGGGCATCATCGGGCACAACGGTTCCGGCAAGTCCACGCTGCTGCGTACCATTGCGGGCCTGTACCCGGCCACGGCTGGCACGGTGTATGCCTCATCGCGTCCCTCGCTGCTCGGCGTGAATGCTGCCCTGTTGCAGGACCTGTCTGGTGAGCGCAACGTGATTCTGGGTCTGCTGGCGCTGGGCTTCACGAAGGCCGAGGCCGAGGAGCGCTGCGCGGATGTCCTCGAGTTTGCAGGGATGACCGAGTTCAAGGACCTGCCGATGCGGACCTATTCCGCCGGCATGTCGGCGCGACTGCGGTTTTCGATCGCGGTGGCCCGCGAGGTGCAGATCCTGCTGATCGATGAGGCTCTCGCCGTCGGTGACAAGGCCTTCCTCGCTCGCAGTGAGGAGCGCATCCGTGCGCTGCGCAAGCGGGCCGGGAGCGTGTTCCTGGTGAGCCACTCGATGCAGTCGATTCTGGACACCTGCAACCGGGTGATTTGGTTGCACCAGGGGCAAATTCGCATGGACGGTGACCCTAAGACTGTGGTCGACGCATACGAAGCGTCCCAGTAAGCGGGCCGAAACGTCCCGGCGCGCCGGTCGCGAACGTTTTGACTTCGAACGTCAGACGATTAGCCTGGTGCCGTGTCTGCTCTGCGTGTTTCCCCCTACCGTCGGGCTCGAATCGCCGCAGTAACAGCACTCGCGGTGCTGCTGGGGTTGCTGTCGGGCTTGAGTATCCTTCCCGCGCCCGGCGGCGAGTCCGAAGCGCAGGCAGCACCCGCAGCCAGCGCGTATGACCACGGAAACATCATCAGTGACACCGTGTTCCGCGACTTCGGGACCATGTCGGTGTCCCAGATTCAGGCCTTCTTTAAGTCGAAGGTGTCGTCCTGCTCCAGCGCACCGGCAGCTCGGAAGTGTTTGACCGAGTACCGGGGTGACACCCAGTCCAAGGGCGCCAGCGCCAACGGCTGTACCAAGGCGATGCCGAAGAAGAAGAACATCACGGCCGCGCAGATGGTCTATGACGTCGCAGTCGCCTGCCAGATCAATCCGCAGGTGCTGATCGTGCTGATGCAAAAAGAGCAGGGCCTGGTCACCACCAAGAACCCCACCGCCTGGCAGATCAATCAGGCCACCGGCTGGGGCTGCCCTGATAACGGCAGTTGCCGCGAGAACAACGGCGGCCTGTTCCACTCGCTGTACGCTGCGGCATGGCAGTTCAACCAGTACTTCAAGGACACGAGTTTCTTTAGCTGGTACCCGGTAGGCAAGGCCAGCAGCATCAAGGAGCACCCCAAGTCGGGGACTTCCAACAACCCGAACAAGTGCACCACCAAGTCGGTGACTATCAAGAACAAGGCCACCGCAGCGCTGTACTACTACACGCCCTACTACCCGAACTCGGCGGCCCTGAAGAACATGTACAGCGAGGGCAACAATTGCTCCTCGTACGGCAACCGCAATTTCTGGCGGTACTTCCATGACTGGTTCGGTTCCACGCAGGGCGGTACGTACCTGGCCAAGACTCAGGACGCCGCGACGGTGTACCTATTGGTGGACAGCGATCGGTACCGAATCTCGGGCACGGACATCGCCACGCAGACCGCACTGAAGAGTGTCTTTGGCAAGGTGGGCACCGTCTCGAGCACCTACATCAACAGCTTCACCGACCGAGGCTTGATGCGCTCGCCCGTGATCTACGACCGGCAAGGCTGGCCATACCTGATCGACAATGGACTCCGGTCCCGCTTCAGTGGTGGCTGTGAGGAGGCCGAGGCCTACGGCTGGAGCTGTGCGGTCGTTCCGCAACTCACCGCGGAGCAGATCAGCCCGATTAAGACCACCAACGTGGTGAACCCGTACTTCCAGCGTCCCGATGGTACGCGCTACTTGCTGCAGGACGGCAAGCGACGCCAGATTGTCGATCTGGACGCGGTGGCCGAGAGTGGCATCACGCTGCCGGAGTTGCTGGTGCAGCGCTCCGCGGTCTATGCCGAAACCATTCCGGCCGGTGCACCAATCTTGGCGAATGGCACGCTCGTGAAGCGTCCTGACTCGACCATCGAGTACGTCTACGCCGACGGCGCCTTCTATGGTGTCTCCAACGCCATGCGTCGCCAGTTGGATGCCCGGTTGTGGTTCGGCAACCCGACGGTGACGCTCACCGACGCGGTGATCACCGAGGTCGGCAAGAAGACCATGCCGGGTATGTTCCGCGTCGCTGGCACGGACGATGCCTACCTGCTGGAGCGTTCGGGCGCGGTACGACTGAACCAGCCGGAGCAGTGGAACAGTGCGCTGCCGGAGTTGCCCGCCTCGTTGGTGGACCTGATCCCGAAGCGGGACGGTCAGCGTTCTGCGCCACGGTTCATCAAGGACACCAGTACTAGCCAGGTCTACCTCGTCTTTGATGGTGCCAAGCGCCCGGTGACGGCTGCGCAGCGGCAGCAGGCGGCCAAGGAATTGGGGATCGCCAACACGGTCTCCAAGTACGCCGACGCCGTGGTCTCGGCCATCCCGAAGGTGAACTTCTACCAGAACATCGGTCAAGTGTTGCAGTCGACCAACGATGGCTCATGGTGGCTCGTGACCGACTTCGCTATCAAGCGCCCCATCTCGAAGTCGGATGCGCAGACCTTGTTTGGGACGAAGGTGACGGCCAAGAACGCTGGCAACGCCACGCTGAACGCCCATCGAACTGTGAACGAGGCCGTGCCGACCTGGGGTACCTGCTCCGGTTACCCGTGGGTGGCCTACAACGGCAAGCGCTACAAGGTCGATCCGGCATACATGGATCGCTACGAGGCCGTGATCAGCTTCGAGGCGTTCGATGCCGCCCTGTGCAAGAAGTTGCCGTTGAACTCTGCTGACTACCGCATGCGCGGCATCGTGCAGATCAATGGGGTGCAGTACGAGCTAGTCGAGGGCGTGCTCGTGCCGTTGACGCCCGAGGAATACCAGCAGCGTCGCCTCGAACTCGGCAACGCTCGCAACATTCCGGGCTCACTGGCAGCGATCCTGCCGGTGGTCGAGGAAGCGCCGGTAGCGGCCGAGTAGTTCGGCGCCAGACCCAACCGCTAGGCGGCGGGTGTGCTGGGGAGTGCGCGCAACAGGGCAACAACCTCGCGGAAGCGTTCGGGGCTGAAGTGCTCCCGAGTGCGTTGTAGGGCGAGGGCCGACTGGCGCCGGTAGGCCTCTGGGTCACGGTGGAAGCGACGCAGGGTGCGGCGTACCTCGCGCGGCTCCACATAGATGGCAGCGTCGCCAAAGGTCGACGCAAAGCGCGGTTCCGTGATGGTGACGAGGCCCGAGGCGATGGCTTCCAGCAAGACGCGACCGAACGCTTCGTACTGGTCTGGGTGAGCGTAGTAGACGAAGTAGTCGATACTGCGCAGGAACTCGGGCACGGGCATCGCGTCGGCATCCAGACTGACCCAGGAGCTCGGCAACCGTGCTGGCTTGCCGAACTTGCGCTGCAAGCGAGTACGCAGCACCCGCAGCGGCGATCGAACGCCACCCATGGTGCGGAACTCGAAGCCTCGTCCCTGCGGGTATGCGGCCAGCAGGGTCTTGCGGTCGCCGGGCCACTTGGTGGCGTCGTCACGGGAGTGGCGCCCGTAGACGATGCGGTCGGTGCGGGCCGAACGGGCGATGGTGGCGTAGGCCTCCGGCACAACAATGCCCGGGTTATCGAAGGGCAGCAGGCGGTCGGTCGATACCTGGTCCTTGATGGTGGCGCGTACCATTGGACCCTGGGGGAGCCAGTAGGGCGCGCTGCCGAAGAGGGCGCTTGCCCGCCGGTCCACGTCGCGGACGTCGTAGCGCCGGTCGCTGCCGTCACGCTCGGCGGGAGCCTGGTTGGTCATGACGATCACCCGCTGCGCGAGAATGCCGAGTGAGATTGGTGCGAACTCGAGCACCGGCGGGTAGCGGACCAGCAGCACATCGGTGGCGGCCTCGTCTTGGGGCCGCAGCAGCGTCACCTCGCCGGCTTCGGCCAGGTCTCGGAGCACGTCGATGATGACCGGCTCTTCTTTGCGCATGAACCGCCAGGCATCAAGGTGTAGCGCCCCAATCCGTAGCCCTTGGCCACGGAGGGCGGCAATTTCGGCCAACATGGACTTCTGCGGGCCGCCGGTGCGGTTCCAGGGCCCGGCAAAGACGATGTCGAACTCGGTTTGGGTTGCGCTCGGCACGCCGTGGTACGGGTCAACCGGATGATCCGGCATCGGCAGCGCGTGCCCACCGAGGGCCGCCTGCAGCACCTGTGCGTTTGCCCGATCCTCGTCGCTGCGGGCCAGGGTCGTTAGGACAGAGCTTGCCGCCGCCAGCCAGTCCCGGTCCCAGTGCTCGGGGACGGCGCTGGTGCGCAGCGTCGCCAGCACGGCGTCAATGCCCGCCTCGCCTGCGGTGGCCAATTGCGCGAGCGTCTCGAGCGGGTGCAGGCTGCGCACCTGCACAGCTTTCATGGCGGCCACGATTGGGCCGCGAGGACGAACGCGTGCAGCGGTGTCCGTGATGACCTGCGATGCGGTGTGTTGGCCGTAGCCGTCAGCGTTCATGGATGGAGTGGTGTCAGTTTCGGGAAGTGAGACCGCAGGGCAGCCAATGCATCAGCGCACTGCGGTGGAACCCCCCGAGTGTTCCACACCATTGCCTGCTGGGCGATTGCCAACACGCCGCTCGGAGTGAACGCAAGGACGGCTTCACCCCACACTTCCAATTCCTTGATCTCGGTCAGGTGCGCTGGATCGGCCAGGACAACCGTCCCGCTGCGCAGCAGTGCGTCGAACCAACCCGGCAGTTGCGGCCCGAGACCGAAGAGCACGTCCAGCGAAGGCACCGGTAGCACGCCAATCTGACCCGGACGCGCAGCCGCCAGCGCGAGTAGCCGCCGCTGTTCCGCTGCAGTCGCGTCATACACGTTCGCGACGACCACGGTCTCGAGGTCTGGGAGCGGCAGACCGCGCAGGGCTTCCGCGGCGAAGTACGGATCGCCGGTGATGCGCTCGTCGGCTGTGCGCAGCGACAGGGCGGGCCGCGGACCCCGACCGAGTCGGCGATGCCAGCGCAGCGCGGAATCCAGCGAGACACGGCGGCTTACCGTGGTCCAGGACGAGCCCACTTCGCCGTTGCTCAGCGAACCGGCGCGCGTGCGCCCGAAGAGCAGCGGGGGGCCATCCAGCAGCGGCACGGAGTGTCCAGTGACCGCTTCGATGCGGCGCCGGAACTCCTGGTCGGCGTTCTTGCGGAGTGCATCGAAGAAGCCGACTCGGTCGAGGACTGGCTCGCGTCGCAGCATGATGCCAATCTCGGCAGGGCGGGCCGCAGGCACTCGCCCGGTGTGGCTGAAGGTCAGCTCCTCGGTGGCGCGCACCCAGGGCACGAAGTTGGCCAGCGCTTGCGGATGCTGCTGCAGGTGCCGGACCTGGCAGGCGATGCGGTCGGGGTGGCTCCAGTCGTCATCGTCCTGGAAGGCGACGAACTCGCCGCGGGCCTCGGCCAGGCCACGGTTACGCGCCCCATAGGTGCCGGTATTCTGCGCCTGCCGGATGAGGCGTACGCGGGAATCGGCACTGATGGTCGCCTCGATGGTGGCTGGGATGGTGGCGGAGCCGTCATCGACGACCAGCACTTCAAGCTGGCGCCACGAACTGGCCAGGACCGAGCGCAGGCTCGTGAGCAGACTGTCGCTGGGCTGGTAGGTGGACATCACGACCGTGACGAGCGGGCCGTCCTGAATCGGAGTTCCCGGCTCGGCGGTGAGGCGATCGAAGAGGGTGGCCGGGCCCGCCGCAAGCTGCGGGGCCGCGATGCCGTGCTGCTCGAACAGCGGGGCGAGGATGCTGGTCCAGGCGGCGGTGGCCTTGGGTGTGCGTGCCCGCGCCAAGTCGGCTCGGAGCAGCAGGGTGGTGGCCGAGGACTTGTCCAGGTACGGCAGGTGCTGTTCGGCGATCTCGAGGGCACCAGCTTCGATTGCGGCGCTGACGGCGAGTTCCCGATCTGCCAGCGGCGCATCAGGCAACTGCAGCAGTGTCGCGTGGAGTACGCCGAGACCATCGGTCAGGTCGCGGTCCAGGATGCGCTGCGCGAGGACCAGTCGGGCGCGCAGCAGGTCGATCCGCACCCGCACGGCGTCACTCGGGGCCTGCTCGATCAACTTGGCGAGAATCAGGCGGGTGCTGTCCGAGCGGAACCGGATGCCGAAGTCGGTCACGGCCCGGGCGGTGCGGAGCGCCTCCACCTCGACAGCATTCAACCCAGCGGTCGGGACGGCCGGGTTGGCGGCGACGCCGTAGCGGCGACGCTGCTGCTTGGCGGCCCGTGGCTGCTGCCATCGGCGCAGGGCTGCGACCTCGCTCAGTCGATCCCGCAGGGACATGGACTCTCCTCCAGATAGTGATACGGCTAGGGAGTGAGCCCAGCCTGCTGCAGCGCCTCCCAGAGTACCGGTGCCAGTGACAGGCTGTAGGTCGCAGTGAAGTGGTGCTGGTCGCGCCAGATGACCACCCCGCCTGCCGTGACGTGACAGGTATCGGCGTCACAGAAGTAGTCGTTCATGTCCAACACAGTGCCGAGGTCGGGGTGGTCCCGCAGCGTGTCCTCCAGCACGTCGGCGGCCGAAATGGCCATTGCTCGTGGCACGGCGCACTCGCTGGGATCGCTCCAGTGCTTCTCGACGCAGGTCGGCGTGTTCTCGTGCATTTCTGGAGTGTCCCGGAACGTCACGAGTCGGCTGCCCTGTTCGACCAGCGGGCGCCAGAGCTTCCGGAATCCGGCGCGCATCGCGGAGCCCTTCTTCGAATCCGCGACGTAGGGTGCGCTGTCGCTGTCGCTGTAGTGGCCGATGAAGATGAGGTCGTAGGGGTCTGTGGATGCCAAGTCCGCGGCCACCTGGTCATGCCACCAGGAGCAGGACTCGGCGCCATCGTGAATGCGGGGAAAGTCGCCGAAGGAGCACGAACTCTTGAAGTGCACGTCGAGCTGCCAGCCTTCGCGTTGCGCGATCCAGTGCAGCGCAGGGAACCAGTTGGCTGCGTGCGAGTCGCCGAGCAGCAGTATCCGCGGGCCGCCCTCGGTGCCGAAGGCGCAGCGGTGCACGCGGAACTCTCGTGGCTTGATCTGACACTTCGTGTCGTAGAGGATCGCGCGGTCGGTCGCGATCTGGCCTGCCGACGGCACCAGCGGGCCGGTGGCTGGCAAGCAGTTGCGATCTCGATCCAGCGCCAGCGCGCCGAAGCAGGACTGCGGTGTGGACACCGTCTCCGACACGATCCGCTCTTGCTCACGCAGTCGCTGCTGTTCGAGCAGTACGGTGCCGTAGCCGACCACCGGCAAGACGAGGGCCAGCACGGTCACCGTTGCCGTCACCGCATAGGTGCGCCGCGGCCGGGCCTCGGTGAGCCACCGCCAGCTTCGACCCGGCTGTTCGACGAAGCGATAGCTCAGCCACCCGAAGAGCACGGTGACGCCAAGGATCGCGACCAGCGCGAGCGTTGATGGGTTCTTTCCGACCACGTGCGGATAGAAGACAATCAGCGGCCAGTGCCACAGATACACCGAGTACGAGATGTCGCCGAGCCACTGCACCGGCCGCCACCGCACCAGCGGGGTGGGGGCGAGGCGCGTGCTCGGGGTGCCGGCCCAGATCACCAGGACCGTGGCTGCTACCGGAATTGCAGCCCAGAAGCTCGGAAATGGTGTGGCTGCATTGAAGGCGAAGGCGGTCAGCGCCAGCATCGCGAAGCCGAGCCATGAGACGAGCGCGCGGGTCCGGGCCAGGCGTGCCGCTGCCGGGGCGAAGGTCGCCAGCAGCGCGCCAGCGCCAAACTCCCACGCTCGGGTATAGGTGGCGAAGTAGGCCAGCGCAGGCTCCTGCGCCGTCACCACAATGGACGCGAGCAGGCTGCCGAGGATGACAGCGACCACGATCGCACGGAACACGGTGACGGTGCGGCCGCGCCACCACCGGGACGCCACTGCGATCGCAAGCACCGCCAGCAGCGGCCAGACCAGGTAGAACTGCTCCTCAACCGAGAGCGACCAATAGTGCTGGACCGGCGACGGGGCATTGTGCGCGGCGAGGTAGTCCACTGCGTTGGCTGCGAGCACCCAGTTCACGACGTAGACCGTGGCGCCGAGCAGTTCCTGGAATACGCCCTCCCACTGGTATTGCGGCAGGAAGGCGAGGCTGAGTGCGGCGGACACCGTAAGGACCAGCAGCGCGGCTGGCAGCAGGCGACGCATGCGACGGGCCCAGAACAGCGCTAGGCGAACACGACCCTCGCGCTGCGCCTCGCGCAGCAGGTGGCCGGTGATCAGGAAGCCGGAGATGACGAAGAAGACATCGACACCGACATAGCCGCCCGGCAGGCGCTCCGGCCACAGGTGGTAGAGCACCACCATGAGGACTGCCGCGGCGCGCGCAGCCTGAATCTCCGGACGCACAGTGCTGCGCTGATTGGGCAGCGACGGCAGCGACACCGGCACCCTACTCGCCGGGGGCTGGCGCGGCGGTCACGTCACTGACGACGTGCACGCGCGCCGCCTCGATGCCGAACTGACGGTGCAGGTTGGCTGCCACCGTGCTGCGATCCCACCTCGTCTGCTCGGTGCCCGGAGCCGCAACGATGACCGCCTCGTGGAAGGAGTACTGCAGCGGGTCGTCGGTGAGGAACTGGACTGCCTCGGGGACCAGCGACCACAGACGCGCTGCCTGGCCGCGCTCGGTCAAGGGCACGAGCGCAATATCGCTGTTGAGGATCGGCTCGTGCAGTTGCTCGGGCAGCTTCCCGCGAATGTGCGGGTAACTGGGGGTGACCACCAGCGAGACACCCACGCGCCGACCCTGCGCGCGCAGCGAGGCAATCAAGGCCAGCTCGGCGCGCAGGTCGGCCTGCTCGCCCTCCGGGACGCCGGGGATGAGGATGACGTCGTCCACATCGAGCACCCGATTCGGCTGCCCCAGGAAGCGCCCCGGGATGGGGCACTGCCGATCCTCCGGGTTCGGACCGACGAAGGGGCTCCGCGTGCCGGCGGCGATCGAGGAATGGTAGGCGTGTGCCGAGGCCCAGTACAGGCGGCGCGCCTCGTGGGCCCACTCATCACCAAACTCGGAGCCGCTCAGCGATGCGGGGTCGAAGCGACCGAGCATCAGGCCGGGGTAGTTGCGCAGGGTTGGCACCGCGATGCCAAAGGCCGCACCGACACGGAGGCGGAATTCGGTGTCGCCACCCTTGCGCACCGGGTCGAAGCCGCCTACCACCGGCAGCACCTGGGCCGGGCGGAACATGATCGAGACCTCCGAAATCCCGAGCAGCCGCAGACGTCGGCCATAGCTGAGGAAGCCGTTGGGCAGCATGCGGCGGTACTGCGAGGTGTTCGCCGGGTACTGCGGATTCTTGATCAGGTGCTGCACCTGGATCTCGATGCGCTGCGGGTGCATCCAGTCGTCGTCATCGTGGAAGGTGACGAACTCGCCGTTGATGTGGCGCATCGCCTCGTTGCGGGCACGGTAGGCGCCGCCGTTCTCGGTGAGGCGCAGCACGCGAATGCGCGGATCCATCGCGGCGACCTCGTCCAGCACCGGCGCGAACTCGTCGCCGGAGGCGTCGTCGACGATCAGCAATTCCCAGTTCTGCCAGGACTGCGCCAGCACCGAGCGTACGCTCGTGGCCAGTTGCCAGTCGGGGCGGTGGGTGCAGGTCACGATGCTCACCAGCGGGCCGTCGGTGATGCGACTCGGCGCCGTTGCGGTGAGGCGGTCAAAGACGCTCTCGCCAGCTGGCAACAGCTCGATCGGAGCGATCCCGGCCTTGCGGTACTCCGCGTTCAAGGTATCCAACCAACGCTGCTCGTCGTGGTTTGCCGCGTTCTCCTGCCACGGGTTCAGCAGATCCACCGACAACTGGTTGCGCAGTTGCGGGCTGAAGGCCAGCTTGTCCATGGCGATGCGGACGTCTGCTGCCAGGCCTCGTTCCAGGTAGGTGGCCACGGCGAAGGGCAGGGTCTGGTGCTCGGTCTGACCGAAGCCGTCGCGGGTGGCGAACTGCAGCATGCGCCACGACAGTTCCGCGTCGTCAGGGTCCACCGGGTGGCTGCTGATTAGACGCGCCAGGTGCAGTAGTTCGTTGCGTTCAACATCCTTCGGCTGCAGCGAGGCGATGCCGGCATCGGTGCGGAACCGTTCGGCCAGCTCGGCATAGTTCCACTTGCCGTAGGACACCCGAATCGCCAGCGGCTCGCGGACGGCGCTGCTGTGGTTCCGCAGCCCGAACTGACTGAGCGCCACGGCGGACCAGCGCTCGGCCCAGTAGCGTGCGCTCCGTTCGGCCGGAGTTGCATTCGCCGACAGCGGTGCCCAGCGCCAGGCGGGGTTCTCGATCCGCTGCTTGAACCAAGCCTTTAGTGCGGGCGGGAAGGGGCTAAACAGCCACGCGGTACTCCGATACCGGCGCAGCAGGCGCAGGGTGTTCTTCATAGTTTGCTAGAGTCGCTTTGCCTTCGGCGAGGTGGCCTTTCCGCGAGTGTCGAAGAAGACGGCAGCCTGCTCGGCGAGGGCGTCCACGTCGTATTCGCGGTGCGACTGCAGCAGCACGACGATGTCGGCCGCGCGCACAGCGGCCTCGAGGTCGGTGATGGACTCGAAGGTCTGGTCGTCAACGCGCCAGGTGCTCACGCGTGGGTCGTGGAACTGCACCGTCGCGCCCTTGGCCAACAGGTGCTGGGCGACCGGGCGGGCCGGCGATTCGCGCTCGTCGGCGATGTTGGCCTTGTAGGTGACGCCGAGCAGCAGCACGGTCGAGCCCTTCAGCGACTTGGCGTGGTCGTTGAGCAGGTCCTGGACCCGATCGACGACGTAGCGCGGCATGGTGTTGTTGATCTCTTGGGCGAGCTCAACGAAGCGGAAGGGGTAGCCAAGCTGGCGCTGCACCTCGTACGAGAGGTAGTTCGGGTCGATCGGGATGCAGTGACCGCCGACGCCCGGGCCCGGATAGAAGGCCTGGAAACCGAAGGGCTTGGTGGAGGCGGCCGCGATGACATCCCACAGGTCGATGCCCATTTCGTGCGAGAAGCGGGCCATCTCGTTGACCAGCGCGATGTTCACGTGGCGGTAGGTGTTCTCGAGCAGCTTCGCGGTCTCGGCCTCGCGGGCGCCCTTGACCGGGACGACGGTGTCGACGAACTGCGAGTAGAAGGCGACCGCAGCCTCGGTGGATGCCGGGGTCACGCCGCCGACGACCTTCGGGGTGTTCTTCAGACCGTAGCGCTCGTTCCCCGGGTCGATGCGCTCGGGGGAGAAGGCGAGGAAGAAGTCGCGGTCGATCTGGCGGCCACCCTCTTCCAGGCGCGGTTGCACCAGCGAGTCTGTGGTGCCCGGGTAGGTGGTCGATTCGAGGATGACCGTGGTGTTGGGGCTCAGGTGCTTCGCGATCGAGGCGGTGGCCCCAATGACCGGGCCCAGGTCCGGATCGCCAGCATCGCCCAGCGGGGTTGGTACACAAATGACGACCACGTCGGCCTCCGCGATGACACTGGCGTCACTCGTGGCGCGATAGCCCTGCTCGAGCATGGTCGCAATCTCGGCGTCGGAGAGGTCGTCCACGTGGGAGCGGCCCGCGTTCAGCCCGGAGACCACGCGCTCACTCAGGTCGAGGCCGATGGTGCGGATGCCCGCTGCGGCAGCAGCCTGTGCCAGCGGCAAGCCGACGTAGCCCTGACCGATGATGACGGCAGTCGTAGTCATGGTTCCTAATCTTCCTCAGGGGATGGGAACAACCGTGATCAGTCGGCCCCAGCCACCAATTCTATGGGGGTCGACCGGTGCAGTGGAGGAAAGCGTCGTTTAGGACTCGTTCGTCGTCGCAGGTTCGTCGGAAAAGCCGGTGCGCAGCCAGAAGTCACGGTGCGCTCGGTTCTTGCGACTGGCCATGATCGAGGACGGCGTGCTGTTCCACGCCCCGCACACCAGTTCCCACAACTTGGCCACCTTGTTCGTGTGCGCGTGATAGCGGATGCGGTGGATTTGCAGTCGGATGGCGCGGCGACCGGCGAGGTTGAGATGGGCACGGTGCTTGTCCATATACCGCTGCAGCCCGGCCGCGCGCGCGAAGGTGCGACCGGTGAGCTGGCCAGACTCGTGCTTGCGCTGCTCGACGAGTTCCTCGGCAACCCGGGCGTAGCAGAAGCCAGCCAGCAGGAAGCGGAAGATGAAGTCGGTGTCGTTCTTCACCGGCAGGTTCGCATCGAAGCCCTCGATCGCATCGAATGCGGTGCGGCGCACCACAATGTTCGAGCCGGTCACGCCCGGGTTCTTGGCTGCCGCCTCGCGGACGTCGGCGACTTCCGCAATGTGCTCGCCCGGCGCGGTGCGCTCGTCGCCATGCAGGAACATTCGGATCCAGGCCACTCCCGCATCCGCCTCGGCGTCGGTCAGGGCCGCCACGGTTCGCTCCAGAAAGGTGGGCAGCCAGCGGTCGTCATCGTCGAGGAAGGCGACCAACGGCGCGGTACTGGCGTGGGCTCCGGCATTCCGCGAGGCGGAGGCGCCGGGAACGCCGTCCCGTTCCAAGAACGTGACCTGCACCGTCGATCCGGCGGCGAGTTCCTCGACAATGGCACGCGATTCCGCATCGGGCACATCGCTGACAACGACGAGTTCGGCCGGGGCCAGCGTCTGCCCCAGCACCGAGGCGACCGATTCGCGCAGGAACTGCGGGCGCTGATGGGTCGGAATCACCACACTGACTGCGGGAAGCGGCGTAGACACCGAGCACTCACTCCTTCTTCATGCGTCCGTTGCCGGACCCATCGAGCCTAGTGGCTTGCGCCAGCGAGGTCTTGGTCGCGCTCCAGCGGACGTGCGGTGAGCCGGATGGCGAGGGTGCACAGCAGCAGCAGGCCCCACTCGTACAGCATGGCGCTTTCGGTCAGCGACTGCACCAGCAGCAGGGTGAGCAGTAGCAGCGGCATCAGTGAGACGGCGCGCCACGGCTGGCGAGCGTCGAGACCGGCGCGCACCGGCTCGGCGGCGGTGGCCCAGGCCCGCACCAGGGTGAAGCCGATCATGAGCGCGAAGAGGATGACGCCGATCCAGCCGAGCTGCATCCACAGATCGATCCAGGCGTTGTGCGCCTGCAACTGCACCACATTCCAACGCACCACCAGGTCGTTGAATGGTTCGGTCCACTGCGGCCAGAAGCCCAGCCAGCCGAGACCAGCCGCCGGTCGCTCTTGGCCAAGTTCGATGACGGTTTGCCAGATTTCGAAGCGGCCGGTGAGGTCGCTGCTCTTGCCCAGCAGGGCGAGCACCTGCTCGCGCGCGAAGACCACCGCGGCGATGACGGCGGCCACCAGGGCCCACACCGTCAGCCACAGTGCCCAGCGCTGACCGGGCAGACGGTAGCGACGGTGCAGCAGTGCGATCGCGGCGACGACAAGCACCGCGCCCAAGGCGATCAGCACCGCGCTGGAGCGGGAGAGGATGAGCATCACGATCGCGATGCCGAGCCACACCTTGCCGCGGCTCTCCGAGACCGCATGATCGGCCAGTCGCAGACTGAGCGTGATGATGGCCAGCGCCGCCACGGTGCACAGCAGAATGGAGTTGCCCAGGATGCCCTGAATCGGACCGCCTGCGAACAGCAGATTGCGCGACCACAGCTCCAGGCCGGTCGCTGCATCCCACTCGATGCCCGAGAACGGGCCGGTGATCGGGTGCTGAATGAACAGGCTTACCCAGAGTTCAAACACCAGCGACAGACCAAGGATCCAGCGCGTGGCGTGGTCGAGTGCGGTGAGGAACGACGACCAGGGGATGAGCGTTGCCAGCGGCACTGCCACAGCGATGGTGATCACCAGCAGTGCGGTGCCGAGCGCCGTCGCGGCTGGCACGAGGGCCCAAATGGTCGAGAGTGCCGCGATCAGGGTGAAGAGCATCAGTGGGCGGGAAATCCACGCCAGCCGCAGACGGTCACGCCAGCGGATCGCCCACAGGATGGCGGCAACCGCGGTCACCGCGGTGATGATCGCCCACCCCACGAGGCCGAAGATGATGCGCAGCGCCGGCCCCGCCAGTGAGACGAAGAGAATCAGGCCCGCCATTGCGGTCTGCCCCGAGCGCAGCCGTGCCGGATGCAGGCTCAGGGCGCGTTCGCGGCGGAACAAGCCTGGTCGCGAAGACGTCGGGGTCGGCTGCGTCGTCATTCCTCCAGGCTATCGCGCGTCGGCGGCCCCCGGGGCGCTGAACTCATACGATGGCCGCATGCCGAATGCAGCGCCGGCCCAGACCGGCAAGGTCGTCGTGATCATGCCGACCTTCAACGAAGCGCAGACCCTGCCGCCGGTGGTCGCCGCAGTGCGGGCCGCGCTGCCGACGGCACGCGTGTTGGTGGTCGATGACGCGAGCCCGGACGGCACCGGTGCCATCGCGGATGCGCTGGCTGCTGGCGATCCTCAGGTGCGCGTCCTCCACCGGTCGGGCCGCTCGGGGCTGAAGGCCGCCTATGCCGCAGGGATGCACCTCGCCCTGCAGGATGGGGCCGAGGTCGTGGTCCAGATGGATGCAGACGGCTCCCACCCGGCCGCGATCCTCCCCGAGCTGGTGGCAGCGCTCCGCGAACCCGGCGTCGGCCTCGCGATCGGCTCGCGCTACGTCCCCGGTGGCGCGATCGAGGGCTGGTCGCGGCACCGCTCGTGGCTCTCGCGCACCGCGAACCGTTTCGCGCGCTGGGCACTGCGGTTGCCGGTGCACGACGTGACCGCCGGGTTCCGGGCGTGGTCAGCGGCGACGCTCGAGGCGGTACAGATCGATACCGTGGCCTCGCGCGGCTACTGCGTGCAGATTGACCTCACCCGGCGGGCGAGTGCCATCACCAGCATTCGGGAGGTGCCGATTGTGTTTCGGGAGCGCCTCGCCGGCGAATCAAAGATGACCCTGGGAATTGTCTTTGAGGCTGCGGTCAGGGTCCTTGGTTGGAGTTTGCGTCCAACTTCGCGAATTACCATGGCTCGGTGACTCGAGCCGAAGTTCGTCAGACTCAGCACGCCCCCGCACAGCACCCCCACACTCCGCTTCGCCTGGAAATTCAGGCGCTTCGTGCCGTCGCCGTCGGCGTCGTCGTCCTCTACCATTTTTGGCCGACGTACTTGCCCGGCGGGTACATCGGTGTGGACGTCTTCTTCGTCATCTCTGGCTATCTGATTACTAGCCACCTGCTGCGCGAGGTGGAAATTCGAGGCCGGGTGCGGCTGGCCAGCTTCTGGGCCCGGCGCCTGCGGCGCCTGCTTCCGGCCGCGATGCTGGTGCTCGCGGTGGTGCTCTTGGCCACGCTCTGGTGGTTGCCGAGCGCGCGCTGGCCGCAGACGCTGCGAGAGGTCATCGGCAGCACCTTCTACGTCGAGAACTGGGTACTGGCCTTTGACTCGGTCGACTACCTGGGCGCGGGCAACACCAAGTCACCGGTGCAGCACTACTGGTCACTCTCGGTCGAGGAGCAGTTCTATCTGGTCTGGCCGCTGCTGTTCGTCGCGATCGCCCTGCTCGCGCGCTGGCGGAAGTGGTCCGGTCGCCGTGTCGCCATCGTGGTGATGAGTGTCGTGGTCGTCGGCGGCCTCGCCTTCTCGATCTGGGCGACCGGGTACTCCAAGGCCGCCGCCTACTTCATTACCCCGACGCGGGTATGGGAGTTTGCCGCCGGTGGTCTCTTCGCGGCCCTGGCACCGCAGGCGCTGCGAATGCCGAATTGGCTGCGCTCGGTGATGAGCCTGCTTGGCCTCATCACGATCGGGGTCACTGCGCTGGTCTACAGCTCGGCCACGCCCTTCCCGGGCAGTGCGGCGCTGCTGCCGGTCTTGGCCAGCCTGCTGGTGATCGGCGCGGGCATGCCGGAGGGTCGTTGGGGGCTCGGGCCGCTGCTGCGATGGCGGCCGGTGCAATGGGTCGGTGACGTGTCCTACTCGATCTACCTGTGGCACTGGCCGCTGTTGATTCTGATCCCCTTCGGGCTCGACCTGGAACTCGACCTGCCGCTGCGGCTCGGGATCCTGGCGCTGAGCTTGGTGCTCGCGTGGATGTCGAAGGTGCTGGTCGAGGACCCGTACCGCTCCTGGGGCTGGCTTACGGCGCGCAGCTCGGCGGTGAGCTTCGCCTTCGCGGGCCTGATGATGGCCGTGATCGCCGTGCCGGTGGTTGTTGGGCAGGCGCAGTTGCAGCAGCGGGCGGACTCGGTGCAGCAGGCCATGGTGGAGCTGGATCAGTTGGGTCTGGCGGACTGTATCGGCTTCGGAGCGGTCGATCCTGCGAACACCGGCCTGTGTGATCCGGCACTGTTCGAGGAGGCCCCGATCTTCCCGGATCGGGCCAAGATGCTGACCGATATCCCGGCCATTTACTCCGACCAGTGCCGCAGTCAGCCGGATGATCCCAAGCTGCGCATTTGCGAGTTTGGTGACACCGAGAGCGATGACGTGGTGATGCTCCTGGGCGATTCCCACGCCGCCGCGTACTTCGATGGCCTCGAGCGCGCTGCGAATCGATACGGCTGGAAACTGGTGACCGCCTTCAAGGGCGGCTGTCCCTACACCAAGGTCGACCAGAACCTGGGTGCGAGCTGTCGCACGTTCAACGCTGCGCTGCGCAAGTGGGTGTTGGATGAGCGGCACACGCCTGATGTGGTGGTGACCTCGATGTTGCTGGACCGTGACTGGGGCTTCAAGGGCGGGAACGACTGGGCCGCCCTGGCCAAGCGCACCGGTGAAACCTGGAAGGAATTCACTGACGCAGGCATCCACGTCGTGGTGATGGATGACACCCCGAAGATGTCCCAGCGGGCGGTGGAATGCGTGGTCAATGCCAAGCGCGACGAGAAGGCGCTTGGCTGCTCCACCCCGCGTCAGCAGGCGATTGTCGGCGAGTCGGTGCTGCCGGAAGCGGCCAGGGTGGCCAACGCCACCTTTGTGCCGCTGCGCACCTACCTGTGTGGTGCGAGTCAGTGCCCGGTCATCGTCGGCAACGTCATCGCCTATCGCGACGACAGCAGCCACCTGACGGCAACGTTCAGCGCCTCGCTGGCACAGCGGATTGCGCGCGAAATCCTGCCACGACTGCTCGGTACGGCCGGCGACCTGGACGCAGACGGGTCGCGATTCGGCGCAGATGTCGCCGACCCGATCGTGCAGTGAGCCGGGCGGTCGGTTGCCGCGCACACGACAGTGCCCGCCTCACCGCGTGAGACGGGCACCGCGCATGCCGTGTTGAGCGGCTGGTCTGTGACCTAGACGAAGGCGCCCTGGCCGGTGATGGCGCGACCCACGATCAGGGTGTTCATCTCGCGGGTGCCCTCGTAGGAGTACAGCGCCTCGGCGTCGTTGAAGAAGCGGGTGACGTCGTAGTCGAGGACGATGCCGTTCCCGCCGAAGATCTCGCGGGACCGGGCCACCACATCGCGCATGCGCGAGGTGCAGAAGGCCTTGGCCATGGCGGCGTGCTCGTCGCCCTGGGCGCCCTCGTCGAGCATCTCGCTGACGCGGGTCACCATCGCGATCGAGGCGGTGATGTCGGCCAGCGAGGTGGCCAGCAGGTCCTGAATCAGCTGGTGCCCGGCGATCGGCTTGCCGAACTGGATGCGCTCCTTGGCGTAGGCGACCGCAGCCTCGTAGGCGCCGATCGCGGTGCCGACGGCGGCCCAGGCGACCTCGGCACGGGTCAGGCGCAGCACGCTGGCGGTATCGCGGAAGGAGTTCGCGCCCTGCAGCCGCAGCGACTCCGGCACGCGCACCTCGTCGAGGGTGATGTCGGCGTTCTGCACGATGCGCAGCGCCATCTTGCGTTCGATCTTGGTGGCCTTGTAGCCGGGCGTCTTGGTCGGCACGATGAAGCCCTTGACCTGACCGTCCTCGACGTCCTTGGCCCAGATGATGACGATGTCCGACCAGGTGGCGTTGCCGATCCAGCGCTTGGCGCCGTTGAGCACCCACTCGTCGCCCTCGCGACGGGCCGTGGTGCGCAGGCCCTGGGCCGAGTCGGAACCCGACAGCGGCTCGGTCAGACCGAAGGCGCCGATCACCTCACACGAGGCGAGCTTCGGCAGCCACTCGGCACGCTGCTCCGGCGAGCCGGTGACCCCGATCGCGCCCAGCGCCAGACCGTTCTGCACACCCACGAAGGTTGCCAGCGAGGCATCGATGCGCGCCAGCTCGAGGGCGACGAAGCCGCGGAAGACGGCCGAGTTCTCGAAGGGCTTGGTCTCGTCGAAGCCGAGGCCCAACACGCCGAGATCGGCGAGCGGCTTGACCAGCTCGTGCGGGAACTCGGCACGGTCCCAGTAGTCATTCACCACCGGCTTGGCCTGCGTCTCCAGGAAGTGCCGCAGGCGCATCAGCAGATCCTGCTCCTGGTCGGTCAGGCGCTTGGCGAAGCCATAGAAATCGCTGCTCAGCGGGGTGAAGGGCTGGGTCATCGTTGCTCCCGATTCGTACGAGGTCGGCCGGCCGTCTCGGCACCGGTGTTTCGGCGCGAGGCAAGGCATCCCCTGGTCGGGGCTACCGCGGTCAGCCTACGACGCAAGGCTGAGTCCGGTCAGCGATTGGTAGTTTGGAGTGCGCTGCCGCGCGCCGCGAGCCCGTGCGGCTTGTAGACCTTCCACGAATGGCCCAGATTGAGAGGATCGGCATGCTGCTCCCGATTGCCAACTCGCCCCGCCCCTACGCGTGGGGTTCGCAGGGCCAGATCTCGACGCTGCTGGGGCTGACGCCGACCGGGGACGCCGAGGCGGAACTGTGGCTGGGTGCCCACCCAGGATCGCCCAGCGTGATCCTCGACCCCGCCCGCGCCGGTGGTGCGGCCGACCTCGCGGCCTGGTTCGCCAGTGCGCCGGAGCAGGCGTTGGCTGGGGAGGGTGACTCGCCGCTGCTGCGCGACGTCGTCTCGGGGCAGCCGCGCATGCCGTATCTGTTGAAGGTGCTGGCCGCTGGTGCTCCACTGTCGATCCAGGCGCACCCGACCATGGCCCAGGCCATCGCCGGGTTCCAGCGGGAAGCTGCGGCCGGAGTCCCGATCGATGCGGGCCACCGAAACTACAAGGACGCCTATCACAAGCCAGAAATGATCGTGGCGGTCAGCGAGACCTTCGATGCGCTCAGTGGCCTCCGCGATCCCGGCGAGAGTCGCGCGCTGCTTGACCTGCTGGCTGAACGATTGAGCGACTTTGCGCGCGTGTCCACGGCAGCCTCCTACGCCGGGCTGCAGGCCGGGGCCGACCTGGCCCCGATCCTGGGGAAGGTGCTGCGGATGCAGGGCTCCGACGAGGCCGCGAGCCTGGTCGCCGCGCTGGCGGAGGCGGCGGCTGGCATTCTGGCCGATGGCGATCCGGGGCGTTGGCGCCTCGAACTGGAGACCATCGTCGACCTGGCCGAGCGCTACCCGGGCGATGCGGGGGTGTTGGTCGCGATGTTGCTGAACCGAGTGCGGCTGCGCGCCGGCGAGGCGCTGTACCTGGGCGCGGGGAATCTGCACGCCTACCTCAGCGGCCTCGGTATCGAGCTGATGGCCAGTTCCGACAATGTGCTCCGCGGTGGCCTGACGCCGAAGCACATCGACGTGCCGGAACTGCTCGCCGTCGCCGATCCCTCGCCGGTGCCGGTGCCGATGCTGACTCCCGAGCCCCTGGCGGACAACGCGGTCGTGTTCGCCCCGCCGGTGGCCGATTTCCGCCTGGTACAGATCACTGGCCCCGTTGATGGCTTGGAAGTGGATCTGGCCGGTGGCCCCGGCATTGCACTCATCATCGACGGCGCCTTCCAGATCACTGGGGCGAGCGAATCCGGCGACTACCATCGAGGTGAAGCGCTCTACGCCACCCCGAGTGAGGGTGCGTTGCGCGTGACCGGCGATGGCGCCATGGTGGTGGCCACGCTGGGCCGATCGTGACGGAAGAGCGAGGGACGTCGATGCGCTGGCTAGTGACTGGGGGAGCAGGATATATCGGCGCGCATGTGGTCGCGTCCCTGCGTGCAGCCGGGCTCACCCCGGTCGTGCTGGACGACCTCTCGAGCGGACGCCGGGGCTTCCTGCCCGACGACGTCGAATTTGTGCAGGGCAGCCTGCTCGATCCCGCTGCTCTGGACGAGGCGGTGGGCGTGAACTTGACCGGCGTGATTCACGTGGCCGGCTACAAGTACGCCGGCATCTCGGTCGAGCGTCCGCTGCACACCTATGAGCAGAACGTCACCGGCACCGAGCGACTGCTGGACGCGATGCAACGCCACGGCGTCGACAAGCTCGTGTTCTCGTCCAGCGCAGCCGTCTACGGCACGCCGCAGGCCGACGTGGAGCGGGTCACGGAGGACTCACCGACCCGTCCCGAGTCGCCCTATGGCGAATCAAAGCTGATCGGGGAGTGGCTGATTCGGGCCCAGGCGCGGGCCACGGGCCTTGCCCACACCAGCCTGCGCTACTTCAACGTGGTCGGCTCGGGCCTCGATGACGTTGCGGACCTGAGTCCGTACAGCCTGTATTCGCTGGTGTTTCAGGCGCTCGAGGCCGGTCGCAGCCCGCAGATCTACGGCAACGACTATCCGACGCCGGACGGCACCTGCATTCGCGACTTCGTGCATGTGGCGGACTTGGCGCACTCGCATGTGGTGGCCGCTCGCCGCCTCGCCGCCGGGGAACCCGTTGCGCCGGTCTACAACTTGGGTAGCGGCACCGGCACCAGCGTGGCCGAGATCATGCGCGCCATGGCCGAGGTCACTGGCATCGACTTCGAGCCGGAGATCGTCGCCCGACGCCCCGGCGACCCGTCCTCGGTCGTCGCCGACGGCACCCTCGCGGCCCGGGATCTGGAGTGGGCTTCGCGGCATTCGGTGCGTGACACCATCGCCAGCGCCTGGGCGGCACGCGCCCGGATCACCGCCGCTTCCTGAGCGCCGCCTGAATGCAATCACGCCGGACTTGACTAGGGGGAATCACAGCGGTGTAATTAGACATCAGCGAATCGCAGTCGATCGCTACAAGGTCTCTGGAAAAGGATGTGGTAATGGGTTCGGCCGAACAGCAACTCCGGGTTCCGGAGAACTGGTTCGTCGACCCTGTCCTGCTGGCAGACGAGACCGATTCGGCACTGGGGTGGCAAGCAGACGCTCTGTGCGCACAGACCGATCCGGAAGCCTTCTTCCCGGAAAAGGGCGGTTCGACCCGCGACGCCAAGCGCATCTGCGCTTCGTGCCAGGTCCGCTCTGAATGCCTTGAATACGCGCTCGAGCACGACGAACGCTTCGGAATCTGGGGTGGACTGTCGGAGCGGGAGCGCAGGAAGCTGCGCCGCACGGCCGGCTAGCCCCTCGGCATGAGGCCCCACGTCACGAGCATTGTTGTCTCGCGCGGAAGCGCAGAGGCCATGTCCGGCGCACTGACAGCGCTCGCCGCTGGCACGCGCGTTCCAGACGATGTGATCGTGCTGCACCCGGCAGGCTTGCGCCCGGCGCTGCCCTCGGTGCCGATGGCAGTCCAACTGCAGCACCTGTCCGACGGCGGCCTGCACGCCGCGCTCCGACAGATCATCACCGACGGCGGTGACCCGGCCGCGCACTGGCTGTGGCTGTTGCGCGATGACGACGTGGTTGACGCTGGTGCGCTGGCCGCGCTGCTGGCCACCGTCGAGACCTCGCCCTCGGTGGCCGTTGCTGGCCCGAAGCTGCTCGGCGAAGGCACGCCGCCGCTGCTCCTGCAGCAGGGCATTACGCAGACCCCGTCCGGCATCTTGGTGCCCGCCGTGCCGATGGAGCCCGATCAGGGCCAGTACGACACCGCCAGCGATGTGCTGGCGGTCGGTGGCCACGGCATGCTGGTGCGAGCCGATGCCTGGCTGGAACTCGACGGCTCCGACCCAGCCCTGTCCGCCCCGGACGCGGCTCTCGACTTTGGCATGCGTGCCCGTCGCGCTGGCCACCGAATCGTGGTCGTCCCCGAAGCGAAGGTATTCTCGGCCGACCCTTGGGGCACGCTCGAGAAGGACCGCAAGTACGGCATCCGCGCCGCCCGGACCGGCCAGGTGCGTCGTCGCTTGGCGACCGCGCCCGCCTGGTTGTTGCCCTTCCAGTGGCTGCTGCTCCCGGTGCTGGCCGTCATTCGCGCGCTCGGCAATCTGTTGGCCAAGCGGCCGAGCGGGATTCCGGCTGAGCTCACCGCGCTGACGGTGATGTTCGACCTTCCTGGCATCGCTGCCTCGCGCAAGCGGCAGCAGCGGGCACGACGACTGCCTGTCTCGGCACTGGCCCCGCTGATGCGCAGTCGCAAAGACCTGTCCCGGGCGCGATCGTTGGAACGCGAGCGGGAGCGGGTTGCTCGTACCGGGCAGACCGAACCCCTCGGCTTCTGGGCTCGCGGTGGTCTGTTGACCACGATTGCGGCCGCGCTGCTGGGCCTGGCCGGTCTCGGCCCGCTGATTGGTGCTGCATTCATCAGTGGTGGCGCCGTGGTGCCCCTCGGTGACCTCGGTCAACTCTGGACCGCGGCTGGATTTGCCGCGACCGCGTCGCCGGTGGCGGACCCGGCGCACACCGTGCTCGCCGTGCTCGGCACGCTGACCCCGTGGGCGCCGTCGCTGGCGATCGTGCTGCTGTGGCTGCTGGCTGCGCCGCTGGCGGCTGCTGGGGCGTGGTTGCTAGCGTCGGGCCTGACCACCAAGCCGCTGGTTCGGGCGATGGCTGGTATTGCTTGGGCGGTCGCCCCGATGTTCTGGGCTGCGCTCAGCGACGGGCGTTTCGGTGCTGTGCTGGCCCACATTGGCCTGCCGTGGCTGGCGCTGGCCGTCTTCCGCGCGGCGCGGTCCTGGACGGCCAGTGCCGCCGCGGCGCTGTTGTTCCTGGTCGTCGCTGCCAGCGCACCCTCGCTGCTGCCCGCATTGCTGGCGGCGTTGGTCGTGCTGACCGTGATTCGGATCAGTGCTGCGCCACGCTTCCTGCTGATTCCGGTACCGGCCGCGCTGCTCGCACTGCCACTGATCTTCCAGCAGCTGGCGCTTGGCCAGCCGCTGGCCCTGTTGGCCGATCCGGGCGTCCCGTATGGATACGCGCCCGCCCCGGCCTGGCAACTCGCGCTCGGCATGCCTGAGGCTGGGCTCGGCGGCTGGATCGCGTGGCTGGGCGGTGTGGCCGGTGGCCACCCGGTGCTCGTTGCCGCGATCGTGGTGGCGCTGCTGCTGTTGCCGATGGCCGCGCCTGCGCTGTTCGCGCTGTTCCGGACCGGGATGGGCCGGGCGACGGTCGCGCTAGTGATCGCCCTGCTCGGCTACCTGACCGCCGTGGCCGCCCAGCAGATCGCGGTGGTCCACGAGGGGCTGCAACCGATCCGGATCTGGCCGGGCGCCGGACTCAGCCTGTACTGGCTCGGCATCCTCGGCGCCGCCGTGCTGGGCCTTGCTCATGCCAAGGACTTGTTCCGGCCCTTGACGGCGATGCTTGGCCTGGTTGCCCTGGTGCTGCCGCTGGTGCAGTCCCTGGCCACCGGCACCGCGGTGCTCGCACCGAACCAAGCCCAAGTGCCCGCCATTGTTGAGGCGCAGGCCCGGACCACGCCGAGCGTGGGTACCATCGTGCTCACCCCGCAGGCGGACGGTGGCGTGACCGTCGACCTGCTGCGTGGCGACGGCCTGCGACTGCAGAACGTGCGCACCGCCCAGTCGAGCCTCGGCATCCAGCCGGGCCAAGAAGCGCTCGCCCAGGTCGCCGTTGACCTGATCTCCGGCAATGCCAGTGCGGCCGAGGCGGACGTTGCTGACCTCGGCGTCGGCTTCGTGCTGCTACGTCCGGCCGCCTCGGAACCGCGCGGCACGTTGCTGCCGGCCAACGAGCCGAGCGACTCTGCGCTGCTTCTGCGCGAGCGTGCCGTGAATGCGCTCGATGCGCAGGCTGCCTGGCGCCAGGTGAGCGACACGGAACTCGGCACGGTGTGGCAGTGGAATGGCACCCTCAGCGAGGTCGCCAGCGAAACGGCGCCGGCCCGGGCCGGGCATGATGTGTGGCGAATCGCGCAGTGGATCGTGCTGGCGCTGACGGTGCTGGTGGCGCTGCCATTCCGGATGCAACGGGAGGTGGGACATGGCTGACGACGGCATTGATGACGCCGCGGAGAGCGGCTGGGACGACCTCGAAGCGATCGCTGAGGACGAGCAGGCGCGCAACGCTACCGACGAGGTGGACACCGTCAGCCGCGCCCGCCGCGGCGCGCTCGTCGCAGGCCGCGCCCTCGGTGGCCTGATCGGCGCCGGGGTGGCCGCCGCGGTGATCGTGGGCCTGAGCGTGCTGCCGCTGCCGACCATCGCCTCGCCGGTCACCACGGTGGTGCTGGAGCCGACCGAGCTGCCGCGCACCCTGGTCTGCCCCGACGGGGCCGTGGTGCTTGGCAATGATCCGGTCGCCGCGGAACTGCGCCTGTCCACGCTGGGCAAGGCCAATCGCCAGGTCGCCGGCTCGCCGCAGGCCACCACCAGCCTCAACCCGGCCGCCGGCGCCGAAGGTGGCAGCGGCCCGCAGGCGATCCAGGCCGCCGGTACCGGACTGTCCGTACTGCACGCGGCCCAGGCGCAGCGAGTGAATCGGAACCGCTTGCAGGGCTTCGTGGCTACCGGCTGCGTGACCGCCTCGTATGAGCAGTGGCTCGTCGGCGGATCGACCGCGGTGGGACGCACCTCACTGATTCAGTTGACGAACCCGGGCGAGACCAGCGCGACCGTGTCGCTGCGCGCCTACGGTTCGGACGGCGAGGCGGGGGCCACCGACGGCCTGGTCGTCGCGCCCGGCGCGGAACGCATCGTGTCGCTCGCATCCTTCGCCCGCTCGCTCGATGACCCGGTGATTCGGGTGCAGAGCACCGGCTCGCCGGTCGCAGCCCAACTGCAGACTACCGTCGAGCGCTCGCTCGCGCCCGGCGGCGCGGACCAGTTCGCGGCGATCTCGCAGCCGGTGAACGACAGCGTGATCGTGGGGGTGCGCATCGCTGGTGCTGAGGCGGTGGCGCAGGCATCGCTCGGTGAGGGCATGGATGATCTGGCGCCGGTGCTGCGCCTGTTCAGCCCCACCGGGGCAGCCGCCTCGGTGGAGGTGCAGATCACTGCGCTGCCCAACACCGCAGCCCCGAACGCGCCGACCGGAGTGGTCGCAACCCTGGTTGAGGACCTGGCAGCAGAGGCGGTGCTCGAGGTGCCGCTGAACACGCTGCCGGATGGCCAGTACCAGATCCGGGTGCGCTCCGAGGTGCCGGTCCTGGCTGCCGCGCGCGTGTCCTACCTGACCAGCGCGGGCAGCGAATTGGTCTGGCAGCAGGCCTCGCCATGGTTGGACGGCACCATCGCTCTGGCCGTCGCCCAGGGCCCCGGGGCCCGGATTGTCATTGCCGCCGAGGATGATGCCTCGGTGAGCCTCACCGGTCCGCAAGGCACCTCAACGGTGACGGTGCCCCAGGGCGGCACGGTCATTCCGGCCGAGGCTGGCGCCTGGTCGGTGGTGAGTGACCTGCCGATCGCCATTGCGGTGGTCTACAGCGGTCAGTCCGGCGGGGCGGCCGCCTACCCGGTGCCGGGCGCACCCGCGGCTGCCGACGCGGTCACGGTGCACTACTAGGAGCGAGGCAGTACGTCGTCGGCGCGACCGGGCGCTGACCTAGTCGTGCCAGGGGAAGCGGTCACCAGCCAACTCCCACGGATCCACATCCAGGTACTCGGCCACCGCGCGAACCACGGCCGCTTCGATGTGGCTGCGTCGGTGCGCTGCATCCGAGCGCGCGTAGTGCCCGAAGCGTTCGATCGGAATCCGGAAGATCAGGATGCGGCGGTGCTTGCGATCCACCGCCCAGCGAGCCACTGACTCGGTGCTCGGGCCGGGCAGGAGGGCGGGCTCGATGCGCACGCCGCGCAGCTCATGTGGCCGCAGGCTGCGCAGCAGGCTGGCGGCATCCTGCACCACGGTCGCGAAGGTGTCGATCCGGTCGGTGACGCGCGGCAGGAATGGCCCCGTCACCGAGCCGCGCACGCCACGGTGGCGCGATCGGGGCCGCCGGAGCGGAGCCGAGTCGCGTTCACTCGAATCGTTGTGCGAAGCCACAGAACCATCCTAGGTTCGGCCTCGCAGATCACTACTATGGTGGAACGATGCAGTCTCGTCAGTGCTCTCGATCTGCGTGTACCCGTCCCGCGGCGGCAACGCTGAGTTACGACTATGCAGAACGGCTCGCCGTCCTCGGTCCCCTCGGACTGGAACGTCGTCCGCACCTGCACGATCTGTGTGCTCCGTGCGCCGAAGAGCTGACCGTGCCGCGCGGCTGGACCCTGCTGCGCCCGACCCTGATGGAGTCCGCATGAGCACCACCGACCTCGCGAATGCGACGCAGTCCGGCGCCGAACTGGCCGCCCTGCTTGCCCAGGCGGTGAAAAGCTACGACATCCGTGGACTGGTCGGCGTGCACCTGAACGAGACCATCGTCGAGGCGCTGGGCGCGGCCTTCGTGGACGTGATCGAAGCTGCCGGTGGTGCCCCAGTGATGATCGGGCACGACATGCGTCCGTCCTCGCCGGCCTTCGCTGCTGCCTTCGCCCGCGGAGCGCAGCGTCGCGGTGCCGACGTGGTGCTGGTGGGGCTGTGCTCGACCGACCTCAGCTACTACGCCTCCGGTCAGTTCCAGGCCCCGGCCGCGATGTTCACCGCGAGCCACAACCCGGCCGAATACAACGGCATCAAGCTCTCCCGCCCCGGCGCCCAGGCACTCAGCCTGGACACCGGCCTGGCCGCGATCCGTGACCTGGCCAGCACCTACCTGGTCGACGGGATTCCGGCCGTGGACCAGCCGGGCAGCTACGAGGAGCGCGACCTCACCGCCGAGTACGCGGCCAAGCTGCGCTCGATGGTGGACCTCAGCGGCTCGCGCCCGTTGAAGGTCGTGATCGACGCGGGCAATGGCATGGGCGGCCTGAGCGTGCCGGCCGTGCTCGGCACTGCGGCTGGCCTGTCGGCGCTGCCGCTCGAGATTGTGCCGCTGTACTTCGAACTCGACGGCACCTTCCCGAACCACGAGGCGAACCCGCTCGACCCGAAGAACCTGGTCGACCTGCAGGCGGCGGTCCTCGAGCACGGCGCCGACCTCGGCATCGCCTTCGACGGCGACGCCGACCGCTGCTTCTTCGTCGATGAACGCGGCGAGGCGGTCTCGGCCAGTGCCGTCAGCGCCATCGTCGCCGAACGCGAAATCGCTCGCGCCCGCCGTGAGCACCCAGACCGGCCGGTGACGGTGCTGCACAACCTGATCTCCTCCCGCGTGGTATCCGAGCGCATCGCCGCCGCTGGCGCTGCCGCGGTGCGCACGCCGGTCGGGCACTCGCTGATCAAGGCCGAGATGGCCCGCACCGGTGCGGTCTTCGGCGGCGAGCACTCGGCGCACTACTACTACCGCGACTTCTGGGGTGCAGACAACGGCATGCTGACCGCAATGCACTTGCTCTCTGCGCTCGGGGCCACCGCGAAGCCGTTGTCCGAGTTCGCTGCCGAGTACACCCCGTACGCCTCAAGCGGCGAAATCAACTCGACAGTGGCGGATGTGCCGGCGGCACTCGCTCGGGTCGAGGCGGACCTTGGCGACACGGTCGAGATCGATCGCCTCGACGGCGTGACCTTTACCGGCAAGACGCCCGCGGGCGAGCCGTTCTGGTGGGCGAATGTGCGCGCCAGCAACACCGAGCCGCTGCTGCGCCTGAATGTGGAAGCGGCGGACGTGGCGACCATGGAGCGAGTGCGGGACCGTCTGCTCGCCCTGATTCGCGCCGCGGGCTAGCCCGGCCACGGCCTGTTGCGGGGCAGAATCCGGCCGCAGCAGTCACACAGACCCGACGTACGGCTGGGTCTGGGAGAATAGCCCCATGACTGCCGATCAGCACGCCCCTGTCAACTACCGCGTCGCGGACATCTCGCTGGCCGAAGCCGGCCGCCACCAGATTCGCCTGGCCGAGCACGAAATGCCCGGCCTGATGGCGCTGCGCGCCGAGTACGGTGAATCCAAGCCGCTCGCGGGCGCTCGCATCGCGGGCAGCCTGCACATGACCGTGCAGACCGCGGTGCTGATTGAGACCCTGGTGCACCTCGGCGCTCAGGTGCGCTGGGCCTCCTGCAACATCTTCTCGACCCAGGACGAGGCGGCGGCCGCGATCGTGGTCGGCACCGGCACCCCAGATGCCCCGAAGGGTGTCCCGGTCTTCGCCTGGAAGGGCGAAACCCTGGAGGAGTACTGGTGGGCGACTCGCCAGATCTTCGACTGGACCGCGGAGGCAGCCCGCGATGGCGGCGACTACGTCGGTCCGAACATGATCCTCGATGACGGTGGCGACGCCACGATCCTGCTGCACAAGGGCCTCGAATACGAACTCGCCGGCGAGGTGCCCGCCCCGGCCGAGTCGGACAGCGCCGAGTGGCGCATCGTGCTCGACGCGCTGCGCAGCATGCAGGCCGAGAAGCCCGGCTTCTGGCAGCAGGCCGCTCCGGCCGTACAGGGCGTGACCGAAGAAACCACCACCGGTGTGCACCGCCTGTACGAGCTCGCCCGGGCTGGCAAGCTGCTCTTCCCGGCGATCAACGTCAACGACTCGGTCACCAAGAGCAAGTTCGACAACAAGTACGGCATCCGTCACTCGCTCATCGACGGCCTGAACCGCGCCACCGACGTACTGATCGGTGGCAAGGTGGCCGTGGTCTGCGGCTACGGTGACGTGGGCAAGGGCAGCGCCGAGTCGCTGCGCGGCCAGGGCGCTCGCGTGATCGTTACCGAGATCGACCCGATCAACGCGCTGCAGGCCGCCATGGACGGCTTCCAGGTCGCCCGCCTCGAATCCGTGATCGACCAGGCCGACATTGTGGTGACCACCACTGGCAACAAGGACGTGGTGCGCCTCGAGCACATGCTCGCCTTGAAGCACCAGGCGATCATCGCCAACGTCGGCCATTTCGACAACGAAATCGACATGGCCGCCCTGGAGTCGCTGGACGGCGCCGAGCGCATCGAGATCAAGCCGCAGGTGCACGAGTGGCGCCTGCCCAACGGTCGCAGCATCCTGGTGCTGAGCGAAGGCCGCCTGATGAACCTGGGCAACGCCACCGGCCACCCCAGCTTCGTGATGAGCAACTCCTTCACCAACCAGACGCTGGCGCAGATCGAACTGTGGACCAAGCCGGGCGAGTACGACCGCAACGTCTACACCCTGCCGAAGCTGCTGGACGAGAAGGTGGCCCGTCTGCACCTGGACGCCTTGGGCGTGGAGCTGACCGAGCTCACCGAGGAGCAGGCCCGGTACATTGGCGTTCCCGTGAACGGTCCGTACAAGCTGGACCACTACCGCTACTAACCGGTCAGAATCCCGTGTCGCGCCCGCCCATCCGATGATGTGGCGGGCGCGCTCGGATAGGCTGATCCACACGCAGCGACGCAGCCGCGTCGCGGCATTCGGGCACAGAAGGAGCACCAGGTGAGCGCGAAGATCCTGGTCGTCGACGACGACGCCGCGCTGGCGGAGATGATCGGTATCGTGCTGCGCGATGAAGGCTTCGAACCGGCCTTCTGCGCGGACGGTGACGGTGCCGTTGCGGCCTTCCAATCGACCAAGCCCGATGTGGTGCTGCTGGACCTCATGTTGCCCGGCATGAACGGGATCGCCGTGTGCCGCGCCATTCGCGAATTCAGTGGCGCCCCCATCATCATGCTCACGGCCAAGGGCGACACCCAGGACGTGGTGGACGGCCTCGAGGCCGGGGCCGATGACTACGTCGTGAAGCCCTTCAACCCGAAGGAACTGGTCGCCCGCATTCGCGCCCGCCTGCGTCCGGACCCGGACGAACACGGCAGCGTGATCCAGTTGCTGGACCTGCGCATTGACGTGGCCGCCCACGAGGTCAAGCGCGGCGAGGAGCGCATCTCACTGACCCCGCTGGAATTCGACCTGCTGCGCGTGCTCGCGGCCACCCCGGCCCGTGTCTTCAGCCGCGAGCAGTTGCTCGAAGAGGTCTGGGGCTACCACTACAAGGCAGACACCCGCCTGGTGAATGTGCACGTGCAGCGCCTGCGCGCGAAGGTTGAAGAGGACCCGGACAACCCGAAGTACGTCGTCACCGTGCGCGGTGTTGGCTACCGAGCCGGAGGCGCCTAAGCCGTGACGGTCAGCGCTGACGCTCCGAGGCAGAGCCCAGACGGCAGCGGCGACGCGCCACTGGGCCAGGGCGTCTGGCTGCGACTGGTGGTCTGGGCACGCGCCTCGGGGCTGTTCCGAATCTGGCGGCGCTCGCTGCAGTTCCGCACCGTGTTCATGACGGTGCTGCTCTCGGGTGCAGCCGTGCTGCTGACCACGATGGCGATGAGCCACTCCATCGCAGGCGACCTCTTCCGCTCGCGGCTGGACCAGGTGCTCGGTGAGAGCGCGCAGGCGACCCGGTACGCACAGCAGGTGCTGGACGGCACCGACGCGGCAGGCGCCTCGTCGATTGCGGCCACGGTGGGCAATCAGTTGCGTCCTGCGCTCATCCGCGCCACGCCAAGTTCGAACAACCTGAACGCGCTGCTGCGCACCCCTGGTCAGGGCGTGGCTGGCGTCTTGCAGGATCAGCGCTCGCCCAGGTTGCCGCTGGACACCATCACGCCGGAACTGCGCGCGCAGGTCGCTGCGGGCCAGGCCGCCCAGTACTGGCAGTCGGTCACCCTGCGCTGGGCGGACGGCACCGACAGTCCCGGCATCGTGGTCGGCACACTGTTGCAGATTCCGGTGGCCGGTCAGTATGAGCTCTACATCGTCTTCGATCTCGCCGACGAGGCGGCCACGCTCCGCTTCATTCAGCAAGCGCTGCTGGTCGGCGGCCTCGCGCTCGTGGTGCTCATCGGCGTGGTCACCTGGGTGATCGTGCGTCTTGTGGTGCGCCCGATCCGGACGACGGCCGATACCAGCCAGCGGCTCGCCGCCGGTGAGTTGGAGGTGCGGCTGCCGCAGCACGGTGAGGACGAGATCGCGGCGCTGTGGCGCTCCTTTAACGAGATGGCCGATTCGTTGCAGAGCCAGATCAACCGGCTGGCGACGCTTTCGAGCGTGCAGCAGCGCTTCGTCGCGGACGTCTCCCACGAACTGCGCACCCCGCTGACCACGATCCGCCTCGCCGGTGAGGTGCTGTACAACCGGCGCGACACCTTCGACGCCATCACCACCCGCTCGATTGAGCTGCTGAACACACAGGTGCAGCGCTTCGAGGAATTGCTCGGCGACCTGCTGGAAATCTCGCGGCACGATGCCGGTGCGGCAACCCTCGAAATCGAGCCGGTCCGCGTCGCTGAACTCGTCGGCTCGCTGGTCGCGGACGCCAAGGCGCTGGCGGCCGAACGCGGCAGCGAGATCGAGTTCATCGCCGAGGGCGGACATGGCATGGCCGAGATTGATCCGCGCCGCATCCGCCGCGTGGTGCGCAACCTGATCGATAACGCCATCGAACATGGCGAGGGCCGCCCGATCACGGTCTCGGTCGACTCCGATGAGGCCACGGTCGCCGTCTCAGTCCGCGACCGCGGCGTGGGGATCGAGCCTGCCAACCTGGAACGCGTCTTTGAACGCTTCTGGCGAGCCGACCCAGCCAGGCAGCGCACCCTCGGCGGCACGGGTCTCGGCCTTGCGATCTCGCAGGAAGACACGGCGCTGCACGGCGGCTGGCTGCAGGTGTGGTCCGAGCCTGGCGCGGGCACCAACTTCCGGCTCACCTTGCCGCGAAAGCACGGCGCCACCGTCCGCTCCTCGCCGCTACCGCTGCAGCCGCCTGCCACGGAAGGAGACGCGCAGTGAGTCCGCACCGCCTCCGCCGCACCCTGGCACTCTTCGCCGTCGCCGCCACGATGCTGGCTGGCTGTGCCGCGATCCCGGGCGCTGGCCCGGTGAATGAGGGCCAGGCGCTGGAGTTTGAAACCGACCAGGGCGTGAGCTTCCAGCCGGAAGGTCCGGCCGATGACGCCTCGCCGAATGAGATCGTGCGCGGCTTCCTCTCGGCCGCTTCGAACTCGCAGGGCGACTACGCGGTGGCGCGCCAGTTCCTGGCACCGGAGGCCTCGCGCACCTGGCAGCCGGGCACGGGCGTGCGGGTGATCACCAACTTGGGCATCGAACGGCTCGAGGGCGCTCGGGTCCGTGCCACGGCACGACTGTCCGCCGAGGTCGACGGCGAGGGGGTGTATCGCGAGGCGCCGCCGGGTCGCGATATCAGCCTCGAGTTCGAACTCATCCAGGTGGGAGACCAGTGGCGGATCGCCGAACTGCCCGACGGCATCAGCCTCGAGCGCACCACCTTCGACCTGGCCTTCGCCGGTTTCCCGGTGTACTTCTATGACCCGAGTTTCAGCCGCCTGGTGCCCGACCTGCGCTGGTTCCCCTCGGACGCGGCGACCGCGACCCGTATCGTGCGTGCCGCCCTCTCCGGCCCGAGCCGCTGGCTGGCCGACGGGGCACTGGTGTCGGCGATCCCCGAGTCGGCGGAACTCAGCGTGGCCGCCGTCACCGTGACCGCGGGGGTTGCCCGCGTCGACCTCACCTCGATGCCGCCGAGTGACCGACAGCGGTCGCTCATGCTCACCCAGTTGCAGGCGAGCCTCGCCGGAGTGGGTTCGATCCGCGAGGTGACGCTGTCGATCGAGCAGGAGGAGCTCGATGTGAGCCCGGCGACCGGCATCATCCGCGACGGGGGCCTCCCCGCCTCACCAATGGTGCAGATCGGCACCGAGTTCGGCCCGCTGGTTGGCGGCGAGGTGAATCAGCCAGCCGTGGGTTCGACCGCGCTGGTCGGGCTCGGCGGCGACGCGGCGGACATGCACGTGCGCAGTGAGCGGCTTGCGGTGCGCAATGAACAGGGTGTCTGGCTGGTTGAGGGCCGGAACCTGCCGGTGCTCGTCGATGAGCGGGACCGGCAGGTCGCACCGACCCTGGACGAACGCTTCGTGTGGACGGCTTCGTCGCAATCGGCCACGGTGCACGTCTGGTCTCGGGGCGTGCAGACTGCGGTCCAGGTGCCATGGTTGCCGAGTGCCGCGCGGTTGCGGGCCCTCAGCCTCGCCCACGACGGCACGCGGATCGCGATCGCCTGGCGGCTGGACGGCACCGACCATGTCGCCGTGGCCGGCATCATCCGGAATGAGTCGAATACACCGATTCGGCTCGGCGAGCCACTGGAGCTGAACCCGGCTGCGGGGGAGTTCGTCGGCGTGGTGTGGGCTGGCTCTGAGCATGTGCTGAGCGCGTGGCAGGACGGACCGGATACGCGCGTGAAGCAGCACCAGCTCGGCGGTCGCGACGAGGTGCTGGTCACCACCACCATGACCCTGCGCACCATCGTGGCCGGCAGCACCCCCACCAGCCCCCGCGCCCTCGATCGCGACGGTGGACTGTGGGAACTGCGTCTGCGCAGTTGGACGCAAATCGCCAGCGACGTCTCACTGCTCGTGCCGGCACGGTAGCGTGTCGGCGGTGAGCGCACCGCTGACGGCGGACCGTCGACGGCGGACCACTCGTGTGCCGGACGCCTGCACAGGCGCCGGTGGCGGCAGCGATCCACGAATGCGGCGCCGGCGCCATAGCGGAACGCTCGGTCCGTGACGCTGGAGTCGTGACGGGGCAGCACTGGTGGGATCGGGGACGGCAAGCGCTGCTGGATGGTGTGGAACTGTTCCTGCCCACAGAATGTCCGGTCTGTCAGCAGCCAGGGCAACGCTTGTGCGCATCGTGTGCGCCGAGGCCCTCGCCCCGGTGCGTCCGGCCACGGTTCGGCGACGCGGTGTGGGCGGGCGGTGCGTACCGAGATCAGCTGCGCGCGAGCATCTTGGCGGCGAAGTTGCATGGGAATCGGGCGGTCCGACCGAGCCTGGCCGAGGTGCTGGCGGCGACGCTCAACGAGGCGGTGCGCACCGTCCCGCCCGAGCCGCTGCTGCTGTGCGTCATTCCGTCCACGGCACGGGCGCAGCGGGAACGCGGCGAACATCTGATGGCGACGCTGCTGCGACGCCTCGGCGTACAGGTGCAGCCCGCGGTGCGCCTGGTTCGGCAACCGCAGGACCAGGCGGGGCTCGATCTGGCGGCGCGACGCCAGAACCTGCATGGCAGTCTGGGCGCAGCGCGCTGGGTGGCCGGGCAACGGGTGATTGTGGTGGACGACGTGGTCACCACCGGTGCGACCCTGGCCGAGGCGGCGCGCGCCCTGCTCGAGGGTGGGGCCGAGCAGGTGATTCCGATCGCACTCGCCGCAGCTGGCACCGGCCCCGCGGAGGCGGGTGACGGTGAGAAGTCTCTTATTCTCGGCCGGTGAGTACGCCTCGCCATCGATAATGGCAGCATGGCCAGCACCGGCAGCGCCCCCGACTCGGGGTGGAGCGTTCGCGCGCGCATTGCGATCGCAACGTTGATTGTGTCGGTCCTGGCGTTGGCCGCCTCTGGCGCAGTCGCATATCTGGCGCAGCGGGACCGGGCGCTGAGTCAGGTCGATGCCCGCCTCGTCGCGGTCGTTGATCAGGTCGCCACGGTCGCCGCCGGAGCCGACGGGTCGGCGGTTACCGATCACACCGATGACACCGATCCACCCGCGGACACCGGCGACGACATGCCGGACGGCATCACGGCCGATGCCAGCGCCTATGCGGACCTGCCGGCGCTGCTGCGCGCCATCGTGACGCGCCTGGTGGTGAACCGCTACGACAGCACGGTGGCGCTGCTGGACAGCAAGGTGCGCTACGTGCCAGCGGTGCAGGATGGCGTACCGATGCACGAAAACCAGGGTCTGCTCGACCGCGTGATGCGCGAGGTGGCTGAGCACCAGACCACCGTCATCGGCACCGCCGCCGTCCCGGAGGGCCACCTGCGCTACCTTGCGGTGCCGGTGCGCGTCACCGGTGACGATCGGGAGGGGATCTACCTCACCGGGGTGCTGCTGGATCACGAACTCGAGCCGGTGGATGCCTCCTTCCGCACCTACGCCGTGGTGGCCGCCGGCTCCGCACTCGCGGTCGCCCTCGTGGCGTGGTTGCTCGCCGGTCGTCTGCTGCGGCCGCTGCGCCAACTGCGCGAAACCGCCTCGCGCATCTCCTTGACCGACCTGCAGGAACGCATCCCGGTGCGCGGCAGCGATGACATTTCTGCGCTGAGCCGCACCATGAACGACACCCTGGACCGGCTTGAGCGTTCGGTGACCGCGCAGCGGCACCTGCTGGACGATATTCGGCACGAGCTGGCAACCCCGCTGACAGTGATCCGCGGGCACTTGGAGCTGCTGGATTCCAGTGACGCCAGTGAGGTCGAAAGCACCCGCGGACTGGCACTGGACGAGATTGATCGGATGACAGAACTGATCGCCGACATCCAGTTCCTGGCCAGCAGTGAGCAGGAAGTCAACCTCGGGCCCACAGACGTGGCCGAACTCACCGAGCAGGTGGCGCGAAAGGTGCGTGCGCTGCCTGGCCACACCTGGACCCTGGTCGAGCGCGCCACCGGCGTGACGCTGCTGGATGCCAGCCGCATCACGCAGGCCTGGCTGCAACTGGCGGAGAACGCGGCGAAATACAGTCCCGCCAATACTGAGGTGCGCCTCGGCGCGCGGCGGGAACCCGGCGTACTGGTGCTCTGGGTAGAAGATGACGGTCCCGGCATCGCCCCCGAACTGCAGGAGCGGATCTTCGAGCGCTTCGGGCGTGCTGACCCCGGCCGGGGCATCGCGGGCTCCGGGCTTGGACTCTCGATCGCCAAGGCGATCGTCGAGTCGCACGAGGGCACGATCGCCGTGCGCAGCGACCCGGGCGAGGGTGCCCGCTTCACCATCACCCTGCCCTGGCGAGACCCGGAGGAGGCGCCGTGACCCGCATACTCATCGTCGAAGACGAGGAGCGCATCTCCTCCTTCGTCGCGAAAGGCCTCCGGGCCGCGGGCTTTGTCCCCGAGGTCGTCGCCGACGGCAAGCAGGGCCTGGCCGAGGCCATCACCGGCGCCTTCGACCTGGTGCTGATGGATGTCGGCCTGCCGAGCATGGACGGCTTCGAAGTGCTGCGTCGCCTGCGTGCGGTGGATGTGGACCTGCCGGTGATCATGCTCACCGCGCGCACCGGCGTGCAGGACACCGTGTCCGGGCTGGAGCTCGGGGCCAACGACTACGTCGCGAAGCCATTCCGCTTCGATGAGCTGATGGCGCGCATCCGGGTGCGCCTGCGGGATGCCGATCGTGGGAGTGTGGCCAGCGACGTACTCACTGTGGGTGAGGTGGACCTCGACCTGCGCAGTCGCCGCGCAAGGGTGGGCGAGCGCGCGGTGGACCTTTCCGCTCGCGAGTTTGCGCTCGCCGAGGAGTTGATGCGCCATGCTGGCCAGGTGCTCAGCCGTGAGCAGCTGCTGAGCCGGGTCTGGGGGATCGACTTCGATCCGGGCTCGAACGTGGTGGAGGTGTACATCGGCTACCTGCGCGGCAAGCTCGGTGCCGACGCGATCGAGACCGTCCGCGGCATGGGCTACCGCTTCCGCAACTAACTGATGCAGACGGCAATGGCCCCGTCCGAAGACGGGGCCATCACCGTGGGGGCACTGTGCCGAGCCGGGCGTTCCTAGTCGACGCTTGCTGCGGACTGGGCGCTCTTCGGCGATACCGGGGACTTGGGCGACTTCGGCGACGCCGGGGACTTGGGCGACTTCGGCGATACCGGCGACTGCACCGACTTCGGCGAGGCGGGCGAGTTGACCGTATTCGGCGAGGCGACCGACTTCGCACTGACCACCGTGACGGACACGGCGCTCGCCGCGGTCGGGATGCTGAACTGGGCCGAGGTCGGCAGCGTGATGCCGTTGGCGACGATCTGCTTGTCGCCCAGCGGCTGGCCAGCCTCGTCCTCAAGGCGCAGGTTGCTCGCGGCCTGCACCGCGGTCGCGCCCAGGATTGCCACTCCGAGGGCACCGGCACCGCCGGCAATGATCCACTTCTTGACCTGCATGGTGACTCCTTGTTGCGGTTCTTGGATAGAGCCTGACTCCTCTATCACTGCAATCAGCATGAACCGCTGGTGTAAGAAGACTACGAGGCGAGCATGAGAGCCTTCTTAGCCACCGCGTCAGCCAGCCCCGGCCGGCGATCGCGCCGCTGGGCTACCCGGCGATCAGGGACGCGGCGTCGAATTGCACCGCAGGGTTGAGCGCGCACTCTGCCGCCTTCAACAGTTGCAGGGCGAGCGGCTGCGACTCGGGCAGGCTGGCCGGGGTGAGGGCGTGCGCCACGAGGTGGGCGGCCACGCCGGCGCGCCAGCCAGGCTGCGCTGACCAGATCTGCGCTGCCTGAACCGCGAGCGCCTCGGCGCCGACCGCAACGGCACGGTTATCTTCGGCGCGGGCCACGAAGCTGCGGCGCTGCAATTCGGCGAAGAAGCCCGCGGTGTCACTGGCCGGGTCGCCGAGTCCGGCGGTGTCCAGATCGATCAGGCCGATGATCTCGCCCGGGTTCGCCGGATTGACCATCACCTGTTCGAGGTGCAGGTCGCCGTGACGGCTGGTGTGCTCGGGTGCAACCGAGGTGAGGACATGATGGATGCCCGCCTCGATGGCGTTGATGCGATCGCGCTGCTCGGGCAGCAGCAGTCGCAGTTGCTCGCAGTACCACTCGTAGCGTTCCATCGGGCCGGGGCGGCTGGGCACGGTGAGGGGGAGTGCGGCTAGGCGCACCCGCAGCCGGTCAAGCTCGTTGAGGAAGTCGCTCTCGGCGAGGCTGGACAGGTGCCGGGCTGCCACCTCACCGAGCGCGGACTCGAGCAGCAGCAAGCCGTCCGGGCTGAAGGCCAACACGCGCGGCACCGGGAGGCCGCCGGCTAGGAATGCGTTGTGTAGGTCGCGCAGCGCCTCGACTTTGTCTGGGCGCACGATCTTGAGATATCGGTCGACGCCGTGTGAGGTGACGCGGGCCACCGCGCGCTTGCCGGGTCGGTAGGACAGCACCTCAATGTCATCGACGGCGTCAGCGATGCCGAGCCGTTGCATGAGCACCTCGGCGGCCGCCGGGACCGTGGCTGCGGGCAGCGCGGGCAGGGAGGGGTCGTTCGGGTACAACCAGACCTGGACCCGCCGGTCGCTGTCCGGTTCGCCCTCGGGCTCGAGCACGACGGGGGCTTGGGCGCCTTCGGCGGCGCGGCCCGCTTGACTGGCTGAGACATCTTCCACGAAGCAGTGCAGGCGGGTCTGGTCCCCGTGGGCATCGCGGACCGACACCGTGTAGCCCCGGCGCAGGCCAGCCTCGAATCCCTCAACGCGGTCGAGCGTCATCGACTCCAGTCGGAGCCCGCCTGACTCGAGCACCGTGGTGAGGATTGAGGTTGCCTCGTCCTGCATGGCACTAGTCAAACCCACAACCCTGGAACTTGCCAGCAGAACTGCCGACGCCACGCCGCACCGGTCTTGTCGCTGAGCGACATCGAAATCGGTGGTATTCACTGCGGAACCCGTGGTTCTCCTTGAAAGTCGTGACCTGTTCGTGACAAAGCGGCAGCGCAGGCGTAGTCTCACCACACACGGCGTTCACCGCCTGATCCGAGGCGGCGCCGACTCGGAAGGGAGTGGGTAATGGAAATCACCGTACTCGGCCGCAATTGCGGCATCACGGACCGATTCCGCAGCTACGCCGAGGAGCGCGCAGAGAAGATTACTCCGCTGGCTTATCGCCCGCAGGCGCTCGAAATCCGAGTCAGTCGGCACTCATTGAAACAGAGTTCCGGCAGCGACCGGGTCCGCGTCGAAATGACCCTGGTGTCCCCTGGCCCCGTGGTGCGTTCGGAAGCGGACGCCGACGACAAGTACGCGGCACTGGACACCGCGGTCGACAAGATGCTGGAGCAGCTGCGTCGCGCCCGCGATCGCCGCAAGATCCACCGCGGACGGCACCGGCCGAACTCGCTGGCGGAGGTCTCGAGCGCAGGATTCCAGCCGGTGGGCCTGCAGACCGCGAGCGTGGAACTGATCACGCAGGTCGCGACCGGACAGATTCCGGTGGTGGCCGAAGACGAGCGCGACATGGGCGAGAGCCCGGTCGTGATCCGGCAGAAGGTCTTTGCCGCCGAACGGCTCACCTCCGAAGAGGCCGTCGATCGAATGGAATTGGTCGGACACGACTTCTACCTCTTTGTCGATGCCACCAACGACCGCCCGAGCGTGGTCTACCGTCGGCGTGGCTGGCAGTACGGCGTGATCGCCCTGGACGTCGAGGCCGTGATGCCGTCGGCGCTGCAGCGCGCCTCCCGTCGCTAGGTCATTGCGGTCGCAGTTGACCCCCAAGGTCCCGGTGGCTCAGAGCCTGTGCTCTGGGCCACCGGCCTGTCTGGGCGGGTCTTGCCCGTCTGTGCCAGTCGAGCACTCTTCAGCACAGACATAGGAAGGTGTTCCATGCCGCGGCTAGCATGGTCACGGCGGACGTCAGCCGCCGCGGGTGCGCACCATGTGCCTCCCCGACCCGCCGCATCAGCAGCACACGGGCCGAGCCCGAGGAATGGAGCGCCGTCATGGCGAAGAAGGACCAGGATCGCATCCTGGCAGTGCGCCAGCAGGTCAATGAGCAGCGTCGTCGCGAAGCAGCGGCCGCCAAGCGCCGTCGTCTGATCACCCAGTTGAGCGTGATCGGGGGCATCGTCGCCATTGCTGCCGTGATCGTGGGTCTGGTGTTCATGTTCCGCGACTCGCAGGTGCCGCAGGTGCCGACCGCCGAGCCGACCACGATCACCGTGGGTTCGAACAACGCGGTGCCGATGGAGATCCAGGAGCACGGCGTGAAGATCGGTGCGGCAGACGCCAAGGTCAGCCTCGAGATCTATGAAGACTTCTCCTGCCCGCACTGCGCCAACTACCACGCGCAAATCGGTAGCACCCTGACGCAGCTTGTTGCCGACGGCAAGGTGACGATCCAGTACAACCCGATCAATATCGTCACGAAGTACGGTGAACGCGCCGGCAGCACCGCTGCCTGCGTCGCGGTGAACGAGCCGAACAAGTGGTACCAGCTGCGCGGCAGCCTGTTCGACATCCACGACGCGAACACCGATGCCTGGGGCTACACCGGCTTCCGCGACTACCTGAGCCAGCTGGGCTACTCGAACGAGACCCTCAGCTGCGTCACCGACGCGCGGTACGCGAGCTGGATTCGTGGCAACACGGATGCCGCCCGCCAGGCTGGGATCACCAGCACCCCGACGTTGAAGATCAACGGCGAGGCCGTGGAACTGGTGCCGGGTGACATCCTGGTACAGCTGGTCGACGGACTCATCGCTGACGCGTCCTAGAACCCTTCGAACACACCCCGAATCCCGGTGATTCGGGGTGTGTTCTTTTCCACCCGAGGCACCGGGCCGGCTTGCTATGATGGCGAAGTTCCGGTGCTCTCGGTACCGGTACCGGGGCGTGCCCCCGGAACGGCGTCTGCGAAATCCGACGGGCGCCAGAGACGGCGGGAGTCAAGCCTGTGGCATCTGTGTTGGAAAAAGCCCTCCGAGTTGGTGAAGGCCGTATTCTTCGGAAGCTTCGCGGATATGTGAAGTTGGTCAACAGCCTCGAGGAAGCCTTCGAGCAGCTCACCGATGAAGAGTTGCGCGGCGAAACCGAGGAACTGCGCAGCCGCTACGCCGACGGCGAGAGCCTGGACGACCTGCTGCCCGAAGCCTTTGCAGCGGTCCGCGAAGCGGCCAAGCGCACCATCGGTCTGCGTCACTTCGACGTGCAGATCATGGGTGGTGCCGCCCTGCACCTTGGCAACATCGCTGAGATGAAGACCGGTGAAGGTAAGACCCTGGTCGCGACCCTCGCCGCCTATCTGAATGCCATCGCCAGCCGTGGCGTGCACGTCGTGACCGTCAATGACTACCTCGCCGGCTACCAGAGCGAACTGATGGGCCGCGTCTACCGCGCCCTGGGCATGACCACGGGCTGCATCCTGGCCGGTCAGACCCCCGAGGTGCGTCGCCAGCAGTACCTGGCCGACATTACCTATGGCACGAACAATGAGTTCGGCTTCGATTACCTGCGCGACAACATGGCCATCAGCACCAAGGACATGGTGCAGCGCGGTCACTTCTTTGCCATCGTTGACGAGGTCGACTCGATCCTGATCGACGAGGCGCGCACCCCGCTGATTATTTCGGGCCCTGCCTCCGGCGAGGCGAACCGCTGGTTCACCGAATTCGCTCGCATCGCGAACCGACTGGTCGAGGGCACGGACTACGAGGTCGACGAGAAGAAGCGCACCGTTGGCGTGCTCGAGGCTGGTATCACCAAGGTCGAGGACTACCTCGGCATCGACAACCTCTACGAATCAGCCAATACGCCGCTGATCTCGTTCCTGAACAACGCGATCAAGGCCAAGGCACTGTTCAAGCGCGACAAGGACTACGTCGTGATGAACGGCGAGGTGCTCATCGTTGACGAGCACACCGGTCGTATCCTCGCTGGCCGCCGCTACAACGAGGGTATCCACCAGGCGATCGAGGCCAAGGAAGGCGTCCAGGTCAAGGCTGAGAACCAGACCCTGGCCACGGTCACGCTGCAGAACTACTTCCGCCTCTACAACAAGCTCTCCGGTATGACCGGTACCGCCGAGACCGAGGCCGGCGAGTTCATGTCGACCTACAAGCTCGGTGTGGTGCCGATCCCGACGAACCGCCCGATGATCCGTATCGATCAGCCGGACCTGGTCTACAAGAACGAAGAGTCCAAGTTCCGTCAGGTCGTTGAGGACATTGCTGAGCGCCACGCCAAGGGTCAGCCGGTTCTGGTCGGTACCACCAGCGTCGAGAAGAGCGAATACCTCTCGCGCTTGCTGGCCAAGAAGGGCATCAAGCATGAGGTCCTGAACGCCAAGAACCACGCTCGGGAAGCTGCGATCATCGCGCAGGCTGGTCGCCTCGGCGCCGTGACCGTGGCCACCAACATGGCTGGTCGTGGTACCGACATCATGCTCGGTGGCAACGCCGAACACATCGCGGTCAGCGAGCTGCAGTCGATGGGTTTGAACCCGACCGAGAACCCGGAAGAGTACGAGCGCCAGTGGGACATTGTCTTCCCGCGCATTCAGGCGCAGGTCGAGGCCGAAGCCGAAAAGGTGCGTGAGGCCGGCGGTCTGTACGTGCTCGGTACCGAGCGCCACGAGTCGCGCCGCATCGACAACCAGTTGCGCGGTCGCTCGGGCCGTCAGGGTGACCCGGGCGAGAGCCGCTTCTACCTGTCGCTGACCGATGACCTGATGCGGCTGTTCAATGCCGGCGCGGCCGCCTCGCTGATGAACAGTGCCAGCGTCCCGGATGACCTGGCCATCGAGTCCAAGGTGGTCAGTGGTGCCATTCGGCGCGCCCAAGGCCAGGTCGAGGCGCGGAACGCCGAGATTCGTAAGAACGTCCTCAAGTACGACGACGTGCTCAACCGCCAGCGCGAAGCGATCTACGCGGACCGTCGCCAGCTGCTCGAAGGCGACGACCTCGCCGAGCGGGTGCAGCGCTTCATCGAGATCGTCGTCAAGGACCTGGTCGACTCGCACTGGGCGGCCGGCGGTGACTGGGATATCAATGCGCTTTGGACGGAACTGAAGCAGCTGTACCCGATCGGCATCACCGTCGACGAGGTGATCGTCGAGGCTGGTGGACTCGAGAAGATCCGTCCGGACTGGCTGGCGAACGAGATCGCCTCGGACGCCAAGATCGCCTACCGCAAGCGCGAGGAACAGCTTGGTTCCCCGGCGATGCGGGAACTCGAGCGCCGCGTCCTGCTGAGCGTGATCGACCGCCGCTGGCGCGACCACCTCTACGAGATGGACTACCTCAAGGACGGCATCGGTCTGCGTGCCATGGCGCAGCGTGACCCGCTCATCGAGTACCAGCGTGAAGGCTACGCCCTGTTCCAGCAGATGATGGGCCAGATCCGCGAAGAGGCCGTCGGCTTCCTGTTCAACCTCGAGGTGCAGGTCAACGCCGAAGGTGGCCAGCAGCAGCTCGCGGCCAAGGGTCTGCAGCCGCAGGCCCAGCCGGCGGAGAAGCTCAGCTACACCGCCCCCGGCGAGGACGGTTCCACCCAGACCAGTGGTGCAGCCGGGAAGCCGGCAGCGGGTGGCCGTGGCGCCTTCGGGCAGAGCACCGGTGGTGCGGCAGAGGGCGGCAACCGCGCCCAGCGTCGCGCGAACAAGAAGAAGTAGCCGGCACGGTTCCGTGCACGTGCGGGCGCGCCAGTTGGCGCGCCCGCCCTGCAGTGCTCGCCCTCCGGCGAGCACA
>JAEZHW010000020.1 GCA_023436775.1 Actinomycetes bacterium
GTCGCCGGGGACCCGAACCCGGCGACTGCGCTTTTCCACTATGAGAAGCAGATGTCTGGGCTACGATTTCATCGTTGGTCGGAGACACTGGAAACGGGGACAGGCGACGATGTCTGAACCTAGATTCAATCAGGGAAGAATCGAGGTCCTGTGAAGTCAGCAGACCAGAACGGGCGCAGCGCACCGACCTTGGAAGAGGTCGCCGCACTCGCAGGCGTGTCGCGCGCCACTGCATCTCGGGTAATTAACGGCGCACACCGGGCGAGCCCGGAGGCCGTCGCGGCCGTGAACGAAGCAATCAAGAAGTTGGACTACGTGCCCAACCGCGCCGCCCGTGCGCTGGCCAGTCGGCAGACCCACGCCATCGCGCTGATCGTGCCGGAAGAGGCGGATCGCTTCTTCGGCGACCCCTTCTTCGCCAGCATCGTGGGTGGCATCACCTCCCGCATCCAGCCGACCGACTACGTGCTGAACCTCATCATTGGCGCCTCCGACATGAATCGGAAGACCGCTCGGTACCTGGCTGGCGGCAATGTCGACGGCGCGCTGGTGGTCTCCCAGCACGGCAGCAACGCCCTGCTCGAGATGCTGCCCGAGAATGTGCCGGTCGTGTTTGGTGGACAGCCGCTTGATGATCCGAACGAGCGCGCCTACTACGTGGACGTGGACAACGTCGCCGGCGCTCGGACTGCGGTGCAGCACCTGGTCAAGCTTGGCCGGAAGCGCATCGCGACCATCACCGGTCCGATGGACATGCATGCGTCCCGGGACCGTCTCACCGGCTGGCAGCAGGTGCTCAGCGAGGCTGGCCTCGAGCTGCTGCCGATTGAGCACGGTGACTTTACCGGCGGTTCCGGTGCCGCGGCGATGCGACGCATCCTGGAGCACACCCCGGATCTCGACGCGGTGTTCGTCGCGAGCGACCTGATGGCCGCCGGCGCGGTGACCGTGCTGCGCGAACGTGGCTTCAAGGTGCCGGACGACGTTGCGGTGATGGGCTACGACAACTCGCCGGTGTCAGTGCGAGGCGACATCAAGCTGTCGACCATTGCCCAGCCCAGTGCCCAGATGGGTCGCGAAATGGTGGATATGCTGCTCGGCCTGCTTGGCGGCAAGCAGCCACCGGCTCGCGGTCGCATTCTGGAGACGAGCCTGATCCTGCGCGACTCGGCGCCGGCAGCGGACTAGGGGACGCGGTAGATCCACTCCGGGGTGGTGAACTTGCTGACCACCAGTTCTTCGGCCTCAGCGAGCTCCTCCGGAGTGATCTCGCCGGGCACCGTCCGGTGCAGGCCCATGAAGGTCTGCTTTAGGTGCTCGGTGATGTCTTCACGACTCAGGCCGGTCTGGCTGCGCAGCGGATCCACGCGCTTGACGGCGCTGGCGATGCCCTTGTCGCTGAGCTTCTCGCGGCCAATGCGCAGCACCTCGGTCATCTTCTGCGCATCGATGTCGTAGCTCATGGTGGCGTGATGCAGGATCGCCCCCGACCCGAGGCGCTTCTGTGCTGCGCCGCCGATCTTGCCCTTCGGTGAGGCGATGTCGTTGAGCGGCTTGTACTCGGCCTCGATGCCTAGGCTGCGCAGGCCATGCAGCACCCAGTCGTCCAGAAAGGCGTAGGACTCTGCGAACGGCATGCCAGCGACCAGTTCACCCGGCACCGACAATGAGTAGGTGATGACCGAGCCCGGCTCGACGAACATGGTGCCGCCACCCGAGATACGACGCACGACCTCGATGCCGTGGCGCTCGGCCGCCTCGAGGTCGACTTCGTTCTTGACCGACTGGAAGCTGCCGAGGATGGCTACCCCGGGCATGTCCCACTCCCAGAAGCGCAGGGTGGGGCGGCGACGGCCAGCCCCCACCGCCTCGGTGAGCACCTGGTCGAGGGCGAGGTTCAGTCGGCCCGGTAGCGGGGCGTGGTGCACGATCTCCCAGGTGTAGTCGTCCCAATCGGTGGCCTGTGTCAGCGCGCGACGCACCACGATGCCGACCGCCTCGGGAGTGAAGCCGAAGAGGACCGTCCCCTCCGGCAGGGCGAGGCGCACGCGCTCGGCGATGGCGGCTGCGTCGGTCTCGACGGCGATGCCGCGCAGGGCGGCGTTGATCGCGTCCAGGGCCTCGTCTGGCTCCAGGAAGAAGTCACCGGCGAGGCGCGCCTCGGTGATGACGCCGCCAGCTACTTCGAGGTCGACAACGACGAGCTTGCCGCCCGGGACCTTGTATTCGCCATGCATGTCTTCAGCCTAGGCGCTGGGCAGATGCTCCTGCAGCCAGGTGAGGACGTCCTGCAGCACTTCGTCCTTGTTGGTCTCGTTGAAGGGCTCGTGGCGCGCGCCTTCGTACACGATGGTGCGAATGTCGGTGATGCCAGAGCGCTCCCGGTAGGCACGTTCTAGGCGGCGGACCGATCGGGCACCACCTACAGTGTCCTCCGAACCGACGATGAGCAGCATCGGCAATTCCGGGTCGATGCCACGCTTCGGCCGGCCGAACAGGCGCGTGGCGTCAACGACGCCGAACAACTTCATCAGCGGTTCCGACGTCGTGAGCGGGTCGTCCTGGAACGCCTGCCAAACGGCTGGGTCCCGGCTCAACCACTCCAGACCGGTCGAGTTGGGCCCGCGCCACGGCTTGTTCAAGTCGCCCGCGTTCAGGTAGCCGGGCATCCGATACGAGGAGCCGCTGAGGATGACACCGGCGACGTTGTCCAGGCGGCCCTGGTTGAGCAGGATCTGCGTGATGAAGGAGCCCCAGCTGTGGCCAATCACGAAGTGCGGCAGATCCGGGTGCTCGGCCTGGATGTGCTCCACCAGCAGGTTGACGCCGTCCACCGCCGCCGGGTGGCCACCGGGGCCGAGCCGACCAAGGCGCTCGGGGTGGCCAGCGTGCTGCAGAATCCCGGTCTTGCCGTGGCCGCGGTGGTCGTCGCCGTAGACGGTGAAGCCGTGCTGGTTCAGGAATGCGGCCACATGCTCGTAGCGGCCAATGTGCTCGCCGACGCCATGCACCAGCTGCACCACCGCAACCGGGCTCTTGGCGTCCCAGCGCCGGTAGTGCAGGTCGATCCCGTACGCGTCAGTGAGGTGCGCTTCCGTAGCGGCCATGCCAACGGTCCTTTCTCGCGGATGTTGTCAGGCTATCGGCCTGGCAGCCCTGCCAACAGTGCGACGCGAGGCGACTAGTCCGATTCCGGCAACCACTTCGACACGAGGTGGTCGGCCGAAACCCGCCGGATCGTGCCGGATCGGGCGCGCAGCACCATGCTCTCGGTCCGAATGATCGGACCCTTGCGACGAACGCCGTCGAGCAGTTCACCGTCGGTGACCCCGGTGGCCACGAAGAAGGTGTTGTCGCCCTTGACCATGTCCTCGGCGGACAGCACCGTGTCCAGCGGCAGGCCCGCGTCAATCGCCTTCTGGCGCTCAGCGTCCGAGGAGGGGGCGAGGCGGCCCTGGATGAAGCCGCCGAGTGCCTTCACCGCGCACGCGGTCACAATGCCCTCGGGCGAGCCACCGATGCCGACGCACAGGTCGATACGGCTCTGGTAGCGCGCGGCGTTGATGCCACCGGCGACATCGCCGTCGCGCAGCAGGCGGGTGCCCGCGCCGGCGGCACGAATGTCCTGGATCAGTTGCTCGTGCCGTGGGCGGTCGAGCACGGCCACGAGCAGGTCCGAGACGTCCACGCCCTTGGCCTTGGCAAGCAAGCGCAGGTTCTCGCCGATCGGGAGGTTCAGGTCCAGCACGCCCACCGCCTCGGGCCCGGCCACCATCTTTTCCATATAGAACACGCTGGAGACGTCGAGCATGGTGCCGCGATCCGAGACCGCGATCGTGGAGATGGCGTTCTGCTTGCCGGCGGCAGTGAGGCTGGTGCCGTCGATGGGGTCGACCGCGATGTCGCAGAGCGGCCCGCGGCCGGTGCCGACGTGTTCGCCGTTGTGCAACATCGGCGCCTCGTCCTTTTCGCCCTCACCGATCACGACGACACCGTCGAAGTTCACGGTATTCAGGAACTTGCGCATGGCATCCACGGCGGCGCCGTCAGCGGCGAGCTTGTCGCCCTTGCCGATCCACGGCACTGAGCGGATCGCGGCGGCCTCGGTCGCGCGGACCAACTCCATCGCGAGGTTGCGATCCGGGTGGTGAAAAAGTTCTTCCGGCTCGCTGGGAACGTCGAATGGACTCGCAGTCATGCGCGGACTCCTCGCTGAGGCGGGCATAGGTAAGGCGCCGTTGACTGACGTACGCGGAGCTACCTGCGCTTGGCGTCAACGGCGCCTACTTCGAGGTTACGAACACTCCGCAGATTTTCACGAGCCAGAATGCGTGGAATATCCCCGCTTTTGACAACGCGTGAAGAACGGGCGGACTTGCTGCTGTGGACGCGCGACCACCGGGTGCACCCGGCACGGGAGCCCGACAACGTGCGTTCACGTTGGGCAGGGCATTGAGGATGCCGTGCCGCTGCGAGAGAATCAGAACCTGCCGCAGAGCGGCCCCTTCTGCGGGCCACGGCAGGGGAGGACGGCACCATGAGCAACGTCGCCAACAGCGCAGTACACCCCGCCGATCGGCACGACGCGATCGTCGTGGTCGGGGCGCGGGAGAACAACCTCAAGAACGTGTCAGTGACGCTGCCAAAGCGGCGCCTAACCGTGGTGACCGGGGTCTCAGGGTCTGGCAAAAGTTCGCTGATTTTCGGCACGATCGCGGCCGAGTCACAGCGCATGATCAACGAGACCTACAGCTCCTTTGTGCAAGGGTTCATGCCTTCGATGGCTCGGCCGGACGTGGATCGGCTCGAGGGCCTGACCACGGCGATCCTGGTGGACCAGGAGCGCCTCGGCGCAAACAGTCGATCGACGGTCGGCACCGCCACGGACGCGAATGCGCTGCTGCGGGTGCTCTTCAGCCGGATCGCCGAGCCACACATTGGCTCGGCCCAGGCCTTCTCCTTCAACGTGCCGACGGTCAGCGGCGCGGGCGCGGTGACCATCGAGCGCGGCGGCGAGACCTTCAAGGAGCGAAAAACCTTCACCCAGCTCGGCGGCATGTGCCCGCGTTGTGACGGCATGGGCGCCGTGAACGACATCGACCTGGTGCAACTCTTCGACGAGTCGAAGTCGCTGCGCGAAGGTGCGCTGAAGGTGCCCGGCTACACAGCGGACGGCTGGGCGGTACGCATCTACGCCGAGTCGGGATTCGTCGATGCCGACAAGCCGATCCGTGAGTACACCGAGCGGGAGCGACGTGACCTTCTCTACAAGGAGCCGGTGAAGGTCAACATCGCCGGGGTCAATATGACCTACGAGGGCCTGATCCCGAAGATCAAGAAGTCGATGCTCTCGAAGGACGTCGAGGCGATGCAGCCACACATCCGCGCCTTCGTGGAGCGGGCGGTCACCTTCCAAACCTGTCCCGACTGTGGTGGCACCCGCCTGAACGATCTCGCCCGGTCCGCCAAGATCAACGGCAAGAGCATCGCCGAGGTGTGCGCGATGCCGGTCAGCGACCTCGACGAGTGGTTGCAGACCGTGGACCCTACCGGGATCGAACCACTGTTGAAGACCCTGCGGGAGACGATCGCGGCCTTCGTGCGCATCGGCCTCGGCTATCTGGCCCTGGATCGGCCAGCAGGCACGCTGTCCGGCGGTGAGTCGCAGCGGCTGCGGATGATCCGGCATCTGGGATCCGCGCTCACGGACGTCACGTACATCTTCGACGAGCCCACAATCGGCCTGCACCCGCACGACATTCAGCGGATGAACACCCTGCTGCAGGAGTTGCGGGACAAGGGCAACACCGTGCTCGTGATCGAGCACAAGCCAGAGGTGATTGCGATCGCGGACCATGTACTCGACATTGGCCCCGGGGCTGGCAGCGCGGGTGGCGAGGTGATGTACGAGGGCGACCTGGCGGGCTTGCGGGCCAGCGACACGATCACTGGACGGCACCTTGACGACCGCGCCCGCCTCAAGGCCGAGGTGCGCAGTGCGACCGGACAGATCGAGGTGCGTGGCGCGACCACCAACAACCTGCGGAATGTGGACGTCGACATTCCGCTCGGGGTGCTGACCGTGGTGACCGGTGTCGCCGGGTCCGGCAAGAGCTCCCTCATTCACGGACATGTGGCTGGCCGCGACGGGGTCGTGACCATCGACCAGGGCGCGATCCGCGGCTCGCGGCGCAGTAATCCGGCGACGTATTCGGGGTTGCTGGAGCCGATCCGAAAGGCCTTCGCCAAGGAAAATGGCGTCAAGCCGGCGCTGTTCAGCGCCAATTCGGAAGGTGCCTGCCCGAACTGCTCGGGTGCGGGCGTGATCTATGTGGACCTGGGGCCGCTGGCGACGACGGCCACCGTGTGTGAGGTGTGTGAGGGCAAGCGCTTCGCAGCCGAGGTGCTGGACTACCGCCTCGGCGGCAAGAACATCGCCGAGGTGCTGGACCTGCCGGTCGCCGAGGCCCTGAACTTCTTCACCGAGACCGCCCCGGTCCCGGCGGCCAAGGCAATCTTGCAGCGGATGGACCAGGTCGGCATCGGCTACTTGCGCCTCGGACAACCGCTCACGACCCTCTCGGGTGGCGAGCGGCAGCGCCTGAAGCTCGCGGTCGCAATGGGCGAGGCGGGCGACGTCTACGTCCTGGACGAGCCCACCACTGGTCTGCACCTCGCCGACGTGGAACGGCTGCTCGGCCTGCTGGATGCCCTCGTGGATCAGGGCAAGACCGTGATCGTGATCGAGCATCACCAAGCGGTAATGGCGCACGCCGACTGGATCATCGACCTCGGCCCTGGCGCAGGTCGCGACGGTGGCACGGTGGTCTTCGCAGGCCCGCCCGCGCAACTCGTGGCCGAGCGGGCAGGCCTGACCGCCCAGCACCTGGCTGACTACGTCAGCGAGGCGCCAGGGCGGTAGGTGGTGAGCGGGAACGCTGCGGCGACCATGCGACGCAGCGCCTCCAAGTCTCCGCTCACCACGCCGAGAGTGCGCGCCTGAATCAGCATGTTTCCGATTGCAGTCGCCTCGACCGGACCCGCATGCACGGGGACTCCAGCCAAGTCTGCGGTGCGCTGGCAGAGCAGTGCGTTCTGCGAGCCGCCACCGACGATGTGGATGGCATCCACCCGCACGCCCGAGTACTCCGAGGCCGCGTGCACGTTGCGGGCGAAGGCCGTGGCCAGGCTCTCGACGATGGAGCGGACGGTCTCGGCGCGGCTGGCGGGCACGGGCAGGCCGTGCTCAGCAGCGTGCTTCGCGATCCGCGTGGCCATGTCGCCGGGGGCCATGAAGTCGCTGTGGTCGGGGTCGAAGATGGCCACCGGGGCCGTGACCGCCTCGGCCTCGCGCAGTAGCGAAGGCAGGTCGACGGTCTCGCCGCCGCGCTCCCACTCTCGGACCGACTCGTTGAGCAGCCACATACCCATGACGTTGTGCAGGTAGCGGTAGCGGCCATCCACGCCGCGTTCGTTGGTGAAGTTCGCGGCGCGGCCAGCCTCGGTGAGGACGGGGCCGTCGGTCTCGACACCGACCAGGGCCCAGGTTCCACAGGAGATGTACGCGAAGTTGGCGTTCTGGGCGGGCACGGCGACCACCGACGAGGCGGTGTCATGCGATCCGACCGCGATCACGCGCAGCTGCTTGCCGATTTCGCTTCCGACCGACGGCAGCAGGCCACCGAGCTCGGTGCCCGGGGCTACCAGCTCGGTGAACAGCCGCCGCGGGTAGCCGAGGCGCTCGAGGAGTTCTTCGTCCCAGACCGGCTCGTGCACGGACAGCAGGCCCGTGGTGGACGCGTTCGTGAGCTCGGTGACTGCAACGCCGCTCAGCCAGTAGCTGATCAGGTCGGGGATCATCAGCAGTCGGTCGGCCAACTCCAACTGGTCCGCCATCGCGTCCGCACGCAACTGGTAGATGGTGTTGAAGGGCAGGAACTGCAGGCCGTTGCGCTGGTACTGCTCGTCGGGCGACACGTCGGCGGCGACGCTCTCCGCAGCGGGCGGGTTGCGGTCGTCTCGGTAGTGGTGCGGGTTGCCGAGCAGCGCACCGTTGCGGAACAGGCCGTAGTCGATCGCCCACGAGTCCACGCCGACGCTGCGCACCTCGGGCAGTCGGCGCACTGCTGCACCGAGCCCAGCCACGATGTCCTGGTACAGGCCGAGGATGTCCCAGTGTAGGGAGTCGTGGACGCGCACCGGGCCATTGCGGAAGCGTGCCACCTGGGTCAGGCTCAGCTCGCCGCGGTCAAAGGCGCCGAGCATGACACGACCGCTGGTCGCGCCGAGGTCGACGGCGGCAACAACATCCACTGTCACGACGATGGGTTCCTTCCCTAGGCGGCCACGAACTTGGCGCTCTGGCCCGACTCGATGGCCTGAATGTCGGCAACGAGCATAGCCATGGCTCGCTGCTGGGTCTGCGCGGTAGCGCCGCCGAGGTGCGGGGTAATGATGACATCGTCACGCAGCGCCAACTGCGGCCACACGCCGTCCGGTTCGCAGACATCGAGGGCGGCACCGCCGATGGCACCGGACTCCAGTCCAGCCAGCAGCGCAACCTCGTCCAGCAGCGACTGGCGCGCGGTATTGATCACGAAGGCGCCAGGCTTGAGCAGCGCGAGTTCCTCGGCGCCCATCAGGTGGCGGTTCTCGGCGCTGGCCTTGGCGTGCAGCGTGACGACGTCGCTGCGGCGCAGCAGCTCGGGCAGGTCGACCAGTTCGACATCGGCCTCGGTGCGGTACGGATCGTAGGCGAGCACGTGCATGCCGTAGCGCTCAGCCTGGCGCGCGACGCGCTGGCCGATGGCGCCGTAGCCGATGATGCCGATGGTGGCACCCGCTGGCTCGCGGGCCATGAACTGGCCGCCTACGAAGGTGGAGTCGAGGTGGGTTTCGCCGGCTTCGGACTCGCGGCGCAGCCAGTTCTGGGCGCGGTGCATGCCGCGGAAGAGCATGTGGGTCGAGACCATCGTCAGGTCGGCGACGCTATCGGCGTTCTTCGCCGGCGTGTGCAGCACGGTCACGCCGTGGTCGCGGGCGGCCTGCAGGTCCACGTTCACCGGGTTGCCACGAGCGCAGGCCACGATGCGCAGCTGGGGGTTGTGCTCGAACACGGTGCGAGTGACCGCCGCGGCGTGCACGAGCAGGATGTCAGCCCCCTGCGTCCACTCAGCGATGCGGTCCGGGTCACCCTGGTACTCGTGAATCTCGCTGATGCCGGGGCGCTCATTCGGCGTCACGCTGCGCACCTCGATGGCACGGTCAGCGGCCAACGCTGCCAGTGCGGGCTCGATCAGATCCAGCGGCAAATAGGTGTCGCCGATCGCCAACAACTTCCCCGACATTGGGCACTCCTTTGTGGTTGAATCCCTGGTCAGTATACGCACGGTTGCACAAGCGTTCTCATCGTGAACATATGTTCACCAACGGCGAAAGGCGCTAGGCTGGTCGCGGGGATCACTGAACACGTGGCGGGGAAGGGTGGCACGATGCCGGTACCGGGTGCATCCAGAGAGGCGGCGGCCGAGCGCGAAATGCTCGTGCGCGTGGCCTGGCTCTACTATCGCGACGAGTTGACGCAGGCAGAGATTGCCGAGCAGATGCACGTGTCCCGCCCGACCGTCGCCCGCCTGCTCGACCGCGCCCGCCGTACCGGAGTGGTCCGGATCGAAATCGACACCACCGGATATGGCGGGGTAGAGCTCGGCGCCCGCATTCGGCAGCGCTACGGCATTCGTGATGTGGTCGTGGTGCCCTCCGAAGGACGCATGGTCTCCGGCGAGGCGATCAATAGCCGCATCGCGATTGAAGCGGCCTCATACCTACGTCGCTATCTCGCACCGGGCGCCGTCGTCGGTATTGGTTGGGGGGACACGGTGCTGCGCACCATGCTCGCCCTGCGTCGGGAGCACCTCAACGGCGTCACCTTCGCAACCCTCACCGGCGGCATCGACGCCTACACCACTCGCATTAGTGGCGCCACGAACAATGGTGTCGCCGACTTCATCCGTTTCGTACCATCGCCGCTGCTGGCGTCCAGTCCGGAAAGTGCGGCCGTGCTGCGGGAAGAACGCGCGGTCACTGCGGTGGTGGATCTGGCTCGCTCGGCGGATGCCACGCTGATCGGTATTGGTGCGGCGATTCCGAACGCGACCATCCTGCAAAACGGCCTGGTCACCCGAGAACAGCTCTACAGCTATCAGGCACAGGGTGCCGTAGGGGACATTCTGGGCGAGTGGTACGACCAGCGCGGCCGCGTCCTCGCCGTTGACCTGCAGAAGATCCGTGTGGGCATCGCAATCCGAGAACTGCGCTCGATGCGCAACGTGATTGCCGTGGCTGGCGGCATCGACAAGACCGAGGCCATCAAGGGCGCACTCGAAGGCGGCTACATCGACATCCTGATTACCAGCGAGGATGTCGCCCGCGAACTCGCTGATTCCTAGGCTGCTCGCCGACCCGGTGAGGGCTGCGGACGGCCTCGCAGCACGGCGTCTCCTCAGGCGTCGGCACGCCGCTGTGGGTTCCGTCTGGCCTCAACGCTGAGGTGTCTTCAGTTCCGCCTAGAGTGGTCGCGCTCTCATTCCCAGAGACCGGGACAGCCCCTGCGCAAGCCAGGATGCAAACCTGCACATCTGTTCGGGGTACGGTGGTGTTTTTCAAGGGAACCCCTGAACAAATGTTCATGCGGTGGACATTGGTTTGCAAACGTGCAGATCCGGGGTTAGTCTCTCGACAACGATCAGCGAGGATCCTGCCGACCTCCGGCGTAGGGCCCTCCGCTCATCAGGAAGGCGACACAGAGCATGGCGAAGGAATCGGCGGCACAGACGGTGCCGCCCCGCCTCAGCATTCGAGGCGTGGCCAAGAACTTTGAGGCGGTGCAAGCACTCCGCGGCGTGAGCTTCGACCTCGCGCCGGGTGAGGTGCACGCACTCGTCGGTGAAAACGGCGCGGGCAAGTCCACCCTCGTGAGCATCATCACGGGCCTGCAGACCGCCAGCGCTGGCGAGGTACTGCTGGACGGCGAGCCGATCCACTTTCGCACGCCGCTGGAGGCGCGCGCGGCTGGTGTTGCCGCGGTCTACCAGGACCCCAAGCTTTTCCCGCACCTCTCGGTTGCGGAGAACATCGTGACGGGTCAGTACCCGAAGCGTGGTGCCTTCCTGGACACCAAGGCGATGCGAGCACGTGCCAAGGCGCTGCTCGAAGAGGTCGGCTACCCGCTCGACGTGGACCGACTCGTGGCCGGCCTCACCGTCGCCGAAGCACAGTTCGTGGAAATCGCTCGTGCGCTTTCGACGGACCTGAAGCTGCTCATCCTGGACGAGCCCACCAGCGCCCTCACCCCGGGTGAGGCCAGCAAGCTCTACGAGGTCGTCCACCGCCTCAAGGCGCGTGGCACCACCGTGGTCTGGATCTCGCACCGCATGGAAGAGATCCGCATGCTCGCTGACACCATCACGGTGCTCCGCGACGGTGGCCACGTTGCCACCCGCGCCAAGGCGGACCTGAGCGACGCCGAGATGATCAAGCTCATGGTTGGTCGCGAGGTTGTCCTGGAGCAGGTCGCTCGCGAGGAAGAGCTCGGCGAGGTGCGTCTCGAGGTCGAGGGCCTCAGCGCTCCCGGCACGTTCGACAACATCAGCTTCTCGGTGCGCGCTGGCGAGATCGTCGGTGTGGCCGGCCTGGTCGGTTCTGGCCGTTCCGAGATCGCCCAAGCCATCTTCGGCCTCACCAAGGGCGTCACCGGCACCGTGAAGATCAACGGCGAAGTCGTCAAGCCTAAGAAGCCGGGCCAGATGGCGAACCTCGGTGTGGTCTACCTGCCGGAAGACCGTGACCACGAGGGCATCATCTCGCCGCTGAGCATCCAGGACAACATTGCCCTGCCGAGCCTGAAGAAGCTGAGCAAGTTTGGCTTCATGCAGCGTCGCAGCGAGCGTGAGATGGCGCTCGAGCAGAAGGAAGCCCTGAGCATCAAGGGCGCGATCGAAGCTCCGGTGTCGTCGCTGTCCGGTGGTAACCGCCAGAAGGTGGCGATTGCTCGCTGGCTCGCGGTCGGCCCGAACGTTCTCCTGCTGGACGAGCCCACGCACGGTATCGACGTCGGCACGAAGGCTCAGGTCCACGACATCATGCGCGACCTGGCCCGCAAGCAGCGGATGGCCATCCTGATGGTCTCCTCGGACATGCCGGAGGTGCTCGCCGTCAGCGACCGCGTCCTGGTGATCTCGCGTGGCCGCCTCGCCGCAGACATTGACATCGCCGACGCAACCCAGGAGAACATCCTGGCCGCGGCAACCGGTACCGCCAGGGAGGCAGCAGAATGAGCGGCTCGAACGCGACCACCCCTTCGTTGAAGGAGCGGCTCGGCTTCACCGGTGGTGCCGCCGCCCTGCGGGTGCGCTTCTTCGGCGTGATCGGCTTCCTGGTGGCGCTGATCGTGATCTTCACCACCATGTCGGACCGGTTCCTCACCGGTGACAACTGGCGCAGCATCCTGTTCAGTGCCGCGATCCTGATGGTGATCGCCGCCTCGCAGGCCATCGTGGTGCTCACCGGCAACCTGGACCTCTCGGTCGGTTCGATCATGGGTCTGGTCGCCTATGTCGTCTACGACATCGGTGGCATGAACGAGGCCTTTGGCCCGTTCGCGATCCCCTTCGGCCTGCTGATCGGTCTGGTCCTCGGCGCCATCAATGGCTACCTGGTGGCCTACCTTGAGATCCCGTCGATCGTGGCCACGCTGGGTACGCTCTCGGTCTACCGCGGCTTCGTGTCCTTCTACGCGAACGCACAGCAGGTCACGGTCGAGGAGCTGCCGCGCTACATGCGTGACCTCGCGCAGGCCACCTGGCTCGGGCTGCCGGCCTACGTCTGGGTCGCGGTCGCGGTCGTGCTGCTGGTTGCGCTGGTCTTGCGCCGCACCCCGTGGGGTCGTCAGGTCTACGCCTACGGCTCGAACCCGAAGGCGGCCTATTTCTTCGGTCTGAACAGTCGCCGCATCATCCTGCAGGCCTACGCGGTCTCGGGCATGGTTGCCGCCTTCGGCGGTCTGCTGCTCGGTGCGCAGATCGGCAACATCAACTCGCTGCTGGCCAACGGCTGGGAGATGCAGGCACTGGCCGCGGTCGTGATCGGTGGCGTGAGCATCTGGGGTGGTTCGGGCAGCGTGATCGGTGCCGCCATTGGTGCCATCGTGCTCGCGACTATCAACAACGGTCTGGTGCTGCTGCACGTGCAGGAGTTCTACCGCCTGCTGATTCAGGGCACGGCCATCATCGTCGCTGTTGGGGTCGACGCGATCGTGCAACGCAAGGTTCTGAGCGCCACCACGCGGCGTCGCATCATGGAGGTTGAGCAGTGAAGTCGCTAACCCGCACCTTCCGCTGGGAGCTGCTCCTCGTCGGACTCATCGTCCTGGCGTTCGTCTGGGGCTCGTTCCTCTCGCCCTACTTCCTGAACGTCAACAACCTGGTGTTCTCGGCGCAGACCTTCGTGATCTTCGCGCTGATGGCCTTCGGCCTGTTCCCGATTGTGGTGCAGGGCGAGATCGACATCTCGCTGGCCTCGACGCTGGCGGTCGGCTCGGTGCTCTTCGCTACCTTCTCGGTGAACGGCATCCCGCTGGCGGTGGCGCTTCCGGTGGTCATCGCGATCTGCGCCGCCCTCGGCGCCATCAACGGCTATCTGGTGGCCTACCTGGGTCTGCCGTCGCTGGCGGTCACGCTCGGTACGTTGGGCGCCTACCGCGGTCTGGCGTACATCCTGGCCGGTGACGCTGGCGTGACCGGCATTACCGAGGAGTACACCCAGATCGCGCAGATCTGGATCGCCGGCATTCCGCTGCTGCTGCTGCTGATCCCGGTGGTGGCCTTGCTGTTCGGCGTGCTGATGGGGTGGACCCGCTTCGGTCGCGCCAGCTACGCCCTCGGCAACAGCGCGGACGCGTCGCGCATGGCCGGTATGAACGTGAATCTGAACCGAGTCGGTGCGTACGCGCTGGCTGGTGCAATGTCTGGCCTCGCCGGTCTGGTCTGGGTCGCCCAGTACCAGTCGGCTCGTGGCGACAATGCGGACGGCACGATTCTGTTCGTGGTGACCGCGGTCGTCCTGGGCGGTGTCTCGATCAAGGGTGGCTCTGGCCGTGCCCTTGGTGTGTTCCTCGCCCTCCTGCTGCTGGCGACGCTGCAGACCGGTATGCGCCTGGCAAACGTGCCGGGTACGAGCCAGACGCTCGTGATCGGTCTGCTGCTGATCCTCAGCGTTGGTGTCCCAAGTCTGGTCTCGCAACTGCGTCAGCGGTTCGGGGCAAAGAAGCCTGCAACGCCCGCAATCCTGCCCAGTGAAGGGGAGACGGCTGCCTCGGAGGGTGCTTCGGCACCGGCCGAGAAGGTCTAACCCCGGCGGTCGCTGCCGGAAAGGTCGTGCTTCAAGAGTGGTGCGACTCACAACAATTAAGGAAGGTTGACATGTTCAATCGCAATCGACAGGGTCGTCGTTTGACCCGCTTTGCAGCCACGGCGGCTGCGGCGGCGCTGGTTCTCGCCGGCTGCTCGACCACCGCTCCCGGTGGCGACAACGGAGAGGCTCCGGCAGCTGAGGACGTCAAGATCTTCATGGCTCCGAAGTTCACCGGTCTGGCCTACTTCGAGGTCGCTCGCGTCGGTGGTGAGGACGCTGGTAAGGACCTCGGCATCGATTTCCAGTACATCGGTTCGGACAAGCCGGACGCTACTGAGCAGATCGCTACCCTGACCAACGCCATCCCGCAGGCCCCGAGCGCCCTGGTGGTTTCGGCCATCGACGGTGACGCCGTTGCTCCGGCCCTGAAGCAGGCCCGCCAGCAGGGCATCAAGGTTGTGACCTACGACGCCGACGCAGCAGTCGACGCCCGCGACCTGTTCGTGAACCAGATGTCCTACCCGCTGGCCGCCCAGGTCATGCTGGACGCTGCGCTGATGAACTCGCCCGAGGGTGGCCTCGTGGCCTTCATCTCGGCTTCGCCGACGGCTCCGAACCACACGGCGCACGTGAGGATCATGAAGGAACTGATCGACACCGACCCGAAGTACTCGAGCCTGAGCTACATCGACACTGTGCAGTTCGCTGGTGACGACGACGCCAAGAGCCAGGAAATCGCCCTGAACCTGATCCAGGCGAACCCGGACCTCAAGGTCATCATCTCCTCGTCGGCTGTCTCGGCTCCGGCCGCCCAGCAGGCAATCGTCAACGCTGGCCTGGCCGGCAAGGTGTGGGCCACCGGCTTCGCCCTGCCCAGCTCGGTTAAGGAGTTCCTGAAGAGCGGCGCCTCCAAGGCATTCGCGCTGTGGGACCCGGCAGAGCTCGGCTACGTCGCCACCATGGCCGCCTACCAGCTCGCCACCGGCCAGATCACCACGGCCGAGGGCCAGGTCATCGACGCTGGCAAGGCGGGCACGTACACCGTGGGCAAGGACGGCGAAGTGCTGTACGACAAGCCGCTCGTCTTCACCCCGGAGAACATCGACCAGTACGACTTCTAAGTCGTCTGATCACCTGGGGGGGCCGCGGGGGGGGGGGCCCCCCCCCCCCCGGGGGGGGGGGCG
>JAEZHW010000016.1 GCA_023436775.1 Actinomycetes bacterium
GCGTGCCCCGCCCCGGCACGAGCCACTGCCGGCCGGTCCGGAACAGGTGCCGCCAACAGTCCAGGTGCAGGCGGCCACAGGGGCCGTCACCCAGCACCGGAGGCCACCATGACCGACACCACAGAAACCCGGACCCTACCGGTAGGCACCCTGACCAGCACCGTCCACCGGTACGGCCAGTCCGCCGACATCTCCGTCGTCCTTGCCACCACCTCCGGCGCCAGGTTCCTTGTCAGCGACGGCCTGCTGATGCCGCTGACCGACTGTTGCGGCGCGACCGCGAAGGGCCTCGAGGATTACGTCGGGTGCCGCAGGTGCTACACCGAGATCGACTCCCTCTACGGCGACTGCGAGGCCATCGACTCCCCGAACGCCACCCGGGTTGTCGACTCGATTCTGAGCGAGTTCTACAAGGTCCGAGACCACGCCATGACCGTCCGGATTACCGTCGCTGCGCTGCGCGCCGAATGGGACCGGCAGCGCGCCATGCTGGCCACCGAGGGGCACTGAGCCATGCCGAAGCGCAAGCGTCACCGCGCCGGCGGCGTCGACGCCCAGGCAGCGGCCGTTCCCGCCCCGATCGTCCCCGGCCTGCCGATGCTCATCGACGAGCCGCACCTGGCCGTCAAGCTCGCCCACCACGTGGTCGACCCGTCACGGGATCGCACCGTCGTGGTGGTGACCCGCCCGTCGGGACGCGACACAGCCCTGGTTGACGTCGCCGACATCCGCGCCCAGCTCGGTGCCCTGGTCGACGTACACGAGGTGATCAACGGGGCCGTCGGCCATGCCCTGTCCGACGCCCTGCCGGACCGCTGCACCGTGTACGGCGGCGCGAGCCGCACCTATCCGGTCGGCTGGAACTCCGACCCTGATGCGGCGCCGCTACGGTTCGTGTGGAACCCGGCAGACGCCGCCCGGGTCACCGAGCGGGTCATCTCCGACGCCCTCCACGCCGCCCATCGCGCGGCCCAGGCCACCGCCCTGGCAGACTCACGACCGGCGACCGGCCGCGTGCTCGGGGTTGCCGGCGGCCGCGCCCTCGTGGCGCTGGACGGCGGAGGCATGGCCGCGGTTCGTCCCGAGCTGACAGTCGACGGGGTGGACGCTGAGCGGCTGTTCACCGCAGGGATGAGGGTGGAGGGCCAGCTGGACACCTCCGGCCGGCTCGACATCACCGACATGGTGCGCCCCGCCGCCGAGGCGCTCGCCGACTACCGCCCGGGCGACACCGTGCTGGGCCGGGTCGAGACGGTGACGACCGGCCACGCCGACGTTGCCATGTACCCGCAGGTGGCCGTCCGGGTGATGCGTGACCAGATCATCGAACCGTCGCGTCCCGCCCGCGTCGCCGACCTGCTCACCGAGGGTGAGACGGTCGCCGCGGTGCTCACCGGCACCCCCGCCGATGCCGGCTGGAGCCTCGACATGGCCGATGTCGATCCCGACGTCGAACCAGTGCCCGCGCCGGCGATCCTGCCCGGCGGGCCGGCTTGGCTGATCCCACCACAGCGAACGGCCGCTGACCCCGAGCCCCAGCCGGAACCTGAGCCAGAGCCCGAACCAGAGCCTCAGCCGGCCGCGGTACCGGCAACCCCCGACGTCGCATCCGCCGCCCTGGCGTCCATGACCGCCGAGCGGGACCAGCTCATGGGTGACCTGGCCGCCGCGTCCCGCAGCGTCGAGCGCGCCCAGCAGGAACTCGCACGCGCCCGCACCCGCGCCCGCGAGGCCGAGGCCGCGCTCGCCCAGACGAGACGGAAGCTCGGTTCAGCAGAGACCGCCGTCGACCTGGTCGAACGGGAACGGTCACTGTTCGCCGACCCGGAAGAGCAGCTCCGCTTCGAGGTTCAGCTCGCCTGGGCGCGCCGCATCCCGGCCGCGGAGAAGGCGGCCCGGCCACTGGGCCGGTACAGCCTCGGCCCCGACTTCCTCCAGACCCTGGCTTCTGCCGAAGGGGTGGACCGGTCGAAGGTGATCGACGTGATCGTCGAGATCGTCACCGGCCTGGTCGTCGACCTGCCTGGACGTGAGCTGCACCAGCTGCGCGACGGCACCGGCGGGGACAACGCCGCCCGGGTCCGCCCGGACGGTGCGACCTGCTGGCGGGTGTCGCTGCAGGTCAAGACCCCGTCGGCGCGTCGGCTCCACTTCTGGATGCTGAACGACGGCACCGTCGAACTGTCGTCGGTCCGCCTCCATGACGACTTCCGCGACTGAGTTGTTGCCCCGAGGGTGTCCGCACCGACAGCCGGTTTCCCACCTGTGCCGCCAACGATGCTGGTGACGAAAGCAGGTGACCTGATGGCCTTGAAGATGTTCATCGACGAGAGGGCGATCCTCAACCCCGGCACGCGGCTCGCGTTCGAGCCGGAACACCCGCACCGGGCGTTCAGTGGACGCGTGCTCGTGGTTGCCGCCTCCAAGGCGGACGCGGTCGCGCTGGCCGCGGCGGTCACCGGGTACCCGGAGCACGTGAAGCTGACCCGCGACCCTGCCCCGCTGTGGCGGGACGTGTTCGCCCTGGGTCTGGCGACCCTCGACACCCCCGGCGTGCTGGTCGTCGCGGAGACGAACCGGGCTGTGATGGCGCTGCGGGACGGCGACATGGTGAAGGTGGCGGACCTGGTCTGGCGAATGGCCGGTGGGATCGACGTGGTCCCGCTCAACAGCTGAGCGGGGACGGGAAAGCCCGGCGAGAGACTGCGAAAAGCAGCTGCCTCGCCGGGCCCCAAGTGGCCTTCCCCTGCCACCTGCTTGAAGGCTATCGGGGGAGGCTGAAGCAGGCTGAAGGCGACACGCCGACCGCTCCCGCATCAGTGCCGGAAACGATTCACACAGAGGCGAAGGGAGGGTGACGATGGGAGAGATCCGGTTCATCGGTGACGGCCACCTGGGGCACCCGAAGGTCGCCCTGCTGCGAGGTTTCGAGTCGGTCGACCACTGGCGGGCCGTGTTCCTGAGGAACGTCCTGCGAATCGCCCGCCGCGACACCCTTTGGTACTGGACCGGGGACGCGTTCATGGGGAACTGGCGCGAGGAGATCCGGATCGTCGACCAGATTCCCGGCACCCATGTCTGGATCCTCGGCAACCACGACCGGGCCCACCCGATGCACCCGAACGCGTACCGCTACCAGGCCGAGGCGCTGCGGCACTTCGCCGCGGTCGCCACGATGGCGTCGATCCGGCACAACGGGATCCAGCTGCTGATCTCCCACTTCCCCTACGACGGCGACACCGACGGCCGGGCCGAGGACCGGCACACCCAGTGGCGGCTGCGGGACGAGGGTCGGCCACTGATCTGCGCCCACACCCACAGCACCGAGAAGGTCAGCCACTCCAAGGCCGGGACGCCGCAGCTGAACACGTCGCTGGACGCGTGGGAGTTCAAACCGCCGACCCTTCACGATCTGCTCGTCGCCGGCGGCCTCACCTGAGGCCCGGCCACCACACCAGGAGGTACCCGATGGCATTCACCGTGATGATCGAGAGTGACGCCGACGAGGCGGCACGCCTGGCCGGCAGCCCGGCCGGGTCGACGAACGAACGCTGCTCCCACCTGCCGGTCACCATTCCGCATCCCGCGGCCGGCATGGTGATCGAGCTTCCGCAGCTGTTCAGCGCCGAGGAGGATCCGGAGCAGCGCCGCGTCGTCGTCACCGTACTCGAACGCCGCAGCGAGCGGTCCCGCGAGCCGTCCGGACTGCTGCACCGCGACGGTGCGTGGCTGTGCCTGCCGGTCGCCTCCACCGACCCCCGCTACCCGGCTGGCGGCTACACCATCGTCGTCGACGAGACCCGGCTGCGCCGCGGACGCCAGGTCGGCACCGACCAGCTGCTGACCCGCTGACACAGGGTTACGCCCCGCCCCGGACAGCAGGGCGGGGCGTCATAGTGCGCAGCCGATGGCCAGGTCCGGTCAGAACGGCGGCTTCTCCTCGACCCACGGCAGAGGATGTTCGTCGGCTGCCTTCTGCAGCCACCTTCTCCCGTGGTACGGGCAGTTGAACGTTCCAGGATCGGATTCGTTCCGCCATCGCACTGAGGCGTCCCAGATCATCGTGACGATCTGCTCGTCGCTCAGCTCACCGGGGCCGATGTTCGTGGCGCAGATCGCCGGCTGGAGCTCGGTGTCGACACCGTCGTAGCCGAAGATGTCCCAGCCGTACGTCTTGATGATGCCGTTGACGATCGCCGTCCCGCCGACCTCATCCATCCACTGCTTGTACGCCTCACCCTTCGTGCGTCCGTCCGGCAGCAACTCGTCGGGCTCGAAGGTGCCGAAGAAGTAGCGGCCGTGCCAGTCGAAGGTGCCACCGCCGCCGACGAACGCCGACACCTGCCCGATCCCGTCGGCGTTGTAGCGGACCAGGGCGCCGTGGAACGGGAAGTCGCGGTCGTAGGAGTCCAGGTCCTCCCGCTCCTCCCAGTCGACGTCATCGAACGGCGCCAATGGCCGGGAGAACCGTCCGACCTGGCCGTTGAGCGCCTGCCGGGTCCGACCTTCGGTGTCGGTGACCGTCATCGCGAACAGGTTCGTCTGCGCGACGGTGAACACCTCATGGTCCAGCCAGCAGGTGTCGCCCGGGTGCACATGCTCGAGCGGCACGTCATGGGCGCTCAGGGGCACCGGCAACACCGCCGTGTCGCCCTCCCGCTTGTGCTGCGGGGCGAAGGATCCGTCGTTGGTGCCGGCGACGGTGGCGCCGCGGACGATGTGGGCGTTGCTCATAGGTGTAGGTGGACGGTTGTCAGCGCTTGTGGCGGAGCAGCAACTGGTACGGGAACGTGCACACGGCGACATCCCCGTCCCGCAGCACGAGGTTGCCCTCGTCGTTGCGCAGCGGGCCCCGGAACTCGATCTTCGCGTTGATCCGGCCGTTGGTCGACACGACGGTGCCTGTCGCGCCGAGTAGGGCGCGCCGCACGCCGAGGCCGATCATGTAGCAGCGGACCTGGTCGCCGACCTTCACGTCGGCCCGCGATGTCACCTTCTCGACGGAGTCCGGATGCCACCTCCACTCCGGTTCCGCTTCGGTGGTGTCCGCCGGCTCGTCCTGGGGGAACCGCAGGTCGAGCTCGGTGAGGTACTCGTCGTAGGCGACCTGGGCACGGTCAGCGGCAAGGGTGACAACCTCGTCGTCGGTCGCATCCGGCCCGAGGGTTTCGCGGGCGAACTCGAGCTCGTCGTCGCAGAGGAAGTCGTCGAACGTGAGCGTCGCCATCGGGTGGGCGTCGGTCGGCAGGATCCTGGCATCGTCCGCCTCAGCCTGGCGGTGGGGCGCGAAGGATCCGTCGTTGGTGCCGGCGACGGTGGCACCACGGACGATGTGCTGGTCGTTGCTCATGGTTGCAGGTGTGCGGGGTCAGCGGGGGATCCCGACCTTGGCCAGGCTCAGGGTGATCCGGGTGGGTCGGCCCTCCCAAGTGCGCTGGATGTCCGCCCGGCCGTCGACCACCTGCTCGAAGTCGGCGTCCTTCGCATCTCCCAGACCTGCCGACATGGTGGCCAGGTTCAGCGCCAGGTCGCTGTGGTCGCTGCCCGGGTCGTCGAACCCCAGATCGAGACGGGCGCCCTCGCCGTCCCAGGCTTCGATGTGCCACTCGCCGGACCCGTCCTGGTCCACGAGGTCGACCTTGTCGACCTGCGGGTGGCGCGCCTGGATCATCGCGGCTACGGCCTCGCACCGGTGCTTCACCAGCGCCTGTCGGGCCTCCATCATCGCCTTGTGGCTCTCCATGACGCGACGCAGCGCATCCTGCGAAGCTGCGGCGGCCGCGAGCGAAATGTGGACGAGACGTTCCTGGTCGGGGGTGACGGTCGAACCGGTGACCCCGGCACTGTTGAGCGCCTCGTCGATCTGGTCGCTCCAGACTCCGGACCGGCGGTGGAGTTCGGAGAAGAACTCGTCGACAGGCCGGCCCGCGACCAGCATGCCGGGGTCGCCCTCCCGCTTGTGCTGGGGCGCGAAGGAGCCGTCGTTGGTGCCCGGCACGGTGGCGCCCCGAACGATGTGCTGGTCGTTGCTCATGGCTGTAGGTGGACGGCGGTCAGCGCTTGCGCGGCTTCGGCGAGCGCTGCTCCTTGAGGATGGACAGGAAGTGCCCGGCCAGCTGGTCCTGCATGTCGGTGTAGTACTCGTCGGTGGCGAGGGTGTCCTGCATCCGGAAGCTGGCTTCACGGGCGAGCGACGCCCGCTCCTCCTCGCTGAGCTGCAGACCCTCGAAACGGGAGTCGTCGGACTCGTCGATCAGGTGCTCCATGGTCGCCTCGGACGCCGCCACCGTGAAGATGTGGCCGTACTCGCCGGCCGCCCTCTGCGCGGCCTGGATGTCGGCCCGGAACGTCTCGTCGGCGTACAGCTGCTCGAACACGAGCCGGCGTTCGTCGTCGCCGAGGGTGCCGAGGGCTGTCTCGACCCGTTGCCGCACCACGTGCGCGGTGCGCTGCCGAGCCACGGCCGGGTCTTCGGGAACGTGCGGGTTCCGGTCGAACCACTCCTGCATCTCCGACGCCATCACGTCGACGTCGAACGGCCCGTCCCAGTCCTTCACCAGGCCCCGCTTCTGCGCCTCGAACAGGAGCCAGTCGTGGTCGCTGCCGTCCTCCTCCACCCGGGCCCGGGCCTGCGGCGGCACGGCGACGAGGATCTCGGCGGCGTCGAACTGGACCTGCTCGACCTCGATCAGCTGATCGCGGTGCCCCCACAGCTGGAGCCTGACGGTCACCATGTACGGCTCGCGCTGCGGCTGCAGCAAGTCCGTGTCAGCCTCCCGCTTGTGGTGGGGCGCGAAGGAGCCGTCGTTGGTGCCGGGCACGGTGGCGCCCCGAACGATGTGCTGGTCGTTGCTCATGGCTGTAGGTGGACGGTCCGGCGGGAGAGTGCGCCGGCCGGAGCGGACGGGACAGGGCAGGTCAGCGGCGCCAGGTGGCGGGCCGGTCCTCGTACGGTCGGTGCCGCAGCGCATCGCCGGCCGGGTCGTCGGTGGCCGCGGTCAGGGCAGCGAAGGCAGCATCCAGCTCGGCCTTCGCCTTCACCAGCGCCTCGGAGGTGACCCCTTCAAACTCGGGCCGGAACCCGGCGAACCGGTAGACCGCATCGTCGTAGTCGGAACGCGCCTTCTTCACCTCGGCCGGCTCGTGCGGCGGGGTGACCAGGGTGACGGCGGACGGGTCATGGACGACGATCGGAGCGGCCATCGCGGCGATGCTGCGCGCCGACTCGGTGTCACCACGGTTCGTTGCGACCTCGATCGCAAACTCCCGGGCGGCCTCGAACTCGTCGGCCCGGAAGTAGCAGTGGGGCTGCAAGTTCGGGTTGTAGTCGGTTGCGACCAGCAGCGCGGTGCCGCCGTGGTTCCCTCCGAACCCGAAGGTCTGCACCACGTAGCGCGGCTCCCCGGCGCGGCACCAGATCTCGCCGTCGACGATCAGGAACTGGTCGAGCCGGTCCTGCACCTGCCGGATCGCCTCCTCGTCGCTCTCCGCCCCGGTACGGATCGCGTCCTCACCGTTCGCGAGGCGCTGGAGCAGGAACCCTTCGGTGAAGTCGTGCGCCTCGGTCTGCTGGCGGTCCGTCAGCCAGGGCCGGTACAGATGTCCGTCGAACGAGTACCAGTCGCTGTCCTCGCGCCACTCGTCCGGGGCCACGGTGAACGCGCCGACCACCTGGTCGGTGCCGATGCTGCGGACCTCGCCGGGGACGAGGACCTTGTGCTGGACCCACCGCTCCTTGCGACACCCGGGCGGGACCTCGTAGGCGCCCCAGCGGGCCGGCAGAGTCACCGGCAGCATGGTGTAGCCGGGGTCGGCCACTCCGCCCAGCAGCTCGTCAGGGTCGCCTTCCGTCTGCTGACGGCCGGCGAACTGGCCCTGTGAGTCGTGAACATTGCCGACGCGGTCGATGGTTCCCATGCCTGTTGGTGGACGGCGGGCGACGATTGTGGGGACCCTGCCGGGTCACAAGTGCGGAACCTCACGCTGTGCGCCATGTTCGAGTACCCAC
>JAEZHW010000083.1 GCA_023436775.1 Actinomycetes bacterium
GCCAGGTCCAGGTCGCGGCGACCGTTGATCGCCATCTGGTACCAGATCTGGACCACCTCCCGCCGCACCCGGCCGGCATAGGCGTCCACGTCGATGCCCTCGTCCTCGCGGCGGGCGCCCGGCACCAGCTGCCGCACCTGGATCCGGTGCAGCGCCTCGGCCAGCGCCTCCAGCACGTTGCCCCAGTCCGGCGCGAACCCGGCCAGGGTCTCGATCGTGCCCAGCAGGGCCTCGCCGTTGCCGTCGGCCAGCGCGTCCAGCAGCGCCGCGCCCTGGGTGCGGTCGCCGCTGCCGCGCATGGTCTGGACCACGTCCTCGCGCAGGGCGCCACCGGCGTAGGCGATGGCCTGGTCCAGCAGCGACAGGCCGTCGCGCAGGCTGCCATCGGCCGCGCGTGCCAGCTGGCGGATCGCGGAGGCGTCGGCCTCGATGCCCTCGGCCGCCAGGATCTTGGTCATCTGGCCTTCGATCTGGCCCTCGTCCAGCCGCTTGAGGTTGAACTGCAGGCAGCGCGACAGCACCGTGACCGGCAGCTTCTGCGGGTCGGTGGTGGCCAGCAGGAACTTCACGTGCCCCGGCGGCTCCTCCAGGGTCTTCAGCAGCGCGTTGAACGCCGCCTTGGAGAGCATGTGCACCTCGTCGATCAGGTACACCTTGTACTGCCCGCGCGAGGGCATGTACTGCGCGTTCTCGATCACCTCGCGGACATCGTCCACGCCGGTGTTGGAGGCCGCGTCGATCTCCAGCAGGTCGATGTAGCGCCCGGCGTCGATGTCCATGCAGGCCGCGCACTGGCCGCAAGGCTCGGCGCTGGTGCCCTTCTCGCAGTTCAGCGACTTGGCGAAGATGCGGGCGATGGTGGTCTTGCCCACGCCGCGGGTGCCGGTGAACAGGAAGGCGTGGTGCACCCGCCCGGTATCCAGCGCGTTGCCCAGCGCACGCACGACATGCTCCTGCCCGACCAGCTCGGAGAACCGCTTCGGGCGCCACTTGCGGGCAAGGACCAGGTAGGACATCGGCAGACCACGTTCGGCCGGAGCATCCGGCAGGACCGGCATTGTGCCACGCCCGCCCCAACCCTCGCCCCGCGCTTGTCCCAACGCCCCGCGGGCGCTAGAATTCGCGGCCCTGCTGGCCGTCAAGGCGGTCCGGCAGGTCCCGGAGAGGTGTCCGAGTGGTTGAAGGAGCACGCCTGGAAAGTGTGTAAGCGTCTAAACCGCGCTTCGGGGGTTCGAATCCCCCTCTCTCCGCCAGATACGAAAGCCAAAGGCCCCCGAAAGGGGGCCTTTTTCGTATCTGGCGGAGAGAGGGGATCTGACGAGAACCCCAGCGGGTTCGACTAGGAACACCCTGACCGGCTGTCGGAATTTCCGTATCTGCAAGCGGTATTGGCGGCCCCGGCCGACAGCCACGGGCGCTCGAGGCGTGGTTGCGGCCCGGCAGCGCCCGGCCTCAGCCCGACGCACTGCACCCTGGCGCGGCGGCCAGCCCCTTCCGCATGAACACCCGTTCATGCCCCACCGGGTAATCCTCCAGCCGTGCAAAACAGCGGTAGCCGCGCGCGGCGTAGAAGGCTTCGGCCTGCCAGTCGAATGTATCGAGCCGGGCCGAATGCGCGCCCAGTTCCACCGCCTGCCACTCGCACCGCTCCACCAGCACGGCGCCCAGGCCCTGGCGGCGGGCGGCCGGTTCCACCCAGAGGACGTGAATCTCCAGCCACCCGAGCGCCACTTCCGCGAGGATCCCGCCCAGCAGCGCTCCATCGGCCGCGCGGGCGACCAGGTTCACCGGCTGGACGGGGATCTCGCCCACGTGCGGGCGGTTGAACGCCTGCAGGCCGCGGCACAGCGCGGCGATGTCGTCGGCAGAGGCAACGGCGATGCCCGGGCTGGCCATGCGCATCTGTTGAAGGAACGGGGCCGCACTCTACCCCGGCCGGGCCCCTGGCATGGCGCACGCTCGCGCCGATCGGCTAGAATGCGCACCCGCTCCGGCGCGGCAGCAGCCGCCACGCAGCAGGATGATCCACAGGGGCCAGAACCCCGGGATCCGGACCACATGGTCCACGTCTATGGTGGCCCCGTCGGCCCCTCGCGACGCTAGGTCGAAAACCCCGCCAGGGCCGGAAGGCAGCAACGGTATCGATCGACGCGGGCGCCGAGGCCAGCCGGCGGGGCCGCCACCTTTTCAGGCCTTCAAAAGCACAGCGCCCGCCTTTCCGCGCCGCCGGGCGGTGGCGACCGCCCACGCGATCCGGCGAACGGGTCCGCACCGGGGGGCGCGCATCGATCGACGCGGGCGCCGAGGCCAGCCGGCGGGGCCGCCACCTTTCCAGGCTTTTGAAAAGCACAGAGCGCCAGCCTCCTGGCGCGGCGGGGCCGTGGCGACGGCCTCACTCGTCCCGTGATCGGGACAGCACCGGGGGGCGCGGCACGATCGCCAGCGCGTCCGGCTCCTCGCCGGTAGGCCAGCGCTCGACCACCTTCCACGCGCCGGTGTCGACCACGGCGATCTCGTTTCCGCCGCTGACGGCCACGTAGACGCGGCTGCCGTCAGGGTCGGCGATGGCACCGATCGGCAGGGCCGCGCGGCCGAGCATGGTCTGGCGATAGGTCCTGCCGGGCTGGTCCAGCGGCACCACGGCCACCGGGCGCCGGGCGTGGACGGAGAACACGCCCAGGGTGGCCGCGCGGGCGTTGGTCACCAGGGCGTGGTTGCCATCCGGGGTGAAGGTGATGCGGATCGGGAAGCCGGGGCTGTCCAGGGTGGCCAGCACGTCCAGGGTTTCCGGGTCGTGGACGGTCACGGTGCCGGCCTCGCGGTTGCTCACCCACACCGAACCGTCGCGGGCCACGGCGATGCCTTCGGCACCGTCGCCGGCGGGCTTTTCCAGCACCTCGCCGGTGGCCAGCTCCACCCGCGCCAGGGTGCCGGCCTCGACCTTGCTGACATAGGCGTGCCGGCCGTCCGGCGACAGCGCCACCATGTGCCCCTTGCCCGGACCGATGTCGAAGGCCCGCTCGACCTGCCCGTCCAGGCTGACCTGCACCAGCGCGTCGCTGCCTTCGGTGGTGACCAGCACATAGCCGCCGTCGCGGGTGAAGCGCATGCCGTGCGGGCGGGTGTGCCGGCCCAGGTCGATGCGCCGGCGCAGCTGCCCGCTCTGCGCGTCGTACACGCCCACGGTGTGGCCGGGGGTGTCGCGGCCGTACTCGCTGACCACGGCGGTGCGCCCGTCCAGGCTGACCATGATCTCGTGCGGCGCCGGCGCGGTGGCCGTCTCGTCCAGCCGGCGGCCGTCCTCCAGCGACAGGCGCCACAGGGTGTCGCCGGATTTGTTTCCCACCAGCAGCGTGCCGTGGCCGGCAAGGGCCAGGGGACTGGCGGCGGCGAGGGCCAGCACGCCGGCGAGTCGGAGCGGGAATGCGCGAGCCATGCAGGTGTCTCCGGTCAGGACGGATCCGGCGCGCTGCCGACCGGATCCGGATGCAGCCACTGTGCCGGGCCATCGGTGTAGCGCTCGTGTTTCCAGATCGGCACCCGGGCCTTCACCTCGTCGATGACGTAGCGGCAGGCGTCGAAGGCCGCATCGCGGTGGGCGGCGCTGGCGCCCACCCACACCGCCAGGCCGCCGATCGGCAGCTCGCCCACCCGGTGCACGCAGTGCACCCC
>JAEZHW010000022.1 GCA_023436775.1 Actinomycetes bacterium
TTACTCGATGATCTTGGCAACCACGCCGGCGCCGACGGTACGGCCGCCTTCGCGGATGGCAAAGCGCAGACCTTCTTCCATGGCGATCGGGGCGATCAGCTTCACGGTGATCGAGACGTTGTCGCCCGGCATCACCATTTCCTTGCCCTCGGGCAGCACGATCGAGCCGGTCACGTCCGTCGTACGGAAGTAGAACTGCGGACGGTAGTTGTTGAAGAACGGCGTGTGACGGCCACCTTCTTCCTTGCTCAGCACGTACACCTCACCGGTGAAGTGCGTGTGCGGCTTGATCGAGCCGGGCTTGCACAGCACCTGGCCGCGCTCGACTTCCTCGCGCTTGGTGCCGCGCAGCAGGGTACCGACGTTGTCGCCAGCCTGGCCCTGGTCCAGCAGCTTGCGGAACATTTCCACGCCCGTGCAGGTGGTCTTCTGGGTGTCGCGGATACCGACGATTTCGATTTCCTCGCCAACCTTGATCACGCCACGCTCGACACGACCCGTGACCACGGTACCGCGGCCGGAGATCGAGAACACGTCTTCCACCGGCATCAGGAACGTGCCGTCCACGGCGCGCTCGGGCGTCGGGATGTACGTGTCCAGAGCCTCGGCCAGCTTCATGATGGCCTGCTCGCCCAGCTCGCCCGCGTCGCCTTCCAGCGCCAGACGGGCAGAACCCTTGACGATCGGGGTGTCGTCGCCCGGGAAGTCGTACTTGCTCAGCAGCTCGCGCACTTCCATCTCAACCAGCTCCAGCAGCTCGGCATCGTCCACCAGGTCGGCCTTGTTCAGGAACACGATGATGTAGGGCACGCCCACCTGACGGCTCAGCAGGATGTGTTCGCGGGTCTGGGGCATCGGGCCGTCAGCGGCGGACACCACCAGAATGGCGCCGTCCATCTGGGCAGCACCGGTGATCATGTTCTTGACGTAGTCGGCGTGGCCGGGGCAGTCCACGTGGGCGTAGTGACGGGTTTCCGTCTCGTATTCCACGTGAGCGGTGTTGATCGTGATACCGCGAGCCTTCTCTTCAGGAGCCGCATCGATCTGGTCGTAGCCCTTGGCCTGACCGCCGAACTTCTTGGACAGCACCGTCGTGATGGCAGCCGTCAGCGTCGTCTTGCCGTGGTCCACGTGACCAATCGTGCCAACGTTCACGTGCGGCTTCGTCCGCTCAAATTTTTCCTTTGCCATGGCAAATTCCTTTGTGGAAAGAACAAAACCCGTGTCTGTTTAACGTCTCCGGCACGAGCCCGCCACGGGCAGCGGGCTCACCACGGTCGTGGCGCCGAAGACAAGCCTGTCGATTACTTGGCGCGAGCCGCGATGATCGCTTCGGCCACGTTGCGCGGAGCTTCGGCGTAGTGCTTGAACTCCATCGTGTAGGTGGCACGACCCTGGGTCTGCGAACGCAGCGAGGTGGCGTAGCCGAACATCTCCGACAGCGGCACCTCGGCCTTGATCGTCTTGCCGCCGCCGGGCAGGTCGTCCATGCCCTGGACCATGCCACGACGGGAGGACAGGTCGCCCATCACGTTACCGGCGTACTCCTCGGGCGTCTCGACTTCCACGGCCATCATCGGCTCGAGGATGACGGGGTCGGCCTTCTTCGCACCTTCCTTGAAGCCGAAGATGGCGGCCATCTTGAACGCCTGCTCCGACGAGTCCACGTCGTGGTACGAACCGAAGGTGAGCGCAACCTTGACGTCCACCACCGGGTAGCCGGCCAGCACGCCGTTGTTGAGCGCCTCTTCCACACCCTTTTGCACGGCGGGAATGTATTCGCGAGGCACCACGCCACCCTTGATTTCGTCCAGGAACTCGAAGCCCTTGCCCGGCTCGTTCGGTTCGATGCGGAACACGACGTGACCGTACTGGCCCTTGCCGCCCGACTGACGCACGAACTTGCCTTCGACGTCGGAAACACCCTTGCGGATCGTCTCGCGGTAGGCTACCTGCGGCTTGCCGACGTTGGCTTCCACGTTGAACTCGCGCTTCATGCGGTCAACGATGATTTCCAGGTGCAGCTCGCCCATGCCGGCGATGATGGTCTGGCCCGATTCCTCGTCGGTGTAGACGCGGAAGGACGGGTCTTCGGAGGCCAGGCGCGAGAGGGCGATGCCCATCTTTTCCTGGTCGGCCTTGGACTTGGGTTCGACGGCCTGGCGGATCACGGGCTCGGGGAAGACCATGCGCTCAAGCACGATCGGCGCCGACACGTCACACAGGGTTTCCCCGGTGGTCACATCCTTCAGACCCACGCAGGCAGCGATGTCGCCGGCGCGAATTTCTTCGACCTCGGTGCGCTCCTTGGCCATCATCTGCACGATACGACCGATGCGCTCCTTCTTGCCCTTGCCCGGGTTGAAGACGGTATCACCCTTGGACAGCACACCGGAGTACACGCGCACGAAGGTGAGCTGACCCACAAACGGGTCGGTCATCAGCTTGAACGCCAGGGCCGAGAACTTCTCTTCGTCGTCGGCCTTGCGCGACAGCGCCTTTTCTTCATCGTCCGGGTCGGAGCCCTTCACGTCGGGGATGTCCACGGGCGAAGGCAGGTAGTCGATGACGGCGTCCAGCATGCGCTGCACGCCCTTGTTGCGGAAGGCGGTGCCGCACAGCATCGGCTGGATCTCGGTCGCCAGGGTGCGCGCACGCAGGCCGGCCTTGATGTCGTCCTCGGACAGCGTACCCTCTTCCAGGTACTTGTTCATCAGCTCTTCGCTGGCCTCGGCAGCGGCTTCGACCATGTTCTCGCGCCACTTGTTGGCCAGCTCGGCCAACTCGGCGGGGACGTCCTGGTACTCGAACTTCATGCCCTGGGACGCTTCGTCCCAGATAATGGCCTTCATCTTGACCAGATCGACCACGCCCTTGAAGTTGTCCTCGGCACCGATCGGGATCACCACGGGCACGGGATTGGCGTTCAGGCGCAGCTTCATCTGGTCATAGACCTTGAAGAAGTTGGCGCCGGTGCGGTCCATCTTGTTGACGAAGGCCAGGCGCGGCACCTTGTGCTTGTTGGCCTGGCGCCAGACGGTCTCGGACTGGGGCTGCACGCCACCCACGGCGCAGTACACCATGCAGGCACCGTCGAGCACGCGCATGGAACGCTCCACCTCGATGGTGAAGTCCACGTGACCGGGGGTGTCGATGATGTTGAAGCGGTGCTCGGGGTAGGACAGATCCATGCCCTTCCAGAAGCAGGTGACCGCCGAGGACGTGATGGTGATGCCGCGCTCCTGCTCCTGCTCCATCCAGTCGGTGGTGGCCGCGCCGTCATGCACCTCACCCAGCTTGTGGGTCACGCCGGTATAGAACAGGATACGTTCAGAGGTCGTGGTCTTGCCGGCATCGATGTGAGCGGAAATACCGATGTTGCGGTAGCGCTCAATGGGGGTCTTGCGAGCCATATTCAATCCTAGTCTTCATATACGAAAACCGAGCGCCGCCTCTTTTCAGGAGGTGCGCCCGGTTTCGACCAATTACATGTACA
>JAEZHW010000045.1 GCA_023436775.1 Actinomycetes bacterium
TTTTCTGTTGGGGGGGGGGGGGGGCGCCGCGGGCCCCCCCCCCACCCCCCCCATCTTCGCTGGAGTCAGCATGGCCTTCGCACACGGTGCCCCACGTCGTCCGGACCCCAAGAGCGGCCCCCGCGCCACGTTCCGGCAATTGCTGCCATACCTCGCCGAACACAAGGGGATGCTGGCGGTCGCCGCGGCGCTCAGCCTGGTCGCGGCCGCGACGAGCTTGGCCCAGCCACTGCTGGTACAGCAGGTCATCGAGCAGGTCGGTGCCGGTCAGCCACTGGGCCAGCTGGTGTGGGCGATCGTGGGCCTGGTCGTGCTGGGCGCCCTGGTCACCAGCCTGCAGCACTACCTGCTGCAGCGCACCGGCGAGGCGGTTGTGCTCTCCAGCCGCCGTCACCTGGTCTCGCGCCTACTGCGCCTGCCGATTAGCGAGTTCGACACCCGCCGTACTGGCGACCTGGTCAGCCGGGTCGGCAGCGACACCACGCTGCTGCGCGCCGTGCTGACCCAGGGCCTCGCCGAATCCCTCGGCGGCAGCGTGACCTTCTTTGGCGCGATCATCGCGATGGCGATCCTCGACCCGGTGCTTTTGGGCCTGACCCTGCTGGTGATCATGGTTGCGCTGGTGACGGTGGCGACCCTCGGCCGCAAGATCCGCGCCGCGTCTCGAAGGGCGCAAGAGCAGGTCGGCGCGCTGTCGGCGAGCGTTGAGCGCGGCATTAGCGCAGTACGCACCGTGCGCGCCTCCAACGCCACCGAGCGCGAAATCGGCACGATCTCGGCGCAGGCCGAGGGCGCCTACCGGGCAGGCCTCGACGTGGCCAAGGTCTCGGCGTTCGTCATGCCGATCTCGGGTATCGCGATGCAGATCGCCTTCCTCGTCGTGCTCGGCGTCGGCGGGTATCGTGTCGCGATTGGCGCCACCACGATCTCGGCGCTGGTGGCCTTCTTCATGTTCTTATTCCTGATCATGATGCCGCTCGGCCAGGTCTTCGGCGCCATCAGCGCAGTGAACCAGGCACTCGGTGCCCTGGGTCGCATCCAGGAAATTGTGCAGATCCCCAGTGAGCAGGAAACCGACGCTGCCGTGGCGGCCACCGCCGCGGCACCCGGCAGTGCGGAGTTCGCGGTCGAGTTCGTCGACGTCGCCTTCGAATACCCAGAATCGGCCCACCGCACCGAGCAGGAGAAGATCATCGCGGACGCGCTCGGCGAGGCGGCACCCGAGCACGATCGCGTCGTGCTGCGCGGCGTCACGTTCCAGGCGCGCCGCGGCGAGCGCACCGCCCTGGTCGGCCCGAGCGGCGCCGGCAAGAGCACCATTCTGGCCCTGATCGAGCGCTTCTATGACCCCACCTCGGGCGTGGTGCGCGTGAACGGCGAGGACGTGCGGGCGCTGGATCGCACCGAGCTACGCAGCCGCCTCGGCTACGTCGAGCAGGACGCCCCAGTGCTCGCCGGCAGCATCCGCGACAACCTGCACTTGGCCGCGCCGGACGCCACCGATGCAGACTGCGTCCGCGTGCTGGAGCAGGTGAACCTCGGCGAGGTGCTCAGCCGCGACCCGCGGGGCCTGGACGCCGAGGTCGGCGAGAACGGCGTCATGCTCTCGGGTGGTGAGCGCCAGCGCCTCGCAATCGCGCGCACCCTGCTGAGCGCGCCGCCGATCCTGCTGCTGGATGAGTCCACCTCCAGCCTCGACGGAGTGAATGAGCAGCGACTCAAGGACGCGATCGATGCCGTGGCGGCCGATCGCAGCATGATTGTGATCGCGCACCGCCTCGCCACGGTGGTCGACGCCGATCGGATCGTGGTGCTGGAAGATGGCCAGGTCGTCGGCGTCGGCACGCATGAGGAACTCCTCGAGTCCACGCCGCTGTACCGCGACTTGGCGCAACGGCAGTTGCTGGCCTAACCTGCAGGCCCGACCCGCCACCATTGGCCGTCAGTGGCCGCAGGTGGCCACCTGAGCGCCTCGCTGCTTAGGCCTCGGTACTGGTGACCAGCGTCGCCCCAGCGGCTTCCAGGGCGGCCAGTGCCGCCTCGCTGGAGGACGGCGCCACCCCCGCAATCAGGTCGGTGAGGACGCGGACGCTGCGGCCAGTATTCAGCGCATCGAAGGCACTGGCCCGCACGCAGTAGTCGGTCGCGATGCCGACCACGTCAACTTCGGTGACATCGAGCTCATCGAGGATCTGACGGAAGGGCCGATCAGTGTCATCGGAGCCTTCGAAAATCGAGTACGCCGGGCGCCCCTGTCCCTTGCGGATGTGCACATCGATGGCATCCGTGTGCAGCGAGGGGTGGTAGTCGGCGCCGGGCGTGCCCGCAACGCAATGCACTGGCCAACTGTCCACGTAGTCCGGGTCGGTGCCGGTGGCGAAGTGACCGCCGTTGTCGTTGTCCGCGTCGTGCCAGTCCCGCGAGGCGATGACCACGTCATAGCCCGGGTTGCGTTCCAGATAGGCCGAGATCCCGGCCGCAACCGCCGCGCCGCCGTCCACACCGAGGGCACCGCCCTCGGTGAAGTCGTTCTGCACGTCAATGATGAACAGCGCCCTTGCCATCCCTGGATCCGTTCTCTCATCTCCCGCTTGGAGCGTCGCCACTCGACGGCACATAGGCCGCGAGGTTCGCGCCACAGTGATAGACACCCACGAAGATCGATTCGAGCTTCTCGGCACCCTTGTCACCGACGCTGCCGCTGAGAGCGAAGACCACCGACAACAGGGTGCCGTCCGCGGCACGCATCCGCATGGCGATCAGCGGCGCCTTCGTGCTGCCACCGGCGCGGCCCGTGGCCTGACCCTTGAGCGGCTTCTTGGAGGCGCCACCGAAGCGGCCAGCCAGCGTGCCTGACTCAGCGACCTTGTCCAGCGCGTTGAGGATCACGCGCTGCGCGTAATCGTCCTCCTTGAGGTCAGCCAGACGGGTCAGCAGCGACGCATAGACCGAAGTCGGCACCTTGTTCTTACTACTGAAGCCAGAAGCATCCACCATCTCGGCTCCGGCGGTGTTGAAGCCGAGCATCTGCGCACCGGCCATCACCGCGTCACCGACGGTGTCCGAGCCGCCACCGCGGCCCGACGTCACGGAAAGGTGACGGCCGAACATCTCGGCCAGGGTGTTGTCGCCGTTGCGGATCATGAACTGCACCAACTGGTTCACGGTCGCCGACTGGACACTCGCGAGCACCTGCGCACCAGCGTTCGCCTTCGCCTCGACGATCTGCACCTGCGGCACCCCGTCATGGTTGTCGATCTCGTCCTGCGTGGGTTGCAGGTTGAGGGCTGCCACGAAGGCTTCCGCCGCGCGCTTCACCGGGTCATTGCTGCGCTTGGAAGTGACCTTGCCGGGGTTGTCGCGGTCGCCGTCCACCATCAGCGGAACGATGCGCGGCATGGTGCCATTGCTGCGAGCGTCATTCGACCAGCCCTCGGCCCAGTTGTCGCTCTTGTTCCACAGCGTGGCGTCCACGTAGATGGTTCGGATCGGGACGACGCCGTTGTCGATGTCGTTCTCGGTGCCGCCATCCAGGTACGCGGCCTTCGCCTGCTGGGCGAGGTCGTGAATGGAGGGTGCGCCCGGATACATCGAGCCACCGCGGGTCAGGGTCGGGTCGCCCCCGCCGACGAGCACCAGACTGCCGGGGACGGGACCAGCGACCACCTTGGTCTCAAAACGGGTTTCCGTGCCCAGGCCACCGAGTGCGGCCGCACCGGCGAGCAGCAGCTGAGCGCCGCGCGAGTTGATGCCGCGCATGGAGTCGCGGTCGTAGAGCACATCACCGGTTTTCGCGTTGACCACAATGCCGGTCAGACGGCCCAGCACCGGGTCCTCCGTGCGGTCCGCGATCGTGCAGGTACGGATCGGCATCGCGGCCGGGATTTCACCGGGCACCGGCCGCGGGTCCGGAGCCACGACCTCGGGCACCTTCGGTTCGTTGCTGGGCTGGCCGAGTGCGAAGCCGGTCGCGAATGCGCCACCGACCAGCAGCACCGAGGCCAGCGGGATACCCACGCCGAGGGCCAGCTTGCGGTTCGTCGCGACCCAGCCCATGAACCCCTTCGGGGCCTCGGCGCCCGCTTCGGCCGAGGCAGCCTTGCCCTTGGCGCCCTTGGCGGGCTTGGCGGGCCTGCCGGGCTTGACGACACGGCGACCGGCAGCGGCCGGTGCGGCGGTCGCCTCGGTGCCGGACGGCAGGATCGCGGTACGGCCCAGCGCCTCGGAACGAGTCAGCGGAGTGGTGGCTTCCTGCGGCGAGGCGGCGCTGCCGAGCAACGGCGACACCGGCTCGGCCGACGGCACCTGGCTCCAGGCGCGCTGCGGCGGCACCGCGGGCACCTCAGGTTCGTTCGCACCCAAGGGGCTCTGCCCTGCGTTCGCAGGCCTGCCGGTTGGGTTCGGCGCGTCCGGGGTGGATCCCCCGTTCAGCAGGTCATCAAAGTCACTGGCCACTCGTCCATGATAGGGGCCAGCGCCTTTGCGAGGGCTTCGGGTTCGCCGTCAGGAGGTCTGCGCGGCAAACCCGTGCCACGCTCGCACTACTCGCCCGGGTAGACCAGGCCAATCTGCGATCGAACCGTATCGAGGATCTGCATGATCGCGACCGAGTCCGAGGGCGAGAGGATGTCGCTGGCGGTCTTGCCGGCGCGGATCAGCGCCTCGGCTTCGAACGCCTGGTATTGCATACCGCGCAGCCGCTCGTTGGCTTCGTAGCGCTCGATGACCTCGTTGTCGTTGTTGTAGACGGTGAAGTTGCCCGGGGCGTACCACCAGGGCTCCAGTTCGATGCGGCCAGCGGTGCCAACAATGACCGCCTCGACCGGACCGTTGAGGTCCAGCGCGGTGGTGAGCACCGCCTGACGACCGTCCTCGTAGCCGAGGATGATCGAGGTCTGGCGGTCCACACCGGTCGAGGTGAACGCCGCGTGCGAGAGCACGGTGCTCGGGCTGCCGAAGAGCTGGTACGCGAAGGAGATCGGGTAGATGCCCAGGTCCAGCAGAGCGCCACCACCGAGCTCGGGGTTGTTGATGCGGTGCTTCGGGTCTCGCGGCAGGTTCTGGTTGTGGTCCGCGATCAGTTCGCGCACCTCGCCGATGGTGCCAGCCTCGATGATTTCGCGGATGCGCACGTGGCCGGGCAGGAAGCGGGTCCACATCGCCTCGAGCAGCAGCACGCCCTGCTCGGCGGCGAGGTCGACCAGCGCCTTGGTGTCGCGGGCGTTCAGCGTGATCGGCTTCTCGCAGAGCACGTGCTTGCCAGCGCGCAGCGCCATCGAGGCGTTTTCGAAGTGCAGCGGGTGCGGGGTGCCGACGTACACGATGTCGATGTCGTCGGCGTTCACCAGGGCCTCGTAGCTGCTGTAGCGGTGCTCGATGCCGTACTTGTCAGCGAAGGCGTCGGCGGCCTCCTGACTGCGCGAGCCCACCGCCTGCACCGTGAGGCCCGAACCGATCAGGTCCGTGACCATCTGGTCGGCAATCCAACCGGTGCCCAAGATGCCCCAACGGATGGGTGCTGCAGTCATAGTGGTAACTCCTTCGTCGCCAAACAGGGATGCTTCAGCCTAACGGGCTGCAGCCCCGGGACAGCAAGCGAGGGAGATTGTGGAGCCGCCTGCGGGAATCGAACCCGCGACCTTTTCATTACGAGTGAAGCGCTCTACCGACTGAGCTAAGGCGGCGTGGCCGGGTACCGGCCCCGAACTAGTGTAGCGGCATTGCGGCGGCCGCAAGCACTCAGGCCGGGAGCGGGTACTTCTTGCCGGGGTTGAGGATGCCCTTCGGGTCGAACAGTTGCTTGATCCCGTACTGCAACTGCTGCACTCGCGGCGACAGTTCGGCCGCAACATCGCTCAATTTTTCCACTCCAATGCCGTGCTCGCCGGTGACCGTTCCGCCCAGCGCCTGTGCCTCGCGCAGCAGCGCGTGCAGTGCCGCCCAGGCACGGTCCTTGGCGGCCTCGTCGTTCGGATCGTAGGCAATGACTGGGTGCAGGTTGCCGTCACCGACATGCCCGCCGAGTGAAATGGGAATGCCAAACTGCTCGGCGGTCGCTGCGACGATGCCGCGGAAGGTGCCGAGCGCGCTGCGCGGGATTGCTAGGTCACCGTTCAGCGAGGCGCCGTGCAGGGCAGCGAGGCCCGGGTGCAGCGCGCGGCGAGTCGCCAGCAGCCGGTCCAACTCGTCCGCGTCCGTGGCCCGCGTTACGGCGATGGCTCCCTCGGCGTGGAAGGCCGCCTCGAAGGCCGCGAGTTCGTCCTCCGCGCCACTCACCGAGTCGGTCACCGCAATCAGCCAGGCCTGCGCGTCCGCGGCCAGGTCGAGGTTGGGGTCGTAGCGACGGATCGCGTCGAGGGCGACCGAGTCGAGCAGTTCCAGGGTCGCCGGCAGCGGCCGCAGCACGGCGACTCGGTTGGCCGCCGCAAAAGCCGCTTCGATGCTCGGGAACAGCGCCGAGACACCGCGCTGCTCACCGGGGGCAGGCAGCAGTTCCAGGGTGGCCTCGGTCACGACGCCGAGGGTGCCCTCGGAGCCGACCATGAGGGCGGTCAGGTCCAAGCCCGCCACGTTCTTGATCGTGCCGGTGCTGGTACGGATCACGGTGCCGTCCGCCAGCACTACCTCGAGGGCGCGGACCGCATCGCGGGTCACGCCATACTTGATGCAGCGCATCCCGCCCGCGTTCGTGGCGATCGTGCCGCCGACCGTAGCCCAGGCGGCCGAGACCGGGTCGGGTGCATAGAACAAGCCCTGCTCGGCAGCGGCTGCGGCAAGGTCGGCCACAATGACGCCCGGTTGCACTACGGCCTGCCGCTCGACCGGGTCGATCGACTGGATCCGGTTCATACCGGTCAGATCCAGCAGGATCGAGCCGTGGGTCGCGCTGGCGCCGCCAGCCAGGCCGGTCAGCGCGCCCTGCGGGATCACGGCGACCCCAGCCTCGTTGGCAATGCGCAGCACCGCCGACACCTCCGCAGTCGAGGCCGGACGCACCAGAGCGACCGGGTAGCCAAGGTCGGCGCCGGAGCGGTCCTTGCGGCGCTGCTCGAGCATGGCCGCGTCGGTGCTGACGGCCGCCTCGCCGACCGCCTGGCGCAGCGCGTCCAGCAGCGCCTCGCTCACAGCACGTCTCCCTCGTACTGCAGGATGTACAGGCCGGCGTTGTAGTCGGTCATGTAGCAGCGCAGTTCGCTGTCCACGAAGACGTCAAAGTTCTGAATCACCCGCGGCCGGTCGGGACGGGTGTCCACCATCTGGGTCGGGGCCGGCGGCACCCAGGCCCCGACCTCCTTCGGCTCGAAGGGGTCGCGGATGTCGTAGGCGCGCAGACCCGCGTTCTGATACGTGGCGAACAGCAGGCGGTCGCTGACGAAGCTGCCCGGACGGTTCTCGTGCAGGTTGTGCGGACCGAAGTGCGCGCCCTTGGCAATGAAGTCGTCCTCGGCCGGCTGCGGCAGGGTCGAGATGCTGATCGGGTCGCTCGGGTCCTGAATGTCGAACAGCCAGATGCGCTTGATGCCGTCGGCAGCGTTGTCGGCGATGCCCTCGTCGGCGACGGCGAGCAGGTTCCGATCGGGCAGCGGCAGCGCGGTGTGCGTGGCGCCCCCGACTCGGCCGGTCCAGTTCTTGGCCGAGATCAGCTTCGGCGCCGCCTTGTCCGACACATCCAGCAGGGTCAGGCCGCCATCGCGCCATGAGGCGTACGCGGTGTCGCCGCTGACGATGGCGTGGTGCAGGCCATAGCGCCACGAGTCGGTGTCCCAGGTCGGCGTCTCGCCACCGGCCTCGTGCATCCCCGGCAGCCACCACTTGCCGACGATCTGCGGCTTCGTCGGGTCGGCCAGGTCGATGGTGACGAAGATGTAGTCGGTGTAACCATCCAGCAGCGCCGAGGCGTAGGCCCAGCGGCCGCCGACGTACCAGATGCGGTGCAGGCCCACCCCCTCGACCGGCATGAAGCCGATCTCACGCGGCTGGCCCGGCGTGGTGATGTCGAACACGCGCATGCCCGCGGCGTAGCCCCGGGCCGCCTGCAGCGCGGTCGAACCCACCGAGCGGTTGTAGTAGCCCTCTTCGACGGCGAACTCGGAGTCCGCGAACAGGTTCTTGGCGTTGATCACCAGCAGCAAGCCATCCGCCGCCTGCAGGTGCACACTCCAGGTCCCCGGCGGGGTCGGCACGTAGCCGCTGGGCTGCGGGTTCCGCGGATCGCGCACATCGATGATGCTGAAGCCGTTCGAAAAGGCGTGCGCCACATAGGCGTAGCCGTCCTGCACCATGATCTGGCAGCCGTCGGCGCGGCCCCCACCCTGGTCGGTGTGACCGAGGAAGGAGAAGTTGTTGGCGAAGTCCGGGGTGTGGTTCGAGGCGCTCACGGATTCATTCTCTCACTGGCGGCTGTGGCCGCCGTCGGCCCCTAGTGCTTGCGCTGGCGCAGGAAGGTGAAGGCCAGGGCCATGATGAACACGGCACCCTTCACGATGCCCTGCACCGTGTAATGCACCTTGAGCATGGTCATGCCGTTGAGCAGCACACCGATCAGGATCGCGCCCAGCACGGTGCCCACCACGCTCGGCTTCTTCTGGCCGAACAGCGCATAGCCGACGTAGGCAGCGGCGACCGCGTCCATGAGCAGCGGCGCACCGGCCTCGATCTGACCGGCGCCAATACGCGCGGTCATCACGATGCCCGCCACCGCAGCCAGCAGGCCCGAGAGCACGTAGGCAAGCACCCGCAGGCGGTTCACCGGCAGGCCCATGTGGCGGGCCGCCTCCTCGTTGCCACCGACCAGATACATGAAGCGACCGGTCGTGGTGCGGTTGAGGAACAGGTGCGCGAGCAACGCGACGACCGCGAGGATGATCACCGGCACCGGGATGCCCCACAGCGTGCCCTTGCCCAGGAACGAGAACGACGGCACGATGATGCCGGTGTCCACACCCGGGTAGACCGAGTTCCCGCCGGTGAGGGTCTGCTGCACACCGCTGACCACGAACAGCATTGCCAGGGTGGCCAGCAGGTCCGGCAGGCGCAGGCCCACGATCAGGGTGGAGTTCACCAGACCGACGATCACACCGACGACCAGCGGCACCAAGATGGCGACCCACAACTCTTGGCGGAAGGTGATCATCATCGAGGCGGCCACGATCGAGGTCAGGCTCGCGGTGGAGCCGATCGAGACATCGAAGCCGTTGACCACCAGCGAGAAGGTCACTGCCAACGCCAGCAGGGCGCTCACCGCGATCGACCGCAGGATGTCCATCACGTTGCCGGGCGTGAGGAAGTTCGGATTCATCAGCGCGAAGAAGGCGATGATGCCCACGATGATGATCAGCGCCGCATACCGGTAGATGAAGTCGGCGTCGATGCGACGGCGGGTCGGGGTTTCGGCGCTCATGCGGCGTCCGTCCTCTCGGCAAACATGAGGTCCACCGCCGTGACGGCAGCGGCGGGGCGATCCAGCACCAGGCCGGAACGTCCCAAAACAAGAATGCGGTCTGCGATGCGCAGCGCGTCATCGGGTTCCTGCGTCAAGTACAGCACGCCAATGCCCGAGGCGGCCAACCGCTCGATTGATCGGAAGATCGCCTCCTTGGCGGCGACGTCCACGCCCTTCATCGGCTCGTCCAGGATCAGCACGCGACGGCCCTGGCCCTGCGCCCACTTGCCGACCGCGACCTTCTGCTGGTTGCCACCGGACAGGCGGCGGACCAACTGCTCGGGGCGAGGCGGCTGCACGTCGTAATCAGCGATCATTTCCTCGGCGGCAGCCCGCTCGCGACCGCGGCGGATGATGCCGCGGAAGCCGAGCGCCGCGTGGGTCTGTACTGACTCCTCCAGCCAGAGGCCCTGCGTGCGTCGCTCTTCCGGAACCAGCGCCAGGCCAAGCTTTGCGGCCCGCTCTGGGGTGCGGATGGTCACCGACTTGCCGGCGACAGTGGCTGCGACCTTGCCGCGCAGGCCGAACAGGGTGCGCGCCAGCGCACTCTTGCCAGCGCCGAGCGGGCCGAAGGCGGCCACGATTTCGCCGGCTCCGATGCTCAGATCGAAGGGGGCGCGGCCTCGGCCGAGGTCGATGCCGGTCGCGCTGAACACGGTCGCGCGGTCGATGGCCGGGCGGTCGGAGCGCTGAATGTCGGCTGCCGCACCGGTGATCGCCTCAACCACCGTCTCGCGGGTGACCGCACCGATCGGTGCCGCCAACGACACTTCGCCGCCGCGCAGCACGGTCACCTGATCGGCGATCCGGAACACTTCCGGCAGGCGGTGCGAGATGAAGACGATGCCGATACCGCTGGCCTTAAGGGCATCCACGATGCCGTAGAAGCGTTCCGTCTCGGCGGCGTCGAAGGCGCTGGTCGGCTCGTCCAAGAAGAGGAAGCGCGCATCGGTGGCCGCGGCGCGCACCAGCGAGAGCGCCTGCTTTTCGTACAGGCTCAGCGAGTCAACCTGGCGGTCCGGGTCGATATCGACGGCGTACTGCTCCAGCATCGCTCGGGCACGGTCCCGGTTGGCGCGCTTCGAGAACCCCAGGGTTCCCTCCCGCCGCAGCAGGCCTGCGGTGAGGTTCTCGTGCACGGTCGCGTCGGGGACGAGGCCACGATCCACTTCCTGCGCCAGCAGGGCAATCCCGTGCTGGAATGCAGCGCCGGGACCGTCCAGTCGGACCGGTACGCCATCAATGGCAATAGCGCCCTGCGAGGGCGCAAAGAATCCTGCGGCAATGTGCACCAGGGTGCTCTTGCCGGCTCCATTCATGCCGAGCAGCGCATGGACCTGACCGCCGACGACGGCCAGGTCCACCTTGCGGAGGACCGGGCCGTCGCCGTAGTCGTGGCCGACGCTACTGAGCGTCAGCGTCGAGGTCACTTGCCAGTGCGCTCGTGGAGGCTCTTGATCCAAGCCGGCCACTCAGTCTTGTCTTCGTTCCAGGCCGGGACCAGGTCACCGAGCTGGGTGTAGGAGATCTCGCTGGCCGGCAGGTCCGACTTCTTGATCAGCGCCGGGGTGACCAGGAGGTCGCCCACCTGCTGACCCGCAGCCTTGACCCAGGCCTGACGGACCTGCGAGCGACCGATGGTGGCCGGGTTGGTGGCCGAGGCGGCGCGGAAGTCCACGGCCTCGTTCCAGAAGTACGGCAGTTCCTGGTCGGTCAGGTCGACGGTGTACACCGCGATGTCCTTGCGACCGGCCTCTTCGAGGGCGGTGAAGGCGCCCCGGGTGAACTCGTTCCAGTGACCCCAGATAGCGTCAATCTCGCCACCCGGCTGGTTCGCGGTCAGCAGCGCAGCGATCTGCGCGGCGGTGTCCAGCGCAGCCGAGCCCGAGACAGTACCGGTCTGGGTGACGACCTTGATGCCGGTGTTCTTGGCGGTGAACTCGTTCACTGCGGCGAGGCGGCGGTCCAGCGGCGCGTAGCCGGCGACCGAGAGCACCACGATGCCAGCGTCACCGTTGAAGTCCTCGGCCAGCGCGGTCAGACCGTTGGTGGCCAGCGCGGCGTCGTCCTGGTTGATCGAGGAGACACCCGGCAGGGTGATGTCCGAGTCGTAGGTCACGACCGGGATGCCGGCGTCGAGGGCACGCTGTACTGAGTCGTTCAGCGCGTCGGCGGTGCCGTTGTTGATCAGCAGCACGTCAACGCCCGAGTTCACTGCAGTGTCGATGTTCGATGCGAACTTGGCCAGGTCGTTGTTCGAGTCCAGCACCTGCAGGGTGCCGCCGAGGCCCTCGACCTCAGCCTTGACGGCCTTGGCGTAGGTCTCGTACCAGCTACCGGTGGTGATGCGGGTCACGAGGGCCACCTCGAGGCCGCCGTCGACGGCTGCCGGGATGGTGGCGTCGCCGGTGAAGATACCGGGGATGGTCAGGTCGGCCGGAGCGCTCGGCTCGGTCGGTGCGGTGGTCTGCTCCGAGGCGCAGCCGGCAAGCAGCAGCACGGCCGGCAGCGCGATGGCTGCGGCGCGAGTCAGGAAGCTCGTCTTCATGATGACTGGGGAACCCTTCAATGGTGAGGTGCTGACACGGCGTCGTGTGCCGCGGGCAACTGTTCCAGTGTAAGAAGGTCCACCTGGCACGTCACATTGGCTGTCACGCAACGTCACAATTCGGGGGACATGGTCCGCGTCCCCAGGAGCGGCCGGAACTTAGCTGCAGCGCGGGTCCGATTCCGGCACGACGCCTCGGATCAAATAGTCATGCACCACGGCGACGATGCAGGCGTTCTGCTGCCCATACGCGGTGTGCCCCTCGCCCTCGAAGGTGACCAACACGCCACTGTCGAGCTTCTCGGCCAGGTACACGGCGCTGGCGTACGGAGTCGCCGGGTCATTCGTGGTGCCGATCACCAGGATCGGTGCGGCCCCCTCGGCGCGCAGGTCCGGGTAGCCGCGGTGCTTCCACGGCCACTGCGTGCAGCTGTAGCCGCCGTAGGACAGGAACTGGCCGAAGTAGGGAGCTTCGCGCTGCAGCAGCTCCGCCTCGGCGCGCAGTTGCTCGATCGTGACGTTGGAGACGTCAGTATCGAGGCAGTTGATCGCCCCAATCGCTTCCATAGAGTTGCCGGTGTACTCACCGTTCACGCGCGAGGCGTAGGCGTCGAACATCACGAAGGCCATCATCGGATCGCGATCCAGCAGGCCGTCGATGACCATGTCCAGGTACATCCAGGTGTCTTCCGCATACAGGGGCGTGATGACTGCAATCACCGCAGCACTTGTCCCCATCATCCGGCCGTCGACGTTGCGAATCGGACGGTCATCCAGGGTCAGCAGGGAGTCGACCAACTGTTGTGCGGCGCGTTCCGGTGTGCCGCTGAGCGGACAATCGCGGCGCGAGAGGCACTGCTGCAGATACGCCAGCAGCGCGCTATCGAATCCCTTGGCTTGAGTGAGCGAGCCCTCGAAGGCATCCTCGTCGGGGTTCACGGCGCCGTCGAGGACGAGGCGGCCAACGCGGTGCGGGTAGAGCTCGGCATACATCGAGCCGAGGTAGGTGCCGTACGAGAAGCCGAGGTAGTACAGTTGCGGCTCGCCCAGCAGCGCCCGCACCAGATCCATATCGCGGGCCGCGCTCATGGTGTCGACGTAGCCAATCACTGGGCCGGAGAGACGCTCGCACTGCTCGGCGTATTCGCGCATCTCCTCCGCGGCGAAGGCGAACCACTCGTCGCTGCCCTGCGGCAGGGTCACGATCTCAAGTAGGTACTCGTCCTTGTCCTCGGTGCTCGCAAAGCACGTGATCGGAGTGGACTGACCGACGCCGCGCGGGTCCACGCCAACGAGGTCAAAGGACTCGTGCAGTTCCCGGCCGAAGGACATCCGCCCGTACTTTGCCACCTGGTCGATCGCGGAGCCGCCGGGGCCACCAGGATTCACCAGCAGGCTGCCGACTCTCGTGCCTGCAGCACGCGTGCGAACGCCCTCGAGCTCAATCGTGCCCTTGGTCGGGTTGTCCCAGTCCAGCGGCGCGAGCACGGTGAAACACTCCAGGCCGCTGTAGCACGCACGGAACTCCAGCGTCTGCTGGTAGAAGCCGAGCAGCTCCGGCCCGAGGTCCGCGTCGATCACCGACGTGCCAGGATCGCTGGGCTCCCCGGGCGCCGGGGGCCACAGGCTCTGGCCCTCCTCGAGGACGGGCACCAGTGCACACCCAGCCAAGACGGATGCGGCAAGCAGGCTCGCCATACCGGCTCGCAGCGTGCGTCGCTTCATGGTCGTCATCGTCCCTACCCCCGTCGGAATGCCATGGTCATCGCCTCGATCGCCAAGGCAGGTTGTACGTTCATCGCGATGCGCTTGCGCGCCTCAGCGATAGCGTCGAGCGCGGCAAGCGTCTGCTGCGGGGTCGCGGCCGCAGCGGCCTGCTCGACCCGGTCCCGGATCGCATCGTTCACCAGTTCGAGGCCGGTGCTGAGCTGCACCATCAGAATGTCCCGATACAGCGAGAGCAGGTCCTGGAGCGCGCGGTCAATGCCGTCGCGGAGGCTCCGGGTGGCGCGCCGCTTCTGGTCTTCCTCGAGGGCACGGACCTGGGGCTGCATGGCCCGAGGCACCGGAGCACCCGGCTCGACGCCGAGGGTGCGCAGCAGTTCCGCGCGCTCCGCGTCGTCCCGCTGCTCGGTGAGCTGGGCGGCGTCCTCGCCCGCGACCTTCATCAGGTCGGCGGCAGCGGCGACCGCGCTGGCCACCGAGGTGATGTTCAAGGCCAGGTCGATCGTGGCGGCTCGGCGCGCCCTCGCGGCCTCGTCCTTGCCGAGGCGGACGGCCATACCGATGTGCTGCTGGGCTTCGCGGGCGACGGTGCGCGCGAGCGCTGCGTCGACGCCGGTGCGCTCGGCGACGATGCGTGCGACCGCGTCCACCGAGGGCAGCCGCAGCCGCACGGCACGGACCCGCGAGCGAATCGTGGGCAGCAAGTCGGCCTCGCTGGGGGCGCACAGCAACCAGATCGTGGTCTCGGGCGGCTCTTCGAGACTCTTGAGCAGCACGTTGGAGGAGCGCTCAGCCATCCGGTCCGCGTCCTCGATCACGATCACGCGGAAGCGCGACTGTGAGGGTGCGAACTGGGCGGACTGCACCAGCTTGCGGATCTCCTCGATCGAGATCACGACCTTCTCGGTGGCCAAGACCGTGAGGTCCGGGTGCGTGCGGGCATCAACCTGGGCGCGGACGCTGCGCGCCTCGGCATCGTCGCGACCGGCGCTCAACAGTTCGGCTGCGACCGCGTACGCCAGTGTGCTCCGGCCGGAGCCGGGCGGGCCGGTAATCAGCCAGGCGTGCCCGAAGGCGTTCAGCGCCTCGGGGTCGCGCGGGTCGGCACGCAATGCTTCTGCCGCGGCACGCAGCGCCTGGACGGCTTCGCTCTGGTCGCCGATCTCGTCCCAGGCACTCATGCGACACCGCCGAGGCGGTGCGAGGGCAGGCAGGATACGAAGCGAAGCATCGTGCCTATTCTGGCACGCGGGCCGGACACCGTGGCCTGAGAAGACGCCGGGGCAGTGATGTCAGCAGCCGGCTCGGGGCGAGGGCGCCGATCGCCGCACACGAGGCGTCCGCAGTCCGGAGTCGCTACTCGCCCAGCAGTCCGAGCACGCGCTCGGCGATCTGCTCGGCCAGCGCCTCGGGCGCCTGGGTCGCGTCGAGGACCAGGAATCGGCCCGGTTCTGCCGCCGCCAGGGCGAGGTAGCCGTCGCGGACGCGGCGGTGAAAGTCGAGCGACTCCGCCTCCATCCGGTCGTACTCCCCGCCGGCGCGACGGACGGCGCCGAGCTCGGGGTCGAGGTCCAGCAGGATCGTCAGATCCGGCAGCAGGCCGTCAGTCGCCCACAGCGACAGGTCTCGGATCGCCTGCGGCTCGAGCACACGGCCCGCGCCCTGGTAGGCGATCGACGAGTCGAGGTAGCGGTCCTGCAGCACCACCGAGCCAGCCGCGAGCGCGGGGCGCACGACGGTGGCGATGTGGTGGGCGCGGTCGGCGGCGTAGAGCAGTGCCTCGGCCCGCGGATCAATGTGACCGGGCTGGTGCTGCAGCAACTGCCGCAGTTGCACGCCAAGGTCGGTGCCACCGGGTTCGCGGGTGCGCACCACGGTGCGTCCCGCCGCCTCGAGCCTGGCCGCCAGCAGCGCGGCCTGCGTCGACTTGCCGACGCCGTCGCCGCCCTCGAAGGTGACAAACAGGCCCGGCACAGTTACTCGGCCTTCTTCGCCGTCGATTTCTTGGCGGCTGGCTTCTTGGCTGCGGACTTGGTCGCAGTCTTGCGAGCGGCTGGCTTCTTGACCGGACCCTTTTCGCGCTTGATCTGCAGCAACTCGAAGGCGCGCTCTTCGGTGAGTTCCATCGGGTCCTCGCCGCGGGGCACGGTGGCGTTGGTGGTGCCGTCGGTGACGTATGGGCCAAAGCGTCCGTCCTTGAGCTTGACCGCCTTGCCGCTGACCGGATCGGTACCAAATTCCTTCAGCGCGCTGGCCGAGGCGCGGGCGCCGTACTTGGGTTCGGCGAGGCGCGCCAGGGCCGCCTCGAGGTCGATCTCGAAGATCGAGTCTTCGTCCGGCAGCGTGCGAGTGTCGTCGCCACGCTTGAGGTAGGGGCCGTAGCGACCGTTCTGCGCAGTGATTTCGACGCCCGACTCGGGGTCGACGCCGACCACGCGCGGCAGGTCAAGCAGCTTCACCGCGGTGTCCAGGTCGACGGTCTCGACGCTCATCGACTTGAACAGGCTGGCGGTGCGGGGCTTTGCGGCCGCCTTCTTGGTCTTCTTCTTCGCGCCGTCCTCGGCCGCAGCTTCCGGCTCTTCCGGCTCGATCTCGGTCACGTAGGGGCCGAAGCGGCCGTCGCGGACGGCGATCTCCTTGCCCGAGACCGGGTGCACACCCAGGATACGGTCGCCAGCGACGGGCGCGTCGGCGAGTTCGCGGGCCTTCTCGGGAGTGAGTTCGTCCGGGGCCAGGTCGCGCGGCACGTTCACGCGGCGCGGGTCGCCCTCGGGCTCGGCGACCTCCAGGTACGGGCCGTACTTACCGATGCGCAGGGTGATGTCGTCGCTGATGCGGATCGAGTTCACCTGGCGAGCATCAATCTCGCCGAGGTTGTCGACCACTTCGCGCAGGCCGCGGCGGTTGCCCCCACCAAAGTAGAAACCCTGCAGCCACTTGACTCGGTCCTCTTCACCGGCGGCGATGCGGTCCAGGTCCTCTTCCATCGAGGCGGTGAAGTCGTATTCGACCAGGTCGTGGAAGTGCTCTTCCAGCAGTCGCACGACTGAGAAGGCGATCCAATTCGGCACCAGGGTCTGGCCGCGCAACGTCACGTAGCCACGGTCGACGATGGTCGAGATGATAGCGGCGTAGGTCGAGGGACGACCAATGCCGAGGTCTTCGAGCGCCTTGACGATGCTGGCCTCGGTGTAGCGCGGCGGCGGCGAGGTGCGGTGCGACTGCGGGGTGGCCTGGTCGAGGGCGAGTTCCTGGCCCTCAGTGAGCACCGGCAGCTTGGCTTCCTTGTCGTTGGCCTGCTCGTTGCGCTCCTCATCCTTGCCCTCTTCATAGGCGGCGAGGAAGCCGCGGAAGGTGATGACGGTGCCCGAGGCGCCGAATTCTGCAGTGGCGCCGTCAGCAGTGGTCGCCTCAATGGTGACCGAGGCGGTCTGGCCCTTGGCGTCGGCCATCTGGGATGCGATGGTCCGCTTCCAGATCAGGTCGTAGAGCTTCCACTCGTTGCCACGCAGTACGCCGAGCAGTTCGGTCGGGGTGCGGAAGGTGTCACCGGCGGGGCGAATCGCCTCGTGGGCTTCCTGGGCGCCCTTGGCCTTGGAGGCGTACACGCGCGGCGAGGCCGGCACCGAGTCGGCGCCGTACAGTTCCGCCGCCTGCTTGCGGGCCGCTGCGACCGCCTGCTGCGACAGTGCGGTCGAGTCGGTACGCATATAGGTGATGTACCCGTTCTCGTACAGCGACTGCGCGACGCTCATCGCCTGGCGAGCCGAGAAGCGCAGCTTGCGGGCCGCTTCCTGCTGCAGGGTCGAGGTGATGAAGGGGGCGGCCGGACGGCGGGTGTACGGCTTCGTCTCGAGGTTCGTGACCTTGATGCTGGTCTCGGGCTGCTGCAGGGCTTCGACCAGCGCGGTCGCGCTCGCCTCGGTGAGGATGGTGGCCTTGCCGGTGAGGCGGCCATGGTCGTCGAAGTCGCGGCCGGTGGCGATCTTCTCGAAGTTCAACTTCTGCAGCTTGGCCTCGAACAACTGACCAGTGCCAGTGGCGGTCTTCGGCGCGAGCACGGCCGAGACGTCCCAGTATTCGGCGGCGACGAAGGCCAGCCGTTCCCGCTCGCGGTCCACAACCAGGCGGGTAGCCGCCGACTGTACGCGGCCCGCGGACAGGCCGGGACCCACCTTGCGCCAGAGCACCGGCGAGACCTCGTAGCCGTAGAGCCGGTCGAGGATGCGGCGGGTTTCCTGCGCGTCGACGAGGGCTTCGTCGATGCTGCGGGTGTTCTGCTTGGCGCGCTCGATAGCTTCCTTGGTGATTTCGTGGAAGACCATGCGCTGCACGGGCACCTTGGGCTTGAGCACCTGCAGCAGGTGCCAGGCGATGGCCTCCCCTTCGCGGTCCTCATCAGTGGCGAGGTAGAGCTCGTCGGCATCGGCGAGCGCGCGCTTGAGTTCGGTGACGGTCTTCTTCTTCTCTGGACTGACCTCGTAGTACGGCTCGAAGCCGTTGTCGACGTCGACGGAGAACTTGCCGAGCGGGCCCTTCTTCAGCTCCGGGGGCAGCGACTTGGGGTCGATCAGGTCTCGGACGTGCCCCACCGATGCAAGCACCTCGAAGCCGTCGCCAAGGTACTGGGCGATCGTCTTTGCCTTCGCCGGGGACTCGACGATGACGAGCTTCTTGCTGCCGGACACACTGATTCCTGTCGTTGCTGGTTCGGGCGCTTCGCGTCCGAGAGGGTGGTGCAGCCGCCCGAGTGGGTGACCCGTGAACGGCTCCAGCACCGCTGAGTCAAGCTGCGGCGACGGCTGATCTTGCACTGCCGTCCGCCGTGCTCACTGTATACGACGCATGCCTGGAATATGCAAGCAACAACGTGCAGCGGACCCTCGGCGTTTCTCGGGCGCTCGGTCACCGGTCGCCTTCCTGCATTGGCGGTCCAGCCCTGGACCGTGCTTCGGCGAGGCCGTGCCAGGCGGGCACCGCCACCTCGACCAGCACGTCGAAGTCCTGGATCCGGCAGGACTGCAGCCGTGCGCCGTTCGTGGTCGCAACCCGGTCTGCGATCGCGCACGGCAGTCCTGGCGAGATGCCCCGCAGCACGTCGGCCGCGGCGAGCGCCGCCGCGTCCGCCGCCTGCGCGGCGGTGGCGCGGTCCCGCACGATCCCGGTGCCGACCGCGAGCGCAACCGCCACCGTCACTGCCGCCAGCAGCAGGGCAATCCCGATCGTGGTGCTCCCGCGGTCCCGCATCACAGGCCTCCTGGCAGCGCGCAGCCCCGCGCCTCGAGTCGGACCGGGACGAGGCCGAGCACTCGACGGTCCTGACTGAGGTGCACGCAGTGCAGGCCATCGCGGCGTTCGGTACGCACGTGCAGGGTCGTTGCACCGGGGACGGCCCCGATCGCTCGTTGGGCGGACTCGCCACGGGCCTGGAGCCTGGCCGCGAGTGCAGCGGCGTCCTGGAGTTGTGTACGGGCCGCGCCCAGCACGGCGACCTGCAGGATGACGGTGAGCAGCACGATCACGCTCGGCACGATCAGCGCCAGTTCGGCGGTGACGCTGCCGCGGTCGCCCTGGGGGCGTGTCGCCGCACCCCGCCGTCCCTTCAGGCCCAACCCACTGCCAGACACGTGATTCAGCCTTGCCCGAAGGCCTGCGTGATCACGCCCAAGATGAGTTCGCGCACCGCGTCGCTGCGCAGGATCACCACCAGCAGGCCAGCCAGGCCCACCGCCGCGAGCGTGGCAATCGCATATTCGGCGGTGATGGCGCCCCGATCGTCACGGGACAGCCTCGCGGCGGACCGCCTCGCCGCCGATCGCTGCGCGGTTGCGGCCCGCGCTGTCGACGCCCCCGCCGACACCGACGCGCCCGCCTTGACTCGAATCTCGTGCATCGTGTTCCCCTTTCTCTTGTCAGCGTGGCGAACCGGAGCCGCGCCCGAGCCCGAGCGCTGCACCCCGCGCACTACCCGACGAGCCCCGTTGCTGTGGAGGAGAGCAATCCCAGCACCGCTGGAACCACCGTGAGCGCGATGAAGGCTGGCAGCACGCAGATTCCGAGCGGCAACAGCAGGTGCACCCCGAGTCGGGCGACTCGTTCCCGGTCCCGGGCCACCACCTCGCGGCGCAGGCGGGTCGCCTCAGCCAGCAGTAACGGCCGCGCGCTGGCCCCCGCGGCCTCGGCCAAGGCGAGGGTGTCGAGCAATGCCGCGTCGTCCCAGGCCGCGTCCCTGGCCGCCAGACGGGCGCGGCGCACGGCCGCGCCCGGATCGAGTCCGCCAGCCAAACCGATCGCGGTGAGGACCAGCGGCAGGCCAGGCACCACCTCATCCGGCTGCGCCGTACGCACCAATCGGCGCATCCACCGCTGGGCGGCCCAGAGCAGACCGCCGGCCACCCCCAGGCAGACCCAGCCGGCGACAGTGCCAATGAGCACGGTCCAGACGGGAATGTCGAGCGCGCTGCACAGCAGAAGTCCGACCAGGGGCATCAGCAGCACCAGCCGCGCACTCGCCATCGGCCCGGCCAGCGCCGCACGCACCTCCCGTTCGCGCTCAGCCTGCTCACGCAGGCACTCCGCGATCATGGCGAGGGCCCCATTGAGCCCGGCACCGGCCTGCTCGGCAACCTGCCACACCGCCGCGAGCGCGTTCCACCCGGATGGCTCCGGGGCTTCTTCACGCAGCGTGCGCGGAATGTGATCCGACTCGGCGGCTGCCCTCAGGACCACCTGCACCGCGCCGCGGCTGCGTCGCGCGACCAGCCGCAGCGCGGCCGTGGGTGCGACCCCCGCCTCGAGTACGACGCACAGTCGCTCGACTGCCGTGGCCACCTCGTCCGCCCCGCTCATTCGAAACCCCGCTCGACGTGCAATTCGCCACGAGCCCACCGCAGCCGCGCGACTTGGTCGACCCGCCGCCGCCCGTCACGGCCACGCGCACTGTGGATTAGCAGGTCGAAGGCGGCCGCGGCCTGCATGCCCAGCGCCTCGGCGTTTAGGCCCGCCATCGCGCCGAGCGCCAACAGCCGCGCCGGCACATCCTCGAGCCGGTTCACGTGCATGGTCCCCGCGCTCCCGGCATGTCCGGTATTGAGTGCCGCCAGGAGTTCACGCAGTTCCGCCCCGCGACATTCGCCGAGCACGATCCGGTCCGGTCGCATCCGTAGCGCTTGACGCAGCAGTTGGGCGAGGTCAACGCCGCCGCGGCCTTCCAGATTTGGCTGCCGCGCCTCTAGGCCCACTACATGCGGGTGCGCAACCTGTAACTCGGCCACGTCCTCAATGGTGAGGATGCGCTGCTCAGACGGCACCTCGGCCAAGAGCGCCGACAACAGCGTGGTCTTGCCGCTGCCAGTGGCCCCGGTGATCAGCACGTTTCGGCGGGCGTGCACGGCGTCGACGAGCTGGCCGGCGAGTGCCGCCGACAGGCTGCCGCGATGCACCAGTTCCGCGAGCCCCAACGGCTCCGATGCCGGCAACCGAATGGACAGCAGCGTGCCCGCGGTGGAGACCGGCGGTAGTACCGCGTGCACGCGAATGCCGCCGGCGAGGCGCACATCCACGCACGGCGTCGCCTCATCCAGGTGCCGCCCACCCTGCGCAATCAGCCGGACCGCGAGCCGACGGACCATCGGCTCCCCCGGCGGCCGCCAATCATGCCGCCGTCCGAGCCCGTCGCCACCATCCACCCACAACTGCCCCGCCCCGTCGATGAGCAAGTCGGTCACGCCGGGCGCGCAGTACGGGGCGAGTTCTCCGAGCGCGGCGACATCAGGGCTGGTGTGCATGCGATCAGCGTTGCGCGCGGTGATGCTCCGCCACCGGCATCGCACCATCAGGTGGACGAGTGGCTGCCGCGGCGGTGTGTGGACGCCTCGCCGTGACGTAACGAGGTCGTCGCCCTGACGGGCAGTTACGGCAGGAAAGGCCAGAAGGCTGGAAAGATATGCCGCACAAAAGAGGGGCGGCATCCATTGGGGGGAAATGGATGCCGCCACAGTCACAGTGGATTGGGGGGAATCACTGCCGTGACTGTTCGAACGCGAAGTTCGAATGCATTAACCATAGCGCATTTGGGTGGCACGCAACGCTGAGAGTTCGTTGAGTACGCACCAGGGTTTCCCCACAAAGTACAGTGTGTTTTCGGGGATTCCACGCGCGAGGAGGCGCAAGGAGCCACCGCCGACACCAGCCCATCGCAAAGGAGCGAACCGCATGTCGCAGGGCAGCACGCACACCGACCACGAGGACCTTCGTTTTCCGCCGAGCGAAGCGTTCCGATCGCAGGCACTGATCGGCCCGGAGGTGTTCGACGCGGCCGCAGCCGATCGCCTCGGGTTCTGGGCGGAGCAGGCCCGCACCCTGCAATGGCGTACCCCCTTCACGAAGACGCTGGACTGGTCGAACCCTCCGTTTGCCACCTGGTTCGAGGACGGCACGTTGAACGTCGCCGAGAACTGCCTCGACCGCCACGTCGCCGCCGGCCTCGGCGAGCGGGTCGCGTACCACTGGATCGGTGAGCCGGGCGACACCCGCACCATCACCTACGCGGAGCTCACCGCTGAGGTCAAGCGCGCGGCCAACCTGCTCGAATCGCTCGGCGTGACCGCCGGCGACCGCGTGGCCATCTACCTCCCACTCATCCCCGAGGCCGTCATCGCCATGCTCGCCTGCGCCCGCATCGGCGCCGCCCACTCGGTGGTGTTCGGCGGCTTCTCGGCCGAGAGCCTGCGCAGCCGCATCGACGATGCCGAAGCCAAGCTCGTGATCACCGCCGACGGCGGCTACCGCAAGGGGCGAGTCTCCTCGCTGAAGCCGGCCGTGGACGCGGCCTTGTTGCTCGATGATGCCGACGGCAAGGCCAGCACGGTCGAGCACGTGGTCGTGGTCCGCCGGGCTGGCGACGACTACCCGGGCGAGCTGGCCTGGACCGAGGGCCGCGACCTGTGGTGGCACGAGCTGATCGAGCAGCAGTCGGGCGAGCACGAGGCGCAGGCCTTCCCTGCCGAGCAGCCGCTGTTCATCCTCTACACCTCAGGCACCACCGGCAAGCCCAAAGGCATCCTGCACACCTCCGGCGGCTACCTCACCCAGGCAGCGTTCACCCAGCGCGCCACCTTCGACCTGCGTCCCGAGTCAGACGTGTACTGGTGCACCGCCGACGTGGGCTGGATCACCGGCCACAGCTACACCGTCTACGGTTCGCTGGCCAATGCTGCCACCCAGGTGATCTACGAGGGCACCCCAGACAGCCCACACCCTGGCCGCTGGTGGGAGATTATCCAGGACTACGGCGTGACGATTTTCTACACCGCGCCGACCGCAATCCGCGCCTTCATGCAGAAGGGCCGCGAGATCCCGGACCAGTACGACCTGTCCAGCCTGCGCCTGCTCGGCTCGGTTGGTGAGCCGATCAACCCGGAAGCCTGGCTCTGGTACCGCGACGTGATCGGCGGCAACCGCACGCCCGTCGTGGACACCTGGTGGCAGACCGAGACCGGCGCGCACATGATCACCCCGCTGCCGGGGGTGGCCACCCTCAAGCCGGGCAGCGCGCAGCAGCCGATCCCCGGCGTCTCGGTGGCGGTCGTCGATGAGACCGGCGCCGAGCTCGGCCCCGGCGACTCAGGCCTGCTGGTGATCACCGAGCCGTGGCCGTCGATGTTGCGCGGCATCTGGGGCGACCCGGAACGCTACCGCGAGACCTACTGGGGTCGCTTCGCAGACGTGCCGGGCGGCCCCTGGTACTTCGCCGGTGACGGTGCGCGCCTCGACGAGGACGGCGACCTGTGGCTGCTGGGCCGCGTCGATGACGTAATGAACGTCTCGGGTCACCGGCTCTCGACCGCGGAAATCGAATCGTCGCTGGTCGCACATGAATACGTCGCCGAGGCGGCGGTCGTCGGCGCCCACGACGATGCCACCGGCCAGGCCGTGGTCGCCTTCGTCATCCTGATGGCCGAGCACGCATCCGTGGCCTCCGACGAGGCGAGCAGCACCCTGAAGGCGCACGTTGCCGCCCAGATCGGCGCCATCGCCCGTCCGCGCGACATCCACATCGTCACCGAGCTGCCCAAGACCCGCTCCGGCAAGATTATGCGCCGCCTGCTTCGCGACCTCGCCGAGGGCCGCAAGGTCGGCGACACCACCACGCTGGCCGACACCCAAGTGATGGGCGTGATCCAGCAGACGATGCGCTAGTCCCCACCCCAAGAAACGAAACGGCATAACCCGGCGGGCGGCTCCGATCAAGTGAGCGCTTCGTCCGAGATCAAGCCAATAGCCTGGTTTTCTTTGGCCTCGGTATCACTGGCAAACGCACCGTCGTCGAGGTTGAAAGTTGCTTTCGACTTGTCGAAAGGTCGCATCTTTCCGTCCTTCCCCGGCTCCCGATTTGCCATCCGGAACGCAGGAGAGTATCTCAACCAAGATACGCCGACGAAGTTTTCTGCTATCAAGCGCCGTCCCTGGTGGACGCGATCCACGGAAACCGAGTCAAGGTACATTTCGCTCGCCAGCGACTTTGGGTAGGGATCAACAAAGATGACCCGTTCGATTCCCGCAGAAATGATCAACTTCATACACATGTGACATGGAAATGCCGTCGTGTATAGATATGCTCCCCTCACCGCAACGCCCAACCTCGCGCTGGCCATCAATGCAGCCATTTCAGCGTGAACTACACGGCCGAACTCGATGAGTGATGCCAGACGCGTACCTTTGAAAGGGCCCTCTTTGTCTAGGAAGGCCTCGAGAATCCTTGTTTCGTCAATCGGGATGTCCCCGTCGCCTGTCATGACTTTCTTCATGACTGCGAGAGCCTCAGTGAGCGTTTGCTGGATCCTCACCTTGTTGTAGTCCTCGCCTCGAATGAAATCCCGCTCGTCTGGGTCGTCGCCAACCCAGTACTCGCCGCCCCCAAATTTGGGCACTTCATTCGCGCCAGTCGCGAGGATCTCACCCGTCGGCAAAGCAATCACTGCACCGACTTGACGTCCGGCGTCAGACGATCGCAATGCTGCACCGTGTGCATGAAACATTGCGACTTCGTCTCTTGTGGGAGTCACGAAAGGTTGGCCAAAGAGAAGTGACGCTAGCCGTTCGACGTCTTGCTTGACCATCGCGATGGAATGCATGTCGAGGAAGTAGTCCGACATTGGGAACACGTCCCTGACTTGCTGGCCGTACGGGTCGTCCTCCTTCAAGTCACGCTCAAATAATTCTGCAACCTGTGCATCGACGCCTGTCGACGCAGGATCGTGCGAAACAATGTCTCTGCGGAGCTTCGAGTGCCGCTGGACACTTGGTTGATGCACACCCAGTAACACAAAGCGGCGGCCGTACACGTATCGGAGCAAGTCAACTTCTGCGGTGTGATTAAGCGTACGCAGAATCCAGACGCGTCGACGGTGACCCTCGCTTTCCATCTGCTTACGCTGTTCTCGAATAACTTGGATGGCCTTAGCTGCCAAGGCAGCGCCATCCTTGTGATCCCTACGGAATCGATTGCCATAGGTAATCAGTTCGGCCGGTGATAGAGCCTTGCCCCCTCCAGGCCCATCGCAGATCAACTTGCTAATTCGTATCTCGTTTGCCAGGTAGTTGTACTCGCGGACTACATCCTGGATGGCCGCCGTCACCCGCGCCATGTCGGTGCCGAGAGGGCCCACAAGTCCTATGACAATCTCAGCATGAGCCCGATTGAGGTCGTACGCTGTGGCCCCGTAGAAAGGTGCGCTTCTTTCAGCCGACTCCACGGTATCGGCCGGAGTTGCTTGCTCTCTGGTCAACTCACCCGATGTTCGCGCATTTGCTACTTTTCCCGCCACTGGATCCCCCCGGAAACTAAGTCGAACTCCGACCTATTTACCAGTTATTAACGTCAGGGAGTTAGTGGTAATCACCCGATTCAATCGACAGCGAGGGAGCGCCCCACCGGGGCGCTCCCTCTCCGTCCGTGGTCGAGTTACTCGAACTCGAGCACCAACTCCACCTCGACCGGGGCATCCAGCGGCAGGACCGCGACGCCGACGGCCGAGCGGGCGTGCTGGCCCGCGTCCTCGAAGATCTCGGCCAGCGTCTCGCTGGCGCCGTTGATCACCATTGGCTGGCCGGTGAAGTCCGGGGCCGAGGCGACGAAGCCGGTCACCTTGACCACGCGCACGACGCGGTCCAGGTCACCAATCACGCTCTTGGCAGCGGCCAGCGCATTCAGCACGCACAGGCGGGCGTACTGCTTTGCCTTGTCGGGCGACACCAGGCCCGGGCCATCGCCCACCTTGCCGGTCTCGGGCAGGCCGCCGTCAATAAACGGCAACTGACCCGAGGTGAACACCAGCCGACCAGACGCGACGGCTGGCACATAGGCTGCCACCGGCTTGGCGACGTCAGGAATCTCAATTCCAAGTTCGGCCAGGCGAACATCCAACTGCGACATTAGGCGGACGCCTCCTTCTCTGCCCCCACGGGACGCTTCATATATGCGACGAGGCCACCCTCGGGTCCGGTAACGATTTGGACAAGTTCCCAGCCCTGAGCGCCCCAATTATTGAGGATCGCGGTGGTGTTATGGATCAACAACGGCGTGGTGATGTACTCCCACTGATGCATTTCGGGGGTTCCATTCAGCAGATTGAGGGCGCAGAGTCGCTACCCTGAGTCTATGCCTCAAGCAAAATCCGGTGGAACCAGTGTGACTTCTGCCCTGTTGAGCCTGGTGGGACTCAGCGCACTCGCAGGCCTCCTGGCAGCCATGGTTGTGGCCCCCGCAGTGGCCGTGACTGGTGTCGTCGCCAACAGCGGTATCGCCCTCTTCGACAGCTTGCCCGACAAGCTGCAGGCCGTCACGCTCTCGCAGCCGTCCAGCATGTATGCCCGCAACGGCACAGACGAGGACGGCAACACCAAGTGGGTCAAGTTCGCACAGTTTTATGACAAGAACCGCCGCGTCATCACCTACGACGAGATCAGCCCGTACATGATCGCCGCCACGATCGCGGCCGAAGACGAGCGCTTCTACTCGCACAACGGCGTTGACCTGAAGGGTCTGATGCGTGCCTTCGTGGTGAACGCGACTTCGGGCAGCACTGAGGAAGGCGCCTCGACCATCTCGATGCAGTTGGTCCGTAACTGGCTGCGTGAAATCGCAGAGGACAGCCAGGATCCGGAACTGCTCAAGTCCTACAACGAGGTCACGATTGAGCGCAAGCTCCAGGAAATCAAGTACGCGATCTCGCTGGAAAAGACGATGTCCAAGGAGGACATCATCACCCAGTACCTCAACATCGCGATCTTCGGTGGTCAGGTGTACGGCATTGAGGCGGCCGCACAGCGCTACTTCTCGAAGTCCGCGATCGATCTGACGCCGGCCGAATCGGCCAGCCTGATCGCCATCGTGCAGTACCCGAGCCTGTACCGGCTCGACCTGCCCGACAGCGCCGACAATGGCGAGGCCAACGGCTACGCCGCGACCCGCAACCGTCGTGATGCGATTCTGAATATCATGTACGGCCGGTTGGGCCTGATCACCGAGGCCGAATTCAACGAGGCGATCGCCACCCCGGTCGAGCCAAAGATCAGCCCGGTGCCGAATGGCTGCCAGTACGCCTCGATCGATGACGGCAAGACGCAGTTCGCCAACACCTTCTGCGATTACGTCAAGGCCGAGGTGCGCAAGCTCCCGGGGCTGCACAGCGACCCGAACATGCGCATGACCGTGCTGATGCGCGGTGGCTTCCAGATCTACACCACGCTGGATGTCCGCCTGCAGAAGACGGCGCAGTCGCTCACCAAGAAGTACGTGCCGGCTGGCCGGTGGGCTGGCCTGGACGCCGGTAGCGTGGTCACCTCTGTTGAGGTCGGCACCGGTCGCATCCTGGCAATGGCCCAGAACAAGCCATACGACTCGACCGAGGCTGCGGCCAAGTCCAAGAAGAAGACCGCCATCAATTACGCGGCTGACGTGGACTACGGTGGTTCGTCCGGCTTCCAGACCGGTTCGACCTTCAAGTCTTTCACCCTGGCGACCTGGCTTGCCAATGGCCGCGCAGTCAGCGACCACGTTGATGGTTCGCAGCGTCCGTTCAAGATGAACGAGTTCACCGACTCCTGCCTCGGCGTCGGCGGCCCGGACTGGAAGCCGGCGAACGCCGGTGGTGGCGGTGGCTCGATGAGCGTGCTGCAGGCGACCATGTCCTCGGTGAATACGGCCTTTATTGACATGGCCACCGAGCTAGACCTCTGTGAGATCCGTAAGACCGCCGAGGCGCTCGGTGCGCACCGCGCCGACAAGAACCCGCTGCACGCCGGCCCCTCGATGGTGATCGGCTCGGACGAGGTCGCCCCGTTGAGCATGGCCGTTGCCTACGCCGCCATCGCGAACGAGGGTCAGAGCTGCACGCCGATCGCGATCGAGCGCATCGAGGCCCTGGACGGCAAGGAAGTCCCGGTCGAGCCGTCGGTCTGCAACCGCGTGCTCTCGCCGGACGTCGCGAACGCCACCGTCTACACGCTGAAGCGAGTCATCACCGGCGGTACCGGTGTCGGCTCGAACCCGGGCGATGGCGTCCCGGTGTTCGGTAAGACGGGTACTACCGACGGCACGACGCAGACCTGGATGATGGCCTCGACCAAGAAGGTCGCGACCGCGGTCTGGGTCGGTAACGTCACCGGGAAGAAGACGCTGTACAACTACGTGTCGAACGGCATGGGTCTAAACAACGTGCGTCACGCGATCATGAAGGCGATGCTGAAGAAGATCAACGGCATCAAGGAGTATCGCGGTGGCGACTGGAAGAGCCCGCCCGGCGCGCTGATCCAGGGCCAGAGCATCCAGGTGCCTGCCACGCTGGTGGGTATGCAGTCCGGTGAGGCTGAGGAACTGCTCGAAAGCCTCGGCTTCAACGTCAAGGTGTCGAACTCCTACATCACCTCCGACTTGCCGCGTGGCCTGGTTGCCCAGGTGATCCCGGGTGCTGGTACGAACCAGCCGCGTGGTCGACTGATCGTGCTGAAGCTCAGCAATGGCCAGGGCATCAGCATTCCGACGGTGGCCGGTATGACCGCCGCGGCGGCGGAATCCGCCCTGCGCGCGGCCGGCTTCACCGGCACGATCACCGTGGTCACGCAGCACCACGCGACTGTACCCGAACACGAGGTCATCGGTACCAACCCGGCGGCTGGCAAGTTCGCGAAGGCGAACGCGACCATCAAGATCGTGGTCAGTGCTGGCCCCGAGGTCGTACCGCCGCCGCCTGGCCCGTAGCCATGGCGCGCACTACGAATCGCATTGGCAGCGTCCTCGGCGGGCTTACGCTCGCCGGGGGCGCTGTCCTCGCGTATGCCTCACTGATTGAGCGCAACGCCTACACCGTCCGACGGCACACCATCCCCGTGTTGCCGCGCGGCGCCACCCCGTTCCGGGTGCTGCATCTGAGCGACCTACACTTGGCGCCGTGGCAACAGATGCGCATTGACTGGCTGCGCTCGCTCGGCGCGCTCCGCCCCGACCTGGTGGTACTGACCGGCGACCTCCTGGGTCACCGGGAAGCGATCCCCGCGGTTGGCGAGGCATTGGCACCGCTGGCAGGCATCCCCGGCGTGTATGTGCACGGCTCGAACGACTACTTCGGCCCGGTGCTGAAGAACCCGCTGCGCTACATCATGCCCTCACTGAACCGGGAGCACGTCTTCGGCGACGTTCTGGACACGGCGGCGCTGGATGCACTCCTGGACGGCTACGGCTGGACGAACCTGGACAACACCGCCGCGGTGGTCGAGGTTGGGGACCAGGCGATCACCTTCCTCGGCACGGACGATGCGCATCTGCATCGTGACGACCTTGATGTGCTGCCCGAGGCCCTGAACGCCCTTCGCGAGGGGCATGGCCAGCTCCCGCCGCTGCGCTTCGGGGTGACCCACGCGCCGTACCGTCGCGTGCTGAACACCCTTACCGACCTTGGCGCGAGCCTGATCTTCGCCGGACACACCCACGGTGGCCAGGTGCGGATCCCCTTCGTCCAGTCCGCGCCCGCGACAAACTGCGACATTCCGGGCGATCAGGCCCGTGGTGTGAGCCACTGGCACCACGGTGGCCGCAGCGCATGGTTGAACGTTTCGGCCGGCGTGGGTACCGCGATTACCGCCCCGGTGCGCTTTGCCTGCCGCCCGGAAGTCTCGCTGCTGAGCCTGGTTCCTGGCCGCTGACCACTGCCACGAGGCGGGTCTGGCCGACATCCTGAGCCTTCGTTCGCCCGTTTCCGGCGATTTCGCGGCTGCGGAGGCTGCTCGATGCAACACCAAGCCCAGCAGTGGGCTATGCTTGTTGAGGCCCAAACGTCGGACAGCGTCTGACGGATGGTTTCCGGGGTGTGGCGCAGCTTGGTAGCGCGCGTCGTTCGGGACGACGAGGCCGCAGGTTCAAATCCTGTCACCCCGACATACTGAAGAAGGCCACCCCTCGCGGGTGGCCTTCTTCAGTATTCGCGGTAGTCAGGCGGGGCCACGCTGCCCGGAGGCTCCGAATGCCGCTGCTTCCGCACTCGGCCGAAAACAGCAGGCCTCTGCTGGAAGCTACCCCGCAAGCACAGCGGCATTTGGAGGGGGCAGTGGGGACGCACCCCGACATATGAGAAGAGACCGCCCACTCGGGCGGTCTCGATCGGTTGAACCTGGTCAGTTCCCGTCTACGGCACCCGCAGTTCACTGATCGGTTCGCGGCGTGCCGCGACGATCGCAGGCAGCACGGCGGCAGCGACTGCAGCGAGCACTGCAAGTACGACGACCGCCAGAAAGTAGGTGAGCGCGGGCAGCGGGTCACCGCCGATCGCCAGCACGAGGGCTGCGATGACGGCGCCGGTGACTGCTCCGGCGACCGCGAGGAAAGCGGTCTGCGCCACCAGCATCGTGACGATCAGGCGCTGACTCGCACCGAGGGCGCGGCGGCGACCGAAGTCGCGTCGCCGCAACAGGACGAGGGCGAACAGAATGCCTGCCTGCACCAGCACCAGCACGCTGAAGATGCCCAGCACGATCGTGAAGTTCGAGGCGCTGAGCTGGCCGGACAGCACGTCGCGCAGTTCAGCGAGGCTGCCGCTGCGGCCGACCTGCACCTTGTCGCGGCTGTCGGCGCCGATGAGTTCGACGACGGTCGGCAGCAGCCCCTCGATCCGGTACGGGTCCGCGAAGCGGGCGACGATCATGCTGAGGGCACCGCGGCCGTCGGCCGAAGTGGCAGGCACGCGCTCCAGCGGATCCACCGGCACGATCAGGGTGAGCGGCTCGAACTGTTCCAGATACTCCGGCACAATACTGCGACCCGCCACCGGGAGCGCCACCCCGGTCAATGGACGGACCGCCCCGGCCGCCTCCAGCAGGCCGAACTCGCTTACGGCCTGATCGGAGAGGAACACTCGCGGGCTGTCGACTGGACTGGGTGTGGCCGCCGCGGGCGAAAACACGCTCAGGTCGGTGGACCAGACCATGCGCATCGGCACCCGCTTGCCCTCCGGCAGCGCTGCATTCACGCCGTCCTGCGCCGGCCCCACCGCGGCCAACCACTCAATGTCCGCCACGGTGGCGAGACGCTGCACCACGGACGGGTCGACGCCGGCGCCGCCCTCCAGTCGAAACACGACCGTGCGGCTCGCCGCCGAATCGATCGTGCTCAGCACCCGGTGCTCGATGCCGGCGACGCGGCCGGCGGTCAGCAGCACCGCGCCGGCGAGCGCCGCAACGACCAGCATGGTGGCGAGCGAGGCGACGCGCTGCGACTTCGCCGCCGCTACCGCCTCGCGCAGAATCAGTCGGATCGGAACCCGGGTCACAGTTGCACCTGCCGATCGCAGCGCACCATGAAGGCGGGGTCGTGGGTGGCGACGATGACGGTGGCGCCGGCGTCGGCTCGGGCCCTCAGAGCGGTGAACACCAGGTCCGAGGTGGCGGCATCGAGGTTGCCGGTCGGCTCATCGGCGAGGATGAACTCTGGATCGCCGATCAGCGCCCGCACCAGCGCGATGCGCTGCGCCTGCCCGCCCGAGACCTGACCGGGCCTGCGCCACGGGTCCAGGTCGACACCGAAATCGGCGAGCAGCCTCTGCGCGTGATCCCGCCACTCGTCCGCGTCGAGGCCCCGGTACAGCGCCACTTCGAGCACATTGTCGATCACGGTACGGGTCGCATCCAGCGCGGCGTCCTGGAACACGAATCCGAAGCGGGCGGCGCGCACCGCCGCACGGGGCCCGTCGCTGAGCGCGGACACCGGCTCCTCCCCCAACCGCACTGATCCGCTGTCGGGCCGCAGCATCAGGCCCAGGATGTAGAGCAGTGTGGATTTGCCGCGACCGCTCGGCCCGGTGAGGGCGACAACTTCGCCGGGATAGAAGTCGTCGCTGAACGAGTCGATGATGGGTCGGTCGGCGAAGTAGCCGAACCGTATCTCGTGGGCGGTGAGCATTATTACTCGGCCTCGGCCGGTGCCCCGTCGCCGCTCCCGGTTCCTGGCCCTGTGCGGGACGAGAGCCCGCCGATCTGGACGCGATCCCCCGGCGCGAGCGGCCCAGTCACGACCGCCTGCCCATTGGCGGATCCCAGGACGTGCACCGGGATGGCCTCGCCGTCCGTGCCGATCACGACGACCTGGCCGCTCGGTTCGGTGACGAGCGCCGCAACCGGCACCAGGGTGCCGGTCATGGTTTCGGCGTAGACGATTTCGCCGGGCAGGTAGCTGGCGCCCGTGGTGGCGATGCTGTCGCAGTGATCGCCGCAGATGCTGGCACCGTCGATGCCCGTCAGGACGGCGGTGAGTTCTCGAGTGTCGGGATCTTCGTCGATGCGCGCGATGGTGCCTCGCAGGGTCTGGTCACCGGACCGGAACTCGACGATGTGGCCGGCGCGCACCAGGGCGACCTGGTGCTGCAGTAGGCGCACCGTGAATTGGGGTTCGGTGCCGAGGGTCTGGATCGCGGCCTCTCCGCCGGCCAGGGTGGCGTCGCGGTAGACGATCTTGCTGTCGACGCCGACCTTCGCGGGCAGCGTGGTCAGGAACGCGACGTCACCGAGGCGCACCACGCCGTCCTGTGCGATGCCAAGCTTCTTCTGCCAGCGTTGCACTGCCGTGCGCGTGGCATATCCGAAGTCGCCGTCGGCAGGGCCGCTGTAGACCTTGACCGCGCGCAGCAGTTGCTGCAACTGCTTGACGTCCGTGCCGCGCGTTCCTTGCATCAGGTCGCGGTAGGCGGGCACGCTGCCCTTGGCCAGCACGACGGGCCGTCCCGCGACTCGGTATGCGATCTCACCGGCTTTCGCATCGGCGATGTCGGCCAGGCGCACACCCGTCACGACCCCGACTGCCCGGTTGTGGGCTGCCGTTCGCACCGGCCACTGCGCGACCACGTTCACCGGCAGAGTCTGCCCGATCTCACCCTCGGTCACCACCGCATAGCTCGGCTCTGCAACCTGCGCCGGTTCCCGGCCGGGCGCCAGCACGGTCAGCACCGACCACGCCGCCAGCGCCGTAACGACAACGGCGGCGAGCACCCCCAACAGCATGGTGCGCAACCGCACCGTCCGCAGTTCTCCACTCATGACGTTGTTCGCCCCTCAGCCAGCACCCACGTTATAGCCTGTGTGTGCTGGCTCAGCAGTGCGCCAGCCAGCACACACAGGATGGCTACTTCTGGTTGGTCTGGGTGTAACCGCAATACATCGAGCCAGTCGAAGGCCCGTTCCCTTCAACCGCCCAATACAGGATCTCGCTGAAACCGAAGCTTTTCCAGGACTTCCTCCACTGTCCAACCATTAGCTGCGACTCAGAACTACTTCCCTTTTTTCTTTGCGTGTGAAAGTGAGCCGTAGGTGTCAGGAGTGTGGTGCTCAAGTGTGTAACGACTGAGTATGCGTGGTATCCACAGGTCGCACCTCCCCCAGTGTGCACGCCAGCGAACGCCGGCCCTCCGCCAGCAACCAAGACCAAGACCGCGGCCAGACCAACAATAGAACGCTTGATACGCATAAATTCCCCCCAAAGCTTTCCAACGGGGCTCCTCAGCATTACAGGTTCCCACCTCACTATTTCGCAGATCGAGACTCAGTTCAAGAGTTTTCTGGCAAATACTCAAATAGTGTGCGAGCATTAACATGTCGGGGTACATGTACTGCGCCAAATTTGGAGGGCCTAGTGTTCGCAAAGCGAATTCCGATTGTTGCGCTGACGTTGCTCGCCGTCAGCGGCTGCGCATCCGCCCCTACTCCAGAAATTCAGCCAATCGCGCCCCCGATCATCCCACTTGGAGGTGCTGAACTTGACGCCAGCCTGCGAGCGACCGCAGACGAAAAATGGGCCAACATCGTTGCACAGTGGCCCGATGCGGTACGACCCGAAGTCGCGCTGATCCGTCCGATCATTGCCCCTGACTACCTGCCAGCACAGGTGCGCTGCATGAGCGACCGAGGCTGGCCAGCACGGATGACCTCCAAACGCGGCGCAGAGATTGGCCTCAGGGAGGGCGCCTCCGAACTGGAGTTCCAAGTCGCCAAGTACGAGTGTCAGGTCGAATATCCGCTGCTGCCCGTTCAGTCTGGCTCTGCTCTCCCAGGGCATGATCGCTACCTCTACGACCTGATCGTCAACGCCCATCTGCCGTGTCTGCGCGGTCTTGGTGTCAGCTACCCAGCACCTCCGTCGTTTCAGGAATACCTGGACAGTGGCGGTGACTACTTCATCTGGGATGGACTGAGCCTCACCTGGACGGCATCAGGTGCACTCCTGACCCGGGAAGAAGAAGAGCGAATCTCTGATCAGTGCCATACTGACGGCCCTGAAGTCGAGGCGCGGTACGACGAGCTCCGACCCCAGTACGGACTGTAGGCGGTAGTCGCCGCAGCGCTTTCACCCTGATGCATCGTCAACATGCTTCCTTTCTCATCAGAGAAATGCGACTACCGGTCCGGAACGATTCGCGGCCTCGCAACCGATCCCTTCCGGCCAGACGCTCGCCGCGGGATCCCTCGCCCCTCCAGCACCTCCCGTACCTGGTCGTGTGAGCGACCAAGCTGTTTACCCACCTGGCGCAGGGTCAGACCACTTTGGTAGAGCCGGACCGCCTCATCGATCTCGTCGCCAGCCATTCGCCTGCGGCGTAGCGCGATGCCCTGCGTTTCCAGCAGCGTGAAAACACTGGCTTTGCTGATGCCATAGCCCACAGCCAGCGCACTGGCATGCTCCCCCGCACGATATGCCGCGATCAGCTGCTCGATCTGCTCAGCACCCAACCTGCGGCGCACATCGCGGGGTTCGTAGATAGGCACAGCATCCAGCGGCGCTTTGGCAGCCAACTCCGCCAATCGGCGCAGTTCGGCCAGGCTCTTCTCAGGGTGCCTCAGGTTGGCACACCGGCCCACAAGGCCGACCATAGAGAGAAGACCGCCTTCATGGCGGTCTTCTCTCTTTGTCGCGGTCGTCAGGCGGGCCCCTGATGCCCGAGGCTCCGATCGCCCAAGCCGCCGATCAGCAACGCAGAAGCGCCTCTACGCCCCCACAGGAGCCTCCAGCAGCCCGTCAGCGGCTGCTTGCTTGGTCAGTTCGTCTCGACGGCTCACAGAGCGTCCTAGCGCCCGGTACTTCTGCCGAACACGACGCAAGAAGGTCTTGGCCGTTTCGTACTGGACGCCCATCTTCTCGGCAACGTCCTGCAAGCTCAGTCCGGAGCCGTAGTAGTAAAGCGCCTGCCGCTCGGCCTGGCTCAGCTTCGGCACGCTGGGCGAGGCGGCCGGCGGGGCTCCGCCTTCGCGACCAATCGCCTCGCGGACCATGTCCATCATGCCTTCCATCGGCACGGTCTTTGAGATGAAGGCAAGCGCGCCGGCAGCGAGGGAGCGCTCCTTGGCGTGCCCGCCGACGCCGCCACTGAAGACGATGACATCGCTGCCTGCGGCTCGGCAGGTGCGGATGCGCGCCTCGAGGGCGATCGCATCGCCGAGTTGGAAGTCCATCAGCACCAGTTCGGCCGGGAATGCTGGCGAGTGCACCAGCGCGGGCCAGGTGGTTGCTGCAGCCACAACCGTGAAGTCTGGCGCGTAGGCACCGATCCACTCCACCATGCTCTCGAGGAGCATTGCGTGGTCATCGACAATTGCGAGTCGTACTGGTGCTTGCACCGGCGTCACCTCCCACTTGCGTCGTCTGCGCCGAACCGAAACCGGACCTCCAGCATAGGTCGGTCGAATCGCCAGACGAGATCTTGGACTTGGGAATGGAGCGCGAGAAAGGTCGCGCTGTTTCGGGTCGCAAGGCGCGCCGTCGGCTCATCGACTTCGACGCGCACCTGCACAGCGGTCTCCCGCGGCGAGACCGGCAGGATACTCACCTGGAAGGTGTCCTTCCGAACCGCGGGATCGGCGAACAGCACCCGCAAACACACCGCGACGGCGGTGCGCTGCGAGGCAGTCAGCCACATGGTGCGATTCTCCGGGTCGGCAGCGTCCGCGGCCTCCACCGCGTTTGTGTAGCCGAGCTCGGTGAAGAGTTCGACCAGGAACCGGTCCTGGGCGATCTCGAGCAGCCGCTCTCGCAGATCCTGCGCCAGGTGCAGGGCGTACGCCTGGCGCTCGGAGGTCAGTTCTTCGCCAGCGGCGATGCTGAGCAGAAAGGGGGCCACCCGCTCGTAGAGCATGGGCCGCCACCGGTCCTGGACGACGCGGCGGGCCGCCTCGACGAACTCGGTGGATTCGCGAGCGGCGCGCACCGCCTCCCGCTGCCAGTGCCGGGCCGCGATCACCGTCGCCGCGGCGAAAGCGGCGCTCGAGAGCCCGAGCACGGTGATCGGGTAGGCGGCAAACAGGCCGCTGGCCAGAGCGGTGTCGGTGATGACGCCACCGGCCCGGGTCAGCGAGGCGGACTCCGCCAGGTACACGGTAACAATGCCGACGAGCAGTGTCTCGACTGCGGTGTGCAGGGGTGGCCGGAATGCGGCTGCAGCGAACAGCAGCAGGCCGGCGCTGATCGGTGCCCAACTGAGTCCCTCGACAAACGGGGTGCGGGTGGGGTCCACCATGGCCAAGATGACGGCCGCCAGCGCTGCCCCGGCTACGAGCAGATGCTTCCCGGTGCTGTATGGCCCATACCGGGCACTCGAACACACCAACAGCACGGCCCCAGCGATCGCGAAACAGAGCACCGAGAGCCACGCCAACGGTCCGGCTCGGAGCACTCCGTGGAACAGCAGCGAGACCACCGGCACGGCAACGGCGATGATGACAGCAATCACGGAGATCGGCCAGTGCAGCACAGTGCCAACCGGGTCGAGGCGCTGCACGGTCTCGGCGATTCGGGCCACGGTGCGGTTCTTCTGCACGGGCAGTCGCAGCAGCACCAGGGTGCCAGCACCCGGCGAGGACCAGACCCGGACGCGACCCCCGACCGAGGCGATGCGCCGCTCGATCGAGTGCCGCAGTCCGATCCGGTCTGCGGCCACCATATCGACGCTGAAGCCTTTGCCTTCGTCGACGACGCCGATGATCACCTCGTCTCCGCTCAGGTTGAGGCTGATCTCGGCGCGCTGGGTGCCAGCGTGCCGCTGCACATTCGCCAAACACTGGCGAACCGCCAAGCCGACGGCGTGGTCGGCGGCCGGGCTCAGGCCCGCGATGATGTGGGTCTGGCCGGTGACGTCAATGACGAGGCCTTTGCGTTGCCATTCGGCGATGGCTTGGAACAGCCCGGAACTGAGCCACCGCTCTTCCTCGTCGGCGTGTTCGGCGGGGTCGGCGTGCACGTGCGCCCCGATCCAGCGACCGGATTCGATGTCCGCGGCCTCGAGGCCTGCTGCCTCGCGCAGGGTGGGGCGCACCGGGCCGGTCTTGGAGTGACCGATCGCCAGTAATGTCCCGAGCACGGTGTCGTGCAGCGAGCCGACCACCTTGGCCTGCACGTCCTCGACCGCCTGCCGCCAGTGCTCGGCCGCCCGCATCTGGCCGATCTGGCTGGTCGGCTTCGGCAGGGCTTGACCACGGTGCGAGGGCTGGCTGTTGAAGCTGACCGCGAAGAAGTGCAGCGCCAGCAGCAGGGTGACCGCGTCGATGCGGAGTGGGAACCCCTGCTGGAATGCCACCAACACGATCGTCGCCTCGCACAGCAGCAGCACCGTCACCAGGGTGACCCGAGTGGCCACCGCGCTGCGGGCGACAACGCCCAGCATCAGGGCGGCAAGCTTCATCATCGTCAGCAACGCCTCGTCCCACCACGGGGCGCCACTTTGTCGTGGCAGTTCGTAGGCGATCGCAGCGATCCCGGGCACGACCAGCAGGATGGCCAGCGGGATGATCACCCCGAATCGTTCTCGCATGAAGTGTGGTGCGAGGGTGGCGACCGATACCAGGACGAACCCGCACCATGCCAACCAGAGTGGGCGATCGGCCAGTGCCTGGAAACCGATCATCAGCACGAGCGCGAAGATCAGGGTAATGACGACGAAGCTGACCGCTCGGGCGGTTCGGGCGCGCAGCAGGAATCGCGCACCGATGTCACCCGGCATGCCCGCCATGTTCGCGCCCTACTCTCGTCGAATCGGGGCACTGCGGCCCCATGGCCTGCACGTCGAAGTGTCGGCGGTGCCCTGCCCCCGTTGGCAACCGGACAGAGTCAGTCTCTCGAAAAATCCTGGAAATGCACACCAGGTGGCTGCGGGGAACACTCACACCACCTGCGGGGAACACCTAGGTGGATCGCCAAAATGACGCCCATGCACCGCGCTGTGCGCCCAGATTTCATCCGAACTCGTGTCAGAAACAGCATCGGCACCCGAACCGGTGGTCGGGTGCCGTTGCGGCTCGAATTATTCGATACCGAGGACGCTGGCGGTGTCTTTGAGTACCTTTGCTGCCAGCTTGGGATCGGCGCTCAACTGCGTGCCGTAGCTCGGCACCATCTGCTGCAGCGTCGGCTTCCAGGCCTCAATCTTCTCCGGGAAGCACTGCTCGAGCACGCTCAACATGATCGGGGCTGCCGTGGAAGCACCCGGCGAGGCGCCCAGGAGACCAGCGATGGTGCCGTCGGAGGCGGCCACGATCTCGGTGCCGAACTGCAGCACACCACCCCCCTTGCCGCGCTTGATCACCTGCACGCGCTGGCCAGCCGTGATGAGATCCCAATCGCCAATCTCGGCCTTGGGGAAGTATTCCTGCAGCGACTGGAACTTCTTATCCTTGCTCGCGATGAGCTCCCTGAACAGGTAGGCAAGCAGGCCATCAAACATGGTCTTGAAGCCAACCGAGATCATCGGGATCAGGTTGCCAAAACGGATCGTGCTGAACAGGTCCAGCAGCGTGCCCTGCTTCAGGAAGCGCGGGGTGAACCCGGCGTAGGGGCCGAACAGCAGCGACTTCCCGCCGTCGACGACACGGGCGTCCAGGTGCGGCACCGACATTGGCGGAGCGCCCACGGCGGCCTTGCCATAGACCTTCGCGTGGTGCTGGGCGACGACTTCGGGGCGTGTGGTCTTGAGGAACTGGCCCGAGACCGGGAAGCCACCGTAGCCACGGATTTCCTTGATCCGGCTCGACTGCAGCAGGCGCAGTGCGCCACCACCGGCACCGACGAAGACGAAGCGAGCGTCCAGGGTGCGCTGGTACCGGCCGAGGCCACGCAGCGTGATCCGCCAGTGGCCGCCGCGGCGGCGCACCTTGACGACCTCGTGCTCGAAGCGGGTCTCCATGCCGGCCTGGATCAGCGCGTCAACCAACTGACGGGTGAGCGAACCGAAGTTGACGTCCGTACCAGCCGGGTGGAAGGTCGCTGCGACCTTCTCTTTGCCGCGGCCCTGCATCACCAACGGTGCCCAAGCACGAATCTGTGCCGGGTCTTCGGAGTATTCTAGGCCCTGGAACAGCGGGTGGTCCTTGAGGACTTCGTGACGACGACGCAGGTAGTCAACATCCGCCTCGCCACGCACAAAACTCATGTGCGGCGTGCGGGTGATGAAGGTCGAAGGGTCCTTGATGGCACCGGTGTTGACCAGGTGCGCCCAGAACTGGCGCGAGACCTGGAACTGCTCGTTCACCTTGACCGCAGTCGCGGTCTGAATCGTGCCGTCGGCGGCCTGCGGGGTGTAGTTCAACTCGCACAGAGCACTGTGGCCGGTGCCGGCATTGTTCCAAGCGTTCGACGATTCGAGCGCCGGGGCGGGCAGGCGGTCAACCATCGCCAAGCGCCAGTCCGGTTCGAGCTGGTGCAGCAGCGTTGCCAGGGTGGCGCTCATCACGCCAGCGCCGAGGAAAACGGCGTCGTAGACAGGGGTTTCAGGCGTGGTGGTCACCCGAGAATTCTACCGCCGCTGTCTGAACGCCCCGGCCACAGCACGGAAGCGCTGTCCGGGACATGCAAGCCCCGGACAGCGCTTCGCTGCATGCTTACTTGGCGACCTTGGCAGCAACAAGCTCTGCGATCTGCACCGCGTTCAGCGCGGCACCCTTGCGCAGGTTGTCGTTGCTGATGAACAGCACCAGGCCCTTGTTGTCCGGAACCGACTGATCCTGGCGGATACGGCCCACGAAGCTCGGGTCCTTGCCAGCCGCGTGCAGCGGGGTGGGCACCTCGAGCAACTCAACACCGGGGGCGTCGGCGAGGATCTCGCGGGCCTGCTCCGGGGTGATGGCCGAGGCGAACTCGGCGTGCACCGACAAGGAGTGACCGGTGACGACCGGGACGCGCACGCAGGTGCCCGCGACCAGCAGGTTCGGCAGTTCGAGAATCTTGCGGCTCTCGTTGCGCAGCTTCTTCTCTTCGTCGGTCTCGTTCAGGCCGTCCTCAACGATGGCGCCAGCCAGCGGCACCACGTCGAAGGCGATCGGTGCGACGTACTTGACCGGAGCCGGGAACTCGACGGCGCCGCCGTCGCTGACCAGGCCCTCGACGTTGCCGTTGATGACTGCGCGCAGCTGACCGATGAGCTCTTCCACGCCGGCGAGGCCGGAACCGGACACCGCCTGGAACGTGGTCACCTGCAGACGCTGCAGCGAGGCGGCCTTGTCCAGGACCTTCAGCACCGGCATCGCGGCCATGGTGGTGCAGTTGGGGTTCGCAATGATGCCCTTGACCGCCTCGTCGATGGCGTGCGGGTTCACCTCGCTGACCACCAGCGGCACCTCGGGGTCCTGGCGCCAAGCGCTGGAGTTGTCCACGACGATCACGCCGGCCGCGGCAAAGCGCGGGGCCTGGACGCGGGACATGGTGGCACCGGCCGAGAAGATCGCGACGTCGAGGCCGGTCGGGTCCGCGGTGGCCGCGTCCTCGACGGTAATCTGACGGCCCTCGAATGCAATCACCTTGCCGGCGGAACGCTCGGAAGCGAAGAAGCGCAGCTCATTGATCGGGAAGTTCCGCTCGGCCAGCAGGGTGCGCACCACGGCGCCAACCTGACCGGTCGCGCCAACAACACCAAGATTGACGGGGTTGGTCATTTTCGATCCTCAACGAGTGGGTACCACGAAGGTACGGGTGAACGGTCAACATTACCGCCACAAACTGGGCCCTGGCAGGTGGCAGTGCAGCTGCGGCGAGGCCGCAGTGCCGTGCGGACGGATCTAGCGGCCGGTGCCGGCGTAGACGACCGCGTCGTCCGCGCCGTCCAGGCCGAAGGCCGTGTGCACGGCGCGGGCAGCCTTCGCGAGGTCCTCGGCGCGAGTGGCCACCGAGATGCGGATCTCGCTGGTGGTGATCATCTCGATATTGATGCCGGCCTCGAACAGGGCGGTGAACAGCTTGGCCGACACACCGGCGCTCGAGCGCATGCCCGCACCGACGACGGCGAGCTTGCCAATTTCCGGGTCGTAGCGCAGCTCGGCGAAACCCACCTCGTCCTTGGCCGCTTCCAGCACCTCGATGACCTTGTCGCCGTCGGCGGCCGGAATCGTGAACGAGATGTCGGTCAGGCCCGGCACCGAGGCCGAGACGTTCTGCACGATCATGTCCACGTTGGCCTCAGCCTTGGCCACGATCGTGAAGACCTGAGCCGCCTTGCCGGGCACGTCGGGAATCCCGACGACGGTGACCTTTGCCTCGCCCAGTTCGGTGGCGAGACCGGTGATAATCGGCTGCTCCATGGCGGCTCCCTCCTCGGGATTGGTGACCAGAGTGCCCTCGTTCATGCTGAACGAGGAGCGAACCCGCAGCGGCACCCCGTGCCGGCGAGCGTATTCGACCGCGCGCAAGTGCAGGACCTTGGCGCCAGCAGCGGCCAGTTCCAACATCTCCTCGGCGGTGATGGTGTCGATCTTGTGCGCCTTCGGCACCACGCGCGGGTCCGCGGTGTAGATGCCGTCAACGTCGGTGTAGATCTCGCAGACGTCGGCCTTCAATGCTGCGGCGAGCGCCACAGCGGTCGTGTCCGAGCCGCCACGACCCAGCGTGGTGATGTCGCCAGTGTCGCGGTTGAAGCCCTGGAAGCCGGCGACGATGGCGATGGCGCCGTCATCGAGCGCCTCGCGCACGCGGCGCGGGGTGACCTTCTCGATGCGGGCGGCACCGTGCTTGGCATCGGTTTCCATACCGGCCTGCGAGCCGGTGAAGGAGCGGGCGTCGTAGCCGAGGTCCTTGATGGCCATTGCCAGCACCGCCATCGAGATGCGCTCGCCGGCGGTGAGGAGCATGTCGAGTTCGCGGGGGGCCGGGGCCTTGGTGGTGACCGCGGTCGCCAGGTCGATCAGGTCGTCGGTGGTATCGCCCATGGCCGAAACGACCACGACAACGTCATTGCCGGCCAACTTGGTGTCGACAATGCGGGTCGCGACGCGCTTGATGCTGTCAGCATCGGCGACCGACGACCCGCCGAACTTCTGCACGATCAAGCTCACAGTGTTACTCCTGGCGGATTGAGTGGGCGAATGCCCCCAGTGATTCTAGTGCAGCGAGGGTGGTGAAATGCCAACTGAGCCTCGGAATCAACGCCTCCGCAAACCCTGAAATTCCGGCCTAGGCTGAAGGGGTGAGTGAGCAGCGAGGCGACGAGTTGAATTCCGCGACCCTGCGGGTGGCGGCGGCACAGTTCCGGCCTGGCAAGGATGCGGCCGCGAACCGGGCTGCGGTGACCGCATTTGCCGAGGACGCACTCGCTCAGGGCGCTCGCCTCGTGGCCTTCCCTGAGTACTCCAGCGCCTTCGACCTGCCCTTCTCGCCCGAGCTGGTAGCCCTGGCGGAACCGCTCGACGGCCCCTATGTGTCACACCTGATCGCCGAGGCGGATCGGCTCGGGATCGCGATCGTCTCGGGCATGCTCGAGGTCAGCGGCGAGGCCAACAAGTTCCGCAACACCGTGGTGGCGGTGCTGCCGGGTCAGGGCGTGGTCGCGACCTACCGCAAGCAGCACCTCTACGACGCCTTCGGCGCGAAGGAGAGCGACTGGGTGGTGCCGGGCGACCTCACCGCTCCCGAAGTGTTCGAGCTCGACGGCGTAACGGTCGGACTGCAGACCTGCTACGACCTGCGCTTCCCGGAGGCCACGCGGCAACTCGTGGACGCGGGCGCTGAGCTGGTGCTCGTGCCGGCGCAGTGGGTGCCGGGGCCGGCGAAGGAACACCACTGGCGCACGCTGGCCACCGCCCGCGCGATCGAGAACACGGTGTATCTGCTGGCGGCCGACCAGGCCGCCCCGGCGGGCATCGGCTGCTCGCTCGTGGTCTCCCCCGCTGGCGAGACGTTGGCTGACCTGGGGGACGAGCCCGGCCTCGCCGTGGCCACCATCGAGCGCGCAGAACTGGATCGAGTGCGCTCGGTGAACCCGGCGCTGCAGTTGCGTCGGTACCGGGTCAGCCCGGCCGAATAGCGCGAGGCGGCAGCCGCCTACTTCCGCAGCGTCGCCAGCCGCTCGACCGCGGCCGCGATCACGTCGGTGCGCTTACAGAAGGCGAAGCGCACGAGCGTGCGATAGTGCTCCTTCTCGGACTCACGCACGAAGGCAGTCACGGGGATCGCCGCAACGCCCACCTGTTCCGGAAGCGACCGGCAGAACTCGACCGCATCGGTGGCACCGAGCGGGGCGGCATCCGCGACCACGAAGTAGGTGGCGCTCGGCACGGCGACCGTCAGGCCTGCGTGCTCGAGACCAGCCACCAGCAGATCGCGCTTGGACTGCAGGGTGGCGGCGGCCTCGTAGTAGTAGGCGTCGCTGAGCCCGAGACCCGCCGCGACGGCCGGTTGGAAGGGGCCACCGTTGACGTAGGTGAGGAACTGCTTGACGGTCAGCACGGCTGTCACCAGTTCCGCCGGGGCCGTGATCCAGCCGATCTTCCAGCCGGTCACCGCAAAGGTCTTCCCCGCCGAGGACACCGAGATGGTGCGTTCCCGAGCGCCCGGCATGGTCGCGAAGGGCACGTGCTGTACGCCGAAGGTGAGGTGTTCGTAGACCTCGTCGGCGAGGATGATCGCGTCGTGCTGGGTGGCGAGTTCGACGATGAGGCTGCGGGCCTGCTCGTGCAGCATCGCGCCGGTGGGGTTGTGCGGGTTGTTGACCAGGATCACGCGCGTCCGGTCGGTGACGGCCGCACGCAGCGTCGCCTCGTCCGGGGTGAAGTCCGGCCAGCGCAGCGGCACCGGCACCAGAGTGCCGCCCGCGAGCGCCACCAGGCCCGCGTAGGCGTCGTAGTAGGGCTCGAGCACGACGACTTCGTCGCCCGGGCGCACGAAGGCCAGCAACGAGGCGGCGAGCGCCTCGGTAGCCCCCGCGGTGACCAGCACCTCGGTGGCCGGGTCGTAGTGCAGGCCGTACCAACGCTCCTGGTGGGCAGCGACCGCATCCAGCAGCACCGGCACGCCGCGGCCCGGCGGGTACTGGTTGTAGCCCAAGCCGATCGCGTCCTGGGCAGCCTTCAGCACCAGGTCCGAGCCGTCCTCGTCCGGGAAGCCTTGCCCCAGGTTGATGGCGTTGTGGCGCACTGCCAGGCCGCTCATCTCGGCAAAGATACTGGCGGCGACGGATCCATCCGCGCCCAACAGTCCTGCTCCCTGGGCGGTGCGTAGCCAGGGCGCCATATTCATGTCCACAGCAGTGTTCCCGTACGACTTAGCCAAGTTCTCGTCGGCCTTCAAAGGCCCGACCTAGCGTAACCTCATCGGCGTACTCCAGATCGCCACCGACCGGCAGGCCAGACGCGAGGCGGGTCACCTTCACCCCGATCGCGAGCAGCTGCCGAGACAGGTACGCCGCGGTCGCTTCCCCCTCGACGTTCGGGTTGGTGGCGAGGATCACTTCCTGCACCTTGCCGTCAGAGAGTCGGCCGAGCAGTTGGCGGATGCGCAACTGGTCCGGACCGATGCCGTTGATCGGACTGATGGCGCCGCCAAGCACGTGGTACTTGCCGCGGTATTCGCGGGTGCGTTCGATGGCGGCCACGTCCTGCGCCTGTTCGACGACACAGAGCACGTCCTCGCGGCGGCGCAGGTCCGAGCAAATCCCGCAGAGCGTCGACTCGGACAGGTTGCCGCATTCCTCGCAGAAGCGAACCCGCTCACGCACCTCGGACAGCACGCTGGCCAGCCGGCCGATGTCGATCCGCTCATCCTGAATGATGTGCAGCGCGATCCGCTGCGCCGACTTCGGACCGATCCCGGGAAGCTTGCCCAGCTCGTCGATCAGTTCTTGGACGATGCCATCAAACACGCTTAGCGGTCTCTCTCGTCGGTGGGTTCGGGCGGCAGCGGGACACCGTCAGATGTCTCGTTCGGGTACCCCCCACCGTCGAGCACGTCCTCGTCCGGTTCCGGTGCCGGTTCCTCGGCGAGCAGGCTCGCCTGCAGCACCTCACGCAGCACCGCTTCGCCATACTGCGGACCACGAGGCGGCAGCCCCGGCAGCGGCAGTTCGGCCTCGTCTTCCTCAGTCTCCGCGGCCGTCGCGGGCTCGGCCGTCGCAAGCTCGGAGTCCGCAACAGTCGCACTCGGGTCCGGCTCGGCGACCGGTGTCGGAGCCGCAGCCGAGGCCGGCGTCGCAGGCGCCGCTGCCGGCGCGGGTGCCGTCGGTGCGGCGGCACTCACAGGCTCGACCGGTGCCGCATCCTCGGCCTCGGGGGCGCTCGAACCGCCCGGGACGGCAACCTCTGGCCAGGCGATGGCGGTCGCGGCGGCGGGCGCGGCAGGCGCTGCCGCCGGCGCACTCGGCGCGGCGGAACGGGTCGGCGGCGTCACCGTGGTGGCAGCCGCCTGAAACGAGCGCGCACCACCGGACGGCGCATCGCCCTCGGGCTCACCGGACGCCGGTGCAGCGGCCACGCGGGCCAGATACTTCACCCGGACGCCGAGCACTTGCTGGATTGCGGCACGCAGTTGCTCGCTGGCCGATTCTGGGCTGGATGGGTTTTGCTTGAACCTGGCCAGTTCGCCCTCGCTCGGGAACGCCAGCGTGAGCACCTCACCCTGGTCGAAGCCACGCACGTCGGCGTTGGCGACCACGAGCCAGGCGCTGCGGCGGCGCTGCTCGAGCACGGCCAGCACTTGCGGCCAGGCGTCGCGGACGCGGGCCAGGGTGAGCGGTTCCTTTGACGCAGCAGGCGTTGCAACCGGCGCCTCGGCCTTGGCATCGGGCGGCGCCGACGGCGCGCTGGCGGCGCTTGACGCGCTCGGCGGGCTCACCACGGACGGGGCAGACGCTGCCGACGGAGGCGACGGCGGCGTCACCGCAGAAGTCGGAGAGGAGGGAGAACTCGCCGCCGGAGACGCCGCTGCCGCCTGTCGTGACGCTGCGGCGGCCGCAGCGGCCGCTGCCGCAAACGAGCCGGGGGCGGGACCCGCGGGAACAGCACCCCCCTGGGTCGCCGAACCACCGGCGCCTCCTACGGTAGCCGGTGCGGCCTGGGCGAAGCCTGCAGACGGGGCCGGTGTGTCCACCAAGATACGGGCGATCATGAGTTCCAGCTGCAGTCGCGGCGCGGTCGCTCCGCTCATCTCGCTGAAGGCATCGTTCACCAGGTCAGCGGCGCGGCTGAGGGCGGCAGCGCCGAAGCGTCGAGCCTGCACGCCCATGTGCTCGATCTCCTCGGCAGTCACTCCGCGCAGCACGGCACTGGCCTGCGCGCCGGCAGCAGCCACCACGATCAGGTCGCGGAGTCGTTCCAGCAGGTCCTCGACGAAGCGGCGCGGGTCCTGGCCGGTCTGCACCATGCGGTCGATCGCGGCATAGGCGGCGGCCGGATCGCGGTCCGCGAGCGCGTCCACCACCTCGTCGAGCAGTGAGCCGTGCGTGTAGCCGAGCAGACCGACCGCGCGCTCGTAGGAGATTTCGGAACCGTCCGAACCAGCGATGAGCTGGTCCAGGACACTCAGGGTGTCACGCACCGAACCACCACCGGCACGCACCACCAGCGGCAGCACGCCCGCGGCGGCGGAGACGCCTTCCTCGCCGAGGAGCTGTTCCAGGTACGGCAGCATGGTCGCCGGCGGCACCAGGCGGAACGGGTAGTGGTGGGTGCGGGACCGGATCGTGCCGATCACCTTGTCCGGCTCGGTGGTCGCGAAGATGAACTTCACGTGCTCCGGCGGTTCTTCCACGATTTTCAGCAGCGCATTGAAACCCTGCGGGGTGACCATGTGCGCCTCGTCGAGGATGAAGATCTTGTACCGGTCACGAGCCGGGGCAAAGAAGGCGCGTTCGCGCAGGTCGCGCGCATCGTCGACACCGTTGTGGCTGGCGGCATCAATCTCGACCACGTCGAGGGAGCCCGCACCATCGCGGCTCAGGTCGACACAGCTCGGGCAGACGCCGCAGGGTTCCGGGGTCGGACCTTCGGCGCAGTTGAGGCAGCGGGCGAGGATGCGGGCGGACGTGGTCTTGCCACAGCCGCGCGGGCCGCTGAACAGGTAGGCGTGATTGACCCGGTCCGTGCGCAGCGCAGTCGCCAGCGGCTCGGTCACCTGCTGCTGACCAATCAGCTGGGCAAAGGTCTCCGGGCGGTATCGACGGTACAGGGCAGTAGCCACGTGCCCAGCCTACCGGCGAGGGGCGACCTTCTGGCTACGACAACCTCGCCCGGACAGCCAGGTTCGCCACTCGCGGAATTCGGCTCACGCGGCGTCGCGGGCTGCCTGCTCAGCCTTAGACTTGCCCGCGTGCATCAGGCTGTGCTGATAGAAGGCGTAGCCGAGCACGATGGTGCCGACCATCAGGATTACGCGGGCCAGCACCACCGCCGCGATCACGGGTGCCGCTGGCAGCCCACCGGCGGTGAGCACGCCGATCATCACCAACTCGTAGGCGCCAAGCCCGTTCGGGGTCACCACCACCAAGCTGGTGAGCGTCGCCATCCCGTAGGCGATGAACACCAGCGCCGGGTCGGCCACGATGCCGATCGACCACAGTGCCACCCAGAACAGCGAGGCGTCCACCAGATTCACCAGGAATGACCACGCCAGCGGCACACCCAGCAGACCCGAGTCGGCGCGCAGCGCGCGGTACTCGATGTGCAGCCCGTCCAGGAACCGGATCATCGGCGAGGGCGACAGCGGCGTGCGGGCGCGGTTGAACAGCCCGGTGAACCAGTTCGCAATGGCGGTCAGCCGGCCACCGACGCGGTGCAACAGCCGGCGCTTGCCCAGCAGCCACGAGCCGATGCCGACGGTCCCCAGCGAGATTGCCGCCACCAGCCCGGCCGGGCCCACGGTCGCCCAGTGCGCCTGCCCGCTCACCCACAGCCAGATCACACCAACCACCAGCAGCACGCTGAACGAGAAGAAGGTGACCGCAAAGCGCGCCAATTGACCGAGCGTGGACCGGCTCGGCGCGACCCCGAAGGTGTGCAGCTTCCAGGCGGTGTAGGCGATGCCCGCGGTACCGCCAGAGGGCAGCATGTGGTTCGCGAAGTTGAACTCCAGCGACATCCGCATCACGGTCATTGGGTGCACGCCACGCAGGTCGCCGCGGCCGCGCAGGAAGCTGAACAGCACCTCGCCGGTGGCGTAGTAGCTGAGCAACTGAATCGGGATGAGCAGCGCCAGGATGAGCAAGTTCACCTGCGAGAGGCTGGCGAAGGCCTCCTGCATTTTGGGCCAGGCCAGCACCACGATCACGGTGACCGCCACCAGGGTGATCGCGCTGATCCAGAAGCGGAAGGAGCGGTACCAGGGCACCTTCTCGGCTTCCTTCGATGCGTGCCGCAGGTCGGTCAGCGAGGGGGGCGCCTCGCCGAAATACTCCATCGCCTCCTCGAGGTTGTCGAGGAGTTCACCTGGGCCGTCGGCCTGCTGCGACTCAGCGGACATCGGCGGCCTCACCCTGCGCGCTGTGGTGCTTCCTGCGGCGCGGATTGCCGTAGTTGTGCCGGGCGAGCGTGTATTCGTCGGTGCGGTAGTACCGCGAGAGCTTGCTGAAATCGATGGAGCGGAACATGCGCGCCTTCACGCGCATCCGCGGCACGAACCGAATCGTGTGGCCAGTCTTCAGCAGTGAGATGGTCAGGTCCACGTCCTCGCTGACCTGGTCATCACCATCGAGGACGACCTCGTTGACCTTGGACCAGGCCTCGCGACGGAATGCACCGTTGAAGCCGTACATCATGGGCTTCACCCCGATGCTGCGCTCGTGCCAGTAGCGGAAGATGCGGTAGTGCGCCGAGAACCAGAACCGGCCGTTCGGCGAGAGTTCCGCCACGGCCGCACCGCCCGCGATCGCGTCGATACCGTTGCCTGCGGCGAGCTCGGCGCGAATCACCGAGGCCCACTCGGGCGCCACGACCGTGTCCGCATCGATGCGGGCGATGATCGCACCCTGGGCAGCCGTGAAACCGGTGGCGCGGGCGTAGGTGATGCCGCGGCGTGGCTCACTGACGACTCGCACGAGCGGGTACCGACCGGCGATGTCGACGGTCGTGTCGGTCGAGCCGTTGTCGACCACCACGATCTCGTCGACCGGATCGGTCTGCGCCTGCAAGGCATCCAAACAGCGCCCGAGGACCCGCTCCTCGTTGAGCGCCGGAATGACAACGCTGATCGTGGGCGAGCCGTCAGGACGGGTCGCGGGCAGCGAGTCGTGCGGCATGATCCCCAAGTCTAGACCTGGGGTTCTGCGGCGCAACGGGTATGTCGGACCTTCAATCAGCCGCAGCAACCAAGCTGGCGGCCTGGCGCGCGATGGCCAGTTCCTCATTGGTCGGTACGACCAGCGCGGCAACCTCCGCATTGTCTGACGAGATGCGACGCGCGCCACGCTCGCTCGATTCGTTCCGAGCCGGGTCCACCTCGATGCCGAGCCGTTCGAGACCCGCGAGGGTCCGCGCGCGAATGAGGGCATTGTTTTCGCCGACGCCGGCGGTGAACACGATCGCGTCCACTCGCTCGAGTTGGAAGAAGTACGCGCCGAGGTAGTGCCGCAGCCGGTGCACCACAATATCGATCGCCTCAGCCGCATTCGCCGACCCCTCGGCCGCGGCCGAGAGCACGTCCCGGAAGTCACCAGTGCCGGTCAGCCCCACGAGGCCCGAACGCTTGTTCAGCAGGGTGTCCAGGCCGACCACATCGAGACCCGCCTCGCGGTGCAGGTGGAACAGTACGGCCGGGTCGATATCCCCCGAGCGCGTCCCCATCACGAGGCCCTGCAGCGGCGTCATACCCATCGAGGTGTCCACCGACTTCCCAGCGCGCACGGCCGTGACCGAGGCGCCGTTGCCGAGGTGGAAGATGATCGCGTTGAGTTCCGACAGATCCTTGCCTAGGAACTCTGCGGCAGCGGCAGCGACAAAGGCGTGCGAGGTGCCGTGGAAGCCGTAGCGACGCACCTGGTGCGCATCGGCCAGCTCACGGTCGATCGCGTACCGGTAGGCGGCCGGCGGCAGCGTCTGGTGGTAGGCGGTGTCGAACACGGCCACGTGCGGGACATCCGGGTAGGCGTGCTGGGCGGCGCGAATGCCCTGCACCGCGCCGGGGTTGTGCAGCGGGGCGAGGACCGACAGGGCTTCGATCTCGGCCGCCACCTCGTCGGTAATCACCACCGGGTCCACGAAGGTGGCGCCGCCGTGCACGACGCGGTGGCCGACCGCGATCAGGCCGGAGTGCTCCGGGCCGTGGTGGCGGAAGGCCAGGTACATGGTGTCGAAGCCAACGCCATGGTCGGGGATCGGCAATTCCTCGTCGTACTCGACGCCACTGAGCAGGTTCTGGTGCTTGATCACGCCGACTGGCTCGCCGATGCGTTCGACCAGGCCCTTGGCGACCACGCGCTCGGTGGCCATTTCGATGAGTTGGTACTTGAACGAGGATGATCCGGAATTGACCACCAGCACGGTGCTCATCGCGTTGCCTCCGCGGCGGGGTTGGGGGTGGTTTGGTTCGACGTGGGCGCGGCGTCAGCGGGCGGGTGGAGCGGACCGCTCGGCACCGACTGTGCCTGCACGGCCGTGATCGCGACCGTGTTGACGATGTCGCGCACCAGTGCGCCTCGGCTGAGGTCATTCACGGGCTTGCGCAGACCCTGCAGCACGGGGCCGATCGCCACCGCGCCAGCGGTGCGCTGCACCGCCTTGTAGGTGTTGTTGCCGGTGTTGAGGTCCGGGAAGATCAGCACAGTGGCCCGGCCAGCAACTTGCGAGTTCGGCAGCTTCGTCGCGGCCACGGACGGGTCGACGGCGGCGTCGTACTGGATCGGGCCTTCGACCAGCAGGTCGGGGCGACGCTGGCGAACCAGTTCGGTGGCCGCACGCACCTTATCCACGTCCGCGCCCGAACCGCTCTCTCCGGTCGAGTACGAGAGCATCGCGATCCGCGGCTCGATCCCGAACTGCGCCGCGGTCTGCGCCGACGAGATCGCAATATCCGCGAGCTGCTCGACAGTCGGATCCGGCACCACGGCGCAGTCGCCGTAGACCAGCACCCGGTCGGCGAGCGCCATCAGGAACACGCTGGAGACCGTGTCCACATCCGGCACCGTCTTGATCACCTCGAAGGAGGGCCGGATCGTGTGCGCGGTGGTGTGCGCCGCCCCCGAGACCATGCCGTCGGCGAGGCCCTGCTGCACCATCATGGTGCCGAAGTAGCTGACGTCCACCACGGTGTCGCGTGCCTGATCGAGGGTCACGCCCTTGTGCGCGCGCAGCCTGGCGTACTCGGCCGCGAAGCGCTCGCGCAGGTCTGGATCGAAGGGGCTGACGATGTCTGCCTCAGCCAGGTCCAGACCGAGTTCGGCCACCTGGGCCTGCACCTCGGCGGGTTCGCCGAGGATGGTGAGGTCCACCACCCCGCGCCGCAGCAGCGTGGCGGCGGCGCGCAGCACGCGGGCGTCATTGCCCTCCGGCAGCACGATGCGGCGACGATCGCTGCGAGCGCGCTCGATGAGCCCGTACTCGAACATCAGCGGGGTGACCGCGTCAGCCTTGGACAGTTCCAGTCGCTCGGTGAGGACGCCGAGGTCCACATGCTGCTCAAACAGAGCCAGCGCGGTGTCGAACTTGCGCTGCGAGTCCGCGGCGAGGCGGCCACGCACGCGGGTGATGCGCAGCACGGTGTCATAGGTGCCGTAACCGGTGGTGAGCACCGGCAGCGCGCCGCTGGTGCCGGCCATCAGCCTCGCCACGGGTTCGGCCAGTGGGAAGCCGCCGTAGAGCACGATGCCAGCGATGCGCGGGAAGGTCTCGGAGTTCTGCGCCATCAGCACGCCCAGCAGCACCTCGGAGCGGTCGCCCGGGATCAGCACCACCGCGCCCTCGATGAGTCGGGTGAGCACGTTCTCGAGGGTCATGCCCGCAACCACGGCGCCGAGCACGTCGCGGCTGACCAGATCCGCATCGCCCGCGATCTGTTCGGCACCGAGGACTTCGGCAATGCCCTGCATGGTTGGTGCGATCAGCAGGCGATCCTCGGGGATCACCCACACCGGGATCGGCGAGGCGGCATCGAGCTTGGCGACCACCTCGCTAGCGGCTGCGGTGACCGCCGCCATCTCCTCCGGCTCGGCGCGGTTGACTACCACGCCGAAGGGCTCGGCGTGCTCGCTGCGCAGTTCCGCGAGCGCGGTGTCGATCACGCGAGCGATATCCCCCGCGGGACGACCGGGCACTGGGGTGAGGGTGCTCACCGCCTCGGCGCTGTCCCGGCCGCCGACGACCAGCAGCACCGGGGCACCGAGGTTCGCCGCGACTCGGGCATTGAAGGAGAACTCGGTCGGGCTAGTCACATCGGTGTAGTCCGAGCCCACAATGATCATGGCGTCGGCCTTGCGGGCGACGGCCTGGTAGCGCTCCAGGATGGTTTCGAGGGCAGCGTCCGGGTTGCGGTGCACTTCCTCGTAGCTGACGCCGATGCACTCCTCGTAGTTGAAGTCGACGCCGTCGTGGTGCAGCAGGAGGTCGAGCACGTAGTCACGCTCCGTGCCACCGCGCGCCACCGGGCGGAAGACCCCCACCCGCGGCGCGGTACGCAGCATGGTGTGCAGCACACCGAGTGCGACGGTTGACTTGCCGGTATTGCCTTCTGCTGAGGCGATGTAGATGCTCCGAGCCACGCTTCCACTCTAGGAGTCGAGGCGGGCTCGATGCGCTGCGAGCACTCAGAAAACGTCGCCGTTCGGTCGAGGACTCAGCACAATTGCAGCCGGGAACGCCGGGGATGTGATTTAGTTGATGCAGAACAACTACTTTCTTAGGAAGTCCCCCATGTCATCTCGCGCATCCGCGCCCGAACTGAGCGAAGAGGCACGCCGCCACCGCCAGGTCATGCAAGCACTCACCGGCCTTCTGCTGGGCATGTTCGTGTCCATGCTCGCCGGTACCGTCGTCGGCACCTCACTGCCGCGCATCATCAACGAGCTCGGCGGCGACCAGGCCGCCTTCACCTGGGTGATCACCGCGAACCTGTTGGCCACGACCGTGGCCACCCCGATCTGGGGCAAGTTCGCGGACATGTTCAGCCGCAAGCTGCTGATGCAGTTGGCCATCTCGGGCTTCACACTGGCCTCAATCGGCGCCGGTTTCGCTACCGGCACCGGTGACCTGATCTTCTGGCGTGTGCTGCAGGGCCTCGCCGGTGGCGGTATGGCCGCCCTCAGTCAGGTGATCATGGCCGACATCCTGAGCCCGCGTGAACGTGGCCGCTACATGGGGTGGTTTGGCGCCGTGATGGCCACTGCCACCGTGGGTGGACCGCTCATCGGTGGCTTCATCACCGACGGCATCGGCTGGCGCTGGAACTTCTGGATCCTCGCCCCCTTCACCGTGATCACGCTCATCACGCTGCAGCGCACCCTGCACCTGGCCCACCAGAAGCGCGAGAACGTCAAGATCGACTACGCGGGCGCCGTCTTCCTCAGCGGCGGTGCCGCCACCTTCCTGCTGTGGGTCAGCTTCGGCGGCAAGCAATTCGAGTGGCTCAGCTGGGAAAGCGCGGCGCTGCTCGGCGCCTCGCTGGTGCTGATCGCGATCACCCTGCTGATCGAGCGCAAGGTCGCCGAGCCGATCATGCCGCTGTCGCTCTTCAAGAACCGCACCTTCACGCTGGCCACCATCGCCTCGCTGGCGGTCGGTTTGACCATGTTCGGCGCCACGGTCTACCTCGGCCAGTACATGCAGCTCGCCCGCGGTGCCTCGCCCTCCGAGGCGGGCCTGATGACCCTGCCGCTGGTGGCCGCCCTGCTGATCAGCTCCACCGTCATCGGCCAAACCATTAGCCGAACGGGCAAGTGGAAGGCCTGGGTCGTCGCTGGAACCACTGCGGTGGCGGTGGGCCTTGCGCTGCTTGGCACAATCCACTTCGACACCCCGTACTGGCTGCTAGTGATCTACATGTTCATCCTCGGCGCCGGTATCGGTGCCTGCATGCAGAACATGGTCCTGGCCGTACAGAACTCGATCGACCCACGGCAGATGGGGGTAGCCTCGTCCGGCGTCACCTTCTTCCGCAGCCTCGGTGGCACCGCTGGTGTCGCCGCCCTGGGTGCAGTGCTCGGCAACCGGATCCTGGCGCTGATGACCGAGAAGGCCGCTGACCTGCAGGACGCCATCGCCCACCTGGGCGAGGCTGGCAAGGATATCGCCACCAGCCTGGCCTCGGGCGTGCTGCCGAACGTGCGCGAACTGCCCGACTCAGTGCGCGTGATCGTCGAGTCCGCCTACGGTGACGCGGTCGCGACCGTCTTCCTAGTGGCTGCTCCGTTGGCGATCATCTCGATCATCGCTGCGGCGTTCATGCCGAACAGCACCCTCGGCACGAAGAACAACCAGGAGCGCCTGGCTGAGTTGAAGGCCGACAATGCCTGATGCCAACGGCGCTGCCGAGCTCGATGGCCTGGCCGTCGAGCTCGGCAACCTGGTGCGCCGCTCCCGGCAATACACCCGCCGCCGAGCCGTCCGCCTCGACCCGAACCTGCATCCGCTCGGCTACGTCGTGATCACGGTGCTGCGCCGTGAAGGCGCCATGCCGCAGCGCGTGCTCGGTGAGCAGTTGCTCGCCGACAAGTCCGTGCTCTCGCGCACGATTCGTGACCTTGAGGCGCTCGGCCTGGTGGAGCGCACACCGGACCCGAACGACGGACGCGCCAGCGTAGTCTCGCTCACCGAATACGGCGTGCAGCGCTGCAACGAGGTTCGCGCAGCGGACCGGACTGAGCTGCAGGAGCGCTTGACGGACTGGTCGGCCGAGGACCTGGCCGCGCTGGTGGGCCTGTTGCAGCGACTGAACCACAGCCTCGCCGAAGAACAGCAAAGGCCCCTCACGCACCCGCCAGAGCCAAACTACCCTTGCTGCGTTTCCGCCCTGGGGGATTCATCCGGATAGCGCCACGTGAGGAGCCTTGACGAGTATATCGGGCCCGAGCACCCGCTCGCTGCCTGCGGCCTGAACGTGGCCGCTACCGGACCGGAATGACGAGCAAGTTGCCGGCGTGCTCGATGACGTCGACCTGGTACTGGTAGACCTCGCCGATCAGATCGGCCGTCAGCACCTCCTGCGGCGAGCCGACGGCTCGAATCCGGCCCCGCTGCAGCAGTGCGACCCGGTCCGCATACGCGGCAGCCAGGTTCAGATCATGCAGGACCACCACGACGGCGTCGCCGTCATCCGCGCGCTGGCGGGCGATCTTCAGCACTGCCTCCTGGTGGCGGATGTCCAGCGGCGCTGTGGGCTCGTCCAGCAGGATCACGCCCGCCTGTTGGGCCAACACCCGCGAGAGCGCGGCGCGCGCCCGCTCGCCGCCAGAGAGGGACGGGAACTGCCGGTGCGCCAGGTGCGTGACTTCGGTGCGCAGCATCGAGTCCAGCACCACGCGGTCGTCATCGTCCTCGGCGGGCGTGCGCTGCCAGGGGGCGCGACCCATCTCGACGACCTGCTCCACCGTGAAGGGGAACGACACCGCGTTTGACTGCTGCAGCACCGCGCGGCGGCGGGCGGCATCGAGCATGCGCCACTCGCTCAGTGGGTGGCCGACGAGGCGAACCTCGCCACCCTCGATCGGCTCGCCCGCAAGCGTGCCGAGCAGGGTCGACTTGCCGGCACCGTTCGGGCCCGCGAGTGCGAGCACCTCGCCGGCGTGCACCGCCAGACTGACCTGATCGAGGATGGTCGCCTCGCCGCGACGGATGGTGACATCGACTGCCTCGATCGCGACCTCACCGCGGTCGGCGCGCAGCAGGTCGAGGCCGGGAGTGAACTTGCTCATGCCCAACCTCCCGCACTGCGCCGGGTCCGCCAGATCAGGAAGAAGAAGAACGGGCCACCGATCAGGGCGGTCAGCATGCCCAGTGGCAGTTCCGCCATCGCCACGCCAGTGCGTGCGAACAGGTCCACCAGGGTCATCAGCAGTGCGCCACCCAGCATGCTGGTCAGCAGCAGCGGGCGATGCGCCGGGCCCAGAATCATGCGAAGCAGGTGCGGGACCACGAGGCCCACAAACGACACAATGCCCACAAACGACACAGCCGCCGCCGTCAGCAGCGCGACCAGCACGATCACGAGCAGTCGCAGCCGCTCCACGTTCACGCCAAGGTGCCGAGCGTTCTTCTCACCGAGCGAGAGCAGGTCCAGCTTCCGGGTCGTGGTCGCGGCCAGCAGAATGCCGATGATCACCACGGGCACGACCACCGCCACCTGGACCCAGCGCGCACCATTCATGCTGCCGAGCTGCCAGAACAGGATCTGCTCGCGGCCGCTGCTCGAAGCCGTGAAGGACAGGAACGCGAGGGCGGCCCCGGCGAAGGCATTGATCGCAACGCCCGTGAGGATCAGGGTGATCACCTCGGTCCGACCCTGCGAGCGGGAGAACAGGTAGACCAGCGCCATGGTCAGCAGCGCCGTCAGGAAGGCGAAGCTCGGCACCGTCCATTCGCCGAAGGTGGTCAGTCCGAACACGATCGCCGCGCACGCCCCGACCGCAGCGCCAGATGAGACGCCGACCACCCCGGGCTCGGCGAGCGGGTTGCCGAACACGGCCTGCATCAGCAGACCGGCAACCGCCAGCGCCGCCCCGACCAGGATCGCCATCACCGCGCGCGGCAGGCGCACCGTCCAGAACCCGGCGTCGGCCGTCGGCAGCGCGGGCGCAGCGCCCCAGTCCAGCCCGAAGGGCTTCCCGATCACGTGCAGCAACTCGGCGGGACCGAGTGCCAGTTGGCCGCTGGCGACCGACAGCACAATGGCCGCGAGCAACGCTACGACGAGGACGAGACTCACCACGGCGGTCCGCACACGACGTGCTCGGACCTGGCCGCCAGTGCTCGGTAAGGAGGGGTGGTTCATACCGTCTTCAGGGTTCGTGCGGGCTACTCGGCCAGCGAATTACTGGGCGATGGGAGTCAGGGTGACGCCCTGGTCCTCCGGCGAATACACCGCCCGAGCGAGCGCATCCAGGATACCTGCGGTCCGCGGGCCGAAGGACAACAGGTCGGTGTCCTTCATGGAGACGAAGCGGCGGTGCTGACCTGCGGCGGTGAGGGCAATGGCGGGCTTCTGCTCGAGCAGACCGTCCACGCCGCCGGCCGATTCCAGGCCGCTGGTCATCACGATGATGAGATCTGGATTGATCTGGATCAGCGCCTCGTCGGTCATCGGCTTCGCGCCGTCCCAACCGATCTCCCGCGCCACATCGATGCCGCCGAGGCTGTCAATCAGCACGCCGCTGCCCGCGTCGGAACCGAGCAGGTAGTAAATGCCCGAGCCGCCGCGCAGGTAGAACACCGCCATACGCAGCCGGTCGTCGCCCTGCGGGGCGATCGCGGCGATCTCGGCGAGCTTCGCCTCAATCTCGGCGCGCTGGCGTTCGATCAGCACCTCGCCAGCCTCCGGCACACCGAGCGCCGCAGCGACCTGCTCGGTCACGCGGTAGACGTTCTCGATCGAGGGCTCCTCGTCGACGAACACCAGCGGGATACCGGCATCACGAATCTGCAGGACCACGTCCAAGGGGCCGATAGTGCCGTCCGTGATGACGAGGCTGGGGTTCACCGACAGCAACGCCTCGATGTCGAGGGCGTGGCCGGCCTTGGTCACCAGCGGCAGGTCCTGCAGCCCCGGGAACGAGGTCGCCACGTCGCGGCCGACCAGGTTGTCGCCGAGGCCGAGGGATACGACCGTGGCTGCGATGTTGCCGGACAGGCTCAGGCCCACGATGCGGCTGGTATCGGTGACCGTGACGGGCTGGTCACCGGCGCGATCCCGGGAGGTGACGGTCACCGGCAGCGACTGCGTCGGGTTCGCAACCACCGGCTCGATGGCACTGTCGTAGAGTACCGCCGTGGATTCGCCGACGTAGGACTTCGGGTCGGTCAGCAGCGGTAACTCCGCCAATGGCATGAGCTCGGCGTGGACTGCCGGTTCCTCCGAGGCGGTGGGGGCCGCAGCGGTGCCACAGCCGGACAGCAGCAGCCCGGCGGCCACTGCCGCGGCGAGAAGCCGCGGCAGTGATCGCACCGATGCAAACGCGGTGTGGATCGTCATGCCTAGTCCACCTGCACTGCCGGGCGGCGACGGAGCAGCAGCACGACGAGCACCAGAATGACCGCGAGCAGGCCACCGACAATCCACCAGATCCACGCCTGGTCAGCGCTGGCCGCTTCGGGCGCGGCCACGGCGTCGCCGCAGTCGCTGCCCAGCGTGATCTGGAAGCTGATCGGGTCGAAGTCGGTGCCAGCCGGGTAGCTGCTGAGGACCTGCACGCCGTCCTCGGTGAGGAGCGTCGGGACGTTGCTCAGGGTGAAGACGCCATCGGTGACCCCACCCTCGCCCGCAGCGAGGTCCAGGGTGACGTAGACGATGTCGGTCGCAGTGGCGCTGCCGCCGTCGCGGTTGTCACCCGAGATGTCGACCAGCAGCGCCGCGGTGCCGTCACCGGGGAAGCGCAGACGGAAGTTCGAGATCAGCGTGTTCAGCACGCCCTCGTGGCCGGTGAAGCGCACCGTACCGGGGAAGGCGATCTCGCCGGTCCGGGTGGCCTCGTCGTAGCTGCCCGTGCCGTGGGTGAACCGGAACTCGGGGGTCTCGTAGCCAGCGCCTTCGTCCACGGTCCACTCACCCTTGGCCATGGTCGACACGTACGAGCGCCACGACTCCTTGAAGCCCCACTGCAGGCTGGCGTCTTGGATGGTGCAGGTACCGACCTCGGCGCCGCGGAAGTTCGCCGCGACGGGGCGTTCGGTGATGGTCAGCGGCAGGCCGACGCTGTGCAGGGCTCCCTGCAGGGTCAGCGTGTGCTCACCGGTGACGCCCTCCGGCAGCACGCCGGTCCACGTCACGACGCCCTTGGCATCGGCCTTGGCATCGGTGGCGAGGACGGTCGGGGTCGAGTACAGCACCACCTTGATGTGGCGCTCATTCGGCTGGAAGCCGGCGCCAGTCACCGTGATCTGCTGGCCGGGGGCAACGATCCCTGCGGCGTCGCCCTCCAGCGAAAGGCCGGTGGTCGACGGCGGGGTGGCCGGCGGAGTCCAATCGGCTGAGTCAGCGTCCCCGCTGCTGGAACCTGCCTGGTCTGCTGCAGCAGCACCGATCACGAAGCTGGCCAGATCCAGCGGCTCGCCGGCGTCGTAGAAGCCGTTGAAGGCGCTCGCACCCGCCGCCGTCAGCGTGCTGGGCACGTTACGGAAGGTGGTGGTGCTGCCATCGCTGCTGCGGCTCGCAGCGGCCAGGTTCAGGGTGGCGAAGGTCACGCCAGTGCTGACATCGCCCTGGGCAACCATGTCCACCACGATCGAGCCGGTGGTTGCCGACGTGATCACCACGCGAGGGTTGCTGATCTTGATGTCGATGCCGTGGGCGCGGTGCTGGTAGTGCACCGTGCCGCGGTAGGTCACCGAGCCGGTGCCGGAGGTGTGGTTGAAGTTCTGCGTCGACTGCGGGAACGTGAACACGCTGTAGCCACCGGCGCCACCCGACGTGGAGACGGAACCACCGTTGACGATGTAGTTCACGAAGCTGGCGCGGATGCCCCACTGCAGCGACCCGGGCTTGGCAGCCACGCTCGCGACGATGGTCACGGACGCGGCTGCGGACTGCGACGACACGAACTCAGTGGCATCGCTCGGCACGAACACGGCGCGAAGGCTGTGCCCACCAACCGCAAGCGAGTTCACGGTGAGGCTCGCCTGGCCAGATGCACTCACTGAGGCGGTGCCGAGCACGGTGGTGCCATCACGGAACTCGATAGTGCCGGCTGCAACCGGCGTTACCGTCGCGGTCAGCGTGACCTGCTTGCCCCGGACGATCTCGCCGGTCGGGCTGACGGTCAGGGTGGTCGCGGTCGGTGCGGCCGGGATCGCCGGCAGCGTGGTGTCCTCGAGGGTGAGGCGCAGCGGTGCCGCGTTGCGGGTCGGCTTCGTCACGTCGTTGGTGACCCACGAGGCGTAGGACCAGGCCAGGCCCGCATCACCGTTCCCGTTCACGTGCGCGATGAAGTCCTCGTGCCACGCCGCGGCAAGGTCAGCCCAAACGACGTCCGACCCCTGCTGCACCGGCGCGACCCCGTTACCGCTCAGGCTGAGCAGGTTCACGCGCGGCGCACCGCGCAGACCCACCAGATCAGCACTGTAGGCAATGTTCGGGTAGGTGCCCGACGCAGTGCCGTACTCAACGATTGCCGAGACCGTGCCGTTGCCGTCCGCATCGAGCGTGACCTGCGGGTCGCTCAAGCGCAGCCAACCGCCACCGGTCTTAGCGAAGTTCACCGAGGTACCGCGGTAGCTCAGCGTGGCCGAGTGGTCGGCCGCGATCGAACCGGAACCACCCGCCCAGGTCACCAGGCGCGCGGTCTCATCGAAGCTCGCCGGCGCCACGAATGCGCTGGCCAACGGGTTGGCCCGGCCCATGGCGGCGCTGGCCAGGTCGGTCGAGATACCCCAGACTGCCGCACCACCCGCGCTCGGGGCCTGCACGACCGGCAGGGTTGCGTCTTCCAGCGTGAAGGAAATCGGCTGCGCGTTCCGCGACGCCTTGTCCGCATCGTTCGACACCCACGAGGCGTAGGACCAGGCCAGGCCCGCATCGCCGTTCCCGTTCACGTGCGCGATGAAGTCCTCGTGCCACGCCGCGGCAAGGTCAGCCCAAACGACGTCCGAACCCTGCTGCACCGGCGCGACCGCGTTACCGGTCAGGCTCAGCAAGTTCACGCGCGGCGCGCCACGGACACCGACCAGGTCGGCGCTGTAGACGATGTTCGGGTAGGCGCCGGGGGCAGTGCCGTATTCCACGATGGCGGACACGGTGCCGTTACCGCTCGCGTCCAGGGTGGCCTGCAGGTTGCTCAGGCGCAGCCAACCGCCACCGGTCTTCGCGAAGTTCACCGAGGTACCGCGGTAGCTCAGCGTGGCCGAGTGGTCGGCCGCGATCGAACCGGAACCACCCGCCCAGGTAGCGAGGCGCGATGCCGCGTCGTAGCTCGCCGGGGAGACGTAGGCGTCAGCCAGCGGGTTGGCGCGTCCCATCGACGTGCTCGTCAGTTCCGTGGCCAGACCCCACACCGCGGTGCCGCCCGCAGGCGAGGCTGCTGCCGCAACCGGCCCGAAGCCGAGTTGCTGTGCCGCCAGTGCGCGCAGGTCGATGCCGTGCTCGTCGGCAGGGAGTTCCTCGCCAGCGTCCGTGTCCTCGGCGTTCGAGGCACCAACGCCTCCGGTTGCGGGCTGCTCCGAACCCGGCGCCGGAGCGTCGCCCGGCTCCGTCGCGGACTCGGCAGCGTCGGCGTCGCCCGTCGACTCTGCCGCGGGGGCCGAGTTCGGCTGCGATTCCGATGCAGCCGCTTCGACTTGCTCGAGCACCGGTTGCTCGTCGGCAACCTCATCGGCAACGGCAGCAGTCGGAATGACCATTCCGGCAACGACGAGCAGCGCGGCCAGCAGCAGCGCAATCAGATGCCGTGATAGCGCGGCAGGACGCAGGGCAGAGTGATTCACGGATACTCCACGGAATTGAGGGTGATGCCCAGAACGAGGGCTGGCGGGACGGTGCGGAGGCACTTCATCCGATGTTCTTTGTATCACACTTAGTTAGGATTGCCTTAGCAAATTCTGATCACCTGGTCAGGTCACGCCAGAATTCAAGGAACGTGGCGAGGCGAAAAAGCGGCTACGATGCTAGAGGTGCGTCCGCGTGACGTGCTCCCAGGAGGATTCGCCTAGTGGCCTATGGCGCACGCTTGGAAAGCGTGTTGGGGTAACACCCTCGGGGGTTCGAATCCCCCATCCTCCGCCATTGTTTGTTGCAGGTCCCCGACCAAGGACTCCTGACTGTCGCCGCGTTCGCGTGGGCGCCTGCCTTCGGCGCGACCTCTGGCATACCGACCGCAGGTCACAGCATGCGCGGCAGGATCCGCACCAGCGCCACGAGCACCACGAGCTCAACCACGGTCTGCAGCACGACCGCTGCTCCAGCGATCGGCCCTGCAGTTGGCACTGCTAGGGCGAGCGGCAGTACGACCAGCGAATTGCGCGTGACGCCGCTGAGTAGCACGGCACGGCCCTGCTCGGCTGGGAGCCGGGTCAGCCTCGCTGTCGCCCAACCCGCCATCGTCATCAGCACCGCAAACGCCAGGTACGCGACTGCAGCCAGGGCGATCTGCGGGCCGAGGCCCATGACGCTCGGCACGCTTGATGCGGCCACCAGCAGCAGCGTCAGCATCATCAGGGGCACCATCGCGCCCTCGGCCACATCAGCTCCCCGGCGAAGCCTCACCCATCGATCCCCGAGGACCTGCACCAGCGCCGCCGCCGCGAACGGTGCGAGCACGAGCAGCAGGAATGCGCGCAGGAACGGTTCCGCCTGCACGACGCCCGCCCCCGCCTCGCCGACAATCAGCGGCAGCAGCACTGGGGTGGCCAGCATCTGCGCCAGCATCAGCAGCGGCGTCGCCGCCAGCAGCTGCCGATGCGCGCCACCGGCGATCCGGGTGAACACGACCACGTAGTCGACACAGGGCGCCAGCAGGACCAGGCAGGCGCCGACCAGCAGCGCAGGCACCTCGCCGAGCGGCCTGGTCACCAGCCACACCACCGGCGGCACGACCAGCCAGTTCACCGCCAGCAGCGTCAGCAGGAACCGCCAGTCTCGGGCCGATTCCAGGACTCGACGCACCGGTACCGCCAGGAAGGTCACGAACAGCAGCAGCGCGATCACCGGCTCGACGGCGACGGCGAGCCCGGCAGCGCCAGTCCAGATCACCCCTACCAGCACCCCGGCCGCAATCGCGGCCAGATACAGCGCCACCTGGTGTCGCTCGAGGGCCTGCTGCACGCTACTCACTAGACCAGCATTCCAGACGACCTCGAGGCGGTGGTTGCGCACCTGCTCGGCACCCGTTCGCGGCTGTCCCCGGTGCGTGCGCTCTTCCTGATGATCCGTTATCTTTGGGTTCATCGGGGGGGCGTTCCCCTGACCAGGTTTGGGGGAGCCATGGCACGGTCGCACACTCGTCGGCCCGGAACGGTCGTGTTCGCGACGTTGCTGGCCGGGGTCGCCTTCGCCGGGCTGTCGGGATGCGCTGCGGAGGCAGCACAGCCTATACATCCGCAGGAGGAGTCGCTTCGGGCGGGAAACACGCCCGTCCTGACCGGCGAGTACGTCGGCTTTGACGGCTGGTACCTGGAGTACCAGAGCGCACTCGCCAAGTGGGAGCTGCCGCCTGGGACACACATACCGGCGATCGCGCCCTGGGTTCCCGAGATCGACCCCGTGACAGGTAAGGAGATGTACCGAGCAATCGGCGTCGGAGGTGGCTGGGTAGACGGCGACAGTGCGGCGTACTGTCTATGGCTTGGTGAATGGCTAACCACGCGTCAGTCCGACCCGCAACGAGCAGCAAAGGCAGTAGCGATGCTTCCGACCTACTTTGAAACCTGGGGATTCACCAATCTCGTCGACGCAGCCCCGGGATTCTTTGAATCACTGTCGAACGAGATCTTGCTGGATGCCCCCAAGCTTGTCGATGAGTACTACCGGCACAACTGCGGTGACGTCCACAACCAGTACCCCGACGTCGCAGAGCGGTCCGAACCCTGATGAATCGCCGCCTCAGCCCTCTCACCACACTCGCGATCGTCGCCCTGCTCCTCGCAGGCTGCGCCACCGCAGAGACGGAGTTAGTTCACCCGCAGGAGCAGCGCCTGCGCGCCGGCGAGACCGTACTGCTCACCGGCGAAATCGTGGGGTTCGACGGCTGGTACTTGGAGTATCAAAGCGCGCTCGCCAAATGGGAGCTGCCGCCCGGCACACACATTCCCGTTATCAACGGTTTCCCTCCCATCGTTGACCCGGTGACCGGATATGAAGGCACCATCGACATGGAAGTCGGTGCTGGTTGGGTTGACGGTGACATGAACGGCTACTGCCTGTGGATTGGCGAGTGGCTGCAGCACAGAGAATCCGCCCCAGGCCGAGCCGCTGTAGCCGCCGAGAAAATGAATCAATACTTCACGTCGTATGGATTCATCAACCTCGTGACGGCTGCACCCGGGTTTTACGAAGGAATCCAGAACGAAGTAATGCTCGATGCGCCAGAAGTGATTTGGGATTATTTCAAGCACAATTGCGAGCGCGTCTTTGACCAATACCCAGACGTCGCGAAGAAGGTCTCTCAATGAACCGTCGAACCGAGATTTGGCCTTCGGCTCGGACCTTCTGTACGGGGCATGAATTTCCGAACAAGGCCTTGCAATGACGATCCCTCAGTCAATACGGTTCCGGTGGGGGCAGAACAATTTCGTCGCCCCCCGACACTGATGAGGGGAAACAATGAAAATTGTTCGCAGTATCGCTACCGCCGCGCTGGCACTAACGCTTGTTGCCGGCACCAGTCTGGCCGCCAACGCAGCAAGCTGGACCTACAACGCAACAGCTTCGAGCACGGGATCTACCTGGAACATCACCGCGAGTACTCAGAAGCGTGTTGGCTATAGCAATTACTGGTTCCAGCCGAGCAACCTGTTTAATCAGGATCCGGCTGGGTCAGTCCGAGTCATCAACGCGGCGCTCTTCAACTCCACCGCTTCTGCTCAAGTCTCATCCTCGAAAAACTGGACGAACTCCACTTCGAGCAAGAGCCTGATTTCCGGTTTGTCGACGGCGGCGGAAGTTCGCCTTGCAGTGAACGGCGCTACGACCCACGACAAGGCATGGGGCGGAACCCTCGTTGCAAACAACTAGATCGTGCCTTACCAAGTGGTCGGGGCTCGTCCCCGGCCTCTTGGCGTGCGTGCTTCTCACGGGCTGCGCACCAGCGGAGACGGAACTGATCCACCCGCAGGAGGAACGACTGCGCGCCGGCGAAACCGTACTGCTCACCGGCGAGATCGTCGGGTTCGATGGCTGGTACCTGGAGTTCCAGAGCGCGCTCGCCAAATGGGAGCTGCCGCCCGGCACACACGTGCCCGTACTCACCGGCTTCCCGCCCATCATTGACCCGGTCACCGGGCGTGAGGGCACCATCGACATGGAAGTGGGCGCTGGCTGGGTCGACGGCGACGGCATTGGGTATTGCCTTTGGCTTGGTGAATGGTTGCAGTACAGAACGACGGACCCCGGCCGAGCCGCTGTGGCAGCGGAAGGAATGAACCAGTACTTCACCACCTACGGGTTCCTAAACATGCTGTCTGCAGCACCAGGCTTCTTCGAAGGACTGCAGAACGAAGTCCTTTTCGACGCACCCCGCGTGCTCTTCGACTACTTCCGCCACAACTGCGGACACGTGTTTGACCAGTACCCCGACGTCGCAAAGCAGGTCACCGAATGAACCGCAGAACCCACCTCCGCTCGGTCGCCGTGATACTCGGAGTCTCCGCGCTCCTCGTCGGCTGCGCCTCCCCCACGCCGCCAGCGGAGGACCCGCTCGAGGTCTGGGCCGGGGACAACCCCGCCCACGTCAGCGTTGAGCCGCAGACGATCCAGACGGTCGTCGTCGCTCAAGTGACCGTCGTCGCATTGCCGGAATACGTCATCACCGCGCCGAAGGCCGGCAAGGTGCAGTTCAGCAAGCGCGTCCAGGAGGGCAAGAGCCTCGGCAAGAACGCCCTCGTCGCCAAGGTCGGCGGCAAGAACGTCCGCGCCCCGCTCGCCAGCCGCTCGCTGCAACTGCTGGTACAGCCCGGCGAGCGCGTCCGGGCCGGGGTGCCGATCGCGGTGCTGCGCTACAACGGCTTCGCCGCCTCGGGCAACGTCCCCGTCGAACAGGGCTACCGCCTGCGCACCGGCGGCATCCGCGCCAACGTGCAGTTCAAAGCCGGCCCCGCCAACGCCGAATGCATCCCGGTCACGCCCCGGCATCGCCCAGATGGCAGCACCCTCGACACCAACAGCGGCCAGCAGTACCTGAACACCCTGTGCCTCTTCCCCGCCGATGCTGGCCTGGTCGAGGGGCTGCCCGGGACGCTCGGCATCCTCACCGCCCAAGCCGAAAACGTGCTCGGACTGCCACTGACCGCAGTGTCCGGCAGCACAGGCCGCGCGACCGTGGTCAAGGTCGAGGCGGACGGCAGCCTGGTCGAGACCGAAGTCGAACTCGGCATCAGCGACGGCAACCGCGTCGAAGTGAAGTCCGGCCTCGAAGCCGGCGATACCGTCCTGCGCTATGGCCCGAGCCTCACGGTGCGGTACCAGGGATGAGCGAACCCATCCTCAGCGCCGTCGACCTGACCGCGAGCGTGCGCCTGCCCGACGGCTCGACGCTGCCGATCCTGCGCGGCGTCAGCCTCGACATCCACCCCGGCGAAAGCGTCGCCATCATGGGCCGAAGCGGCTCGGGCAAGACGACGCTGCTCTCGCTACTCGGCCTGCTCAGTCGCCCAGACAGCGGCCAGGTCATGCTGCTGGGCCGCGACGCCAGCCGCGTCGGCGACCGAGAGCGGGCCGCGCTGCGCAACGCCCACCTCGGCTTCGTGTTCCAGTCGTACTCGCTGGTGCGCCACCTGAATGCCCGCGCCAACGTCGAACTGCCGCTGCGTTACGGCAGCGGCGTGCCACGTGCCGTGCGGCGCCAGCGAGTGCAGGCCGCGCTTGAGGCGGTCGGCCTCGGCGAACGCGGCAGCGCCAAACCTCGGCACCTCTCCGGCGGCGAGCAGCAACGCATCGCGATCGCCCGCGCCCTGGTCCGTGAACCGTCCGTGATCCTCGCCGACGAGCCCACCGGCGCGCTCGACACCAGCACCGCCGAGTCCGTCCTGACGGTCCTGTTGCACAGCGCCCGCGATCGCGGCACCGCCATCGTGATCGTCACCCACGACCCGGCAGTGGCCGCCCGCCTCGACCGGACCGTGCACATCAACGGCGGCGAGCTGGTCGCGGCACCCAGGCGACGCGCGAGCCGGAGCCGCGCCTGATGCGCACCCTCAGCCACGCCTTCCAAGAGTTGCGGGCGCACCCTTGGCGCGCCGTGCTGTCCGGGCTCAGCCTGCTCATTGGCGTGCTCGCCGTCGTCGCCATCGTCACGATCAGCGCCATCACCGCCGAGGTCTACATCGCCGGGTCCGAACAGGCCCACGGTCGACAGATCAGCATCGCCGGCGACATCGAACTGGCCTCGCCGGACGCCGCTGGCGTGTCCCGCGTGCTTGAGGCTGCCGCCGCCCTGCGAGTCGACGGCGGCGCGGTGGTACTGCACTTTCAGTCCAGCGAGTCCGCCGGGTACGGCGCCATCGCGGACACCATCTATCCGACGCCCCTCACCCAGACGTGGTCCGGCGTGCACTTCGTCGCCGGGGACGTTGCCCAACAGCGGCGCCTGCCAATCCTGTCAGGCCGCTGGTTCGTCCAGCATGCTGGCGGCCCGGTTGAGGTCGTCACGAATCGGGCCGGGGTCGACCAATTCGGCGCGGTCGGTGATGGCATCAGCATTGCCCACTCCCGAACCCAGTCTCGCGCCGTCGAGGCCCTCATCGTCGGCGTCATCGCGGACGGTTCCAGCGAACCAACCCTGTACGTACCAGCCATCAGTTACGGCGATCGGCAGCCCAGCCTGTTCGAGCGCGACGTCCGGCTCACCCTGCAGCACGCGAGCGTGGACCAAGCGACACTTACCCAAGCGGGTAACGACATCGTCGCCCGCTCCGGCGCGCAGTTCCCGGAAGGGTCCGCCCTGCACCGTTCTGACGATATCGAGCGCATCCTGGCGGACCTGCGCACCCAGCAAAACGCGTTCTTGATCACCGCCGTGATCATGCTGGTGGTCTCGGCGATCGGCATGCTGAATATCGGCCTCGCCAGCGTCGCCGAGCGCAGCCGCGAGCTCGTGGTCCGCCGCGCGCTGGGCGCGACACGAGGCGGCATTCTCGGACAGGTGCTGCTGGCATCGGTCTGGATCGGCCTGCTCGCCGTCGCTGTCGCCACCTTCACCGCGGTCATTGCCGTCACCTGGTGGGTTCCACAGCAGATCCCCCCAGAGTCCGCAATCGAGCCGCCCGGGGTTCCGTGGCTGGCCGTGCTGTGGGGCGGGGTCGCCGGTGTGGGGACGACGCTGGTCGGCGGCGCGCTACCGGCGGTGGTCGCGGCGCGCCTGGACATGGCGGCAGCCCTGCGCGACTAACGCCGGGCGGGTTCACCGCTAGCAAACGCCGTGTTCAGGCGTAGGCTGGAAGCACTATGCAGAGCCCCAGCTACCCACGGCGGCTCATCGCGGTGCTCGCCATCATTCTCGGCATTGCTCTGATCGTGCGTGCACCCTTCCTCGCCGTGGCCCCCATCGTCGGTGAACTCGGTGAAACCTTCCACCTGGACGCCACCCAACTGGGATTGCTGTCGGGGCTTCCGGTCATCTGCTTCGCGATCTTTACGCCGCTCGCGTCGATGCTGATCGGGCGCGTCGGGGCCAACTTCGCTACCACGTTGATGATCCTCGGCTGCACGCTCGGCATCGTTATCCGCTCGATTGGCGACGTCGGCTCGCTCTATGTCGGCAACTTCATCCTCGGCTCGGCCATCGCGATCGGCAACATCCTGATCCCGATCCTGATTCGTCGCGACATGCCGGGACGAACCGCGGCCGGCACTGCCTTCTACTCGTGCACGGCCAACGCGGGCAGCATGATCGGCACCGCCATCGTTGCACCCATGTCGGACGCGGTCGGCTGGCAGGCAGCCCTCGGGGTCTGGGGCATCGTAGCCGCCGTCGTGCTCTGCACCTGGGTTGTTTTGGCCTCCCCCGGCGGCACGCTACGGCCCGTGATCATGCAGCCGGATGTCGAGACCGGTGCCATCCAGGTCGTCGACGCATCGACAAAGCCTGGCAAGCGGGTCAAGCCGGTGTACTCGCGCGATATTCGCGTCCTCACGGTGCTGCTGACCCTCGCCTTCACTGGACAGTCCATCAGCTACTACGCCGCGTCCGCGTGGCTGCCGTCCATCATCGCCGACCTCGGCCAGGTGGACCGGATCGTGGCGGGCAACGGCGCCAGCCTGTTCCAGTTCACCGGCATGGTCGGTGCCGTAGTCGTACCGCTGCTGATCCGCCGCCTCAACCGCTTCGGCCTGGGCATCATGATGATCAGTCTCTGGCTGACCGTCCCGCTCGGGTTCCTGTTGCTGCCTGAACTGTGGATGGCGTGGTCCCTCTGCGCCGGCGCAGCCCAGGGCGGCGCGTTCACGCTGATCTTCTCGATGCTGATCGAGATGGCGCGCGGCGACGACCACGCCCGCCGCGCCTCGATGGTGCTGCACTGGACGACCTATATCTTCGCGGCCATGGCGGCCCCGGCATGTGGCGCCCTGCACGACCTCACCCAGGGCTGGGTGGCGCCGCTGCTGCTCATCCTCGGCGGTATCAGTCTCTTTGGCGTGTGCGTGCTGCTGGCGGCGACGCTGTCGACACGTATGAAGAAGGAACGCGAGGCGGAACTCGCCGCCCGCCACAACCTCGACTAGTCAGTCAACTCCGGCACCGACCACGGCCGCACCACGAGCCACAGCGAGGCGCTGGCAATCAATGCGCTGCCGAGCATGATGATCGCCATCGGCGTCGCCGGCAGATCCACGAAGGTCGCAGTCAGCACGCCAACCACCGGCGAGATGAAGCCAGCGAAGCCGAAGTTCGAGGCGCCCAGCATGCTCGCTGCGGTCCCGGCCTGGTGTCCGTGGTTCACCAGCGCGAGCACCTGGATGCAGGGGAAGCTGAACCCGCAGGCGCAGATGAAGCACCACAGCGGGATCGCAACGCCCCAGAAGCCCCAGCCGAGCTGATCGCCGATCGCAATCAGGCTCGCCGCAGTCAGCAGCACCGTCGTCGAGCACGCCAGGATCCACTGCGGCCCGATGTACTTGGTCAGACGCGAGGAGGCCTGCACGCCGATCATCACGCCGACCGAGTTGATGGCGAACAGTAGCCCGAACTGCTGCTCGTCGAAGCCGAAGTGGTTCTGGAACAGAAACGGCGAGGCCTGCAGATAGCCGAACAGGCCCGAGAACACGAAGGCGCCAACGAAGAGCGTGCCCACATAGACGCGGTCGCGGAAGACGTTGCGGTAGCGCTGCCAGACCGTGCTGTTCTGGCCAGCGACCCCCTGGCGGCGCTCCAACGGCAGCGTTTCCCGGATAAAGAACGCCACCGAGAACACCACGATCACGCCATAGAGGCCAAGGAAGACGAAGATGCCGTGCCAATTGGTGATCTGCAGCAACTGCGACCCGATCACCGGCGCCAGGATCGGGGCCAGACCATTGATCAGGGCGAGGCGGCTGAGCATCCGCACCAGCGGCCGGCCACCAAAGAGGTCACGCACCATCGCGGTCGCCACCACCGCTCCACCGGCCGCGCCGAGGCCCTGCAGCACACGAAACACCGTCAGCATCTCGATGTTGGTCGAGAACAGCACCCCGACCGAGGCGGCCACGTGCAGCACCGAGGTCAGCAGCAGTGGCCCGCGCCGACCCACCTTGTCACTGAGCGGCCCCACCAGCAACTGTCCAAGCGCGAAACCGACCATCGTGGCGCCGAGCGTGATCTGCACCGCTGACTCGGAGACCCCGAGGTCATCCTGCACCTGCGGGAAGGCCGGCAGGTAGAGGTCGATGGTGAACGGGCCGAGCGCGGTCAGCAAACCGAGCACGATCACGTAGGTCAGACGCTGGCCGCCGGTGAGCGAGTCACCGGGATGCATGACAGTGGTCACAGCAATAGTCCTAGCCGCCCAGTATGGGCATGAATCGTGGGGTGAACGGGCAGAAGCGCTCCTGACCTACCAGTCTATGCGGCGGCGAGGAGCGCTTCTGCAGCGTGCTCAGCAGGCTAGGCCGGCAGCGTGTGCGTCTTGGCGAATTCCGAGTACCAGAGGCCCGAGTCCTTCACGGTGCGCTCGAGGGTCTCGTAGTTGATGTGCGTGATTCCGAAGCGCTTCGAGTAACCGTAGGCCCACTCAAAGTTGTCCATCAGCGACCAGACCATGTAGCCGCGCACGTCCACGCCCTGCTGCTTGGCGCGGTGCACCGCCACCAGGTGGCGGCGGATGAAGTCGAGCCGCTCGGGGTCGTGGACACGACCGTCGACCACCTCGTCGCCGGGGAAGGCCGCGCCGTTCTCGGTGATGATCAGCGGAAGGTCCGGGAACTGACGCTGCAGGTCCAGCAGCAACCACTCAAGGGCGTCGGGGGCGATGTTCCAGTTCATGTCCGTGTACGGACCTCCCTGGGGCATGAACTCCACGTCCTCGGCGCCCGGCCAGGCCGTACCCGGGGCCGGGCGGTGGCCGTCATTGGTGATGCGCTCGGTCTTGCCGTCCCACATCCGCACCGTCACGGTCGAGTAGTAGTTCACGCCCAGGAAGTCGATCGGCTGGTTGATGATCTCGAGGTCACCGTCGTTGACGAAGGACCAGTCGGTGATCTCCTTGGTGTCCTCCAGCAGGTCGGCCGGGTACTCGCCCTTGAGCAGCGGACCGGTAAAGGCGCGGTTGGCGAGCGCGTCGATGCGACGCACCGCGTCCTCGCCCTCGTGGCCACCGTCGCGCGGCACGTGGAAGTTCAGCGTGATCGAGAACTGGGCATCCGGCTTGGTCACCACCTCACGCAGGCGTTCCAGGCCGAGACCATGCGCCAGGTTCAGGTGGTGCAGTGCCGCGAAGGCGTCGGCACGGTTGGTACGGCCCGGAGCGTGCGCGCCCGAGCTGTAGCCGAGGTACGAGGAGCACCACGGCTCGTTGAAGGTGGTCCAGACCGCCAGGCGGTCGCCATAGGCCTGGCCAGCCAGCTCGGCGTAGTCCGCGAAGCGGTAGGCGGTGTCGCGGTTCGGCCAGCCGCCGGCGTCTTCGAGCTCCTGCGGCAGGTCCCAGTGATACAGGGTGCCGATCGGCTTGATGCCGCGCTCCAGCAAACCGTCGATGAGGCGGTTGTAGAAGTCAATGCCCTTCGGGTTCACCGCACCCTTGCCGCCGGGCTGGATGCGGGGCCAGGCGAAGGAGAAGCGGTACGCCTCGAGGCCGAGGCTCTTGATCAGGTCCAGGTCCTGCTCCAGCAGGTGGTAGTGATCGGCCGCCACGTCACCGGTGTCACCATTGAGCACCTTGCCGGGGGTGTGGCTGAACGTGTCCCAGATCGAGGGGCCACGGCCGTCAACGCGGGCCGCGCCTTCGATCTGGAACGATGCGGTGGCCGCACCGATCAGGAAGTCGTCGGGGAAGACCAAACCGGAGTCACGGTAGTCGGGGTTGCCAGTGCCAAGGTCGGGCGCGCTCATGCAGGCTCCAAAGCGGTTCGAGGTGTGGGAGCGTTCTCACACGTGGCAAGAATTGTGCCACGCATTCGCATCAGCCTATCGCTGCTGCACTGAGAGCGCGAGAGCGACGCCTCGATCGACACGGCTGCGTCCGCGAGCGCCTAGTCGCGCCCGAGCAGTCGCTGCAGTCGGCGGCGATCCTGCTTGGTGGGACGCCCCGCGCCTCGTTCGCGAACGCCCTGCACGACCCGCTCGTGCACCGGAACCACCGGCGTGAGATCGTCGAAGGCCCCCACCGCGATGCTCGCGCCGACCCGCTTGTTCAGGGCCGATCGCACCCGGAAGATGCGCAGCCCCGCTGGCGTCTGGACGCGCACCTCATCGCCAGGCTGCACCTGCATCGACGCTTTCGCGGGTTTGCCGTTCACCCGGACATGGCCAGCTCGACACAGCTCAGTCGCGGCCGAGCGAGTCTTCGCCAGCCGTACGCCTCAAATCCAGGCGTCGACTCGTACCGTCACGTCGACGTCCTAGCCGAGGCCGGCACGCTGCTCGCCAGCACCGGCCACGGCGCCCTCGCTGACGATCGGGCGCTTGGACAGGCCCACCGTACCGCCAGTCCGATCCTTGCTGGTCGCCGCTGCCACCACCACGGCACTGTCCGCATCCGAGAACCGCGGACGCAACTGCACCGGCTTCGTCTGCAAGCCCTTGCGCTTCTTGGCACGGGCCGCAGCGATCAGGTTGAGCGACTCGACCAGGACGGCGAACACCATCGGCCCGTAGATGAAGGCCTTGTCGATGTGCATGCCGAAGCCTTCGGCGATCAGGAAGGCACCGATCAGCAGCAGGAACGAGAGCGCCAGCATCTTGACGGTGGGGTGACGGTTGACGAACGTGAAGATCGCGCTCGCGGCAAAGAGCATGATGCCGAAGGACAGCACCACCGCGGTGATGATGACGATCATGTTCGAAGTCATGCCGACGGCCGTAATGACCGAGTCGAGCGAGAAGACGAGGTCGAGCAGCAGAATCTGGACCAACACGCTGCCGAAGGTGGCCGCCTTGCCCGAATCGTTGTGGGACTCTTCTTCACCCTCGAGCTTGTGGTGGATCTCCATGACTGCCTTGTAGAGCAGGAAGCCACCACCCGCGATCAGGATCAGGTCCTTGACCGAGAAGTTCAGCCCCCACAGTTCCAGGAAGTCCGCCGTGAGGGTGACGATCCATCCAGCCAGGAATACGAGTCCGACGCGCATCACCATCGCCAGCGTCAGGCCCAAGTTGCGGGCCTTCGCCTGCTGATGCACCGGCAACTTCGCGGCCAGGATTGAGATGAAGATGACGTTGTCCACGCCCAAGACGATCTCGAGCACAAACAGCGTCAGGAAGACTGCAATCAGATCCGGCGTCAGCACCAGGGAGAATTCCATGCCGGAATGGTATTCGATTCAGCCGGTGCTCCAGCGATTCTGCGAGGGAAGTAGCCTGATTCCCTCAGGAAGCCTTAGCACTGGACCAGGCGGCCAACGCCGAGCCCGCGGACTCGAGCACCGCGAGCGTGTCGCGCATCGCTACTGATTCGTCACCCGCGATTTCGACCAGCGAGACCGCGTGTTGGGCGTGTTGCGCGGGCGCATCGATGCGCCCCGCCACCAGCAGCGTTGGCACCCCAGCGCGCTGCGCCCACTCGGCGACCAGCGCCGGGACTTTGCCTGCTGCGGTCTGTCCGTCGTAGCGCCCCTCACCTGTGATCACCCAGTCAGCCCCTAAGAGCGCCTCGCCGAGACCGGCAACGGTGGCAATGGTCTGCGAGCCGGGCACGATCTCGGCCCCCCACGCCAACAGTGCCGCCGCGGCACCGCCGCCCGCGCCGGTGCCGGGCGTTTCCGGATCGATGCCCAACAGCGCCGCGAGGCGGGCCAAACGAGCATCCATCGCGTCCACCTGCTCGGCCCGGACGCCCTTTTGCGGACCAAACACTGCGATCGCGCCGTCTGGACCCAGCATCGGGTTGCGGACGTCCACTGCGACCTGCACTCCCCCAGCAGGCAGAGCGATGAGCCCCTCGGTGTCGACGGCCGTCACGTGCGCGAGCCCCGCATTGCCCGGCTCTACCGGCCACCGCATCTCGTCTGAGACCGCTGCGCCCAGCGACTGCAGCAGACCAGCGCCACCATCGTTGCTCGCACTGCCGCCCAACCCGATCAAGATACGCTCGGCACCGAACTCGACGGCGGCGCGGATCGCGTCGCCCAGTCCTCTGCTCGATGCGCCGAGCGGGTTCAACTCGTCCAAATCGGCCAGGCCACCGCACGCTGCCTGCTCAATGATCGCCGTACCGTCCGGCAGCAGCAGCCACTCGGCCATGCGCTCACCGGTGCCATTGATGTCCGTCACCGCAATGGCATGCCGAATCGCTCCCGGAACCGCGCGTTCGAAGGCATCGATCGTGCCCTCGCCGCCGTCCGCCAGCGGCACCTGGACCACCTCGTCGTCGGGACGTTCACGAAGCCACCCTTCGGCCAACGCCGCAGCGACCTGGTGGGCGGCCGCCGTGCCCTTGAAGGAGTCGGGCGCGATGACGATCCGCATCACTGCTGCTCCGTCCGGCTACTGCGAGGCGCGCAGCGCCTGGTCGAGGTCGCGCCAGAGGTCCTCAACGTCCTCGATGCCAACCGACAGCCGCACCACGTCCTCGGGCACGGCCAGTTCTGTCCCCTGCACCGAGGCGTGGGTCATCTCACTCGGGTAGCACATCAGCGACTCGACACCGCCGAGCGATTCTGCCAGCGCGAAGATCTCGGTCGACTCGGCAAAGGTGCGTGCCGCCTGGCCACCGCCACGGACCTTGACCGAGACGATGCCGCCGAAGGCGCGCATCTGCGCGGCCGCGAGTTCGTGTCCGGGGTGGCTGGACAGGCCCGGGTAGTAGACCTCGGCCACCGCCTCGTGCTCGAGCAGGCGCTCGGCGAGGGTCTGCGCGTTCTGACTGTGGCGATCCATCCGGACCGCGAGGGTCTTCAGGCCGCGCACCGTCAGCCACGAGTCCATCGGGCCGGGAACAGCGCCGGCGGCAAACTGGAGGAATCGCAGCTTCTGCTCCAGGTCCGCGTCGTTCGTCAGCAGCGCACCACCCAGCACGTCAGAGTGACCGCCGATGTACTTCGTCGTCGAGTGCACCACCACGTCTGCGCCGAGCGCGAGCGGCTGCTGCAGGTAGGGGCTCGCGAAGGTGTTGTCGACGATCGCCAGCACTCCGTGCTGGTGCGCGAGGGCGGCCAAGGCTGCCACGTCGGTGATCTTCAGCAGCGGATTCGAGGGCGTCTCAATCCACAGCAGCTTGGTGCTGCCAGGGCGGATCGCCGCCTCGACCGCGGCCTGGTCGGCGAGGTCCACCACGGTCAGGTCGATGCCCCACTCGGAGTGGATCTTGCTCACCAGGCGGTGCGTGCCACCGTAGACGTCGTTGCCCATCACCACGTGGTCGCCAGGTCGCAGCGTGCCGCGCAGCAGCGCGTCCTCGGCGGCGAGGCCGGAAGAGAAGGCGAGGCCAAACTCGGCACCTTCTAGGGCGGCGAGTTGCGCCTCGAGGATGGTGCGGGTCGGGTTGCCACCGCGGGTGTATTCGTAGCCGTTGCGGAAGCCACCGATGCCGTCCTGCAGGAAGGTCGTCGACTGGTACAGCGGCGGAATCACCGCGCCGGTGGCGGCGTCCGGCTCATAGCCAGCGTGGATCGCGCGGGTGGAAAAACCTTCTTCAGCCATGGGATGCGCTCCTTGGTCTGTCAGTGCCGATTCCGATCGGCGGTTACTCGGCGAGGAAGCTCAGCAGGTCGCCGCGGGTGATGACGCCGAGCGGCTTGCCGCCGTCGGTGACGAGCAGCGCGTCGGAGCGTTCCAGCGCCGACTGGGCCGCAGAGACCGACTCGTTCGCGCCAATGAGCGGCAGCACGGGCTCAAGGTGGTCCGCGATCGGGTCGGTCGGCTTCGCCTTGCCCTGGAAGACCAGGTCCACCAGGCCACGCTCGCTCACTGCGCCCATCACCTCGCCCATCACGACCGGCGGCTCAGCACCGAGGACGAGCAGCTGCGACACGTTGTGCTGGCGGAAGGCCAGGATGGCGTCGCGCACAGTGTCGGTGAGGCGCACGTGCACCAGGTCCGGCAGCGAGCCGTCCTTGGTGGCGAGCAGGTCGCGCACGGTGGTCTGCGCGTCGGCATCGGCAAACCCGTACGAGCGCATCCATGCGTCGTTGAAGATCTTGCCGAGGTAACCGCGGCCACCGTCCGGCAGCAGGATGACCATGATGGCGTCCTTCGGCAGGCTCTTGGCCGCGCGAAGACCCGCAACCACGGCCATGCCGCTGGAGCCACCGACGAGCAGTCCCTCCTCGCGGGCGAGGCGCAGCGTCATTTCAAAGGCGTCCTTGTCGCTGACTGCGATCACCTCGTCGACCACGGTCGGGTCGTAGGCCCCAGGCCAGAAGTCCTCACCGACTCCCTCGACCAGGTACGGACGCCCGGTGCCGCCGGAGTAGACCGAGCCTTCCGGATCCGCGCCGAGCACCTGCACCGCGCCGTTCGAGACGTCCTTCAGGTACTTGCCGGTGCCGCTGATCGTGCCGCCGGTGCCAATGCCGGCCACGAAGTGCGTGACCTGGCCGTCGGTATCGCGCCAGATCTCGGGACCGGTCGACTCGTAGTGGCTGGCCGGGCCGTTCACGTTGAAGTACTGGTTCGGCTTCCACGCCCCCGGGATTTCCTGCACCAGGCGATCCGAGACCGAGTAGTAGGAGCGCGGGTCGTCCGGGGCCACCGAGGTCGGGGTGACCACAATCTCGGCGCCATAGGCCTTCAGCACATTGCGCTTGTCCTCGCCGACCTTGTCGGGCATGACGAAGATCGTCTTGTAGCCGCGCTGCTGGGCCACGAGCGCCAGGCCCACGCCGGTGTTGCCGCTGGTCGGTTCCACGATGGTGCCGCCGGGCTTGAGCAGGCCGTCCCGTTCGGCCGCGTCCACCATCTTGGTGGCGATGCGGTCCTTCGAGGAGCCGCCGGGGTTCAAGTACTCGACCTTGACCAGGACCGTGGCCTCGATGCCTTCGGTGACCTTGTTCAGTCGGACCAGGGGGGTGTTGCCGACCAGGTCGAGAATGGTGTTTGCGATCTTCATCTTGCTGTTGTTCCTTCGTCGTTCACGGCGCGAATCTGCTGGTGAGGGCGCGACAAAGGTCGTCGGCCCTTAGGAGCCGGGACAACAGCAGATGGTGCGGAACATGGCTCCACTGTACCTGAGGACCGCGGGCCTTGCCTGATCGCGCTCAGTCGCCCTCGTGTTGCTGGGCATAGAGTTCGGCGTAGCGACCGCCGAGTTCCAGCAGTTCTTCATGGGTGCCCTGCTCGACGATGCGACCCTGGTCGAGCACGAAGATGACGTCCGCACCCAAGATGGTCGACAGGCGGTGCGCAATCGCGACCACGGTACGGCCCGCACTGGCGGAGTCGATCGCTTCCTGCACGATGCGCTCCGAGATGGTGTCGAGGGCGCTGGTCGCCTCGTCCAGGATCAGCACTTGCGGGTTCTTCAGCAGCACGCGCGCGATGGCCACGCGCTGCTTCTCGCCGCCGGAGAGGCGGTAGCCTCGTTCGCCAACCACGGTGTTGTAGCCGTCCGGGAACGAGGCGATGGTGGCGTGGATATTGGCGGCGCGGCAGGCGGCCTCCAGATCCTCGTCTGTCGCGTCCGGTTTCGCGTAGCGCAGGTTCTCGGCGATGGAGGCGTGGAACAGGTAGCTCTCCTGGCTGACGATGCCCATCCGGTCCATCAGGCTGGAATGCTGCACGTCCTCGACGTCATAGCCGCCAAAGCGCACCGAGCCGCTGGCCGCGTCGTACAGGCGTGGGATGAGGTAGCTCACCGTGGTCTTGCCCGACCCGGACGGGCCGACGAAGGCCGCGAACTGCCCGGGCTCGATCGTGAAGTTGAGGTGGTCGAGGGTGGGTCGGTCCTCGTCCTCAGCGTCCGGGTAGCGGAAGGTAACGTCTTCGAACTCGATCCGAGCCTCGGCGTCGGCCGGCAGCGCGATGGCGTCCGGCTTGTCAGTGATCGCGGGCTTCAGGTCGAGGTATTCGAAGATCCGCGCAAAGAGGGCGCCCGAGGTCTGCAGGTCGAGCGCGACGCGCATCAGGCCCAGCAGCGGCATCATCAGGCGCGACTGCACCGTGGTGAAGGCCACGATGGTGCCCGCGGTGATATCCGCCCCGCCGGTGATCATCCAGGCCGAGAACACATAGATAATCGCAGGGATGAGGGCCAGGAACACGCCCACCAGGGCGAAGAACCACTGGCCGCTCATCGACTGGCGCACCTGCCAATACACCTGCTTCTCATTCTCAGCGGCGTAGCGGGCGACTTCATCGTCCTGGCGGCTGAAACTCTTGGCCAGCAGCACGCCGCTGACGGATAGCGCTTCCTGGGTGATCGCGGTCATTTCGGACAGCGACTCCTGGGTGCGGGTGGCGATCCGGGCGCGGATCTGGCCGACGCGGCGCTGCACCAGCACCAGGATCGGCGTGACGACCACCGCGATGAGGGTCAGTTGCGGGCTCAGGATCAGCATCGCCGACAGCGCGGCGATCACGTTCACGGTGTTGCCGATCACCGAGGAGACCGTGTTGCTCAGCACGCCAGCAACGCCGCCGACGTCATTGGCGAGGCGGGACTGAATCACGCCGGTCCGGGTGCGCGTGAAGAACGCCAGTTCCATGCGCTGCAGGTGGCTGAACAGTTGCACGCGCAGCGCGCCGGTGACTCGGTTGCCGACCGTCGCGGTGAGGTAGTTCTGCCAAACGCCGAGGCCGTCGGCGATCAGCAGGACGAGGACCATCAGGCCCACGATCCCCAGCAGCGTCGGGATGTTGGGTCCGCTGCCATCGGTGGGGAACAGTCCGAAGTCGAAGGCTCGCTGCGTCAGTAGCGGCGGGACCACGGTGAGCGAGGCGGTGACGATCACCAGCGTGCCGATCATGATGAGTCGGCCACGGTAGGGCTTGAACAGCCCGCCGACTCTGCCCAGCAGGCCGCGCACCCGTGGGGCGGTGGCGTTGAGCTCGCGTTGCAGTTCCTCGTCTCGGACTCCGACGCCGCGCATCCGGCCGCCACCCATGCCCATACTCATGTGCTCAGGCTACCCCGGGGTTACGGGGACGGCAGTGTCGAGTTGCAGGAATGTCAGGCGGAAACAGCAACGCGGGGCGCGACCCGAAGGTCGCGCCC
>JAEZHW010000072.1 GCA_023436775.1 Actinomycetes bacterium
TGTCTGTCTTGAGAGCCATGCGCGGTCCCGCCTATGCCAGCTTCGCGATGGCGATGGCGCGGCCGAAGATCTTCTTGCCCCCAGACGTGGCGGTCAAGGCGATGGTGACCGACTTCGTCTCCGGGTCGACGGACTTCACCCGACCGTTGAAGACGATCTCGGCGCCCTTGCCGTCGTTGGGCACCGGCACCACGGCGGTGAAGCGGACGTTGTACTCGGTGACTGCGGCCGGGTCGCCGACCCACGAGGTGATGTAGCCGCCACCGAGGCCCATCGTGAGCATGCCGTGCGCGATCGCGGTGTCGAGGCCGACCTGCTAGGCGATGTCGTCGTCCCACTGGATCGGGGTGAGGGCGCCGCTCACGCCGGCGTAGTTGACGAGGTCTGCCCGGGTCAGCGGGATCACCTTCTCGGGCAGCTTGTCGCCCACCTTCACTGAATCGAACTCACGAAGTGCCATCTGAAAAGCCACTCTCTCCGTCCTCGTCGCTACGTCCCGCCAGGGTGGTGTAGCTCTCCTGCACGACATCGCCGTTGGCGTTGCTGACGATGTTGCTGGTCACGATGATGTCAGTGCCGTGCGCCTTGCGGATCGAGTCGATCCAGACATCGCAGAAAAGGGTGTCGCCGGCCTTGATCGGGCGGACGAACTTCAGCGCCTGGTCGACCTGGACGATCTGGGCGTCGGAGATTGCGATGTTGTTCGCCTCGAACATCGCCAACTGCGCCTTGTAGCCGAAAACCGAGATGAAGGTCAGCGGCGCCGGCAGCGCGTCGTGGCCGAGTTCTGCGGCGACGTCCTCGTCGAAGAAGGCCGCGTCGTCGTTCTTGACCGCGGTCGCGTACTCACGGATCTTCTCGCGACCCACGACGTAGCTGTCGGGGTAGCGATAGTGCGTACCGACGTAGCCGTCCAGGAATGACACGAGTGCTGAAGAGGTCTGCCCGCGTGCGCCTAGCGCGACTCTTTGTGCGCCTGGTGCTTGCCGCAGTTGGGGCAGAACTTCTTGATCTCGAGCCGGTCGGGATCGTTGCGGCGGTTCTTCTTCGTGATGTAGTTGCGGTGCTTGCACACCTCGCAGGCCAAGGTGATCTTCGGCCGAACGTCAGTAGAGGAGGCCACGGGATGCCTTCTTTCGCGTCAATCCGATCAGTATCGATCAGGGTGGATCAATGAACTTTTGGTAGCGGTGACCGGACTTGAACCGGCGACGCAACGATTATGAGTCGTTTGCTCTACCAACTGAGCTACACCGCCTCGGTGTCGAGTGTCGCGCACGAGGGCGGCACTACAATCCAGCGAGCCCCCTGACGGAATCGAACCGTCGACCTTTTCCTTACCATGGAAACGCTCTGCCGACTGAGCTAAGGGGGCGTGGCCGTCGCACACATCCCTGCGCGCTGAAGCCTCCAGAAGATTACACAGACCTACGCCGTAGCACCAAATTGCCTGGTAGATGACGTAAAATGAGACACTCCGGAGGCGAGCGGGTGCACTGCACGCCTCCGGAGCGATCGATGTGCCGTCGAGGTGCCGCCGATGCGCCATGGACGTCGACTCCTCGGCCGCGGGACAGGCGGCGTCGCCGTCTAGTTCTCCGTCGACAGCAGCGGACTCAACTCGCGGGCGACGTCGGCGACGGTGTCGAGCCGTCGGACACAGTCGGCGAGAGCGTCCAGCTGGGATGCCGGGAGGATGCCGCCGGCGAAGTTGTGCAACTTCGCCACGACCGCGTCCCAGGTGGGACGCGTCTCGGGCGACCACGGGTCACCGGGCGCGTAGTCGGATTCGACGACCAGTTCGCAGCCCTTCGCGCGGATCGTCAACGACCCCCGAGTGCGGCGGGGCCGACCCTCGGGTGAGCCGTTGATCTGCGCGTCCCACTCCTCGGCGAGGCTCGGGTCGGGTGCCGTGGTGATCCGCTCGGCGATGCTCCACACGCGCGGATCGGTCATGGCCTCCGCGGAGTACCAGTCGGGGCCCGGGGTCCGTCCCAGCGCCACCTGCGCCAGCACGTAGGGAATGTTGAACTGCGCCTTCATGGGCGCGCGGTGATCCGGTTCGAAGCTGCGGGCCGGATCGTTGAACACCGTCATGCTGTAGGCGGCCGGGTTCAGCCGGACCTCGATGTGCTCGATGTCGTCCGGGCTCAGGCCCTCGTCACGCATGTACTGCTGCAGCGTGGCGGCGGGTGCGGTGGTGTAGCGGCAGGCCGGGAAGTACTTGACCGCGGAGTCGCGGATCCACCACTGCTCCCCCAGGTGCTCCGTCAGCGGCGCGACGTCGACGCCGAGGAAGCCCTGCCCCTCGATGAAGCCGGGGCTCAGATCGAACAGGTCCTCCTCGCCGATGTATCCCTCCTCCGCCATGAGCACGGCCGTCATCGCACAGTGCGCCAGGTGGTAGTTCGGGGCCCACTTGTAGGAGGCGATCTCGGTCCGCTCGGCGGTGTTGGTGTTGCGCGCGGTCGGGGCCGTGCCGGCAACCAGCGCCAGCGCGTGGCCCAGCTGTCCGGCGGTCAGTCCCGCGACGATTCCCGCGGACGCCGCCGCACCGATACTCGCGTAGCCGCTGCCGAACATCCGGGACCAGCGGAACGTGCCGTCCTCGAACGCCATGAACGAACTCGCCAGATTGACCCGGGCGGACAGGTCGAACCCGACCGCGACGGCCCGCACGAGTTCCGCTCCCGACGCCCCGAGGCGTTCGGCCTCGGCGAGCGCGGCCGCGACGTTCATGATGACGAAGTGCGCCGAGTTGAAGAACGTGTCGTCGGCGTCGAGCAGGTTCATGATCTCGGAGTTCGCGGCGGCGGCGGACGTCGCCGACACCTTGCGGCGCAGACCGAAGACTGTGGCTTCCTCGAGTCCGCCGAGCCGCTCGAGCACCCGGTGCGACATGCGGGTGCGGTCCATCTCGGACGCGCCGAGCCCGCACGCGATCGAGTCGAGGATCAGCAGCTTCGTGTAGTCGACGACGTCGTCCGGCAGATCCGCGAACCCGGTGTTCACCGCGAAGGCGGCCAGGCGCTGCGTGGTGGTGAGCTCGGCATCGGGCAGGGCGGTCACCGGGCGTCCTGCACGGTTGCGGGCATCGCGGGCATCAGCACGGTCTTCGCCTCCAGGTACGGGAGCAGCCCCTCACGGCCACCCTCGCGGCCGATCCCGGACTGCTTGAAGCCGCCGAACGCGATTCCGAAGTCGGTCTGGAAGCCGTTGTGTCCGACGGTGCCCGAACGCAGTCGGCGGGCGACCGCCCACGCCCGCTCGAGGTCGTCGGTGAACACCGAGGCGTTGAGCCCGTAGATCGTGTCGTTGGCGATGTCGACGGCGTGGTCCTCGTCGTCGGCCGCGATGACGCTCAGGACGGGACCGAAGATCTCTTCCCGGGCGATCGTGGAGTTGTTGTCGACGTTGCCGAACACCGTGGGCTCGATGAAGAAACCCCGGTCGAGATGGGCGGGGCGGCGGCCACCGGTCACCAGGGTCGCGCCCTCCTCGCAGCCCTTGGCGATGAGCCCCTCCACCTTGTCGAGCTGTCGCGCCATCGCCAGCGGACCCATGTCGGTCGCCGGATCGAACGGGTCGCCGACGCGGATGGCCGCCATCGCGGCGCCGAGGGCCTCGACGAACTCGTCGTGCCGGTGGCGGCTGACGACGATGCGGGTCAGCGACGCGCACACCTGCCCGGTCATGATCCGGGCGGACTGCGCGATGGACGCGGCCGCGGTCGCGAGGTCGTAGTCGTCGAGGATGACGCCCGCGGACTTGCCGCCGAGTTCGAGCGTGTAGCGGGCGATGCGCTCACCGCACAGCGACGCGATGCGACGGCCGGCTGCGGTGGAGCCGGTGAACGCGACCTTGTCGATGCCGGGGTTGCGGACCAGCAGTTCCGACACTTCCCGGTCGGCGGTCACGACGTTGACGACCCCGGCCGGCAGGCCGCACGCCTCGACGATCTC
>JAEZHW010000077.1 GCA_023436775.1 Actinomycetes bacterium
GAGCAATTGCTCGGGCCCCACTGCATTGTGGTGGCACTACCCGCACATGGCGAAGGCCCGAGCAGAACGCTCGGGCCTTCGCGGTGCGGCGATTCGTGGGGGACTAGCCGCGCCAGACCGTCTTCAGGTTGCAGAACTCACGGATACCCGCGGCGGCCAGCTCACGGCCGTAGCCGGAGTCCTTGATGCCGCCGAAGGGCAGTTCCGAGTAGGAGACGGTCATGCCATTGATGAAGGTGGCGCCTGCGTCGATTTCGGCGACCGCGCGTGCGATCTCCGCCTCGTCGTTGCTCCAGAACGCAGAGCTCAAGCCAAAGGTGGTGACGTTCGCGATTTCCAGGGCCTCGTCGAGACTCGAGACCTTGTACACGGCTGCGACGGGGCCAAAGGCCTCCTCGAGGTACAGACGGGCCTTGGGGGTGACGCCGGTGAGCACGGTCGGCGGGTAGAAGAAGCCATCACCCTCCGGGGTGGTGCCGCCGACGACGGCAGTGGCGCCGTTAGCAAGCGCGTCCTCCACCAAGTCGATCAGGTCCTGCTGACCACCTTTGGTGGCGACCGGGCCGATGTGCACCGACTCGTCGAGCGGGTCGCCCACGGTGAGCGCCGAAACGCCAGCCGTGAAGGCTTCCAGGAACTGGTCGTAGACGTCCTCGTGCACGATGAAACGCTTCGCGGCGATGCAGGACTGACCGTTGTTGTTATTGCGGGCGGTCACAGCCGTGGCGGCAGCCTTGGCGATATCGGCGCTCGGCATCACGATGAAGGGGTCGGAGCCACCGAGCTCAAGGACCGAGGGCTTGAGGGAGCGACCGGCGGCAGCTCCGACCGAGCGGCCGGCCGGCTCCGAGCCGGTCAGGGTGACGGCTCGCACGCGCGGGTCGGCAATCACGGCCTCGACTTCCTTCGAACCGATGAGCAGCGTCTGGAAGGCGCCAGCCGGGAAACCGCCGCGCTCGAACAGCGTGTCGAGGTACAGCGCCGACTGGGGCACATTCGAGGCGTGCTTGAGCAGACCAACGTTGCCACCCATCAATGCCGGGGCTGCGAAGCGAATGACCTGCCAGATCGGGTAGTTCCACGGCATGACGGCCAGGACGACACCGAGCGGCTGGTAGCGGGCGTAGGCCTGGCTCGCGCCAACCTTGCTCGGGTCGTCAAGCGGCTCGTCAGCAAGGAACTCCTCGGCGTGGTCCGCGTAGAAGCGCAGGTTCTTCACCGACTTCAGCACCTCAGCGCGAGACTGCGCGATGGGCTTGCCCATTTCGATGGTGATGATGCGAGCGAGTTCCTCACCCTCGGACTCCAGCAGGTCTGCGGTGGAACGGCTCCACTCGGCGCGCTGGGCGTAGCTGGCACGGCGCAGCGTCGCTGCTGCCTGCGTGGCCAGGGCAATGCGGCGCTCGACCTCGGCGGCGTCGTGCGCCTCGAAGGTCTGCTCCGTCTGACCGGTGGTCGGATTGATGGTGGCGATGGCCATGGGATTCTCCTGTGGGGGGCGGGAGCCGGCTAGATGCCGACGGGGTGGTCGAAAATCTCGGGATGCTTGGCGAGCTGGTGTCGAGTGCGCTGGATGTGTCCGGTGAGCACGCGATCGGCCTGGTCCGGGTCGCCGTCACGAATCGCGGCAACCAGCATGTGGTGTTCGTCGTGCAGGATGCGTCGGCTGGTGGGGTCCACGCGCGAGGTGTAGGCGCGGCGATAGTGCTGCGTCCGGTCCCAGAGTTGCTGGGTGAGATCCCCGAGCAAGGTGGTGTTCGCGCCAGAGTAGGTGAGCAGGTGGAACTCGCGGTCCAGGTGCAGGAACTCTTCGAGGCTGCTGCGATCTTCCATCTCGCCGCACAGGGCCTTGAGCTGGAACAGCACGTCCTCGTTGTTCTGCAGGTTCGGGATCGAGTAGCGCAACAGCAGTGGTTCGATGCGCTCGCGGATCTGGTAAATCTCCTCGCATTCGGCCAGGCTCAAACCGCGAACCCAGGCGCCCGTGTTGGCCACCAGCGTGACCAGTCCTTCTGCCTCGAGGGTGCGCAGCGCCTCGCGGACCGGAACACGACTGGCGCCGAAACGGGCGGCCAAGTCTTCCTGGCGGATGCGCGAATTCGGCGGGTATTCGCCGCGCAGGATCGCTTCGCGCAACTGCTCCGCGACGAACTGACTCGACGAGCCGTGGCGTGGGCTCGCCAGGACGGTGGGTTCCGTGGCGTTCGGGTTCATGTTCGTCATTGTGCCGGGTGAGGCTACTGAATTGGGGTTATGCCGCCGGATTGGCCGGGTGCCAGAGCCGCTTGTCAGTCGTTTGCTCGTACGCCTTACCGTTCGGGAAGCTCACCAACTCGCACTGCATGCCCCACGGCGTGAGGAAGTAGATCCAGCGCTGACCGGCGCTGGCGTTGCTGCTGTCCACCGGCTTGCCGAGCAAATTCACGCCCGGCACCGTCTTGAGGTACTCGTAGGCCGCTTCGAAGTCGTCGACATAAAAGGCGAGGTGGTGACCACCGATATCCGAGTTGCGAGGCTGCGGGTTCTGGCCGTCCGCAGCTTCGTACTCAAAAATCTCGAAGTTCGAACCGTGACCGCAGCGCAGGAAGTTGAGCTTGCGCACCACGGTGCGCGGGTGCACGTTCAGCTGTTCCTGCATCCATTTGCTGTCGTCGTGCTGGTACGGGCCGAGGGAGTAGAGGACTTCGCAGCCCATGTGGGTGACAAAGAAGTCGGTGGCTTCCTCAAGGTTCGGCACAGTAAAGCCGATGTGCTCAACCCCGCGCAGACCAGGAATGGTCATGATTTCTCCTTCAGTGCACTCCGCTGTGCCGCCTGAATGCATCCAATATGCAGCAAATGCCACGGACAATTCCGGCGATGTCGTCAGTCTAGCCTTGAGATTGTATCCAATCAAGGTTTAGTATGGCTGAACTGCCAACGTCGGCAGGACGACCTTTGCGGAAGGTGGAGCAGCAATGCCCAAGGTTGAACGTCTGGATCCCGCAGCACCGTGGGTGGAACTGAGCACCACGGACAAAGACTGGCAGGCTGCTGATCCGCAGCTGCTGGCCAGCATGCTGGGCCAGTTGCACTTGATCCGTGCATTTGAGGAGACGGTGCTCGAACTCGCCGGCGAGAGCCTGGTTCATGGCCCGGCGCACTCCAGCATTGGCCAAGAAGGTGGCGCTGTCGGCTCCATCATCGGTATGCGCAGCACGGATGCGGTCAACGGATCCCACCGTGGGCACCACCAGTTCCTCGCCAAGGCCCTCACCCACGTCACCGGTGGCGTGCACGACCCCAAGGCACTGATTACCCCCAAGGTGCAGGAAGTGCTGCAGCGCACACTCGCCGAAATCCTGGGCCTCGCCCAGGGCTACTGCCGCGGTCGCGGTGGTTCGATGCACCTGCAGTGGTTTGAGGCGGGTGCCCTCGGCACCAACGCCATCGTCGGTGGCGGTGCGCCACTGGCCGCCGGGAACGCCTGGTCGCAGAAGCACGCCGGCACCACGGACTACACCGTGAACTACTTCGGTGACGGCGCCGTCAACATCGGCTCGGTGCTCGAGAGCATGAACCTGGCCGCAGCCTGGAAGCTTCCGGTGGCTTTCTTCATCGAGAACAACGGGTACGCGGTCTCCACCAACGTCAATGAGGCCACCGCAGAGCCGCGGCTGTCGGCTCGTGGCCTGGGCTTCGCCATTCACTCGTGGCGCGTCGATGGCATGGACCCGCTCGCGGTCTACCTCGCCATGCAGCAGGCCGAGCAGGTGCTGCGCGGCGGCGAGGGGCCGGTCGTGATCGAGGCGATGGTCTACCGCTTCTTCCACCAGAACGGTCCGTACCCGGGCTCCGCCTTCGGCTACCGCACCAAGGAAGAAGAGGCCGAGTGGCGTCAGCGTGACCCGCTGGACCTGGTTGCTCGCAAGATGATCGAGCGTGGCCTCATCGACGAGGAGGGTGTCGCCGCCGTCCGTCGCCAGGCTCAGGAAGCGATGAACGCCGCCGCCGGCGAACTGCTCGAAGCAGACCCGGAAAAGGACGGCAAGCGCCGCATTCGTCCGGAACTGTGGCCGGACCCGAGTTTCGTCGATGTCGGTGTGCGCGGTGACGCCTCCGAGCTCAACGATCAGCCCATGCTGGAGCCGCTCACCTACACCGGTGAGACCAAGTCGATGAAGTTCGTCGAAGCCGTGGCCGGTGTCATGGACTACCGCATGGAACGCGACCCGCGCATCGTCGAGATGGGCGAGGACATTCACCGCCTCGCCGGTGGTACCAATGGTGCGACCAAGGGTCTCGCCGCGAAGTACCCGGACCGAGTGCTGGGTACCCCGATTAGCGAGAACGCCTTCTGCGGTCTCGGTGGCGGCATCGCACTGGACGGCCGCTTCCGTCCGGTGGTGGAGTTCATGTACCCGGACTTCATGTGGGTCGCCGCAGACCAGGTCTTCAACCAGGTCGGCAAGGCGCGCCACATGTTCGGTGGCGACAACCCAGTGCCCTTCGTGCTGCGCACCAAGGTCGCCATGGGTTCGGGGTATGGCTCGCAGCACCTGATGGACCCGGCGGGCATCTTTGCTACCAGCCCGGGCTGGCGAATCGTGGCGCCGTCTACCGCCGCTGACTACATCGGTCTGATGAACAGCGCGCTGACCCTGCAGGACCCGGTGCTCGTGATCGAGCACATCGACCTGTACCCGCTGCAGGAAGAGGTGCCGGTCGACTTCGGCTACCACCTGCCGATCGGGAAGGCAGCGCTGCGTCGCGAGGGCAAGGACGTCACCATCATCAGCTACCTGTCGATGGTCCGTCACTGCCTCGAGGCCGTGGAGCAGACCGGCATCGACGCCGACGTGATCGACCTGCGCTGGCTCGACCGCGCCTCGCTGGACTGGGAGACCATCGAGTCGACCGTGAAGAAGACCGGTGCCGTCCTGATCGTCGAGCAGGGCGCGCAGGGCACCTCGTACGGCGGCTGGCTCGCTGACGAGATTCAGCGTCGCCTCTTCGACTACCTGGACCAGCCGATCCAGCGCGTTACCGGCAGCGAGGCCAGCCCGAGCATCTCGAAGGTGCTCGAGCGTGCGGCCATCGCGCGCACTGAGGAAGTCGTCGCCGGCATCGAGCGCGTGCGTCAGGGAATGGGAGGCCGATAATGGCCGAATTGATTCGTATGCCGGAGGTCCTCGCTGGCGTGACTGAGGCTGCGATCCAGACCTGGCTCGTGGCCGAGGGTGACACCGTCGAGGCTGGCCGCGCCCTCGCCGAAGTGGAGACCGAAAAGGCGACCGTAGAGTTCCAGACCGAGGTGGCTGGCACCGTGCTGCGCCTGCTCGTGGCTGCGGGTACCTCCGTCGCGGTCGGTGACCCAATCGCGGTCATTGGCGCCCCCGGCGAGGACGCTGGTTCGGTGGTACCGAGCGGCGCCGCTGAGACTGCTGCTGCGGCCGCCCCCGCGGCAGCACAGGCCCCGGCTCCGGCCGCTGCTCCGGCTGCTGCCCCCGCGGCAGCCTCGGCCGCCGCACCGGCAGCCCCTGCTCTGGATGGTGCCCGTCGTTTCGCCAGCCCGCTGGTGCGCCGACTGGCCCGCGAGCACAACCTGGACCTGAGTGGCGTGCAGGGCAGCGGCCCTGGTGGACGGATCGTGCGCCGTGACATCGAGGCCCTGATCGCCGCCGGTGGCAGTCGTCCGGTCGCAGCCGCGGCAGCCAGCGCACCAGTCGCCTCGCCGTCAGGTCCGGCCGGCTACACCGAGATCCCGCACACCGGGATGCGTCGCGCGATCGCACGCCGTCTCACCGAGAGCAAGAGCACGGTGCCGCACTTCTACCTGGTGGCCGACTGCCGCGTCGACCGACTCATGGAGCTGCGCAAGCAGGTGAACGAGGCCTCGCCGGTCAAGATCTCGGTGAACGACTTCGTGATCAAGGCTGCTGCGGCCGCGTTCCGCGATGTCCCGGAAGCGAACGCGATCTGGACCGACACTGCGGTCCGTCGCTTCGACTCGGTGGACATGGCCATTGCCGTCGCGATCGAGGGTGGCCTGGTCACTCCGGTGCTCCGCGGTGTCGAGCGCATGAGCCTCACTGAGTTGTCGTCGACGGTTGCAGAGCTGGCTGGCCGCGCTCGCGAGGGCAAACTCAAGCAACACGAACTCGAGGGTGGCAGCTTCTCGATCTCGAACCTCGGCATGTACGGGGTGAGTGAGTTCTCGGCCATCATCAACCCGCCGCACGCAGCAATCCTCGCTGTGGGTGCTGCCTCGCAGCAGCCGGTGGTTGAGGACGGACAGCTCGCCGTGGGCACCGTGATGACGGTGACGCTGTCGGCTGACCACCGCGTCATGGACGGTGCGCTGGCAGCCCAGTGGCTCGCGGCATTCAAGTCGCGAATTGAGAATCCGGTCAGCGTCCTGATCTGATTCCTTTCTCGGTGGCGCCCGGACTGGGCAAGGATCGTGACAACGGTTCTGCAACAGTCCGGGCGCCTTCGTGCGCTTCCTCGGGCCTCGACAAAGTGCCGCTGCTAGCATCCCGAGAGACGCCCTCTTTGGGTGCAGATGGGCGTGCCGTGGTTGGCTCAGAGAGGGAAGCGTGCAGAAGCTGATTCGTCTGGTCAAGTCCACGTTCCACCGCGTTCGACGTGCGTGGCTGGCGCAGGCGCGAGCCTTCGCCAGGCGCAAGCCGGTGTTGGCTGGCACGGTGCTCTACGAATCCTTCTCGGGCAACGGCGCGCTGGACAATCCGGAGGCGATGTTCCGGGCCTTGCTCGCGGCCCCGGATCAGCAGCACCTGCGGCACTACTGGGTACTGGATAAGCACGCCGAGCAGGACGCCATTCGGGCCGAGTTCGCCCATGATCCGCGCGTGCAGTTCATTCGCTATCGCTCCACCGCGTATCACCGGCTGCTCTGCCGCGCCGAGGTGCTCATCAATAACGCCACGTTCCCGCCGGAGTTCGACAAGCGGCCAGAACAGACCTACGTCAACACCTGGCACGGCACTCCGCTGAAGCGAATGGGCTATGACATGCCCAACGGCGGCTACTACGCCGCGAACACGCAGCGCAATTTCCTGCACGCCGACGTGCTGCTCTCGCAGAACCCGTTCATGACCGAGGTCATGTACGAGCACGCCTACAAGCTGCGTGGCGCGTTCCGGGGTGTGATCGCCGAGCTGGGCTACCCGCGCGTGGACCGGCAGACCCTGGCGGCGGGGGAGCGCAGCGAACTGCTTGCCCGCCTCGCCAAGGCAGGTATTGAAATCGGTGAGCGCAAGATCGTGCTGCTGGCGCCGACCTGGAAGGGCACCAACTTCAGTAACCCCGAGGACGATGCTGCCGAGATGTTCGAGCAGGCGCGCCGACTGCAGGCACTACTCGGCGATGCGTGGCGAGTGCTGCTGAAGGTGCACCAGAGCGCGCACCAATACGCGTCCGCGCGATCGGAGCTGCGGGGACTGCTCGTGCCGAACCAGATCCCGACCAATCAGGTGCTCGGCCTCGTCGATGCGTTGGTTACCGACTTCTCCTCGATCTTCTTCGACTACCTGGCCACCGGTAAGCCGATCCTGTTCCACATGCCGGGCCTGGACCAGTACGAGGCGGAACGCGGACTGTACTTCTCGATCGATGAGCTGCCGGGTCCGGTGCACCTCGACATCGAGGGCATTGCCACGGACCTGCTCGGTACCACAGGCGGCCTTGCGGCGAAGGCATCGGTGCGTCAGCACTGGCAGGAGCGGTTCACTGCCGACGAGGATGGCCGAGCCAGTGAGCGCGTGATCGACCTGGTCTTCCGTGGCAAGCGTGATGGTTTGCGGCTGTTGGACGTCGCCGAGGATGGTCGGATCAGCGTGCTGATGTACCTCGGCGGAATGCGATCCAACGGCATCACCACCTCCGCGCTGAACCTGCTTCGCAACATTGATCACGACCGTTTCAACGTGTCTGCGATGATCGTGCACACGCGTCGCGGCCAGCCCTGGGTGAATCAGGCCTTGATCGACCCGCACGTGCGCCAGGTGCGCCGAATCGGGGGCATGAATGGCGGCAAGTGGCAGATCAAGCGCTACAAGATGCAGGTGCGCCTAGCCGGTGAGCGTCGCAGTGCCCTGCATGCCGGGCCGTACCCGCTCCTGGCTGATGAACTGCATCGCATCGTCGGCGACATGCGCTTCGACGCGGTCGTCGATTTCAGCGGCTACAGCGCGTTTTGGACTGCGCTACTGCTGCAAGCCCCCGAGCGTGCCAGCGGTGGCCGTCCGCGGCACGCCATCTGGCTGCACAACGACCTGGCCAGCGAGGTGCGCCGTACCGTCAACGGCAAGCAGCCGATGCGGCGCAGCCTGCCGGCGGTGTTCAGTTTCTTCGAGCAGCACGATGCCTTGGTATCGGTGTCGCCGACCCTGGCCGAGGTGAATCGGCAGCGCCTGACCGCCGAGTATGGCGTGCCGGACCGTGGCTTCACCCACGCCCGCAACCTGGTCGATGCCGAGCGCGTACTGGCGGGCCTGCAGGAGCCATTGGCCGAGTTGTCGACCTTCCCGCGAGACCCGGAGACCGGCGCGATTGAGCGTCCGGACTGGGCCGAGGCGATGCTCGCGGGCAGGGACCTGTTCTGGTTCGTCACCGTCGGGCGCTTCAGCACCGAGAAGAACCAGGAGCGCTTGCTGCGCGCCTTCGCCAAGGTCGCCCTGCAGCGTCCGGAGGCCCGGCTCGTCCTCGTCGGGTATGGGCCGCTGCAGGACCACCTGCTGGCCGTCCGGGATCGTCTTGGCCTCGGCGACAAGGTCTTCCTGACCGGGGCATTGCGGAACCCCTTCGCAGTGCTGGCGAACTCGCACTGCTTTGTGCTGTCCAGCAATTACGAGGGACAGCCGATGGTGTTGCTTGAGGCGGCGCTGGCGAGGTTGCCGATCGTCTCCACTCGCTTCGCCTCGGTCGCCGACGCCCTGCCCGAGGGCATGATTCGCATCGTGGAGCAGGACGACGACGCACTCGCCGAAGGCCTGCTGGCCGCGATCCGGGGCGAGGTGCGCCCGGCCGAACTGGATGCCGACGCCTACAACCGCGAGGTGGTTGACGAGTTCGTCCGGGCGGCGATCGGCGACCTGGCAGCCACCTCGTTGCCGCAGTCGGACACTGCCAGCACCGCCGGGGAATAGCCTCGAACCCGACCCCGTTGCATTCAATGTCCATGCATGAGTATGGGAATCGAGGCAGTGGCTGCCACGAGGGAAGGAAGCATTGTGACCGCGCACGTGGAGTTTGGCCTTGACACCTTCGGTGATGTCACCGTCGATCTGGATGGCAACCGCCTCAGCCAGGCGCAAACGATTCGGAACCTGGTGGAGCAGGGCGTCCTCGCCGACGAACTCGGCCTCGACTTCTTTGGTGTCGGCGAGCACCACCGCGCCGACTTCGCCGTCAGCAGTCCCGAAACGGTGCTGGCTGCGATCGCGGCTCGAACCAAGCAGATCAAGCTGGGGACGGCCGTCACCGTGCTCTCCTCGGATGATCCGGTGCGGGTCTACCAGCGCTTCGCCACCGTGGACGCGATCTCGGGCGGCCGCGCCGAGGCGGTGCTCGGCCGCGGTTCCTTCACCGAGTCGTTCCCGCTGTTCGGCTTTGACCTCACCGACTACAACGACCTGTTCGAGGAGAAGCTGGCGCTGTTCGCCAAGCTTCGCGACGAGGACGTGGTCCATCACCGTGGCCGCCTGCGCCCGGACATCCACGGCATCCGCGTCTACCCGACGACGGAGCACAAGCACGGCATCCCCACCTGGGTCGGTGTCGGCGGCAGCCCGGAGTCGGTTGTTCGCACTGCCAAGTACGGCATGCGCCTGATGCTTGCCGTGATCGGCGGCCACCCTGGTCGCTTTGCTCCCTATGTGAATCTGTTCCGCCAGGCCGAAGCGCAGTTCGGTGGCGAACCGCAGCTGGTGGGCATTCACTCGCCCGGGCACGTCGGTGCCTCCGACGCCGAAGCCAAGGAAGAGTTCTGGGAGCACTACCAGGTGCTGATGAACACCATCGGTGCGGAGCGCGGCTGGACGCCGATGACCCAGATGCAGTTCCAGAACGAGGTGGCCGCTGGCTCGCTGTATGTGGGCTCGCCCGAGACGGTGGCGCGCCGCATCGCCACCACCGTGCAGACGCTGGGCCTCGACCGATTCGATGTGAAGTACGCCAACGGCACCCTGCCGCACGAGCTGATGCTGGGCTCGATCGAGCGCTACGCGACGCAGGTCGTGCCGATGGTGCGCGAACTGCTGGCTGAGGCCGCAGAGAACGACGCAGAGTAAGGCCCCGCCGGGCCAACGG
>JAEZHW010000086.1 GCA_023436775.1 Actinomycetes bacterium
GTGGGGCGACGCCCCGCAGGCCGGCTCGTTCGGCGGCTCCGGGGACGACGAGCCTCCGTTCTGATCGGACCTCGATCGAACTTCCTCGAATTACGGAGAAAGACCATGCCTAAGTCGCCAGCGCGCGAGAAGGTTTTGAAGAAGAAGGTCTGCACCTTCTGCAAAGAAAAGAACGTGCAGATCGATTACAAGGACACGACGCTGCTGCGCAAGTACGTCAGCGATCGCGGCAAGATCCGCGCTCGTCGTGTCACCGGCAACTGCGTGCAGCACCAGCGCGATGTCGCTGTCGCTGTGAAGAACTCTCGTGAGGTGGCTCTGCTCCCTTACGTCTCGACGACTCGCTGAGGAAAGGGAGGGACACGATGAAGCTCATCCTTACTGCTGACGTGGACAACCTCGGTGCGCCTGGCGACACCGTTGAGGTCAAGGACGGCTACGGCCGTAACTACCTGCTCCCCCGCGGCCTGGCCATCGTTGCCACCCGTGGCGCGCAGAAGCAGGTCGAGGGCATCCGTCGTGCGCAGGAAGCGCGCGCGGTCCGTGGTCTCGACCACGCCAAGGAGCTCAAGGCTGCCATCGAGGGTCTCGAGGGTGTGTCGCTGTCGGTGAAGACCGCCGGCGACTCGGGCAAGCTGTTCGGTTCCGTCACCGCCGCCGATGTCGCGGGCGCCATCAAGGCTGCCGGCGGCCCCGTCGTCGACAAGCGCAACCTGGAGCTGCCGAAGGCTCACATCAAGAGCACCGGCAAGCACCTCATCGTGGTCAACCTGCACCCCGAGGTTGCCGCCAAGTTCCACCTGAACGTCGTCGCCGCCTAGTCGACACGTTCGATCGAACGGCCCCGCGGACGCCATGTCCGCGGGGCCGTTCGCGTACCTGGGGAAGACCTGTGGATAATTCCCTCACCCGAGGCCGGTTCCATGATCCAGGTCATACCGTGGTTGCCCCGGTGTTCACCCAACACGCCCGGCTCGGCAACCTGCGCGACACGCCGAAAGAATTTTCATCCACAGGCCTGTGAAACAAAAAATACGGTTCTAGCTGCAGTTTATTGAGTGTGAGATCAATCTGTCCCCAGGTTGTCCCCAGTTTTTCCGCCACGGCTAACACTCGAATGGGGGCACGTCCCCAATTTATCCACAGATGTGTACACAGACCGGTTTGGAAACGTGCCGGTGCGGTCCTTACCGTCGTCTCGAGTGTGTCCTCGAGAGCGTTTCCGGAGCCGCCCGCGAGGCGGGCACGGAATTGTCGGGGCACACGGGTAGAACAGTGAGTGCAGGACCGCGACCGCGTCGGTGATCGGGTCGGTCGCGTCGGAGCTCGTGCGGGGAAGGCATCGCGTTGGCGGTTGTAGATGATCGTGGTCATTCCGAGTACCCGGGACCTCCGGAGGAGCCGAGCGAGGAGTTCGGCCGGCAGCCTCCGCACGACATGGTCGCCGAGCAGTCGGTGCTCGGCGGCATGCTGCTGAGCAAGGACGCGATCGCGGACGTGCTCGAGGTGCTGCGCCCGGGCGACTTCTACCGTCCCGCCCACCAGTCGGTGTACGACGCGATCCTCGACCTGTACAGCCGCGGTGAGCCGGCCGACCCGGTGACGGTGTCGGCGGAACTGGACCGGCGCGGCGAGCTGCGCCGGATCGGTGGCGCCCCCTACCTCGTGACCCTCACCCAGACGGTCCCCACCGCCGCGAACGCGTCCTACTACGCGGAGATCGTCGCGGAGAAGTCGATCCTGCGGCGCCTGGTCGACGCCGGCACCCGCATCGTGCAGTACGGCTACGCCGGCTCGGACGGGCAGGACGTCGCCGAGGTGGTCGACCGCGCGCAGGCCGAGATCTTCGAGGTCACCGAGCGTCGCACCACCGAGGACTTCATGCCGCTCGAGGAACTGCTGCAGCCCACGATGGACGAGATCGACTCCATCGCCAGCCGCGGCGGCATCTCCCTCGGTGTCCCCACCGGATTCAGCGAGCTCGACGAGATCACCAACGGCCTGTACCCCGGCCAGATGATCATCGTGGCGGCCAGGCCGGGCGTGGGCAAGGCGCTCGCTCTCGACACGCCGCTGCCGACCCCTACCGGGTGGACCACGATGGGCGACGTCCAGGTCGGCGACCAGTTGATCGACGCGCACGGCAGGCCGACGACCGTCGTCGCGGCCACCGAGGTCATGACCGACCGGCCCTGCTACGAGGTGGAGTTCTCCGACGGCACCGTGCTGGTGGCCGACGAGCAGCATCAGTGGTTGACGGAGACGCGGGCATCACGCCGGTCCGCGCAGGCAGCGGCCAGCGGCTACAACGGGTACCGGAACCAGCGCACCTTCGCGGAGGTCCGGACGACCGGCGAGATCGCCGCGACCCTGCGGTGCGAGACGGCGGACCGTCGCCTCAACCATTCGGTGAAGAATGCCGAGCCGCTGCAGTTGCCGACCCAGGATCTTCTCCTCCCGCCGTACACCCTCGGCGCGTGGCTGGGTGACGGTACGTCCGACGCCTCGCAGTTCACCACGGCCGATCCCGAGATCGTCATGCTGATCGAGGCGGAGGGGCTGATCGCTGTACCTTCGGAGACCGCGCGGATGCGGTACAGCCTCAAGCTCGCACCCGAAGCCGAGATCGAGGCACGTGACTGTGTCGTATGCGGCACGAGCTTCATACCTGCCACGAGTGAGGTCCGCACCTGTGGTCGGTCGTGCGGCGGAAAGGCACGCTTCGTGTCGGCGCCGGTACCCGCTCCGACGTGCCCCCTGTGCGGCGGAACGTCGGCCGGGATGCGGATGTGCCAGACCTGCCGGAACACGGTCGGAAGTGTCCGTTCGCGCTTGCGCACCCTGGGAGTGCTGGGCGACAAGCACATTCCGGCGCAGTACCTTCGTGCATCCGAGGCCCAGCGCCGTGCGCTGCTGGCCGGCCTGCTCGACACCGACGGCACGGTCACCCATGGCGGGTCCGTGCAGTTCACGGGAACCAACGCGCGTCTCGTCCAGGACGTGGCCGAGCTCGTGGTGAGCCTCGGCTACCGCGTGCAGATGAGTACCAAGACGGTCCGAGGGCGCTCGGAAGCGTCGTCGACGGCGTACACGCTCACGTTCGGTGCCGACGACGACGTGTTCGGGCTGCCCCGAAAGGCGCTGCTGCACAAGGAACGGCGCGCGGCGCGCGGCACGAGCCGTATCGGGTCGCGGTACATCGTGGATGTTCGCAGGATCAAGAGCGTGCCGGTTCGGTGCGTCGAGGTCGACAATGCCGACCACCTGTATCTGGCGGGGCGTTCGATGGTGCCGACGCACAATTCCACCATCGGAATGGATTTCATGCGCTCGTGTTCCATCAAGCACGGCATGCCGAGCGTCGTGTTCTCGCTGGAAATGAGCAAGACCGAGATCGTGATGCGTCTGCTGTCGGCGGAGGCGAAGATCAAGCTCTCCGACATGCGCTCGGGCAAGATGACCGACGACGACTGGACGCGGCTGGCGCGGCGGATGAGCGAGATCAGCGAGGCGCCGCTGTTCATCGACGACTCCCCCAACCTGACGATGATGGAGATCCGTGCGAAGGCGCGGCGGCTCAAGCAGAAGCACGACATCAAGCTCATCGTGATCGACTACCTACAGCTGATGTCGTCGGGCAAGAAGGTCGAGTCGCGGCAGCAGGAAGTCTCCGAGTTCTCGCGAAGCCTCAAGCTGCTGGCGAAGGAACACGAGGTCCCGGTGGTCGCGATCTGTCAGCTCAACCGTGGTCCCGAGCAGCGCACCGACAAGAAGCCGATGGTCTCCGACCTCCGCGAGTCGGGCTCACTCGAGCAGGACGCCGACATGGTGATCCTGTTGCAT
>JAEZHW010000056.1 GCA_023436775.1 Actinomycetes bacterium
GGCGTCGACGGTGTCCCAGTCGAGCGACTGGCACGCACCGCACATCGGACCGGTCGGGTGCCGCAGCACGCCGCAGTTCGCGCACCGCTGGATCACCAGGCGGTGCTCCTTCGCGGCCTCGAACCAGAAAGCGTTGTCGACGTTGAGCGCCGGCCGCGGACGCAGGCCCGGGATCGGGCCCGACTTCTCCGCCGGCTTCTCGGCGGCCTTCTCACTGCCCTTCGGCTTGAATCGCAGCGTGCGCCAGCGCTGGGTGGCGACGGTGTCACCATTGCCGTTGCGGTACGTCTTGAGGGTGGTGACGAAGTGGCCGACCCCGAGGCCGGTCTTCTTCTCCTCGGAGATGTCCTCGATCACCTCGGTGAGCGAAACCCGGTCGCCCGGACGCAGTTCCGTGAAGAACTCGAAGTCCGAGTCGGTCGCGACGACGGACGTGAAACCCTCGGCGTCGAGGGTGGCGATGAGGTCGGTCCACACCTGCGACGGATCGTTGTTCGCCATCTTGTCGTTGAACGTGCGCATCGTCCACACCTGCGCCATCAGCGCGGGTGCGACGGCACCGTCCCGGCCGGTGGCCCGGGCGGCCTCGTCGTCGAGGTAGATCGGGCTGGTGTCGCCCATCGTCTCGACCCAGTGCCGGATCATCGGCGTGTTGACCTCGTCCGGCCCCCACACGGTGGGGGTCAGGATCCGGCCCTCGAATTCCTTCAGCTTGGCGAGAAGTTAGCTCACTTGACCCTCTTCTCCCGAACGAGGCCGAGGCCCATGGTGCCGACCATGTCGCGCAGGACCTCGTTGACACCGCCACCGAACGTGTTGACCATGCCCTGGCGCGAGATCTGCTCGATCTGACCGGCCAGCAGCGCACCGGGCGACTCCGGACGGATGCGACCCGCGGCACCGAGGATGCCGAGCAGCGTGCGGTACACGTCGATGTGGGTTTCGGTGCCGTACGCCTTGGTGGCACCGGCGTCCGCACCGGACAGCGTGTCCGCGGCGACGGCCGCGGTCATCTTCCAGTTCATCAGGCGCATCGCCTCGAGCTTGGCGTGGGTGCGGGCCAACTCCTGCTGCACCCAGGGGATCTCGATGGCGCCGTTCTCCTTGGCCCAGTCCAGGACCTGGTGCCACAGCCCGTAGGTGCGGCCACCGATCGCGGCCAGGCCGATGCGCTCGTGGTTGAGCTGCGCGGCGATCAGCTGCCAGCCTCCGTTGACGTCACCGATGACGTCCTTCTGCGGGACCCGGATGCCGCTGTAGTACGTGGCGGTGACCATGAGCCCGCCGACGGTGTTGATCGGCGACCACGAGAAGCCGGGATCGTCGGTGGGGACCACCAGGATCGAGATGCCCTTGTGCTTGGGCGCGTCCGGATCGGTGCGGGCCGCGAGCCACACGTAGTCGGCGGTGTTCGCGCCCGACGTGAAGATCTTGGCACCGTCGACCACGAGATCCTCGCCGTCGGCGACCGCGCGGGTCTTGAGCGAGGCGAGGTCGGTACCGGCCTCGGGCTCGGTGTAACCGATCGCGAAGACGATGTCACCCGCGAGGATGCCCGGCAGGAAGCGCTCCTTCTGCTCCTCGGTGCCGTACTTCATCAGCGTCGGGCCCACAGTGTTGACGGTGACGAACGGGAACGGCAGACCGGCGCGCTGCACCTCGTCGAAGAAGACGAACTGCTCCTCGATGGAACGGCCCTGTCCGCCGTACTCCTTCGGCCAGCCGATACCCAGCCAGCCGTCCCGGCCGAGGAGCTTGACGACCTCACGGAAGTACTGGCCGCCCACGCCCTCCTCGCCGGCCTTGCGCCGCTTCTCTTCCGGCAGCAGCGCCGCGAAGTAGGCACGCAACTCCTTGCGGAGTGCGAGCTGTTCGGGGGATTCCCTCAAATCCATCGTTACTCTCCCTGACAACAACCGACTTAATACGTCATTACCAAACCCACGCAACGGACCAGGTCAAACCCACCGTCCCGCGTTGTTCCGGACGCTAGCGAGCGCGGCCGGACACCGTGGTCGAACGTCTCGCCCAGCGGGAACCACCCTGGTGTGATCTCGATCAGATCAGGACGGACCGCGCGGGGCAAGAATCCGTCTCCCAGCAGTTCCCGCGCGGTCGGCCCGTCAGCTCGCGGCGCCGCCGGCCAGATCGGACGCCAGCATGGGCGCCCAGACCACACGGCCGAGGAAGCGCTCCGCTTCCGGCGCCGTCGCCAGCCACACTGCGGCGTCGGCCGGCACGGTCGCCGGAACCGAATCGAACCCCGCATCCTCGATCTTCTCCGTGCCACCGCGAGCCTTGCCCGACTCGGTGACCACGAACCCCGGGCTGAGATTGAACGCGCGGACGCCGCGCCCGCGGTACTCGGCGTTCACGGCGCCGGCGAGACGGCCGAACGCCGCCTTCGACGCGGAATAGGCCACGCCCCAGCCACCCTCACCGGGCGCGGCCGGCGGATCGGTCGTCGCCGAGCCCGACACCAGGTTGACGATGACGCCACCGCCGCACTCGAGCATCGACGGCAGCACCCGCTGGATCAGCGCGAGCTGATGGAGGTAGTTGCCGCGCACCATGACCTCGGCGTCGTCGACCCG
>JAEZHW010000063.1 GCA_023436775.1 Actinomycetes bacterium
GCACGCGGCTGATGCCGCGTGCTCCTCTGGTGATCCCACCGCCGATCCGGTGGGAACCCGCGCGTTAGACCCGTGCCCTGCGGCCGGTGAGGCCACCCCAGATCAGCAGGACGACCAGGGAACCACCCAGCGCCAGCGCCCACGTCTGCAGCGAGAAGAACTCTTGCAGGTCAGCGTCGAACAGGACGCTGCCAAGCCAGCCACCCAGCAGTGCGCCAACGACACCCACCACCAGTGCCCCCAGCCAGCCACCGCCCGCGCGTCCCGGCAGAATCGCCTTGGCGATCGCACCGGCAATCAGACCGAGCAGAATGAAACTCAACCAGCCCATGATGTCTCCTTCGTGTTGCTGGCGCCGCCCGTTCAGCTGCGCCATTGCCTGAACAGACAAACACCGGGATCGTCCGAGGAACGAGACGTCCAGAATCCTTCCAGGCAGCCTCAAGGTTGCTGCCGGGAAACTCCCCTTGAAGCCTCAGTAGAGCCCAAGAACCGGGCCGAAAGCGCAGAATGTAACGCCTACGAGCCGCTCAGCGCAAAGGGCTTGCGCACTGCACCAGGGTTGGCTAGAAGGCGCCCGGCGCGTCCAGTTGCTGGGTGAGCTGGTCCAGCAGTTCCTGAATCTGCGGCTCCACGCATTCACGGATGCCGCGCTCGATGCGTGCTCGGTGCTCGCCCAGGGCGACACAAATCGCCCGGCCCACCTCGTTCGCGCGTTCATCGGAGAGTTGGATCTCACGGCGCAGCGTGGCCTTGGCCTCTTCGGACAGTTCCGGCAGGGGTTCTGGAGCTGGTGCCTCGGCAGCGGACTGCGCAGCGAGTTCCTCAAGTGTGAACAGGAACGGCTCCCCCGGCGGTGCCTCGGGATCCGTGTCCAGGCCCTGATATTCCGGGGCGAGGCCCTCATCCGGCCGATATGGTCGGCGCGCCTTGCGAGCCGCTGCCGCCTGCAACTCCGCGTACAGCAGCGGCAAGTTCTGCGCGGTGTACTCATCGACCGCAGCCTCGACCAGTGCGTTCAGGCGCATAATCAGCGCATGCTGCACGCCATGCGGCACCTCAACGTCGAAGCCCGCCGCCGCGGCGAAGGGCGAGCCGGTGCACTTGCGGCAGATGCTGCGCCGAGTCCGTGACGAGCTCGGCTTCCAGGACGGCAACCATCGCAGCCAGGCGTCAACCGCCTGCCTGACCCGGCCGTCGGCAGCGTAATCCATTGCGGACAGGCTACCTGTCGCTCTGGAGAATCGCTTTGAGCCTCGCCCGAATCGGTCAGATGCTTACTGCGGTGCACCGTCCGACAGCGTGGAATCCACTGCATCGCCGCTACCGACCACATCGATGGGCGCGGTGACGAATGTCTGGTCCAGCGGGTGGGCGCGTTCATCTGCAGGCAAGCGGCCCGCAATGAGGGCGACGAAGGCGAGCACCAGCGGCGCAGTGCCCGCGATCAGGAAGGTCAATTGCAGCCCCAGCAGGTGCATCACCGGTACGGCGAGTGCCATCGACACCGGCATGAAGGCGAGCGAAACGAAGAAGTCGAGGCTGGATACCCGGCCCAACATGTCGGAGGGCACTCGACGCTGCAGCAGCGTGCCCCAGATCACCGTGGCCGCCTGGAAGGCGTAGCCCACGATAAAGGCGCCTGCCGTAACCAGCCAGAGCTGATCCATGAACCCAAACACTGCCAATGGCAGACACCCCGCACCCCAGAGCAGGATCATCAGCGTCAGGTACCGCTTGGGGAAACGCCGCGAAGAGGTGACGAGCGCACCAGTGACGCCACCGGCACCAAAGACCGCGAGTACGAGTGCGTGGTCGCCGGCGTCGCCGCCAAGTCCGTCCTTGATCCGGAACGGCAGCAGCACTTCAATCGGCCCCATCACGAAGATCGTCATCAGACAGGCGAACAGCAGTGTCCAGAGCAGCCAGCGGGTCTTGAAGAGGAATCGGAAGCCATCGCGGATGTCCACCAGGGCGTTGATTACGGCGTGGCGGTCCTGTGTGTGGGTGAGGTCTCGCTCCAGCGGAATGGGACGCATCAGCGACAGGCAGAAGGCGGCCATCACCTGTGCCGCGGCCAGTACTAGGATCGACATCGCCGGCGAGTGCCAAGCCACGAGTGCCGCTGCGGCGGCCGGACCCACCGCAGTGGTCAGGGCCGGCCGCAGGATCCCCTCGACCCCGTTCGCGGCCAGCAACTGCTGCGGCGGCAGCAGCGAAGGCAGGATCGCTGTGTACGCCGGGTAGAAGAAGGCGTCCGACACATTCAGGGCGAGGCCCGCCACCACCAGGTGCCACAGCTGCAACGAGTCCGTGAAGGACAGCACCGCGAGGGTGACGCCCACTGTGCCCTTGATCCCTTCGCAGAGCAGCAGGATCAATCGTCGCGACACGCGGTCCGCCACCGCCCCACCGAGCAGTGCGAAGGTGAGCATGCCGACGGTGCCGACCGTCAGGATCAGGGCATAGTCATACTCGCTGGCCCCGATCTCGGCCAACTGCCAGAACACCGCGATCACCCACATGCCGCCGCCCAGCATCGACAAGGTCAGCGCCAGGATCAGGATTCGGTACTGCCCGAACTGGAACGGGCGCAGCGCTCGCGGCCAGGAGCGGTCGCGGGCGACCTCGGGCGGTTCGATGCCGCCGCCAGGAATCTGCATGTCCACGCTCCTCTCCCCTGCCGAATGTCGGCGTTCCAGGGTAACAAGTCGCGGAACGCGAAACGGGGCCGGCCCCTGTGGGCCAGCCCCGCCTCCAGCGATGCGGTGGCTAGACCTTGCGCACAGCGCCGGTCACCGGCACCGGGTTGACGAAGATGTCCAGCGCCGGGCACCCGACGTCCACGGCCTTGCGGAGCTCCTCGTACCGCTCCAGTGACTCCGGGCCACTGATCTTGATGTCGAGGCGAACCCCGGTGAACCCAGCACGCGGACCACCCTCGACGCCGAGCAGCGTGCGCACGTCCAGGTCACCCTCGGCCGTGATCTCGAGCGCGTCGAAGGGGATGTTCAGCACGTGGGCATAGAGGCGATACACGACGATCTGGCAGGAGATCAGCGCACCCAGCGCGTACTCGACCGGGCTGGCAGCCACGTCATCGCCAGCGAGCGCCTGCGGTTCGTCGACGAGGAAGGTGTGGTTTCCGACCGTGATGCGGCTGGCCACCGAGCCTTCCGAGACACCCGTGGCACGATAGGTCAGCTCCGCCTTCTTCACGTCACTCTGAATGCGCTGCGTCCAGGCCGCGCCTGCGGCGCTCAGTCGTTCCGCGCGCTCGGCGTCGGAGATAGCGGGGATGGTCAGATCAAGCGTTTCAGCAGTCATGCCTGGGACACTACCCACCGGTCACCGCGTGCCGCTATCGCATTCGTCACACAACGACACACACGATCAGTGGCCCGCGTCGCTGACCAGTTTGAGTCCAACCACGCAGCCGACCAGGCCGAGAATGAGGACGATCTTCAGCCACGACACCGCCTCGCCGCCGGTCGCCATCGAATAGGCGACGGTCAGCGCAGCACCGATGCCGACCCACACCGCATAGGCAGTCCCGATCGGAATCTCGCGCATGGCATAGGCGAGACCGGCCATACTCGCGACGATCGCGACGCCGAACACGATCGACGGTGCGAGCTTGGTGAAGCCTTCGGACTTGCCGAGCGCGGTCGCCCAGACGGCTTCCAGCACGCCCGAGGCGATGAGTACGATCCAAGCCACCATGACGGAACCTCCTGGCAAGTCTTGTCGCGTTCCGGGTACTTGACCATCGTCCGGTGGGGTCTCCAGGATCCCGGAACCAGCATGGCAACGCGGCCTGGGCAATCGCTGGGCACTCCAGCGCGTCCAGGCCGCGTTGCCGGTACGAGTTACTGCTGTGCGCGCTCGAGCACGAGTTCGCGCACACGGGCCGCGTCGGCCTGGCCGCCCATCGCCTTCATGACCGCGCCGATCACGGCACCGGCGGCCTGCACCTTGCCGTCACGGATCTTCTCGAGCACGTCTGGCTGTGCGGCCAGCGCGGCGTCGATTGCGGCAATGAGCGCGCCATCGTCGCTGACGACCTTCAGACCACGAGCCTCGACCACCTCGGCCGGGCTACCCTCGCCGGCGATCACGCCTTCGAGGACTTGGCGGGCCAGACGGTCGGTCAGTTCGCCAGCGTCGACCAGCGCCTGCAGCGCGGCGACGTGCTCCGGCGAGACCAGGCTTGCCGGGTCGACCGACTCGGCGTTCGCGATGCGGGCGATCTCACCGGTCCACCACTTGCGCGCGGCGGCTGGGGTGGCGCCGGCGGCGACGGTGGCGCTGACCTCGTTCAGCAGGCCCGCGTTCACCACGTCGCGGAACTCCAGGTCAGTGAAGCCCCACTCGGCCTTGAGGCGGCGGCGGCGCTGCACCGGCGGCTCCGGCAGAGCAGCGCGCAGATGCTCGACCAGCTCGGCGCTCGGGGTCACCGGCAGCAGGTCCGGCTCCGGGAAGTAGCGGTAGTCATCCGCGTCCGACTTGGGACGGCCAGCCGAGGTGCGGCCGGTGTCCTCGTGCCAGTGACGAGTTTCCTGCGTGATGGTGCCACCGTCGGCGAGGATCGCGGCCTGACGCTGGATCTCGTACCGGACCGCACGCTCCACCGAGCGCAGCGAGTTCACGTTCTTGGTTTCGGTGCGGGTCCCCAGCGGTGCCGGTGCTTCACCCTCGGCCGCGCGCGGACGCAGCGACACGTTCGCATCGCAACGCAGGTTGCCGCGGTCCATCCGTGCCTCAGAGATGCCCAGACCGACCACGATGTCGCGGATCATCGCGACATAGGCCTTCGCCAGTTCCGGGGCGCGACCCTCGGCACCAAAGATCGGCTTGGTCACGATCTCGACCAGCGGCACGCCGGCACGGTTCAGGTCCACCAGGGAGTACTCGGCACCCTGAATGCGACCGGTGTCACCACCAATGTGGGTGAGCTTGCCAGCGTCCTCTTCCATGTGGGCGCGCTCGATCGGGACCACGAAGGTGCTGCCGTCCTCGAGCTCGACCTCGACCTGGCCGTCAAAGGCGATCGGCTCGTCGTACTGGCTGATCTGGTAGGCCTTCGGCAGGTCCGGGTAGAAGTAGTTCTTGCGCGCGAACCGGCTCGACGGTGCAATCTGGCAGCCGAGCGCGAGGCCCAGCGAGATCGAGTACCGCACGGCCTGCTCGTTGGCGACCGGCAGCGTGCCCGGCAGGCCGAGGCAGAGCGGGGTCACCAGCGTGTTCGGCTCGGCACCGTGACCACCGGCTGCGGCCGGGTTCGGGGCGTGCGAGAACATCTTGGTCGCGGTCGAGAGTTCGACGTGCACCTCAAAGCCGAGCACCGGCTCGAAGCGGGCAATCGCCTCGTCGAAATCCATCAGACGGTCCTTGGCCATCAGTTCGATCCTCCCTCGATGGCGGCGAGGCCGGTGGCGCGGGCCACCAGCGTCTCGCCCAGCTCGTCAGCCAGCAGCGCTTCAATCGCGGCACCGGCGCGGTACAGTCGCGCGTCCTGCTTGGCCGGGGCCAGCAACTGCAGACCGACTGGCAGTCCATCCTCGGCGGCCAGACCGATCGGCAGGCTCATGCCGGGCACGCCCGCCAGGTTTGCCGGGATCGTGGTCAGGTCGTTCAGGTACATCGCCAGTGGGTCGTCGATGCGCTCGCCAATCTTGAACGCGGTCGTCGGCGCGGTCGGGCTGATCAGCACGTCGGCCTGTGCGAAGGCGTCGTCGAAGTCGCGCTGAATCAGGGTGCGCACCTTCTGGGCGCTGCCGTAGTACGCGTCGTAGTAGCCACTGGAGAGGGCGTAGGTGCCCAGGATGATGCGGCGCTTCACCTCGGGGCCGAAGCCGGCCTCGCGGGTCGCTGCCATCACCTGCTCGATGGTGCCGCCACCGTCCGGTTCGACGCGCAGGCCGAAGCGGACCGAGTCGAAGCGGGCCAGGTTGCTGGAGGCTTCGGCGGGCAGGATCAGGTAGTACGCCTCGATCGCGTACTCGAAGTTCGGTGCGCTGACCTCGACGATCTCGGCACCGGCCGCAGCCAACTGCTCGAGGCGCTGCTGGAACAGGTCCTTAACGCCGGCCTGGAAGCCGGGCTGGTTCAGTTCCTTGACCACGCCGACGCGGACACCAGCCAGCGAGCCGGAGGCGCGACCCTCACGGGCGGCGGCGGTCATGCTCGGCCAGGCCTCCGGAATCGAGGTGGCATCCAGCGGGTCGTGCCCGGCGATGACGTCGTGCAGCAGCGCAGCGTCCACGACGGTGCGCGCTGCCGGGCCAATCTGGTCGAGCGAAGAGGCGAGCGCGATCAGGCCATTGCGCGAGACGGCACCGTAGGTCGGCTTGACGCCGACGGTGCCGGTGACGGCTGCGGGCTGGCGGATCGAGCCACCGGTGTCCGAGCCGAGGGCAAACGGCGCCTCGAAGGCGGCCACGGCAGCCGAGGAGCCACCGCCGGAACCACCGGGAATCCGGTCCAGGTCCCACGGGTTGCGGCTCGGGCCGAAAGCGGAGTGTTCGGTGGACGAACCCATCGCGAACTCATCGAGGTTGGTCTTGCCGAGCGAGATCAGACCAGCACCGGCGAGGCGCTGGGTCACGGTCGCGTCGTACGGCGGGATCCAGCCCTCGAGGATGCGGGATGCGGCCGTGGTGGCGACGCCCTTGGTGACGATGTTGTCCTTGATCGCCACCGGCACGCCGTCGAGTTCACCACGGGCCTGGCCTGCGGCGCGGCGCTCGTCGGCAGCTTCGGCCTCAGCCAGGGCGCGCTCGGGGGTGACGGCGAGGAAGGCGTGCACGGCACCGTCCACGGCGGCGATGCGGTCGAGGTGCGCCAGGGTCAGTTCGACGCTGGAGACTTCACCGGCGGCGAGGGCAGCAGCCTGCGCCTCGGCACTCTGACGAATCAATTCGCTCACTGCTCCTCCCCCAGGATTGCGCTGACGCGGAACCGGCCGCCGTCGTGGTCGGGAGCGCCGGACACTGCCTGCTCGGCGGTCAGCGTCTCGCCCGGGACGTCCACGCGCAGACCGCCCGACATCGGGATCGGGTGGCTGGTGGCGGGAATGTCCGGCGTGGCCACTTCACGCACGCGCGAGACGGCCGAAGCAATTCGGTCGAGCTCGCCGGCGAAGCGCTCGACTTCCTCGTCGGTCAGGGCGATTCGGGAGAGCCCGGCCAGATGCCGCACAGTCTCCGGGGTGATCTCAGACATGGCTTCCTTCGCGCGCGCACAGAGCGCTCCAAGACGGCGGGGGACGGTATCCGATCCTAGCGCGTGGGCGCTGGAGTCCTGCCCGGGATGGCGTCGTCCGAAACGATACTGAGACGGCCGGTGCTGCGCAGACATTGACTTTTCTGGAACGTCAGAACGGAAACATCTCCCCATGCGTATTTCGCGATCCAACGAGCCTGCCGCGTTTCTGAGACACACTCGCGGTTCGCGACATTCCTAGAGCAGAGCCTCTGCGACGAAAGGGCAATGATGACCACGAATCAACGACTCCTGCCAACGGTGGCAACGGTCCTGCTGCTGGGAATTGGATTGACGGGCTGCGGCCAGGATGCGGTGCCGACGCCTTGCGGCCCGGCTCAGGACGGTGAAATGCACATCCTGCCGGTGGAACCCAGCTGCCTGCCGCCCGAGGAGGACCCGAACGGTCCGGCGGTGTCGGGACCAGCAGTGTCGGGTCCGGCAGTATCGCTGCCCGCGCCCGGGGAGACCCGTCCAGCCCAGAAGGGCTAGTCGAACCGTTATTCGGCTGCCGGTGCTTGCCCCTGCAGGAGTGCAATGAACTCCGCTTCGGTGAGCACCGGCACCCCCAATTCCTCGGCTTTGGCCAGCTTGGACCCTGCGTTCGCTCCGGCAACCACATAGTCCGTCTTCTTGGAGACGCTGCTGGAGGGCTTGCCGCCAGCAGCGATGATCGCCTCTTGGATGCCGTCCCGGGTGAACGATTCCAGCGAGCCGGTCGCCACGATAGTCAGTCCAGCCAGCGGCCCGTCGACCGGTCCGGCAGCGACCCCAGGGCCCGGGTGTCCCGGGGTGGCGAATTGCACGCCGGCCGCCCGCCACTCGGCGATGATCTCCTGGTGCCAGTCCACGGCCAGCCAATCCTTCACCGACTCGGCAATGATGGCGCCCACGCCGTCGACGGCGGAGAGTTCCTCGACGGTGGCCTGCTCGATCGCGTCCAGCGAGCCGAAGTGATCGGCCAGGGCACGAGCCGCGACCGGACCGACGTGCCGAATGTTCAAGCTCACCAGGATTCGCCACAGCGGCTTGGTCTTGGCCTCTTCGAGACCGGCGAGCAGTTTCAGCGCGTCGCTGGAGACAACCTCGGTCTCAGTGTCGGGACCGGGCCCCGCCGGATCGTAGGCGGGGTCGGCGTTCTTGCCGCTCAGACGGCGCTTGCGCCGGAACGGCGTGAGGACCTTTGGTTCACCGGTTCCCTCATCGACCTTGGGCTCACCGGTCTCAGCGTCGCGCACCGTGACCTCGATCGGGAACAGGTCATGCAGCGTCAGCGAGAATAGCCCAGCCTCGGTCACCAGTGGCGGGGTCGCCGGTTCCAGCGGCTGGGTGAGGGCTGCGGCACTGACCTCACCAAGTCCCTCGATATCGAGTGCGCCACGGCTGCCGATGTGTTCCACACGGCCGCGCACCTGCGCCGGGCAGGACTTGGCGTTCGGACAACGCAGGTCCACGTCGCCGTCTTTCATGGCGCGCAGTGGCGTGCCACACTCGGGGCAGTCGGTCGGCATGACGAAGGCGCGCTCGGTACCGTCGCGCAGTTCTTCGACCGGACCGAGAATTTCCGGAATCACGTCGCCGGCTTTGCGCAGCACGATGGTGTCCCCGATCAGCACGCCCTTAGCTCGCACCACGTCCTGGTTGTGCAGTGTGGCCTGGCGCACGGTTGATCCGGCAACGCTCACCGCCTCGACGACGGCGTACGGGGTGGCCCGTCCTGTGCGCCCGATGCCGACCTTCACGTCCAGCAGCTTGGTGCGCACTTCCTCGGGCGGGTATTTGTAGGCAATCGCCCAGCGCGGGGCGCGACTGGTGGCACCGAGCGCCCGCTGCTGCGTAAAGTCGTCGACCTTCACCACGATGCCGTCGAGCTCGTGCTCAATCGAATGGCGCTGCTCGCCGTAGCGGCGGATGTAGTCGACGACGCCAGCAACATCATCGAACACCGCGGCATGTGCGCTAGTCGGTAAGCCCCACGAGGCGAGGAGCCGGTAGACCTCAGACTGGCTCGACACCGGCGGGTTCGGCCACGCCCCGATGCCGTGCACCAGCATGCTCAGGTTCGACAGCCGCCGCCGCATCAGAGCGAGCTGCGCCTTGTTGCGGCCTTCGGCCTTCTGCCGCAGCGAGCCGCTGGCGGCATTGCGTGGGTTCGCGAATACCTTCTCGCCCTCCTCGGCGAGCGCAGCGTTCAGTGCTTGGAACGCCGCGACGGGGAAGAAGATTTCGCCACGGACCTCCACCACGTCCGGCAGATCTTCGCCATGCAGCCGCTGCGGGATCGCGGGGATGTGGGCCACATTCTCGGTGACGTCCTCGCCTATCACGCCGTCGCCGCGGGTGGCGGCGGTGGCGAGCATGCCCCGCTCGTAGCGCAGACTGATGGCCAGACCGTCGATCTTCAGCTCCGCCAGGAAGCGCAGCGGTGCATCGCCCTGGTGCTGCGCAAGCAGCTTGCTGGCCCAGTCGCGGAACTCGTCCTCACTGAAGACGTTGTCAAGGCTGTACATGCGTTCCAGGTGCTGCACCGGCGCGAACAGGCTCGATCCCGGAGTGGGGGCAAAGGATCGGGTCGGCGAGTCCTGACCCGCCAGTTCCGGGTACCAGCGTTCGAGTTGCTCGAGTCGTCGAAACGCCACGTCGTACTCAGCATCCGTGACGCTGGAGGCGTCCTGCTGGTAGTACTCCACACGCCAGCGGCGCAGATCCTCGGCCAGCCGGGCAGCCTCGGCTGCGGCCTCGTCGCGGCTCGGAACGTCCGGAAGCGCTTCGTCAGTCACGCCTCCATGCTATTGCCGGGTACCGACCTTGGTATCGGCTCGCAGCGGACTGTCTGCTGCCGCGATTATGCCGAGGCGGTGGCTGCGACCCCCGAGACGGTGCGGTCGATGGTGCACTGCCCCAGTACGCGCGTGCCCTGGTACAGCACCGCTGACTGTCCGAGCGCGACACCAAGCAGCGGCTCGACCGGGTCAATGACGAGTTCCGGTACCAGGTCATCGGTCGGCAAGGGCTCACCATCGCGGCCGTGCGCCACCATCTCGACACGGGCCCGAGCCGGTACCGGATCCGCGTGCGCGCGGATCTGCACCAGGCAGTCGAACGATTCGGTGACATCCATCGGCGGAGTGCCCGCCCAGGAAATGCGCTGGCCGGTCAGTCGCGTGACGGCCAGGGCCTCCTTCGGTCCGACCACGACCGTGTTGTCCTTGGGTCGGATCTCCAGCACGAAGCGCGGGCGACCGTCCGGGGCGGGGCGCCCGAGCGCGAGACCGCGACGCTGGCCGACGGTGTAGCCGTGTGCGCCGGTGTGCTCACCCACCGGCTCGCCGTTGAGGTCCACGATCTGACCCGGCTCGGTGCCGAGCTTGTCGTTCAGCCAGCCCCGAGTATCGCCGTCCGGAATGAAGCAGATGTCGTGACTGTCCGGCTTCTGGGCGATGCGGATGCCGCGGGCTTCCGCCTCGGCCCGCACCTCGGCCTTACTCGAGACATCACCGAGCGGGAAGTAGCAGTGCCGCAGTTGCTCGGTGGTGAGCACACCGAGCACGTAGCTCTGGTCCTTGGCCCAGGCGCCGGCGCGGTGCAGCACGGGGTCGCCGGCCGAGTCATGCTCGACCCGGGCGTAGTGGCCGGTCGCCACGGCATCGAAGCCGAGGGCGATGGCCCGGTCCAGCAGCGCAGCAAACTTGATGCGCTCGTTGCAGCGCAGGCACGGGTTTGGGGTGCGGCCAGCAGCGTATTCGGCGACGAAGTCATCGACGACTTCCTCGCTGAAGCGCTCCGAGAAGTCCCAGACATAGAAGGGGATGCCGAGCATGTCGGCGACCCGACGCGCATCCATCGCATCCTCGATGGTGCAGCAGCCACGGCTCCCCGTGCGCAGCGTGCCGGGCATACGGCTCAACGCCAGGTGCACGCCAATGACCTCGTGCCCGGCCTCGACGGTGCGCGCGGCCGCAACGGCGCTATCGACGCCACCGCTCATCGCTGCCAGAACTCGCATCCCACCATTATCCGCCCACCCGCCTGCAGAAACCCAGGGGGCGCGGATCCATCGGACGAACAGCCGCTAGCGCGCGGCAGCGCGGGCGCGCGCGACCGCCTCAGGCAGCGCCGCAAGGAATGCGTCCACCTGATCGAGGGTGTTCCCGGCGCCGTAGGTGATGCGCAGCGCCGCGCGTGCGGTCACCTCGTCGCAGCCCATGGCCAGCAGCACCGTCGAGGCCTCGGCAACACCGGCAGTGCAGGCCGAGCCCTGCGAGACGGCAAACCCGGCCGCATCCAGCAGGAACTGCAGCGATTCGCCATCAACGCCGGGGACGGTCACATGCACGTTGCCTGGCACGCGGCCCTCCACCTGCTCCCCCGCAGCGACCGCACCGAGCACCATACCCGCATCCAGCCGCTCCCCGGGGTCTGCCCCGCGCAGCACTGCATCCGGCACCAGCTCGCGGATGCCCGCGATGGTACGGTCCCGCAGCGCCCGCAGCTGGGCCGCGTGGGCTTCGAGGTCTTGCACCGCCGCGACCGTCGCCGCCGCAAATGCCGCCACCGAGGCGGCATCCACCGTCCCCGATCGCAGCCGACGCTGCTGACCACCACCATGCAGGAGCGGCTCGACCGTGACGTCTCGCCGCAGCAGCAGTGCCCCGGTGCCGACCGGCCCGCCGACCTTGTGTCCGGAAACGCTCATCGCGGCCAGACCGGTGCCACCGAAGCGGACCGGCACACTGCCGAGCGCTGCCACCGCGTCCGAATGCGTGGGCACGCCATATTCGGCGGCCAGGCGCGCGACCTCCGCCACGGGCTGCACCGTGCCGACCTCATTGTTCGCCCAGATCAGACTGAGCAGCGCGACGCGCTCACCGTGCTCCCGCAACGCCGTCTCGAGTGCGGACAGGTCGATGCGAGCATGCTCGTCCACCGGCAGCCAGATCGGCTGCGCCCCCTGCCGCTGCTCGAGCCATTCGATGGTGTCCGCGGTGGCGTGGTGCTCGCCGCCAGGCGCCAGGATGATCGGGCGGGCCTGGTCACGCTGCCGGGACCAGTACAGACCCTTGATGGCGGTATTGATCGCCTCGGTGCCGCCACTGGTGAACAGCACCTCCACCGGGGTGGCGTCAACCACGGCGGCGATCTGCTCGCGCGCCTCCTCGACCACACTGAGCATCGCCCGGCCTGCGGAATGGATCGAGTGCGGGTTCCCGACCATGGCTGTGGTGCGCAGCCACGCGTCGCGAGCCTCGGCTCGCATCGGCGTCGTCGCCGCGTGGTCGAAATAGATCACCATGGTCGCTCCCTCGGCGCCGTCCGCGAGCGCCGTACCCAACCACGCTACCTGGCTCAGGCACTAGTAACACGACGGATACTTTGGGTCACTACTGTTGATCGCATGAATGCGGCGGTTGACCCTCTGCGCCTGCTGGGCGTAACCCGCTCCGGCGACCACGTGGAGTTCCGGGTGTGGTCGGCGAACGCAGAGTCGATGCGTCTGCTGCTCTTTGATGGCCCGGACGCGGTCACCCCCAGCCACACGGTGCACCTGCACCAAGCTGCGGCGAACGTCTGGCGCGCGCAGAACCGGCTGCTCACACCAGGGCGGTACTACGCGCTGCAGGCTTCCGGCCCCGACGGCGTGCAGCATCACTATGATCCCAGCCGCATGCTGCTGGACCCCTACGGTCGAGCCGTGCACCGCGCCCCGGATGGCAGTTGGCGCAGCGTCGTGGTGGACGGGGAATTCGATTGGGGCGACTCGCAACGCCCGAACACCCCGCTGGATCACACCGTGATCTATGAGGCCCACGTCAAGGGCTTCACCAAGCGCCTGCCTGGCATCCCGGAACAGCTCCAGGGCACCTACGCCGGACTGGCCCATGATGCCGCGATCGCCCACCTGCAGCGCCTCGGTGTCACTGCGATCGAACTCCTACCGGTGTTCGCCTTCGAGACCGAGGGCTTCCTCAGTGGCCGGGAACTGGCGAACTACTGGGGCTACAACACCCTGAACTTCTTTAGCGTCCATGCCCCCTATGCCTCGGCCGACGCCCAGGCTGCCGGTCCCGAGGCGGTGCTGCGCGAATTCAAGGGCATGGTGCGGCGACTGCATGAGGCCGGCCTCGAAGTCATCCTGGATGTGGTCTACAACCACACTGCCGAGGAAGGCCGCGGCGGCCCCACCTCGAGCCTGCGCGGCATCGATAACGCCAGCTTCTACCGCCTCACCGAGGACGGCGACTACGAGAACATGTCCGGCACCGGGAACACGGTGAACTTCGCCACCCCTGCCGCGCAGCGCCTCGTGCTCGATAGCCTGCGCTACTGGGCAAACGAGGTGCGGATCGACGGCTTCCGCTTCGACTTGGCCACCGTGCTTGGCCGCGGCGCGGATGGCAGCTTCGATCGCGAGCACCCGCTGCTGCAGGCAATTCAGCATGACCCCGATTTGCAAGGCATCAAGCTCATCGCCGAGCCCTGGGATGTGGGCCTCGGCGGCTGGCAGACCGGAAACTTCCCGGACGGCTGGAGCGAGTGGAACGACCGCTACCGCGACCGCATGCGGGACTTCTGGCTGCGGGATATCGCCGCCGCTCGCATCAGTGGCGTCGCTGGCAGCGGCATTGGCCGCTTCGCCACCCGCTTCGCTGGCTCGGCCAACACCTTCAGCGAGGCGCGCGGCCCGCTGGCGAGCATCAACTTCATCACTGCCCACGACGGCTTCACCCTGCACGACCTGGTCTCGTACAACGTCAAGCACAACCTGCTCAACGGCGAGAGCAACCGTGACGGCGCCAGCAACAACCTCAGCTACAACCACGGCTACGAGGGGCCCACCAAGGATGAGGACATCCTGCAAGTCCGCCGCAAGGCAATGCGGAACCTGCTGGGCACGCTGCTGCTGTCCGCGGGCGTACCGATGCTCACCGCTGGCGATGAATTCGGGCGCAGCCAGGGCGGCAACAATAACGCGTACTGCCAAGACAACGACACCACCTGGCTGCACTGGGATCTGCAGCCCTGGCAAGAGGACCTGCTGGCCACCACCCAGCGACTGCTGCAATTGCGTCGCGAGAATTCAGCGCTGCGACCGGTGCGCTATGCCCGCCTCGGCGAACTGGTACCGAGTGCCAGCCGGATGTCGTGGTACGACGGCGGCGGCCAGGCCATGAGCTCCGAGGACTGGAACTCCCCCGAGAACCGCACTCTGCAGTACGTCGCCTCGTCGACACCGGAGTTTGAAGAGTTCAACCGCATCCTGTTGATCGTGCATGCCCTCGAGGACGACACCATTGTGCGCTTGCCGGAGCACCCGAGTGTTGAATCCTATGAACTGCTCTGGGACAGCGCGGACGAGCGCCCCAGCGAGGTGACCCACTCGCTCCTGCCCGGCCGGATGGTACGGGTGACCGGCACTTCCATGCAGTTGTATCGGGCACACGGCCCGGATGAGGCGACGGCGTAACGGCATCCGGTAGCGTGCAGTCCATGACGTATGTGCTCCCCGATCGCGACCCGCTGTATGGCCGGATCCCGGTGACCGACCCGTCGCCGCTGGTGGACGGGGGCCTTCGGCCCGCAAAGGCGTACGCCGGGGAGGTCATCCCCTTCGCCGCGACCGTCTTCCGCGAGGGACACGATCGGATCGGCGCCGAGCTGCGACTGACCGACCCCAGCGGCCACGAGCGCCTGCTGCGGATGCACATGCCAATCCCCGGCACCGACCGCTACCAACGCCTCGTCCGCCTCGACCAGGAGGGCATCTGGACCTTCCGCGTGGAGGCCTGGGCGGACGACTGGGCCACCTGGCTGCACGCGGCCGAGGTGAAGATCCCGGCGGGCCTCGACGTCGAGGTGACCCTGCTGCTCGGTGCCGAACTGCTGGAGCGCGCCGCGGCCGAGACCGACCGACCAGACGCGGAGCGCGCGCTGCTCTTGAGCACTGCCAAGACCGTCCGATCCGGTCGAACCCCGGCACTGGCCCGCTTCGAAGCTGCCACTGCCGAACCGGTCTGGCAGGCACTGTCGGATCGCCCGCTGCGTCGCCTGCTCACCATCGGCCGCGAGGCCCAGGTTGAGGTGGAGCGCACCCGGGCAGGGCTCGGCGCCTGGTATGAACTCTTCCCGCGATCCGAAGGCGCAGTACAAGCCAAGGACGGCTCCTGGAAGTCCGGCACCTTCCGCACCGCGGCCAAGCGGCTCGCTGGCGTGGCCGAGATGGGCTTCGATGTGGTCTACCTGCCGCCGATCCACCCCATCGGAGAACAACACCGCAAGGGCGCGAACAACTCGCTCAACGCCAAGCCCGGCGAGCCCGGCTCGCCATGGGCGGTGGGCGGCCCGGCCGGTGGCCACGATGCGGTGCACCCGGATCTCGGCAGCCTCGCCGATTTCGACTACTTCGTGGCGACCGCGCGCAAGCACCACCTCGAGGTAGCCCTGGACTTGGCATTGCAGGCCTCACCGGATCATCCCTGGGTGAAGGAGCACCCGGAATGGTTCACCGCCCTGCCAGATGGCACGATCGCCTACGCAGAAAACCCGCCGAAGAAGTATCAAGACATCTATCCGCTGAACTTCGATAACGATCCGCAGGGCCTGGGCAACGAGGTACTGCGCATCGTGCGGTTCTGGGCCGAGCGCGGGATCCGGATTTTCCGCGTCGACAACCCCCACACCAAGCCGATCGCATTCTGGGAGTGGCTGATTGCCAGCGCTCGGGCCGAGTTCCCGGACCTGGTGTTCCTGGCCGAGGCATTCACCCGGCCGGCGATGCTGCATGGCCTGGCCAAGATTGGCTTCCAGCAGAGTTACAACTACTTCGCCTGGCGCAACACCAAAGCCGAGCTCACCGACTACCTCACCGAGCTCAGCCGCGGCACCGAAGGTGCCCCCGACAAGCCGCGGGGCTCGGCGGATTTCCTCCGCCCCGCGCTCTGGGTGAACACCCCAGACATCCTCACCGAGTACCTGCAATTCGGTGGCCGCCCCGCGTACAAGGTGCGCGCGGCAATTGCCGCAACCGCGGCACCGACCTGGGGCATGTACGCCGGCTACGAGTTGGTTGAGAACGTGGCTCGACCTGGCTCGGAGGAGAATATCGACAACGAGAAGTACCAGTACCGGCCACGGAACTGGGCCCGAGCCGAAAAGCTGGGCGTCAGCCTCGCCCCGTACATCACGGTGCTGAATCGGGCCCGCCGGGCCCACCCGGCGCTGCAGCAGTTGCGCAACCTGCGCTTCCACTGGTCCGACGATGATCAGGTACTGGTCTACAGCAAGTATTTGGCCGCCGAGCACAGTCCGACCGGGGTCGCGGACACGATCATCGTGGTGGCCAACTTGGACCCGCACGCTGTGCGGGAGACGACCGTGCACCTGGATATGCCAGAACTGCACCTACCGGACCACTTCCGGGTCCGCGACCTGATCACCGGCGCCGAGTGGCAGTGGGGCGCCCACAACTTCGTGCATCTGGACCCCTTCCAGGAGCCCGTCCACGTTCTGGAGGTCCTGCGATGACGCCGCTGACGAGTCACCCGCTCACGCTGAGCCAGGACGAGCTCGTCAGCCTTGCCGAGGGTCGGCACGCACACCCGCACCACGTCTTGGGAGCCCACCCAGTGCCCACCACGGGTCGCAACCGTGCGAACACCCTGATCCGGGTGGTTCGTCCACTCGCCGAGGCGGTGCTCGCCATCCTCCCCGACGGCGTGGAAACGCCCCTGGCACACGAGGGACACGGCATCTGGTCCGGCCTGGCCAACGGTGCGGTCAGCGCGTATCGCATTCGCGCCCGCTACAGCGACGGCAACGAGTGGGAAGACGAAGACCCATACCGCTTCCCGGTGAGCCTCGGGGAACTGGACCTCTACCTGATCGATGAGGGTCGGCATGAGCAGCTCTGGCAGGTGCTGGGTGCCCACGTGCGCACCATCGAGGGGGTGACCGGGGTCAGCTTCTCGGTCTGGGCGCCACGAGCGACCGCAGTGCAGGTCCTCGGCGACTTCAACAACTGGGACGGCGGCCGACACGCGATGCGTCGACTGCCTGGCGTCGGTGTCTGGGAACTGTTTGTGCCAGGCCTGCACGCCGGAGCGCTGTACAAGTTCAACATCCTCGGTGCGGACGGCCACTGGCACAAGAAGGCTGATCCGATGGCGCAGGCCACTGAGGCCCCGCCCGCGACTGCCAGCCGAGTGTGGGAGAGCCGCTACCAGTGGAATGACAGCGACTGGCTGGCCTCGCGCGCGGCCCAGAATCCACACCTGGGCCCCATGAGCGTGTACGAAATGCACCTGGGCTCGTGGCGGCCGGGGCTGGGCTATCGCGAACTGGCGGAACAGCTCATCGACTATCTGCTGGAACTCGGCAGCACCCACGTGGAATTCCTGCCGCTGGCCGAGCACCCCTACGGCCCAAGTTGGGGCTACCAGGTCAGCGGCTACTACGCCCCAACCGCGCGCTTCGGCAATCCGGACGACCTGAAGTACCTCATCGATCGCCTGCACCAGGCTGGCATCGGCGTGATCATGGACTGGGTGCCGGGGCACTTCCCCAAGGATGAATTTGCGCTCGCCCGCTTCGACGGCGCCCCACTGTACGAGCACCCGGATCCGCGGCGAGGCGAGCACATGGACTGGGGCACGCTGATTTTTGACTACGGACAGCCACAGGTGCGCAACTTCCTGGTCGCCAACGCACTGTACTGGCTCGAAGAGTTCCACGTCGATGGCCTGCGTGTGGACGCGGTGGCCTCGATGCTCTACCTTGACTACTCCCGCAATCCCGGGGAGTGGGAGCCCAACGTGCACGGGGGCCGCGAAAACCTGGAGGCGATCGCATTCCTGCAGGAGGTCAATGCCACTGCCTACAAGCGCAACCCCGGCATCGTGATGATCGCGGAAGAATCCACCGCCTTCCCCGGCGTCACAGCTCCCACCAGCAGTGGCGGCCTCGGCTTCGGCCTGAAGTGGAACATGGGCTGGATGAACGACTCCCTGTCGTACATCGAGCACGACCCGCTCTACCGCTCGCACCACCACGGCAACCTGACACATACCCTCAGTTACGCCTTCTCGGAACAGTTCCTGCTGCCGATCAGTCATGACGAGGTCGTGCACGGCAAGCGCTCGCTGCTCGGCAAAATGCCGGGTGATGCCTGGCAACAACACGCGAACGCACGAGCCTTCCTGGCGTATATGTGGGCGTATCCGGGCAAGCAGTTGCTGTTCATGGGTCAGGAATTTGGCCAACGCAGCGAGTGGGGTTCAGACCGAGCTCTGGACTGGTGGCAGCTCGACCAGCCTGCCGCGGCCGGCCTGCTGCGCCTCGTGGGGCAGCTCAACCGGCTCTACCGCGAGCACGAGGCGCTCTGGAGCCGCGATGCCGACGCCCATGCCTTCGAATGGCTCGACGCCTCCTCGGCCGAGCACAGCACACTGGCCTTCCTGCGCCGCGGTCAGAGCACACAGCCGGTGGTCGCCATCGTGAACTTTTCGGGCCGCCCACTCACGGACTATCGGGTGGGTCTGCCGCACCGCGGCCCCTGGCGGGAAATCCTCAACACGGATGCCGCCGAGTTCGGCGGTTCCGGCGTGGGGAACTTGGGCACGGTGACCGCCGAGGACGTGCCCTGGGCCGGGCGCGATGCGAGCGCAGCGCTGACCGTGCCGCCGCTGGGAGCGATCTGGCTGACGCACGCCTCGTCGTCGTAGGCGCGGACAATGCGCACCGTGCGGGCCGCAGCCCGCGCCGCTGCCCGCGGCTAGAACAGCAGCGAGGTGAGGCGACGACGAGCCTTGATGACCTCGGGGTCCTCGGCACCGACGACCTCAAAGAGTTCCAGCAGGCGGGTGCGCACCGTGGTCTTGTCCGGCTCGTCCAGGGTCGGGAACATGGTCAAGAGCCGGTCAAAGGCGTCGAAGAAGTGGCCGCCAGAGACGTCCAAGTCAGCCACGTCGAGCTGGGCCTGCACATCTCGGGGTGCCGCGGCGGCAGCATCACGGATAGCCGCCATCGACTTGCCCTGCAGACGACGCAGTAGCGAGACCTGGGCCAGTCCCGCTTTCGCCATCGCATCGGCCGGTTGTTCGGCCAGGGCGCGCTTGTACGCGTCAATTGCAGCGTCATAGTCACGGCGCTCGATGGCGTCGTAGGCCTCCTGGTGCAGCGGCGGCAGCGGCGGCTCCGCCGGTTCCGCGGCCGCGTCACCCTCACCCTCCGGAACGGCGATGCCGTTCAGGCCCTGCTGCTGCGCAATCGCCAGCAACTCGTCGAAGACCTCGGTGAGCTGCTGCGGCGCGATGGCTCCCGAGAACAGCCCCATCGGACGGCCACCGATCAGTGCCAGCACGGTCGGCACCGCAGAGACGCGGAGAGCGGCGACGAGGTCGCGGCTGGTCGCCACGTCAATCCGCCCCAGGAGCAGGCGACCACCGCGGTTGCGGATCTCCTGCTCGAGCACCGGGCTCAACTGCTCCGACTCCGGCACCCCGGCCTGGAAGACTTCGAGAATCACTGGCAGCACGGTCGAAACCTGCGCCACTTGCTCCAGGCGGGCCTCGTCGACGGACAGCACGAGGCTCGGCACGCGCACGCGGGTTCCCTCGGGCGCGCGCGGGTCCTCACCCGGGACGGTGGGCGGGGTCGGCTGGTTCGCGGCAGCGGCTCGTCGCGCCCCCGGCAGGTTGGAGAAATCCATCACACCACCACTGGGCAACGCCACTAGCGAACCTCCTTTGCCGACACAATCTGCTGCTGATAGCCGAGGAGGCGAATCTGACCGGCATCGCCATCCACGGGAACGTAGAACAACAACTGAATACCGTAGCCGACCGTGATGCCGCGCATCGTCGAGGCCTTGCCAAGCAGATGCCGGGACTCACCCGAGACCGCGACTTCCTGATACTGCCCGCGCGGACGCACCGTCTCAGTGTCGATGAAGTATCCGGCCACCAAGGCACCGGAGTCAGCGGTTGAGAACGCCAGCGGCTCGTACTTGTCCAATTCAGTACCGAAGCTGACGCGGGCGTTGGCCTGCAACTTGCGCTTCCGGTCAGCCTTGAACTTCGCACCGATCTGGTCCGGCAGCGAGTCCTCGAGGATCTCGAAGTTGTCGTAGTGCTCCGCCTTCTCGCCGTCCAACAACAACTTCGCGTAGGCATTCACCGTCTGCTTCGGGGTCAGCAGCAGCAGGTCCAAGTCCGCAGCCAGGCGAGGCGCACCAACCGTGGGCGCGGCGACCGCTGGCAGCGACTGCACCAGGTCGAGGTCGTAGACCAAGCGGTACGGCTCGCGAGGGCTGGCCTGTTCCAACACCAGCAGCACCTGACGGTTGCCCTCTTCTGCCTCCTCGACGACCACGGCCATCGCCGTGCGCGGCCAGTTCAGCGTTGCCTCGGGCAGGACAAACTGCGGCGGTCCCGCCGGGATCTGCGGCAAGGGGTCAATCGAGGAGCGGCGGGAACGAATGGTGTAGTTCGCCACTCGGGCGTCGTAGCTGGCGCCCTTAGCCCGGGTCGCCAGCAGGTCCTGGTCCGCCTCCGCGTCGGCCTCATCAATGACGGTCTTCACGCGAGCGAGGATGCGGTTCAGTTGCGCTTCCGTGACGGCGACGTTCGAGACTGGCTCGGGATCGACGGTGGGTTCCGGCGAGGGGGTGGGCTGCGTCGCCGGGGTGCAGCCCGCCAGCAGCGCGGGAACCAGTGCGATACCGACCAGGGCACCGCCGAAGGAACGTCCCGCGGCACGGCGACCCTTCTGCGGAGCTGCGATACCTGCGCGGCTGGGCTTATACGCCTTGCTCGCGCTGATCGGCTTCGGCGGCTTCGGCGCGCGGCTGGACTTCCGGCGCGGACCGCGCTGACGACGCCACTGAATCAAGCCAGAGATGTAGGCGATGAAGCCGAGGGCCGCAAGCACGGCGCCGGCCAGGATCAATGGACCGGCATAGGGCGTGCTGTTGTCACGCGGCCACTGCAAGGTCAGTTCCGCCGCAATCGGCTTCGTCCCATCGATCGCGACGAGCAGCGCGGTGTCCGAGGACAGCGTGAAGGAAGCACGCAGGTCATCCTCGGTGTCTTGAATGAACTCGTCCAGCCACAAGTCGCTGCCCGCCGGGTTCGGGGCGACGGCCTCACTGCCCTGGATCAGGCTCTGGGTGAGTTCACCAGCCTCGTTGCGACTGATGTGCGTGTAGGTGGTGTCGCCGATCCATGCCTCGACATCGGCCGCGCGACCATAGGCCACCAACTTGCTGTCAGCACCGGCGAGGCGCATGGACTGCTTGCCCGGATACCCAGTCAAGGCACTGCCGGTGACCATCGCCAGCGGGGTGTCCTGAATCTGCACCGACTCGGTGTAGGTGTCCGGTCCGAGCCAGACGGTGCGCTGGGCGATTCCCAGGCTCAATGAGATTGCAGACAGGAAGAAGCACACAATGGCGATCACGAAACGCAACGTCATTCCTCCTGTTCCGACAGTGCAGCCTATCGAAGATGCAGCCCCACTTCCTCTCTGTTGGCTGAACACCGCCCGAATGCTGGCAGGTATTGATGTGCCCTGCCGACTGGCCCTTGGCCAGGTGTAGTGCCCTAGAATCGGAGGGTTCCACGCGTGTGCACTCAGCACACCAACGAGCCAGGAGGATCCACGCGATGGCAGACGACTGGGAGTTCCCGCAAGCGTTCCGCGGCTATGACAAGGACGCCGTGGACAAGGCCCTGCAGGAACTGCGCCGTGAAGTCATTCAGGCCAACGCGCAGGCCGCCGAGGCGACCAAGGAAGTCGGTCGACTCACCGCGGAACTGAACGAGCTGCGCAGCGAACTCGAAGAGTCGTCCCTGCCGAGCTACGCGGGCCTCGGTCGCAAGCTCGAACTCGTGCTGCGCAATGCGGAAGAAGAATCCACCCGTCTCATCGGCGAGACCGAACTGCGCGCCAACCGCACCCGTACCGAGGTCATCGCAGAAGCGCAGCGCACGCTCGAAGAGGCTCAGGCCAACGCCGAACAACTCGTGCAGACGGCGCAGGAAGAGGCGGACGAGCACCGTGCGGCCGCTCGGGCCGAGGCGGAAGCAATCATCGCCCGCGCCCGTGAAGAAGCCGAGGCACTCACCCAGGAAGCCGTCCGCGAGGCTGCCGCCATCCGCGGCGCCGTCGCCACCGAGGCCGCCGAGGCACGAGCCACGGCCAAGCGCGAAGCGGCCGCCGCCATCGCCGACGCCGAGCGTGAGGCCGCCGAGCTGCGTCTGGTCGCCCACAACGAACTGGAAGCCGTCCGCGCCGAGAAGGCTGCGATCGCCAGCCAAATCGAGCAGGCCCGGATTGACCTCGAGGTGGAACTGACCGCTCGTCGCGCTGAGGCCGAGCAAGAGTTCCTCGCCCGCCACCAGGAAGCCGTCGCCCAGACGCAGAAGTACTTGGACGAGGCCAACGCTCGCCTGGCAGAAGCCACCCGCCGCGCCGCTGACAAGAGCCTCGAGGCCGACACGGTCGAGGCGGCCGCGAAGGTCAAGGCCAAGGAACTGGTCGAGGCCGCTGAGGCACAGGCTCGCGAAATCCTCGCCGAGTCGCAGGCCAAGTCGCGCAGCCTGATCGTGAACGCCAAGGAAGAAACCGCCGCCGTGCTGCGCGCCGCCGAAGAGCGTCTGCGCCGCATCCAGGTGGAGCGTGACGCCGTGGCTGGCTACTTCGAGAGCCTGCGCGAGGTCATCGAGCACGCCGAGAAGGTGCAGGCCGCCGGTGACCGTCGCGTGCCGCGCAAGGCAAAGGCCGCTACCGCAACCACGGCCGACTCCGCCACTGCGGCAGCAGAGACCGTCGCTGAGACCGGCGTGGCCAGTATCGTCGAAGTCCCCGACGGCGACGGCGACTAGAACACTGCTGCCGATTCCACGGATTCCGGCGAGCCCCCGGGTACGCTGGGCCGCATGAAGATTGCGAATCCGTTCCGGCTGGCCTTGATTGCCACGCTCGGCGTTGGTGTCGGTCTGCTGATCTGGGGTGCCGTTGGCAGCCTCACCACGATCCTGACCTATATCGGTGCCGCGCTCTTCATCGCGCTCGGCATTGACCCGCTGATCAAGTTGTTGGAACGCCGCGGCATGCCGCGCGGACTCGCCCTGGGCATCGTGGTGCTGCTGGCCATCGGCGTGCTCACCGGCGTCATCCTCGCCATTGTGCCGATCGTCGCCACCCAGGCGGGTGCCTATATTGAACGCACCATCCAGTTCTTCTCGGAAGGCGGCTGGGATCGGTTCATCGCGGACCTGCAGGGCAACCTCCCTGAGTGGATTGACCTCAGCGGCGTTGCCGCCCAGGTCGCCGACTTCTTCAGCAACAACATCGGCGGTGTCGCCGGCGGTGTGGTCAACGTTGGTCTCGGTATCGCCAACGGACTCTTCGGCGGCTTGATCATTCTGATCTTGACGCTGTACTTCACCGTCTCGCTCGACTCCATCAAGCGCACGATGTACCGCTTCGTGCCGGCCAGCAAGCGCGAGCGCTTCGCGGAACTCAGCGAGGAGATCAGCCAGTCGGTGGGTCGCTATGTGATCGGCCAGGCCACCGTCGCCCTGATCAATGCCGTCTTCAGCTTCATCGTGCTCACCGTCGTGGGCGCGCCGTTCCCCGCCGTACTCGCCTTCCTGGCCTTCCTCCTGGCAATGATCCCGCTGGTCGGTTCGCTGGCAAGTGCGACGATCATCACGTTGTCGTACCTGCTGCTCGGCCAGAACACGTGGCTGCCCTGGTGGGCGCTGGCGATCATCTTCGTGGTCTACATGCAGATCGAGGCGAACATCATCTCGCCGCGCGTGATGAACCGTGCTGTGTCGGTGCCAGCACCGATCGTCGTGATCGCGGCCCTCGTCGGTGGCACGCTGCTCGGCCTGTTGGGCGCACTGATTGCGATCCCGGTCGCCGCATCGATCATGCTGATTATGCGCGAGGTGGTCATTCCGAAGCAGGACGCGAAGTAGCGAACCAGCCAAACACCGCTGCAGGCGCGTCCCACTGGGGCGCGCCTGCCGTCGTGTGATGGCCGTCTCATACGAGCGGGGCGACCACTGAGCTATTCGGCGGGCTGCTCCGGCAACGCACCAACCCACTCGGTGGGTAGCGGTGCCGCGGCCGGGTTTACCCTCGCCACGATCTCGTTGAGCACACGCCGGGTCGAGGTCTCCCCCACCCAGAGGTGACGGGCGCCATCCACCGGGACAAGGTCGACCTCGGGCACGATCGCGAATTTGACCGCCGCCTCGGCCGGCTGCAGGAAGTCGTCGTGCTCCGGGATGAGTGCAGTCAGCGGCACCCCGGACCCCGCCCAGCGCGCGAGTTCTTCCGGGGTGGTGCGACGCAACGGGGGCGACAGCAAGATGGCGCCGCTGATCGGATGATCGAGGCCGTACTTCAGCGTCAATTCCGTACCGAAGGACCAACCCACCAGCCACGGGCTCGGCAGGCCGCGCTCAGCAACGAAGGCCATCGCCGCCGCCACATCCGCGCGCTCGGTCACCCCATCACCGAAGCTGCCGTCACTGGTGCCGCGTGGCGAGGTGACGCCACGCAAGTTGAAGCGCAGCACAGCGATATTCGCCAGCGCTGGCAGACGCGCGGCGGACTTGCGGATGATGTGGGAGTCCATGAATCCGCCATGGGTCGGCAGCGGGTGCAGCGTGACCAGGGTCGCGACCGGGGCGCCGGACTCGGGCAGCGCGAGCTCGCCGACCAGGGTGAGTCCGTCCTCGGTGTATAGAGTGATGTCTTCGCGGCGGGCGGGCAACACCAGGCCACCACGGATCTCGACGGGCTGATCGTTCATGGTTTCATCCTCCAGCAGTGGGAATGCCAGTGGCGGCGGTCCGCCAGCGCGTGCTCGGCTCCGAGGATGCTGTCATTGCGCCAGGCGACCACGTGGGCAGTGCCAGGGTTGATCGGCACGGTGCAGCCGGGGCACACGTAGGCCTTGACCGCACTAGTTGCGCTGATCGGCTGCACGGTCCACTCCCCGTCGCGACGGGTCTCGGTGCGCCGCCACCCGGCGCGCAACCGCTCCAGCGAGTCCTCGGCCTCGTCGCGATCACCCGGGCGCGCGCCATGGCGGCGACGGGGACGATTGCTGCGAGGCATGTCTCTAGCGTAGTTGCCGCTAGTACCAGCCCTTGGCCTTGCTGTGATTCCAGGCCGCACAGGGCGAGCCATAGCGCCCCTTGATGTAGCTGAGGCCCCAGCGCACCTGGGTCTTGGCATTGGTCCGCCAGTCCGCGCCAGCGCTGGCCATCTTGCTGCCCGGCAACGCCTGCGGGATCCCGTACGCGCCCGAGGACGGGTTCTGCGCCCGGTAGTTCCAGCGCGACTCCTTCATCCACAGCGAGTACAGGCAGGCGTACTCACCGCTGCCGAAGCCCATGGCCAGCAGTCGTTCCTGGGCGTAAGCCTGGGCACTGCCCGGATCCGGGGCTGGTGCGTTCAGTCCCAGCACGACCGTGCTGGAGTTCACCACCTTGTATTCGTCACGACGCAACTTCGCCAATTCGGCGGTGTCGAGGGTCAATTCTTGCGTCAATTCCGCGTCCTTCGGCGGCAGCGGCGCCGCCTGCGTGACCACGCTGAAGGGCCCGAGGGCAGTGACCGTGAGCAGACCGCCAACGACGGTGAGGATCGTAAAGGATCGCGCCTGCTGGCTGGTGAGTACCGCGACGAGCCGATGCCGGAACGTCGGCGTCTGGTCGTGCAGGTGCGCTTTCACGGTCCCGAGTGTATCGATCAGCCCTGGGGAACTCCGCAAAGCGCGCCCTGGTGGGCAGGAACGTCACGGAGGCAACGGGCCCGCAACTTAGGCCGGCTTGACCGCCAGCAGCACCTCGATCACGGTGTCCAGCAGCGCGTCAACCTGGGCCGGGTCGTAGCCGTTGGTCTTGGGGCGGAAGGCTGCCGCGCGGATGTCGCCGATCGCCAGCGGACCCTTGCCCTCAAAGTAGGCAACGATGGTGGCGGCGAATTCGTCCACGTCCTTCGGGTGGTAGCCCTCACGCAGTAGGCCGGCCCGACGGAACCGCTTCCCGTCTTCGCGACGCAGCCGACCAACGATTTCCAGCGCGTCGGCGCGGGCCTGCGAAAGCACCGCGTCGCGACCTTGCTCCGCGATTCGCGCAGCACGTTCCCGGGCCGCAAAGGCTTCCTCAAGTCGTTCCAGCGCGGCGTCCACGTCGGCGATGCGGTAGCCGCCCTTGGCGAAATCAAAGGCAGCCTCACGCAGTTGCTTCGAGCCGAAGTTGGCCGCGTTGCCCTCATAGGCCGCACGCGCGGTCGCCAAGAACTCGTCGACCTGCTCGCGACGGTAGCCGTACGACTTCTTGTCTGCCGTGGGAAAGGGTGCGCTCACGAAAACCTATTCTGCCGTATGTGGGTCACGAAGCCGCATGCTGACGCACATTCGTGACGAACTGTCACTGCAAGGGGAACACTGCCGCGTACAGCAGGAATGCTGCCGCACACGAGAACAGCATCGAGTCCAGGCGGTCCAGGAAGCCGCCGTGGCCGGGCAACCAGCTACTCATGTCCTTGACGCCCAGGTCACGCTTCAGCCAGGACTCGGCGAGGTCGCCGATCGTGGCAGTCAACAGCATGATGCCGCCGAGGATCAGCCCAATCCACCAGGGCTGGCCCAGCATAAAGATAGCCAGCAGCACGCCCGCGATCGCGGCGCCCAGGACCGCTCCGGCAAAGCCTTCCCAACTCTTCTTCGGACTGATGGTGGGCGCCATCGGGTGCTTGCCGAAGTTGAGGCCGACCGCGTAGGCGGCAGTGTCGATGGCGACCACCGTAATGGCGAACGCCAGTACCCACCATTCGCCGCCCGGCTGTTCGGCCAGCGCCACCGCAAACCCGCCCAGGAAGGGCACGTAGGCGAGCACGAAGAAGCCACCAGCCCAGTCCTGCACCAGGCCGAGGCCGGGGCCTGCTTCTTGCTCGACCTTTGCCGCGGCCGGAACGAGGCGGGCAATGATCCGCTCAACCAGGCGCCACAGCGCCAGCACCGCGGCCCCGAGCAGCAGGGCGATCCACAGGCCATCAATCCCGAAGAACCAGCCAGCGATCGGAATCGCGAAGGCCACCGGGAAGATCGCAACCCGCGGGATTTGGTACCCCGCGCCTCGCATCGCCCAGGCCAGCTCCAGAGCACCAAAGGCGACGGCGGTAGCCAGGAAGATGGTGAACAGGAACTTGAATACCAGCAGGCTCGCCAACAGCAAGCCACCGAGCGCAAGCCCGATCAGAATCGCCATCACCAGGTCACGGCCGGTGCGGCGCACAATCGCCTCGTGGGTTTCCTCGAGTGCGTCCAGCGCCTGCCGGATTCCCTCCGGCAGACGGTCAGCGCGCGACGGGTCGGCCACCGCGGCTAGACCTCGAGCAGTTCTGCCTCTTTGCGCTTCAGGGCTTCGTCGATGGCGTCGATGCGGACCTTGGTCAGGGACTCGAGTTCCTTCTCGGCCCGTGCCACCTCATCGTCACCAACTTCGCCCTTGAGCGCATCCAGGTCGTCCTTGGCCTTGCGGCGAAGGTTGCGCACCACGACCTTGGCGTCTTCACCCTTAGAACGAACCAGCTTGACGAACTCCTTGCGGCGCTCCTCGGTCAGTTCCGGCATGGTCACGCGAATGACCTCACCGTCGTTGTTCGGGTTCGCACTCAGGTTCGGCTGCTCGCGCAACGCGGTTTCGATCGCCTTCAGCGCGCTCTTGTCGTAGGGCGTGATCTGAATGGTGCGCGCCTCGAGGTTCACAATCGCGGCGAGCTGCCCCAGCGGGGTCGGCGAACCGTAGTAATCGACCGGAATCTTCTGGAAGAGCTGCGGGTTGGCGCGGCCGGTACGAACCGTGCCGAAATCTTCACGGGCGACCTCAACGGCCTTGTCCATCTTGGCGGCAGTTTCCGCCAGTACTTCGGAGATCACACTCGCTCCTTCACGATTCCAGTGCTTCAGTCCAAGTGTAGTGGGCAGCATCCCGCTGCCCGACGGTCACTGGGCGGACTAGTTCGAGACGATGGTGCCGAGGTTCTCACCTCGGATGGCTGCAGCCACGTTGCCGGCAGGCTCCATACCGAACACGCGCATGGGCATCTTATTGTCCATGCACAGCGAGAACGCGGTCGAGTCGACCACCTTCAGGCCGCGCTCCAGCGCCTCCTGGTAGGTGATGCGGTCGATACGGGTCGCGGTCGGGTCCTTCTTGGGATCGGCCGTGTAGATGCCGTCCACGCCGTTCTTGGCGACAAGCACCTCGTCGGCAAGGATTTCGAGCGCGCGCTGTGCGGCGACGGTGTCGGTCGAGAAGTACGGCAAACCGGCGCCAGCACCGAAGATAACGATGCGCCCCTTCTCCATGTGCCGCGTGGCACGACGCGGGATGTAGGGCTCGGCAACCTGGATCATCGAGATCGCCGACTGCACGCGGGTTTCCGCGCCAGCCTGTTCCAGGAAGTCCTGCAACGCCAGGGCGTTCATCACCGTGCCGAGCATACCCATGTAGTCGGCACGTCCGCGGTCCATGCCGCGCTGGCTCAGTTCGGCACCGCGGAAGAAATTGCCACCACCGACGACGACCGCGACCTCGACCTCACGGGCCGCGTCGGCGATTTCCTTCGCCAGTTGGCTGATCACATCGGGCGAGACGCCAAGCGAGCCGCCACCGAAAGCCTCACCGGAGAGCTTGAGCAGTACCCTGCGCTTGGTCTTCTCTGCCGTCATCGCGATGCTCCATTCTGTAGGCCACCCAGCAGCCTACCGCCGATTCAAGGCGCGCAGCTTCGCACCCGCCGTACGTCCGGCGCTAGCGACCCCGGACGCGCCCTGCGTGGCCAGGGTTTGAAGGCGTCGGCCAGGCCCCACCGTGCCCGGGCAGGCATCAGTAGCGTCCGCAGAACGGCGCCTGGCCGCAAAATGCACCGTGGGCGGGAGCAGCCGAAGCCGCTCCCGCCCACGGCGGTGAAACCGGATGACGCTTAGGCGCCGACCTTGAATCGGGCAAAGCCGGTCACGGTCAGGCCGGACTGCTCGAGCACCTGGGCGATGCTGAGCTTGTTGTCCTTGGCGTACTCCTGCTCGAGCAGGGCAACCTGCTTGAAGTAGGCACCGAGGCGACCCTCGATGATCTTCGGCAGGGCGGCCTCCGGTTTGCCCTCGGCCAGCGAGATCTCGGTCACGACGGCGCGCTCGCGCTCGACGTCCTCGGCCGGGACATCCTCGCGGGTGAGCACGGTCGGGTTGGCGAACGAAATGTGCTGGGCGATGCTGCGGGCGGTCTCGGCGTCGTCACCGGTGTAGGCGACGATGACACCGATCTGCGGCGGCAGGTCCTGGCTGGTCTTGTGCAGGTAGACAGCGAACTGCTCGCCGGTCAGGGTGACCACGCGACGCAGTTCGGTCTTCTCGTTCAGCACGCCAGCCTCGGCGGCGATCAGGTCGGCGACGGTGCCAGCGGCGGCCGGCGCGGCCAGAGCCTCGTCAACGCTGTTGGCCTTGGCGGCAGCGGCAGCGGCCAGGACAGCCTCGCTCAGCGCGATGAACTTCTCGCCCTTGGCGACGAAGTCGGTCTCGCAGCTCAGCTCGATCATGGTTGCCGAGCCTTCGCCCACGACGGCAGCGACGACGCCCTCGCTGGTGGCGTTGCCCTCGCGCTTGGCCAGACGGCTCTGACCCTTCTTACGCAGGATGTCGACGGCCAGTTCGATGTCGCCGTCCGCCTCGACCAGGGCGTTCTTGGTGTCGGTCATGCCGGCGCCGGTGCGCTCGCGCAGCGCCTTGATGTCGGCGATGGTGATTTCAGCCATTGGTGTTCCTCACTTGTGGAGTCGGATATCCCGACGGGAGCGTTGCGGCTCCGCGGTGACGTGGATTCGATGCAACCGCCGGTGCCCGTGGTGGGCACCGGCGGTGCAGCGTGGAGTCTTACTCGGCGGCCGGAGCCTCGGCGGCCGGGGCCTCGGCAGCGGGGGCCTCAGCAGCAGCCTCGGCCTGCGAGGCCTCGAGCAGTTCGCGCTCCCACTCAGCCAGCGGCTCTGCAGCCTCGCCCGGCTTCTGGTGGCGCTGGATCAGGCCCTCGGCGACTGCGTCACCGATCACGCGGGTCAGCAGGGCGACCGAACGGATGGCGTCGTCGTTGCCCGGGATCGGGAAGTCGAGCAGATCCGGGTCAGCGTTGGTGTCGAGGATGCCGATCACCGGGATGCCGAGCTTGCGGGCCTCGTCGATGGCGAGGTGCTCCTTCTTGGCGTCGACAACCCACAGCGCACTCGGGGTGCGGGTCATGTTGCGGATACCGCCCAGGCTCTTGTGGAGCTTCTCGAGCTCGCGGCGCTTGATCAGCAGTTCCTTCTTGGTGAAGCCGCTGGTGGTGCCCTCGAAGTCGAGTTCTTCCAGTTCCTTCATGCGGGCCAGGCGCGAGCCGATGGTGCTGAAGTTGGTGAGCAGACCGCCCAGCCAGCGCTGGTTCACGTACGGCTGGCCGACGCGGGTCGCCTGCTCGGCGATGGCCTCCTGGGCCTGCTTCTTGGTGCCGACGAACAGGATGGTGCCGCCGCGGGCGACGGTCTCCTTGACGAAGTCGTAGGCCTTGTCGATGTACGACAGCGACTGCTGCAGGTCGATGATGTGAATGCCCGAGCGCTCGGCGAGGATGAAGCGCTTCACCTTCGGGTTCCAGCGACGGGTCTGGTGACCAAAGTGCACGCCGCTGTCGAGCAGCTGGCGAATGGTAACAACGGCCATTGCCGTGTCCTTTCTGTGCCTCGGGCGCAGGGCGGACCTGTGCCGCGCGAGGCGGTTCTCGGTTTGTCGTTCCGACCGGCGGTCGAAACCCTGGTGCCCGACTCCGTGGCCGCTCTGCCGGAGCTGAGACCGATGGCCGCGGATGCCAAATGGGCACGCGAAGTCAGCCGGATTTCCCGGCTGCAGGAATCATCGTAGCAGCACGGGCTGATTGACAGTAGTTCCGGCCAATTCTGCACACGAGGCGGTAGACCGGTCCCCTCCACCGATGCGGTCACGACCCGGTGCGCCGCGATCGCGGGGGCGGATGCTGGCCGGATGGGAGGTATCGGCGGGCGAGGTCGCGGGGTGTTGGTTCGAGCTGCGACGCGCGCTCACCCGAGCCGCCGCTCGCGATGCGCCCGGCGGCTGGTCGCCCTGGCGCTGACAGTCTTGTGCGTCGCCTCGTCAAGCCTCCTCCCCGCCACGGCCGCGGCTGATCGCCTGTCCGCGGCCGTGTGGGCGGGTTCAGCGCAGTGGCACTGGCCGGTGGCAGGACCAATTCGATTCGCAGCCGGCTTTCGTGCGCCGCTGACCCCGTATGGCACTGGGCATCGCGGCATCGACCTGGTCAGCGAGGTGGGTGCTCCGGTCCGCGCGCCGGCGGATGCGGTGGTCCATTTCGCCGGCGACGTGGCGGGCCGACCGGTGCTCACCCTTCGGATCGGTGACACGGTCCTGGCGTCGTTCGAGCCGGTCGCGTCGGACCTGGTCGCGGGCATGTCCGTCGAGCGCGACACCTTGATCGGCGTGGTCACCGACGCGCCCTCACACTGCTCACCGGTATGTCTGCATTTCGGAGTTCGACTGCTCGGCGAGTATGTGAATCCGCTGCTGTTCCTCGGTGGGGTGCCGTGGTCGGTGCTGAAACCATGGGCGGGATGATGCTGTGCTCGCGGTCGCGCGGTCGCTGCGCGCATTGGGCCGGTTCTCGCTACTGGGCTGCTTTCGTAGCGCGTGGGTGCGCCTGCCGATAGCCGGCGAGGATGCGTTCGGCCGAGACGTGGGTGTAGATCTGCGTGGTGCCGAGGCTGGCGTGGCCGAGGAGTTCCTGCACCATGCGCAGGTCGGCGCCACCGTCGAGCAGGTGGGTGGCGGCGGTGTGCCGCAGCGCGTGCGGCCCGGCCGGACCATCCCCCGGAAGTTGCTGCAGCAGAGTGGCGACGAATTCGTAGACGGCACGGGTTCCGAGTCTGCCGCCGCGTGCCCCGAGGAAGACGGCGCTGATGTCGGGTTTGCTGGCCTTGGCAAGCAGCGTTGGTCGCCCCTGCTCGAGGTAGCGTCGCAGCGCCCGTTCCGCGGGCTGCCCGAAGGGCACGATTCGTTCCTTGGCGCCTTTACCGACTACGCGCAGGGTGCGTCGTTCCCAGTCGATGCGTTCCATGTCGAGTCCGACCAGTTCCGAGACGCGCAGGCCGGCCGCGTACAGCACTTCGAGGAGGGCGTGGTCGCGCAGCGCGATCGGGTCGGCGTCGTCGGCGGCGCGTTCCAAGTCGTAGAGGATGTCACTGAGCCAGGTGGCCGGCAGCACCCGCGGCAATTTTCGACTGGCTGCTGGACGCCGGAGCCTGGCGGCCGGGTCGCGCTCGATCTGTCCGCGCTGCGCGAGCTGGCCGAAGAAGCCGCGCACGGTGGCGACGCGGCGCGCGACGGTGGCGTCAGCGAGCAGTTGGCCGTCTGGTCCGGGCTCTGCGAGCCATGCCCGAAGGTGATTCAGGGTCACCTGCCCTGGCTGGGTGATCTCCATGACCTCGAGGCTGCGGCGCAACGATTCGAGGTCCGCGGCGTAGGCGCGCACGGTGTGGTGGGAGAGCCCGCGCGCCTGCGCGAGTTCCTCCAGGTACTCGGTGATCGCCGCCTGCATACCCTCAGCATGCCTCGTCGCCGAGCAGTCTGCGGATTTAGCCACGCCTCGGGCCGAGTTCGGTGGTCACGCACTTCCCCGCTGCACTCGCTTGCGCCAGCCACCATCGGACTCGTCCACCGCCTCGTCGAGTCGCAGCATTCCGAGGACGGAGCGAACCTGCTCGACCGCGAGCCCGCTGCCGACGCTGATCTGCTCGATCGTGCGGCGACTGCGCGTGGACATGGCGTCGAGCACGCGAATTTCGGCGGCGTGTTCGACGGCCGCATCGGCTGGTGTCGACTCCGCTGCCTCCGCCGTAGCGACGGCCTCCTCCTCCGCCGACGCAGTCTCGACGCCGCGCCCCGGCAGCAGTGCCAGCAGGTCGCGACTGCTGGTGACCAGGGCCGCGTCAAAGTCGCGGATGAGCCGGTGCGTGCCTGCGGAGGCGGCCGAGGTGACCGGCCCAGGCACCGCGGCGACGGTGCGGCCGAGAGCGACCGCGTGCGCCGTCGTGTTCAGGGCGCCGGAGCGCACCCCCGCCTCGATGACGACCACGGTGTGGGCCAGCGCTGCGATGATGCGATTGCGCTGCAGGAAGCGCCAGCGTGAGGGCGACGTGCCAGGCAGCGTCTCAGCAATGACGACGCCATCCTCGGCGATACAGCGCAGGAGTTGTTCGTGCCCGGCGGGGTAGAGTCGGTCGATGCCGCCGGCGAGGACCGCGACCGTCGACACCTCGGCGGCGAGGCTGGCGCGATGCACCACCCCGTCGATGCCGTACGCGCCACCCGAGACGGTCGCCACGCCGCTGCCCGCCAGCCCACTGGCCAGCTCGGCCGCCACGTACTCGCCATAACCGGTCGCCGCGCGTGTCCCCACGATCGCCACGGCGTTCGCGGTCTGCGCAGGCAGCAGCTCGGCGTTGCCGCGGAGCCAGAGCACCTGTGGGGCGTGCTCGCCGAGGTCATCGAGTCCGGCTGGCCAAGCCGCATCTGCTGGCAGGACGAGGCTCGCCTTCACCGACACCGCGGCCTGGAGCGCGCGCAGGATGTGCCGCGCGCTCAGTCGAGGCTGCCAGCGTGCGATCGCGGCGCCCCATTCCTCCGAAGTCACCCCAATGCCGTCTGGCAGTGTGTCTCGAGCCTCGGACAGTAACCACGCCAGGGTCGCCGCGCCGCCGAGGGACTGGACCGCAGCGCCAGCGATACGATCCCCCGGTTCGGCAATGCCGCTGAGTGCTGCCCGGGCAAAGGCTTCCCGAAGCAGGGATGGTGCATCATCCTGGCCCGGGCGCAGCCGACGCAGGAGCGGCTCCACCTCGCCGCGATCCAGTCCGAACCACCCCGCCGCCGCATCGTTCCCGAACCGGGCTGCCAACTCTTCGGTCGCCATCATGCCCCCACTCCCCTCAGATACAGTGCCTGTCCAATATCGGCGCGGTCCGGGCTGGTCTTGCCCGCGAGGTCCGCGAGACTCCAGGCCACCCGCAACACGCGGTCATACCCCCGCAGCGTCAACACGCCGCGTTCGAGCGCTCGATCGAGCGCGCCAGTGGCCGAGGCGGCCAGTCGCCACTGCGAGCGCAGGGCTGAGCCCGGCACCTCGCTATTCCTGGTCCAGCCCTGTGTGCCGAACCGCTCGCTCGCCGCTGCCCTGGCGGCGGCAACGCGAGCCTTCGCCTCGGCACTGGTGACGCCACCGCTCTGGTGTGCCTGGAGTTCGTGCAGTGCGACCCGGCGCAGCCGCAGCTGCAGGTCCACGCGATCCAGCAGCGGCCCGGACAACCGGCCCAAGTAGCGGCGGCGCACCGCCACCGGGCATTCGCAGTCGCGCTCGTCCTTGGCACACGGACAGGGGTTCGCGGCCAGCACCAACTGGAACTTCGCCGGATACGTGGCCTGGCTGCGCGCCCGATGAATCGTGATGCTGCCGCGTTCCATCGGTTGCCGTAGCGCGTCCAGCACAGAACGCGGAAACTCGGGAGCCTCATCGAGAAACAGCACGCCGTGACTGGCCCGCGCCACCGCGCCCGGTTGTACTCTGCCGCTGCCGCCACCCACCAGGGCCGCCTGAGTGGCGGTGTGGTGCGGGGCGATAAAGGGCGGGCGGGTCACCAGAGCCGTCAACGCCCGATCCCCCGAGAGCGAGCGCACGCAACTCGCCTCGAGCGACGCGTCCGGATCGAGGTCCGGCAGGATGCCCGGCAGTCGCTCGGCGAGCATGGTCTTGCCAGCGCCCGGTGGACCGAGCAGGAACATATGGTGGCCACCGGCGGCTGCGGCCTGCAGCGCGAGCACCGCGTCGGCGTTGCCCGCGATGTCAGCGAGGTCCGGCTCGCCGTCGTCTGACGCCACGCCAGACGCGGCCGGCAGCACCGGATCGACGCCCTCGTCCGGCAGATCGGCGCCATGGAACCGGGCGGCATGCCGCAGGCTCGCCACTGGCACAATCCGGATACCGGGCACGAGTTCGGCTTCCGCCTGATTACCGACCGGCACCAGCACCGTGTCGAAGCCGGCCCGCTGCGCAGCAAGCACCGCCGGCAACACCCCGCGGACGGGCCGCACCCGCCCATCCAAACCGAGCTCACCGATGTGCACGCAGCGATGCAGCGAGGCGGGATCAACGGTCCCATCACATCCCAGCGCCGCGAGCGCGAGCGCCAGGTCGAACCCTGCCCCGTGCTTGGGCAGTTCGGCCGGCGAGAGGTTCATGGTGAGTTTGCGCGCTGGCAGCCCACAGCCCGAGTTCGCGGCCGCCGAGCGGATGCGTTCCCGCGCCTCGTTCAGGGCGGCATCCGGGAGCCCGATGATGACGATGCCGGGCAGGCTGTTCGACTGATGCGCCTCGACCTCGATGATCGTGCCGGACACCCCATGCAGGGCCACCGCCCAGGTCCGGATCAGCGCGGTCACGCGATCCCCTTGAGGTGTTCCAGCAGCGCCGCCGCATCCGGCGGCAGCAGGATCGCGACCGCGTCGACTCGAATCGACCCGCGATGGCCGAGCTCGGCAGCGGCCTGCCGCACCAACGAACGCAACCGGCTCGCCTTCCGAGCGGTGATCGCCTCGAAGGGATGTCCGGCGTTCAGACTGGTGCGAGTCTTAACCTCAACCGCGACCAGGCTGTCCCCGTCGCGCATGAGCAGATCGATCTCGCCGTCACGACAGCGCCAGTTCGCGCGCACGAGGCGCATGCCGGCTGCGGTCAGATGTTCGGCAGCGAGCGCCTCACCGGCTCGCCCCAATGCCTGCTGCGTGGTCATGCCCCCAGCGTGGTCCGCGACCGCGGCCCGTCGACCGGGGCAAGCAAGTCAGTGCACGATCCGACGACGTCCTCGTCTGTGGAGGATGCGCGCCGTCACCGACGCGCCCTCCCCTCGCAGCGCTGCTGGCCCGGGCCGCTCTCCCCGAGCCAGCAGCGAGCGCGCTCACTGGTCAGGCGACCAATTCCTCCAGCGCCTTCAGCAGTTCCTGGCTGGTGTGGACCTCCTGATCGAGGTTCGCCGACAGTAGGCCCACCGCGTCCTCGGATCCCAGCGACCGCGCCTGCAAGATCAATGCCTGGTAGGTCGAGATTTCGAAGTGCTCATTGCCCAGGGCACTCACCAGCGCCACCTCGTTGTGCAGTTTGCCGACGGTTCGGTCCAGCAGTGAGACCGCCTGCTTGGAGATGCCGGTCGTCGCCGGGTTCGGCGCCGTGCTCTGCTTCCAGTCCAGCAGTTGAAACACCTGGTTCAGGTTCTCAATCTGCTCACGCGTCTCGTCAGCGTGGTGGCTGAACATCTTCTTGATCGCTGAGTCCTTGGCCGCGCTCTGCAACGCTGCAAGCGCCTCGAGCGAGTGCTGCTCCATCGTCGCCGCGCTGCGCAGCTGGAACTGGAACAGTTCCTCAGGGGTCTCGAGCTTCTGTTGCACCATGATGTCCTCCTGGTCGTGACATGGTCGAGTTCCTCAGTGTCGCCCGACCAATGCCACGGGACTAGGGGGTTGTAACTCCAAGGTCGGCCAGGTAGTAGGGCGAGGCGCAACACCGCACCTGCCCACGTTCCCTTGCCAGCCCCCGCCATCTTGGCGCGCTGCCGATCACGCCCAGATCACGATCTCCCCCGTGCGCCAGAGTCCGGGCTAGGCTGCGGTCATGGAGCAAGTCCCCCAGACGACTGCGGTGCCCTGGGCGGACGGCCTCTGGACTCGGAAACCGCTCGCCATCAATGGCGATGGCGAGCACCTCCAAGTCACCGCCGCGGAAGGCTCCGACGCATGGCGGCACACCTCCTACGGTTTCGTGCACGACAACCCGCACGCGCTGCTGGCGCCGTTTGGCACGCATGGCGCGGTCGAGGTCTCGTTTGTGCTCGACTATGACCAGCAGTTTGACCAGGCAGGCATGTACCTCTCGATCAATGATGAGCATTGGATCAAGGCCGGGGTCGAATACTGCGACGGCTTCCCGCAGCTCGGTGCGGTCGTGACGAATGGCAAGTCGGACTGGTCGGTCGCACGGGTCCCGGAGTGGTTCGGCCGCACGGTCACGATTCGGGCCAGCCGCGCCGGTGACGCGGTCACCATCCGGGCGCGGGCCGACGACGAGCCGTTCCGTCTGGTGCGCCTCGTCCCACTGGAACCCGACCTCGCCGCGCTTGCCGGGCCGATGATCTGCGCCCCGACCCGAGCGGGCCTGACGGTTCGATTCACCCGCTGGGCCGTCGGCGCGCCGGATGCGGACCTGCACTAGCCCGGATCACAGGCGTGCCAGCGCGGAGCCCAGCATGGCCACATCGCCACGCCGCAGCGACGCCGCACAAACCAGCGCTACTCGTCGAGTGCGAGTTCCTTCGGCAACTGCAGATCCGGCAGCGAGAGTTCTTCGACGTTGACGTCCTTGAAGGTGAGCACCCGCACGCTCTTGACGAATCGGTTGGAACGGTAGACATCCCACACCCACACGTCCTGCATGGTCAGTTCGAAGTAGAAGTCGTAGGGCGTGTCCTGCCGCACCAGTTCCACCTCGTTGGCGAGGTAGAAGCGGCGTTCGGTCTCGACCACATAGCGGAACTGGCCGGCGATGTCGCGGTACTCGCGGTACAGCGCCAGCTCGGCTGTCCGGTCGTAGTCGTCGATGTCGTCGTCTTCCATGGTGCCCTATCCTAGCCCGCCGTGGCTGTGGCCTGGGCGTGTGGAATGGACTCTCGCAGCCAGGTACGCCGGTGCTCGACGTGAGCACCATGCACGGCGATCGCGGCCAGATGCTCGGCGCTGCCATAGCCCTTGTTCGAGGCCCAGCCATAGGCCGGAACCTGCTCGGCGAGCAGTCGCATCTGCCCGTCGCGGGATACCTTCGCCAGCACACTGGCCGCGGCCACGGCGGCACAGTCGCGGTCCGCCTTCGGTCGGGTGGACACCGGCGAGGCGGCGAGCACCAGATCCAGCGCAGGCCACGGCGGACCGGCCGGATCCGCCTCGACCGCGAATAACCCATCCGCACTGGCGGCAACCACTCGCAGCGCCGGCGAGAGCCAATCGTGCACCCCGTCGAGCAGCAGGCGCGAGCCGCGCCAGCTCTCCTCGGGCTCGGGCAGCGACGCCAATGCTCGCAGGGCGGCCAGCGCCAGGCAGCGAGTGATACCGTACTGGTCGATTTCGGCCGCCGAGGCGGTGCCCACCGCGCTGGCGCACACCCAGTCGACCACCCGCGGCGCCATGGCCTCGCGGGCTGCCTCGCTCATGAGCTTCGAGTCCCGCAGCCCAGTTGGCACGTCAGCACAGCCTGGATCCCAGACCGCAACTCCAACCGCGACCGGGCCGGCGAGTGCACCGCGGCCAACCTCGTCGATGCCGATGATACGGCGGGCCCCCGCGGCGAGCATCTCGTGCTCGACAACGAGGCTCGGTGCGGCAACCGCCATCGTTACCGTCGATCAGGCACGGCGTCGAACACCTCGTAGTGCGAGTCCACCGTGCCCCAGCGACTCGTCGGCCAGGTAATGACCAGCGCCTTGCCCACCACGTCGTCCACGCGCACGAAGCCCTTGGTCGGCCCGTCCATGTGTGCTCGTGAGTCGGCCGAGGCGTAGCGGTTGTCGCCCATCACCCAGAGGCTGGCCTCGGGGACGGTGACATCGAAGGCCTGCATCGAGGCGGGGTGGTTACTGCTCGGCAGCTGAATGTAGGGCGCCTCGTTCAGCGGCACCCCGTTGACCGTGATCTGTCCCTCGTCGGTGCAGCAGATGACGCGATCGCCGCCGACAGCAATCACGCGCTTAATCAGATGCTGCTCGCTGTCCGACACCGACAGTCCGACGACCTGCAGGAAGCCGTCCCAGACCGCCTCGATCGAGTTGTTGGTCTCCTTGACCGGGATCGGCTCGAGCCAGTCACCGGGATCCCGGAACACGACCACGTCGCCTCGCTCAATCGGGAAGAAGCGCGGCACCAACTGGTTCACGATGATGCGGTCGTTGATCCGCAGCGTCTCCTCCATCGACTGCGATGGGATGTAAAAGGAGCGGATCAGGAAGGTCTTGATCAGGAAGGAGATCACCACCGCGGCGACGACGATAATCACCACATCTCGCAGGAATCCCCCGATGCGCGATGCCGCACGTCGACCCGCAGAAGGCCGCGCGACCGTGTCGCCCCCACCGTCTGCTGGCGGGAAGAAGTCTGACATGCTGCCTTCCCATGATTCGGTCGCGCCCACCGCGACGCCGCTGCGTCTGCGGCAGATCCAACCCTATCCGTTGCTGCCATACTTCACAGCGCATCCTGAAGCGGTTCGTCATCAACGCTACGATGATCCAACCGCCGCGAGGACGCCGCGGCACCGACAATCGCTGCGAAGGGGACGATTCAGCATGGCGATCGACGATGGGGCCAGTAGTAGCCGCGCCCGCGCGGCGCTGGCATACCTGCGCCGAAATATCACCAGTGGCGAATGGCCGGTGAGCAGCCGTATACCGATCGAGTCGGACCTGGCTATGCAAATGAATGTCGGTCGCTCTACCGTGCGCGAGGCGGTGCGATCCCTGGCCGCGATGGGCATCCTCGAGACCCTGCCCGGTCGCGGTACCTTCGTGCGTTCCAGCACCCCAACCAGCGCCCTGCTCGGCCAGTTCCTCGCCGATTACAGTCTCGAAGAGTTGCTGAGCTACCGGCGGGCACTCCAGATCGAGGCCGCACAACAGGCAGCCATCCACCGCAGCGAGGAGGACGTCGCTGCGCTCCAGAACGCAGTGCACGCGCTGCCGGTGTCCACGGCGGGCAATCCCCTGCTGAACCCCTTCGCTACCCGGTTCATGAACCTCCTCTTCGATGCGGCCCGGAACCGACTCCTCGCCTCCTTGCACGCTGGCATCGCGCAGCGCATCGACACCCCGGATAACCGAGCCAGGCTCCTGCAGGGCCGCGACATCGAGGGCGTCCGCGCCGACTACCAGCGCATCTTGGAGGCGATCCGGAATCGCGACTTCATCGACGCCGCCCACGCCATGGTGGATCATGCCGACCGGGACCTTGAGATCTACGCCCGCGATGGCCTGATCCCGCCGCTACACCGCGGCCGAGCGCGAGACCTCGGTGCGACGGACGCCCCAACGGAGGGGTAAGTCGCGCGGCAGCGGCGCTGCCGCGCGCTAGCGCTCAATGAAGAGGTGGGAAGCTACCTCGGCGGGCAGCTCGAGCCCATCCTCGAAGTCATCAGCGTGAGCGAGTACGTATCCGCCAGCCTGCGTGAAGGTGACGTGATTGCCGGGAACGATACCGGCCTGGCGCAGCTGAGCGAGCAGTTCCACCTCGACCTGCACCGGCTCGCCGATGCGACGGATCTGTCCGCACACGGTGCCTTCTTCGACCACGGCGTCGGTCACGCGGTGCACGCCGTCACGGAAGGCAGGCGCCTCCGGGCCGCCCAGCTCAACGAGCCCGGGGATCGGATTGCCGTACGGCGACTCGGTCGGGCTGTCCAACAGAGCCAGCAGCCGGCGCTCCACCGCCTCGCTCATCACGTGTTCCCAGCGGCACGCCTCATCGTGGACCAGTTCCCAATCCAGGCCAATGACGTCATTGAGCAGGCGTTCGGCGAGGCGGTGCTTGCGCATCACCCGCACCGCATACAGTCGGCCCTCGGTGGTCAGTTCCAAGTGGCGGTCATCCGAGACCACCACCAGACCGTCACGCTCCATTCGCGCGACCGTCTGCGACACCGTCGGGCCGGAGTGGCCGAGGCGCTCAGAGATTCGAGCGCGCAGCGGAACGATGCCTTCTTCTTCCAGGTCGAGGATCGTGCGCAGGTACATCTCAGTGGTGTCCACCAAGTCCGTAACTGTCACCGCGACCTCCTTCGACTCGTACCCGGCCGCCACCGCACATGGCAGGCCGTGCCGTCTCCAGCCTAGCGCGATAGCGCCCGGCGCCAGGCCGCGACCAGTGCGGCTGCTCAGCGTGCAGGCTGGGCCACTAGAATCAACGCTATGGCCATCACTATTCCTCAGGAACTGCTGCCCAACGACGGTCGATTTGGCTGTGGGCCGTCCGCGGTCCGCGACGAGCAGGTCCAGCACCTGGTCCGGAATGCAGCGATCCTGGGCACCTCCCACCGTCAGGCTCCGGTCAAGAACCTGGTCGGCCGCGTACGCAGCGGACTGAGCGACTTGTTCCGCCTGCCGGAGGGCTACGAGGTCATCCTCGGCAACGGTGGCTCGACCGCGTTCTGGGATGCCGCCGCCTTCAGCCTGATCGAGCGCCGCAGCCAGCACCTCGCCTTTGGTGAGTTCGGCGCCAAGTTCGCCAAGGCCGCCAAGGCCCCGCACCTGGAGGCGCCGCTGGTGATCACCGCCGATGGTGGTTCGCGCAGCGAGGTGCAGCCGGGCGAAGGCTTCGATGTCTACGCCTGGACCCACAACGAGACCTCGACCGGCGTGATGGCTCCGGTCCGTCGCGTACACGCCGATGAGGGCGCACTCACCGTGATCGACGCGACCAGCGCCGCAGGTGGCATCGACTTTGACGCTGCTGAGGCGGACGTCTACTACTTCGCTCCGCAGAAGAACTTCGCCTCCGACGGCGGCATCTGGTTTGCCCTGGTCTCGCCGGCCGCCATCGAACGCATTGAGCGCATTGCTGCGAGCGGCCGCTGGATCCCGGAGTTCCTGAACCTCAAGGTTGCGCTGGACAACTCGCGCCTGAACCAGACGTTGAACACTCCGGCACTGGCCACCCTGCTGCTGCTCGAGAACCAGGTCGACTGGCTCAACGACAACGGCGGCCTGGCCTGGGCCTCAGCGCGCACGGCCGAATCATCGAGCGTGCTGTACGACTGGGCCGAGTCGGTCGACTACGCGACCCCCTTCGTTGCCAACCCCGAGCACCGCTCGCAGGTGGTGGCCACCATCGACTTCAACGGCGACATCGACGCCGCAGAGATCGCCAAGACGCTGCGCGCAAATGGCATCGTCGACACCGAGCCCTACCGCAAGCTGGGCCGCAACCAGCTGCGCGTGGCGACCTTCGCTGCCATCGAGCCGAACGATGTGCGCCAGTTGGTGCGCTCGATCGAGTACGTCGTGGAGAATCTCGGCTAAGGCCGACGTGGGGGCGACATGATCCGCTTCTTACTGAAGGACGGCGAGCGCCGACCAGACCCGGAACCGGTGCAGACCGATGACCGGAAGGCCGCGCTCGTTGGGCTCAGCCTGTGGATCGTCGCCTTCGTGGTGGCGATGGTGATGGGGTCGGCGCTCCCGTTCGACTTCGGTCTGGTCTTCTGGACCTGCATCGCGGGGATCGTCATCGGCCTGATCGGCCTGGCCTACACGCATCACCAACACACGCGCTAGCGATCAGTCGCGGCGAAGCGCGGACTATTCGTCGTCGTCCTCGTCGACAATCTCTTCGGTCGTCTCGCCGGGCTCTTCGTCGTCATCGCCTGCGAGGCTGACGTCGTCGTCGACATCGACATAGCCGTCATCGTCATCCGAGTCGTCGTCATCCGAGTCGTCGTCGTCATCCGAGTCATCGTCGTCAGCGTCGTCGTCATGATCCGAGTCGTCGTCCCCGTCGATGCCGTCCTCGTCGGACTCGTCCTCGTCCGACTCGTCTTCGTCATCCAGCACCGCGTCGTCGGCCACAACCTCGATGTCTTCTTCGAGTTCGCCGGCAGCCTTTGCCGCCTGGTACTCAGCCAGGCGCACCGACCACGGCACCCACGGCGGCGCCAACAGGGCCCCCTCACCCGGCAGCAACTCCAGCTCCATCACGGTCGGCTCGGCGTCCTCGACGCGGGCCAGCGTCACCGTCCAGTACCAGTGGGGGTAGGCCGGCATCGTGCACTCGAACCGCAGCGAGGCAACGTGGTCGGCCTCGGCGAGGGCACCGGCGAAGGCGCCGATGGTGTCTTCGCTGGTGATCTCGAGCAACGCAGTCCGAGCCAGGTCCTGGGATGCAGCGAGCACCTCATCGAGTTCCGGCTCTGCTTCCGGTGCGGCCTCCACCTCCGGCGCAGCAGCGGCGTCAACCTGCGCCTCAGCCTGAGCCTCGACCTTCGCCGGATCACCAGCGTCCACCGACACCGCCTCCGGGGTCTGGTCAGCCGCGTTCTGCGGCTCGTCGGCCGACGTGGGCTCTAGCGAATCAGGCATCCAGTTCCTCCGCGACCTTGCGCAGCAGGCCAGCAATCTTGCGGCCAGTCTTGGCATCGGGGTAGCGACCGACCTTGAAGTCGGCACCAATGCCGTCGAGCAGACCGATCAGGTCCTCAACAATGACGGCCATATCATCAGCCGGCTTGCGCGTGATCTTCACCCGGGCCGGTGCCGCGTCCAGGAAACGCACCGACAGCGCCTGCGCGCCGCGCTTGCCGTCAACGATGCCGAATTCGACCCGCTGGCCATTCTTGACCGTAGTCACGCCCGCTGGCAGCGCGGAGGCGTGCAGAAAGACCTCCTGGCCCTCGTCCGAAGCGATGAAACCAAAGCCCTTCGCGTCGTCGTAGAACTTCACCTTGCCGGTAGGCATTGCACCCTCGATTCCTGTAGCCGAGTCGTTATCGGCTTACCTGATACTTCCATGCACGGCCGGACAGGACACCCGTATATTCTGAACGTGTGACCAAAGCACCCGAGCCGCAGCCTGTCAATCGTATCGAACGCATCCTTGCCTTCATGATGGTCGGCATCGTTCTGCTGTCGATTCTTTGCCTGATGGCCATTCCGATCGCCTCAGGACAGGGGATGCAGCGCGAGGACTTCGCGACCGGCATCTGGCCGTTTGTGGTGTTCCTGCCGAACATCGGTCTGCCGATCGCGATCCTGCTGATCCTGACCCTGACCTTCCTGACGATGCGCCGGCGTCGCCGCGAGGCCAACGGGCGCTAAGCGCATATGACCGGGCCGCTGGCTGCGGCGCAGCACTTGCAATCGCTCGATGCCGAGCGACTCCGTGCCGCGCTGGAAGTGTGGCGCCCAGCCTTCCTCGGGAGTAAGCCGGATCTGCTGACTCGCGTCGAGGATGTCTTCGATCTGATTGAACTGCTGCACCAGCCGGACCGGGTGCAACGACTGCTGCCACAGCTCCCCGCGCCGGTGATCGCGGCGCTCACCGGCGATGCCGGGGCGGATGCCGACACCGAGGCCGCGATTGCTGCCCTGCTGCTCGACCCCGCAACGCGCGAGCCCTACCCCGCGGTGGCCACCGCATTGGAACAGGCCCTGCGGGACGAAGTGGCCTTGGTCGCCTCGACCAGCATCGCTGGCACCGGCTCCCCCGCCTCGTCGCCCGCGTCCTCGCAGGCGGCAGCCACCATCATCCGCGACATTGTGGTCCTGGCCGCGAGCCTGTCGCAGTTGGCACCGAAGCAGCCAGTGGATCCGACCCGTCAACTCAAGCGCAACGACCAGCAGCGCCTCGCGGAAATCCTGCATCGCGACCTCGAGATCACCGAGCCAATGCTGCGCCTCGCCGTTGCCGCCGAACTGGCTGCGCTACGGCACGACGTGTGGCGTCCGCGGCACGCACATATTGCCGCGTTCGCTGCGGCCGCCCCGGCAGAACGCTGGTTGCGCCTGGCCGCAGCCTGGCTGGAACAGTTTCCCGCTGACGTTGCGTCGCTCGCGCTCGGCCCAGCCGACACCGAGGCCGGCAGCTCCTGGATGGCGCCGACCACCGCTGCAATGCTGCGCCGCTATCCGCTCGGTCGCAGTTGGATCACCCCCATGCTGGAGCGCGCGGGAGCCGAGGCAGCACTACTCGGCTTGGTGGCCGAGGATCGCGTCACCGAACTCGGCCAGCGCGCTGGTGCCCTCTTCCGTGCCAGCCGCGGTGCCGAAGCCAGCACCGAGCAACAGGCGGTGCTGGAGGTGCTGGCCCGCACCCTGCCGGCGGAGGTGGACAAGGTGTACCTGCAGCATGACCTCAGCGTGATCGCGCCGGGTCCGTTGCGGGCCGACCTCGACTTGCAACTGCGCCAGTTCGCGGAGCCAGAAGGACATGGCCCAGCATCCGCCTACCGGATGAGCGCGGCCACCATGCACAATGCCCTGCGCGCTGGGGTGACCGCAGCGCAAATGCGGGAGCTGTTGGTGCAGATTTCGGCCGGTCCCATCCCGCAACCGCTGGAATACATCCTCGCGGATTTGAACGAGGGCAGCGTGATCGAGGTGCGCGATCTCCACGGCGTCACGTCCAAGACCGAACTCTTCGTCGCCGACCCGCAGCGCGCTGCGGAACTGCTGGTAGACACCTCGCTGCGGTCACTGCGGCTGCAACGCACCGAGGACGTTGGCCGGCTCCGCAGCGTCGTCGCCCCCGAGGTGGTGCTGAACTCCCTGCACGCGGCTCGCTACCCGGCCCGTTCAGCCGTATCCGCGCCGGAGGCGCCGCGAGCAGTCACCGACAGCGTGCCGCAGCCCGATCCCATCGGCGCGGCCTTGGACGCACTCGCCGAGCGTGTTGCCCAGCACGGTGGCCTTGGCACCGAGCCCAGCGAGGCCTGGCATACGCGGCAGTTGCAGGAAGCAATCCGGAACCGCACCCCGGTGGAATTGGTCCTGGCCATGCCAGACGGCACGGACCTGACGATGCGGCTGACCCCAGCGGCCGTGCACAATGGTCGACTGCGTGGGCGCGACCTGGCCAGTGAAAGCGAACGCACCTTGCCGGTGAAACTCGTGCGCTCGATCACGATCCTCGACACCCCAGCCGGCTAGCGCCGCGCCTGAGTCCCACACTGCCTGGAGCCAGAGTGAGATCGCCACAGAATCCCGGCGCGGCCCCAGCCGTGCGCAGTACACTGGCCGGATGCCGGAAATCGCGATTCCCACCGCACCCGACGGTCCGCTGATTGTGCAAAGCGACCGGACGGTGCTGCTCGAGGTCGCCCACCCGCAGGCTGAGGCAGCCCGCCACGAGCTGGCCACCTTCGCCGAACTGGAACGCGCCCCGGAGCACATGCACTCGTACCGGATCACGCGCCTGGGACTCTGGAACGCCCGCGCCGCCGGCCACACCGCCGACGAGATTCTGGGTACCCTCACGCGCTGGTCCCGATTCCCGGTTCCGGACAGCGTCAGTTTCGACATCCGTGAAACCGTGAACCGCTATGGCCGGATCACCATCGAACGCCAGAATGAGACGCTCATCCTGCGATCGGCCGAGCCGGCCATCCTCGCCGAGATCGGGAAGTCGGCCAAGATTAAGCCCCTGCTGGGCGACCAACTCGACGATGGCTCCTTCCTCGTCCAGCCGTGGGCGCGTGGTGAATTGAAACAGCAACTGGTCCGCCTGGGTTGGCCGGCCGAGGACACCGCCGGCTTCACCGAGGGCACCCCCTTTGACATTGATCTGAACCAGGACGGTTGGACGCTCCGCGGCTATCAGCAGCACGCGGTCGAGCGCTTCACCGAGCACGGCAGTGGCGTGGTAGTGCTGCCCTGTGGCGCCGGCAAGACGCTGGTGGGCGCCGCCGCGATGGCAGCAACCGACCGCTCCACACTGATTTTGGTCACGAATACGGTGTCGGCTCGCCAGTGGCGGGACGAACTGCTGCGTCGCACCACCCTCACCGAGGATGACATCGGCGAGTACTCGGGTGAGGTGAAGGAGGTCAAGCCGGTCACGATCGCGACCTACCAGATCCTCACCGCCCGCCGTGGCGGCGCGTACACGCACCTCGCGTTGCTGGATGCCCAGGACTGGGGCCTGATCGTTTACGACGAGGTGCACCTGCTGCCAGCCCCGGTATTCAAGTTGACGGCCGAGCTGCAGGCGCGGCGCCGCCTGGGCTTGACCGCAACCCTGGTCCGCGAGGACGGTCGCGAGTCGGATGTCTTCAGCCTGATCGGCCCGAAGCGGTTCGATGCGCCTTGGAAGGACATCGAAGCGCAGGGCTTCATCTCACCCGCCGAATGCTTTGAAGTCCGCGTTGACTTGCCCGCCGAGGACCGACTTGAGTACGCAGCGGCCAGCGATGACCAGCGCTTCCGACTGGCTGCCGCGGCGCCGGCCAAGATCGAGGTGGTCCGCACTCTGCTCAAGAAGCACGAGGGCGAGCGCATCTTGGTCATCGGCCAGTACCTGGACCAGCTCGACGAACTCACCGCGGAACTCGGTGCCCCGAAACTCACTGGCGAGACGCCGGTGGCCGAGCGGCAGCGACTCTTCCAGGCCTTCCGCGACGGCGAGGCACCGGTGCTGATCGTGAGCAAGGTCGCGAACTTCTCGGTGGACTTGCCCGATGCGACCGTGGCGATCCAGGTTTCGGGCGCTTTCGGTTCGAGGCAGGAGGAGGCCCAGCGCCTCGGCCGCCTGTTGCGTCCGAGCGCGAGCGGCATCCCCGCGAGTTTCTACACGCTGGTAGCTCGGGACACCGTCGAGCAGGACTTTGCCCAGCACCGCCAGCGTTTCCTGGCGGAGCAGGGCTACCGATATACGATCTTGGATGCTGCCGCCCTGGAATCGGCCGCGGTCTAGGTCGCTGCCGAGGCGCGGTCACCTCGCCGCAGCTGCAGGTACTGGCTTTCAGGAAACCTACAGTGAACATGCAGACAATGGGGCCATGACTGGACCTCGCATCCTCATTGTCGACGACGAGCCGAACATCCGCGACCTGCTGACCACGAGTCTGCGCTTCGCCGGATTCGCAGTCCGCGCTGTTCCGAACGGGGCGGCCGCGATCTCTGCGGTGCTGGAAGAAGAGCCCGACCTCATCGTGCTCGATGTCATGCTGCCGGACATGAACGGCTTTAGCGTGACCAAGCGCCTGCGCTCGAGCGGATTCACCGCGCCGATTCTGTTCCTGACCGCGAAGGATGACACCGAGGACAAGATCACTGGCCTCACCGTCGGCGGTGACGACTACGTCACCAAGCCCTTCAGCCTCGACGAGATCATCGCGCGCATCAAGGCCATCCTGCGTCGCACCATGCAGGCAGATGAGGACGCGGTCCTCGCCGCTGGCGACATTGTGATGGATCAGGATACGCACGAGGTGACCGTCGCAGGCACCCCGATCGAGCTCAGCCCGACCGAGTTCAAGCTGCTGCGCTACCTGATGTTGAACCCGAACCGGGTGCTCAGCAAGGCCCAAATCCTGGACCACGTGTGGGAGTACGACTTCAACGGCGACGCAGGCATCGTCGAGAGCTACATTTCCTACCTGCGTCGTAAGGTGGATCCGCACCTGCCGGAGCCGGCGATTATCACCAAGCGCGGCTTCGGGTACATGCTGAAGATCGGCAAGTAGGCCTCAGGCCCACCAGGGTCGCCCGAGCACAAAGGAACACAGCATGCCCGACGCGTTGACCAGGCAGTGGGAGTCGCTCTCGCTGCGCGCGAAGGTCACCGGCGCGAGCGTGTTCATCCTGGCGCTCGGCATCCTGATCGCGGGCGTTGGCACGACGTGGCTGCTGCGTGACTACCTGGTGCAGCGGGTCGACGAGCAACTGCGCGCCGCCATCGAGGACCCCGAGAACCTCCTACCCGAACTGAACCCCACCGAGCCACCGCGCGGCTACCAGGACCCCAATAGCTACTACTGGGCGTTCTTGGGGCCGGACGGGTCGATGCGGAACAACAACTGGGTCTCTCCCAACCTCGATGAGGCGTTGCGACCAGAAACCGGGGAGCTGACGCTCGAGCGCGCCCGCGAGATTGGCACCGGCGTCGTCGCACTGAGCACGTCTGCTGGCGGGCCCGGTTGGCGGGCCATCGTCCGCGACAGCACAACCGTGCCCTCGGCCGGGGACGGCGTACTGGTCATCGCTCTCCCGATGACGCGTACCGAGGCGACCATGACTCGGTACACCACCTTGTTCTTCGGCTTCGGCATCTTGGTCATCGTGATCGCCGCCGCCCTGACCCAGGTGTTGGTTACCCGGGCCTTCCTGCCACTACGCGATGTGGAACGCACCGCCGCAGCCATCGCCGCCGGCGACTTCAGCCTGCGTCTGCGCAACGAATCTCCCGGCACCGAGGTGGGGCGTCTGAACCGTGCCCTCAACACCATGCTTGGGCGGATCGACCGCGCCTTCGCCGACCGGGCCCGCACCCTGGACCAGATGCGCCGCTTCATCGGTGACGCCAGTCACGAATTGCGCACCCCCCTGGTGACGGTGCGCGGCTACGCCGAGCTCTATCGCATTGGCGCGCTGAAGACGGAGGAAGACATCGCCCAGGCGATGGAACGGATCGAGAAGGAAGCGGTCCGGATGGGGTTGCTGGTGGAAGACCTGTTGGCGCTCGCCCGCCTCGACGAGGCCCGCCCCATCCAGCGCGAGCCAGTCGACCTGCTGCCGCTGGTACGCGATGCCGCCCGGGACGCGATGGCCCAGTCGCCGGATCGCGTGGTGACGGTAATTGAGCCCGACCCTGAGTTGGATCTGGACAAGACCCAGCCCATCCAGCGCCTTGACGAGCCAGCAACCGCGATGATGCCCACCATCAGTGATGAGGCTGCTCGCCGCGATGCCTCCCGCAAGGCCGAGGCCAAGCGCCAGGCTCGCGCCCTGGCTGCCAAGAATGACACCCGGACCGAGTCGAAGTCGGCGGCGGAACAGCGTCGCGCGATGACCGCGACCGGTCCGATCGCGTTAGCCGGTGCCACGCTGGCGAAGTTGCGCAGGCTGGGGCGCAAGACCGCCGACGAGGCCGAAACCGCCTCGACTGCCGCCGGTGAACTGCCGCCGCTCTCGCCGGCCGCGGTCATTCCGGAGCCCACCCACGCACTGCAACCGATTGTGGTGCTCGGCGAGGAGAACAAGCTGCGCCAGGTGCTCGCGAACCTGATCACGAATGCGCTGCGCTTCACTCCCGCCGGTTCGCCGCTGGAGTTGCGCATTGACGCCGACCGCGGACTGGGCCTCGCCCACGTCGAGGTCATTGACCATGGTGAGGGCATTCCGCCACAGATCCGCGAGCAAATCTTCCAGCGCTTCTGGCGCGCCGATAACTCACGCACCCGGGAAACTGGCGGCAGCGGCCTGGGCCTCGCTATTGTGGCGGCCATTGTGCAGGCCCATCGCGGTCGAGTGGAAGTCCTGGAGACGCCGGGTGGCGGTGCCACCTTCCGCGTCACGCTGCCGCTGATGGATCGCACCTAAGCAGCGCACTCCGTGGCCAGGCGGTGGTCGCGTCTCGCTCAACGGTCCTGGCACAGTTCTCCACACCCCGCACGCGCGGCGATCTGTCCACAGGTTCCCGACGCGGTCGCCCGTCCCGACCCCGCGCTGCCATCCTCTGAGGCGAGAACCCCGTCGCCCATCCGAGAGGACCCTCATGACCCAATTCCGCGTCGACAGCGCCCTGGTGGCCTCACAGGCCACCGCAGCGCAGGGCTCCGCCGCCACGATCCAGGCAGAAGTCTCGCGGCTGCACTCGCAACTCCAGGGATTGCAGGAACACTGGCAGGGCTCGGCGGCCACCGCCTTCCAGACCCTGCTGGCCGACTGGACCGCAACGCAGCGCCGAGTCGAAGAATCCCTCGCCGGCATCACGAAGGCGCTGCAGGCCGCGGGCCGCCAGTACGCCGAGGTAGAACAATCGAACCTCAGCCTGTTCAGCCGCTAGGGCAGGCGCGGGCCTCGCAGCCCGGCACGCAACGCAGTGGCAATGCGAAAGGGCGGCCCCAATGGGGCCCCCCCTTCAGCGTGTGATGCGTGTGGACTAGAAGTCCATGCCGCCGTGTGCGTCGCCGCCAGCAGCCGGAACGTTCTTCTCCGGCTTGTCTGCGACCACGGCCTCGGTGGTCAGGAACAGACCAGCAATCGAAGCAGCGTTCTGCAGCGCCGAGCGAGTCACCTTGGCCGGGTCGATGATGCCCTGGGCAACCAGGTCACCGTACTCACCGGTGGCAGCGTTCAGACCGTGACCGGTCTCCATGTTGCGGACGCGGTCCACAACAACGCCCGGCTCGAGACCAGCGTTCAGCGCAATCTGCTTCAGCGGGGCCTCGATGGCGACCTTGACGATGTTGGCACCGGTGGCCTCGTCGCCCTCAAGCTTGAGGTTCTCGAAGACCTTGGCCCCAGCCTGGATCAGGGCGACACCACCACCGGGGACGATGCCCTCTTCGTGGGCAGCCTTGGCGTTGCGGATGGCGTCCTCGATGCGGTGCTTGCGCTCCTTGAGCTCGACCTCGGTGGCAGCACCGGCCTTGATGACGGCCACACCACCGGCGAGCTTGGCCAGGCGCTCCTGGAGCTTCTCGCGGTCGTAGTCGCTGTCGGTGTTGTTGATCTCGTTGCGGATCTGCTGCACGCGGCCGGCGATGGCCTCCGGGTCACCCGCACCCTCGACGATGGTGGTCTCGTCCTTGGTGATGATGACCTTGCGGGCGGTACCGAGCAGGTCGAGGGTGACGTTCTCGAGCTTGAGACCGACCTCCTCCGAGATGACCTGGCCACCGGTGAGGATCGCGATGTCCTGCAGCATGGCCTTGCGACGGTCACCGAAGCCCGGAGCCTTGACGGCAGCCGACTTGAAGATGCCGCGGATCTTGTTGACCACCAGGGTGGCCAGCGCTTCGCCGTCGACGTCTTCGGCGATGATGACCAGCTGCTTGCCGGCCTGGATCACCTTGTCGACGATCGGGAGCAGATCCTTGATGTTCGAGATCTTCGAGTTGACGATCAGAATGTACGGGTCCTCGAAGACGGCTTCCTGACGGTCAGCGTCGGTCACGAAGTAGGCCGACAGGTAACCCTTGTCGAAGCGCATGCCCTCGGTGAGCTCCAGCTCGGTACCGAAGGTGTTCGACTCCTCAACGGTGACCACACCTTCCTTACCCACCTTGTCGATGGCCTCGGCGATCAGGGCACCGATCTGCGGGTCAGCAGCCGAGATCGAGGCGGTCGCCGCGATCTGCTCCTTGGAGACAACCTCCTTGGCGTCGGCGAGCAGCTGGTCGCTCAGAGCGGACACAGCCTTCTCGATACCGCGCTTCAGGCTGATCGGGTCAGCGCCGGCGGCAACGTTGCGGAGGCCTTCGCGAACGAGAGCCTGGGCGAGCACGGTAGCGGTGGTGGTACCGTCACCAGCGACATCGTCGGTCTTCTTCGCAACTTCCTTGACCAGCTCAGCGCCGATCTTCTCGTACGGGTCCTCGAGTTCGATCTCCTTGGCGATCGACACGCCATCGTTGGTGATCGTGGGGGCGCCCCACTTCTTCTCGAGCACGACGTTGCGGCCGCGCGGGCCGAGGGTCACCTTGACCGCGTCAGCCAGGATGTTCAGGCCGCGCTCGAGGCCACGACGAGCCTCTTCGTTGAAAGCGATGATCTTAGCCATGAGTAGTTATCGTCCCTCCTGGACGTTGCGTGCAATGACGTTGTCTGGCACTCGGCAAACCAGAGTGCTAAATAATCTTGGCACTCTCCCCCTGAGAGTGCAAGCCGCGCTAACGTACCCCGCCAGACGCAAGCGCAATGCCCGGTGACGCCGCGAACGAGGATCTAAGCAGCAGCCGGGATGAGGTCGGCGCCGATGACGACCGTAATGGGGTTACCCCGATAGAAGGTCGACAGCTTGACCTCGGTGACGCCCAGGTCCGCGGCCAGCGCGCGGGCGGCACCCTCAGCGTCAAGGTGGTTGTAGTACACCGTTGACGTGGCCACGTCGGTGGTCGCCGCGGCCGACTCGGTCTTGACGTTCCACTTCTTGTCGGCCCGCAATTGCTTGCCGATTTTCGCAGCCAGACCGGTCTGCTCAGTGGCATTCAGGATCGTGATCGCGATCTTGGGGTCCTCGACCGGTTCGGCCACCGGAATCTCGTAGGGCGGCAGATCCTCAACGGCCGCGTGATCGCCGTCCCCGCTCAAGTCAATCTCGCTGCGATAGCGGTCCACCAGAAAGACGCCGAGGGCCGAGAACAGCGCCGCCGCAATCACCGTCGACAGCAGCCAGCGCCAGAATCGCCCCTTTGGCCCTGGCAGCCGGTGGGCACCACGGCGCACCCCACGAGCGGGGGCGACTTGATCGAAACGATCCGCCGGGTACCGGGCCATGCTTATCCTCGGGTGACGTCGACAACTGCCTCACTCAAGCCGGTGCGTCGCGCACGATCCCGCATCCTGCGGTCCCGCAGGCGCCGCAACCGGTGGACCAATGCCGGTTCCGCTGCCAAAGCGGCAGGCGAGTCCAGCAAGGTATTGAGCAGTTGATAGTACCGCGTCGGGGAGAGTCCGAGCATCTCCCGAATTGCGGCATCCTTGCGACCCGAGTGCGAGGGCACGCGCTGTTCGAAGTCCAGGATGGCGCGATCCCGGGGCGAGAGTGCCGCCTCGGAAGTGTCTGGAAGCACCGCCACAGACTCAGCCATCACGCTCCTTTCCCGGGTACCGTAATCCTACGCAGCCGTGCCGACGTCGCGGCCGCGACCCACCCAGCGCCGCGCATGGTCAGAGAAGTCTCAGCCGGCCCTGCCTTTCAGGAGTAGCTATGACGGAACAGCAGAGCGGATCCGCCGCGGGCGACCGCATCAAGCGCACCCCAGAAGCATGGCGGGCGCTGCTGACCCCCGACGAGTTCGCGGTCCTGCGGCAGGCGGCAACGGAACGACCATGGACCGGCGAACTGCTTGAGGAAACGCGCGAAGGGCTCTACTCCTGTCGCGCCTGCGGTGCGGAGCTGTTCCGCAGCACCACCAAGTTCGACTCGCACTGTGGCTGGCCGAGCTTCTACGATCCAGCCGATACGGATGCGGTGACACTGCACACCGATCGCAGCCATGGCATGGTCCGCATCGAGGTGCGCTGCGCCCGCTGCGACTCTCACCTGGGACACGTCTTCGACGATGCGCCGCAGACCCCGACCGGGCAGCGCTACTGCATGAACTCGATTGCGCTCACCTTCGCGCCGACTGCCGACGCATGACCGAGGCGCCCGTCTTTGCTGCACTCACGCGACGCCGCTCGTCGCCGCGACTGGTCGATCCAGCTCCTGACGACCTCGCCCTGCTCCCGCTGATCGCTGCGGCCAGCCGTATCGCCGATCACGGCTCGCTGCGACCGTGGCGGTTGATCACGATCCGCGGCGAGGCGCGCACGCGGCTGGGCCTGGCCCTCGCCGAAGCGGCTGGTCTGGACCCGACCGCGGCCGGCGCAGGCCTCGCCCAGAAGCCGCTGCGCGCGCCGCTGCTCATCGCGCTCGTCGAGCGGCAACAGCAGAGTTTCAAGGTTCACCCTTGGGAGCAGAGTGACGTCGTGGCCGGCATTGGACACGTGCTCACGCTGCTGTTGGAGGAAGCGGGCTGGGGCGTGATGTGGCGCTCGGGTCCTCACACTCGGCATGACGCCGTGCGGGCAGCCCACGGCCTCGCCGAGCACGAAACCCTGCATGGCTGGCTCTACGTCGGTACGACCGCCGGCGACGCCGCCCCAAAGCCGGAGCGAGCAGCGATCCTCCCAGAGGAATTCCTCAGCGCGTTTCCTGTGCCCGAGGCCTGAACAGAGCCCCCTGTCGGGTTTGAACCGACGACCTTCTGTTTACAAGACAGATGCTCTACCAACTGAGCTAAGGAGGCTGGTGGGTGCCCGAACGAACGGGCAAGCCGAATCCAGTGTAGGCGGTCAGTGCTGGGCACACCCAGCGCTATGACCGAAGCGAGGTTACTTGGCCGATGCCGTTTCCTCAGTCGCGAGCGAGTTGGCCAGCGCCTGCGCCTGGGCCTCGATCTTCTCACTGAGGTGGACCTGCACTGCCGTGATGAAGTCCTGCCCAGCCGCCAACAACTCACCGTCGATCAGCACGGTCGGGGTGCCAAAGCGCTGCCCCTCCTCACGGAACGCCTCGTTCTGGCGGGTACGCAGCGTCGCCGCGCCCACCCAACCTTCAAAGCGCTGGTCGTTGATGCACTCAGCCACCGACGACTGACCCGCGCCCGCGGCTGCGGCGAGCGCCGCCAGCGCAGTGGTGTCACGCTCGGGATAGGCGCCCGCAGCGTAGACGACCTTGTGGAAGTCCAGGAAGTTGTCCGGGGCATAGTTCGCCACACACGCTGCTGCCGCAGCAGTCCGGGTCGAGGCGTCATTGACGATCGAGACCGGACGAATCTCCAGCGAAATGCGGCCAGCCTTCAGCCACTCCTCGATTTTCTCGCCGTAGGTCTTCTCGAACTCAGCGCAGTACTGGCACTCAAAGTCCACGATCAACTGCACGTGCGGCACACCGTCCTGGGTACCCGACCAGCGAATCGGATCCTTGCCGGCCTCGAGGGGCTCGGTGCGCACCGCAGTGACCACACCATCTTGGCCGGTGAGCACGATGCCATCGCTGGCCATATTCGCCGGAGCCGGACCTTCCAGCTTGGCGGCACGGCCGAAACTGAGCACCAACGCGATGGTCGCAATCACGGCTACGACAGCCACGATCGAGCCAATCTGAATCGTCAGCTGACGCCGCTTTGACATCCGACGATGTTCTTCTCGCAACTGCAGCGCCTTTTCGCGAGCCTCACTCCGGCGAGCCTGTTGCAGGCTTCGTGTCGCCTGCTTGTGTTCGGTCATTCTCGGTCTTCTCCGAAATCCTTGCCCACGGGTCCCTGCCCACAGGTCTCTGAGTCCCCCCGATGCGCCCCGCGAAGGATAGTACCGTTCGCTCCTGTGCGACGCGAGTTGCCAATTCTCAGGTGGGAAGTACATCTCGCCCTGTTCCCAGCATGCGAACTGCACTAGTCTGCCAATAGTGCATTGTTCCGAAATGGCACAGATGCACAATCCCATTCACTACGGATCGTCCGGCACGTACCTGCCGGTGAAGGAGATACAACATGGCTACTGTCGTGTTTGATAAGGCAACTCGCCTCTACCCGGGCACCACTCGCCCCGCCGTTGACAAGCTGGATCTCGAGATCGCTGACGGCGAATTCCTCGTTCTGGTCGGCCCTTCTGGCTGTGGTAAGTCCACCTCGCTGCGTATGCTCGCAGGCCTCGAAGAGGTCGACGAGGGCAACATCCGCATCGGCGACCGCATCGTCACGGACGTGCCGCCGAAGGACCGCGACATCGCCATGGTGTTCCAGAACTACGCGCTCTACCCGCACATGACCGTGGCCGAGAACATGGGCTTCGCCCTCAAGATCGCTGGCGTCTCCAAGGAAGAGCGCGCCGCTCGCGTCCTCGAGGCCGCCAAGCTGCTCGACCTGGAGCCGTACCTCGGCCGCAAGCCGAAGGCGCTCTCGGGTGGTCAGCGTCAGCGTGTCGCTATGGGCCGCGCGATCGTCCGTCAGCCGCAGGTGTTCCTCATGGACGAGCCGCTGTCGAACCTCGACGCCAAGCTCCGTGTGCAGACCCGCACCCAGATCGCGTCGCTGCAGCGCCGCCTGGGCGTCACCACCGTCTACGTGACCCACGACCAGGTCGAGGCGCTGACCATGGGTGACCGCATCGCGGTGCTCAAGGACGGCATCCTGCAGCAGGTCGGCACCCCGCGCGAACTGCTCGACGCCCCGAAGAACGTCTTCGTCGCCGGCTTCATCGGTAGCCCGGCCATGAACCTGTTCAACGTGCCGGTCGCCGACGGTGGCGTCAAGTTCGGCGGCGCCACGGTGCCGGTCGAGCGTGACGCACTGAAGAACGCTGGCAAGACCGTGACCGCCGGTGTCCGCCCCGAGGACTTCACCATCTCCACCAAGAAGGGTGAAGGCATCGAGGTGAAGGTCGACATCGTCGAAGAGCTCGGCGCCGACGGCTACCTGTACGGTTCGGCCCTGGTCGACGGCCAGACCCTGAACCTGGTGGCCCGCGTCGACGGCCGCTCGCACCCGAACATGGGTGACGTGGTGTACCTGACCCCGGTGGCAGGCCACGTGCACCTGTTCAACGCTGAGACTGGCGAGCGCCTGTAAGGCTCATCCCAACCTCGCGGGGGCGGTTCCGAACTTCGGGACCGCCCCTGTTGTCTCTGTGCGCACGCACCGTTTCCCCGCTTCGTTCCCGATAGGCTCCCTGCTATGCCGCCTCGTGCTTCCCTCAGTATCACCGCAGCCGTGCCGGACCCGGCGCTGCTGGATTTGCCCTGGCAACTCCCCCTCGACCAGTGGCCGAGCGATGTGATCGCTGCCCTGCCGAAGGGCATCTCTCGGCACTTGGTGCGATTCGCACACATGTCCGGTGGTGTCGTCGCCGTCAAGGAAACCACCGAGCAGATGGCGCTGCATGAGTACGAAGTGCTGCGCTCCCTGCAGAAACTCGATGTGCCTGGCGTCGCCCCGGTCGCCGTCATCACCAACCGCTTCGATGCCGACGGCGAACCGCTGCCCTCGGCGCTGGTGACCGAGCACCTGAAGTTCTCGATGCCCTACCGGGCGCTCTTCTCACAGACGCTGCGGCCGGACACCGCGACCCGCCTCGTTGACGCGCTCGCACTGCTGCTGGCCCGGCTGCACCTGGTGGGCTTCTTCTGGGGTGACGTGTCGCTGTCCAACACCCTGTTCCGCCGCGATGCTGGCGCCTTCGCCGCCTATCTGGTGGACGCCGAAACCGGTCAGCTCCAGCCCAACGGACTCACGGCCGGGCAGCGAGAACACGACCTCGAGGTGGGTCGGGTCAACATCGCTGGCGAACTGTTCGACCTCGAGGCGGGCGGCCGCATCGACGAAAGTCTCGACCCGATCGAGATCAGCAACCGCATCGTGTCCCAGTACCGGATGCTGTGGCAGGAACTCACCGGCTTTGAGACCTTCGATGCCTCCGAGCGCTGGCGTATCGATGCGCGCATCCAGCGGCTCAACGACCTCGGATTCGACATCGAGGAACTGGCTATGACCGCTGGTGGCGATGGCGCACAGGTGCGCATCCAGCCTAAGGTCGTGGATGCGGGGCACCACCAGCGCCGCCTGCTGCGCCTCACCGGCCTCGACACCGGCGAGAACCAGGCCCGTCGCCTCCTGAACGACCTCGACCGCTACCGCGCCACCTACGGGCGCCCCGGTCAGGACGAGGAGGTCACCGCCCACGAGTGGCTGGTGCGGGCATTCGAGCCAGTCATCAAGGCCATTCCGCGGGAACTGCGCGGCAAGCTGGAACCTGCCGAGGCCTACCACCAGTTCCTGGACCACCGCTGGTTCATCTCGCAGGAGCAGGACCGCGACGTACCTCTGGCCGAGGCGGTGCAGTCCTTCATTGACAATGTGCTGCGCCATCGCCGTGACGAGGCGACGCTGCTGAACCCGCCGACCACGGCGATCACGCTGCCGCTGCCGACCGTCGAAACCGGCGCCATCCCCATCCTCGGCGATGACGACGAAGAAGACTGGCGACTGAAGGTCTAGCGGCTACTTCGCTGTGGCCTCGGCGCGCAGGCGCGCGATCTCGTACAACGTGACGCTGGCGGCGATACCGGCGTTGAGCGATTCGGTCGCCGACGAGATCGGAATCGACACGATCGCGTCGCAGGTTTCCGTGACCAGGCGCGACAGGCCCTTGCCTTCGCTGCCAACCACAACCACGAGTGGACGGTCAGCGAGTTCCAGCCCCGGCAGCATAGTGTCGCCACCGCCGTCGAGGCCGATCACGAACACGCCCGCCTTCTTGAAGGCCTTCAGGGTGGAGGTCAGATTCGAGGCCATGGCCACTGGAATGCGTGCAGCAGCTCCGGCCGAGGTCTTCCAAGCACCCGCATTGACACCGACCGAGCGACGCTGCGGCACGATCACGCCCTGGCCGCCAAAAGCGGCGACCGAGCGGATCACGGCACCGAGGTTGCGGGCGTCGGTCACGCCGTCGAGGGCGACGATCAGCGGCACCTCACCGCGACCGATCACCTCGTCCAGCAGGTCTTCCGGGTGCGCGTACTCATAGGGCGGCACTTTCAGGCCCACACCCTGATGCACGGAGTCGAAGCCCGCCAGGCGATCGAGTTCCTGACGAGTGACCTCCAGGATCGGCAGATTGCGGTTGTTGGCCAACACAATGATTTCGCGCACTCGGTCGTCGAGTTCGATGCGCTGGGCGATGTACAGCGTGGTGGCCGGGATCTTCGCGCGCAGCGCCTCGAGCACCGAGTTGCGGCCAGTAACCAGTTCACTGCCATCCTTGCTGTGCTGACCACCGGTCTGCCCGATCGGCTTCACCGAACCGCGCTTCTCGGCTGACCGCTCAGCGAGCTGCTTGCGCTTGTAGGCAACGTGGTACGTGCGGTCCTCGGCCTTCGGGGTCGGACCCTTGCCTTCGAGAGCCTTCCGACCGTGACCGCCAGTGCCCACCTGGGGGCGCTTGCCAGCGCGACCCTTGCGGACTGCGCCGGGGCGATTCTTACTCGGTTCTCCTGAACCCTTCATCGAGCCACACTCCAATGCGTTCCGTCCGCGCCGTCCTCAACCACGATGCCGGCGGCGGCCAGCACATCACGCAATCGGTCCGCAGTCGCGAAGTCTTTGCTCGCGCGCGCCTGCTGGCGTGCCGAGATGATTTCCTCAACCAGGGCCGACAGCGCCTGCGTCTCGGTGTCCCCGGCCGTCGACCACTGGGGGTCGGCCGGGTCGAGGCCGAGCACGCGCACCATGGCGCGCACCTGGCCGTAGGCGGTCAGTACAGCGTCGATATCGCCAGATTCCAGCGCCGTATTGCCCGAGCGCACGGTGTCGTGCAGGGCTGCAAGCGCCAGCGGCACGCCGAGGTCATCGTCCATCGCCTCGGCAAAGGCCGGCGCCACCTCGGTACCGGCCGACGCGGCACGATCCCCCAGCGCACGCTCAGCGCGGGCCAGGAAGCCTTCGACGCGGTCGAGGGCGGCGTCCGCCTCGGCCAGGGCCTGGTCGTGGAATTCCAGCACCGACCGATAGTGGGCCGAGCCCAGGAAGTAGCGCACCGCGGCCGGACGCGCCGACGAGAGCAAGTCAGCGGCGTACAGCGAGTTGCCGAGCGACTTGGACATCTTCTGCCCGCCCACATTCACCAGACCGTTGTGAATCCAGTACTCGGCGAACTGGTCGCCCGCGGCCCGCGACTGGGCGAGCTCGTTCTCGTGGTGCGGGAAGCGCAGGTCCAGGCCGCCACCGTGGATGTCGAAGTGGCTGCCCAGGTACTTGGTGCTCATGGCCGAGCATTCGATGTGCCAACCGGGGCGACCACGACCCCAGGGCGTGTCCCAGGCGGCCGATTCCGGCTCGCCCGGCTTGTGGGCCTTCCAGAGCGCGAAGTCGCGCGAGTCCCGCTTGCCCCGAGGGTCAGCGTCGGACTCAACCATGTCCGATGGGCTCTGCCGGGTCAGTTCACCGTAGGCCGGGAACGAGGCGGTGGCGAAGTACACGTCCGCGCTCACCTCGGAACGATATGCGTGGCCACTAGCCAGCAGTCGTTCGATCAGTGCGATCATCTCGGGCACACTCGCGGTCGCGCGCGGTTCATACGTCGGCGGACGAATGCCGAGCGCCCGATATGCGGCATTGAACTCAAGTTCGTAGCGGTACGCCAGTGCCCACCACGCTTCCGGGGCGTCAGTGCCCTGGGTTGCGGCGGCGTTCTCGAGCACCTTGTCATCAATATCGGTGACGTTGCGCACCAGGGTGACCCGGTACCCGCGGTACTCGAACCAGCGCCGCCAGAGGTCGTACACCAGCGCCGAGCGCAGGTGGCCGATGTGTGGCGAGGACTGCACCGTCGGCCCGCAGACGTAGAGGCCGACCTCGTTCGGGCGCAGCGAGGTGAATTCCCGCAGGCCCTGAGCCTTGGAGTCGTAGAGGCGAATCGTCACGCCCCCAGCCTACGGCAGGCGAGCGATGAGAGCAGTGGCAACCGCGGCAATCCCGGCCCCGGAGCCGGTAATTCCTAGGCCATCGCTGGTGGTGGCCCCTACCCGAACCGTGCAACCGAGCAGCTGGCCCAATGCAGCTTCGAGCTCATCACGTCGCGGACCGATCTTGGGTCGGCGAGCGATGACCTGCGCGGCGATGCTCACCGGCTGCCACCCGCGCTCGGCAAGCAACTCGACTACCGCCTCAAGGAACACCCGGCCCGCGGCGCCGGCGTAGCGCGGATCGTCCGTGCCGAACACTGCTCCCAAGTCGCCGAGGCCCGCAGCCGACAACAGCGCATCCACGATGGCGTGGCTGAGCGCATCACCATCGCTATGCCCGGCCAGCGGCGGTGTGTCCGGCCACGCGAGGGTGCCGAGCATCAGCACGCCCTCGCCACCATGGGCGTGCACGTCAGCGCCGACGCCGATCTGCACCGGTGAGTCCGCTGGCAATGCCGGCACCGGTGGCACCGCGAGCAGGGCCTCGGCGCGGTCCAGATCCTCAGTCACTGTGACCTTGAAGGCGAGTTGTGAGCCCGGCACCGACACCACGTCGTGACCGAGCGCCGCGATGGCGGCGGCATCGTCGGTGAAGGCAACGCCAGCATCGGTGGCGGAGCGCAGCGCGTCGAGCAGCAGCGTCCGAGGAGCCCCCTGTGGGGTTTGCACCGCGACCATGGCACTGCGGTCCAGGATCGGGCCGAGTCCAATCTCGTCACCAACCTGGCGAATCGTGTCGACCACGGGGGTGACCGGCACGACGGCCTCGGCACCCTCCTGCAGGGCATCGATCACGGCCTGGAACTGCTCGGTCGGGGTCAACACTCGCGCCGCGTCATGCACCAGGACGAAGTCGACCGTCTCCGGCATGGCACGCACGCCCGCGAGGACCGAGTCTTGGCGTTCTGCCCCGCCCGGCACCACGATGATGCGCTCTGCTGCGAACCCGGAACGCGAGGCGATCTCTGCCGCATCCGCGAGGCGGTCCTCGGGCACCACCAGCACCAGCTGGACCGGGTCCGCCAAGGCCGCGATCGGCGCCAGCGCTCGCTGCAACATTGTCTGCCCCGCCACCGGCACGAAGGCCTTGGGCTGGCCCGCGGCCAGACGGGTGCCATTACCGGCCGCCACCAGGACGACGCCGATGCGGGGAGGGCTCGACGGGGACACGCTCACGGTTCCAGGCTAGTCGGGTTCTGTGGTCGCCTCAGCGCCGCAGACGGAAACGGGTTGGCGCCCCACCGCCGCAGGGGGGCGGGGGCGCAAACCCGTCGAAGTGTAAAGGCCGGAGCCTTAGGAGGCGAGCACCTCGTCCAGCACCTGGCTCGCCTGCTCTTCATCGGTCTTTTCGGCCAGCGCCAGTTCGCTGATCAGAATCTGGCGAGCCTTGGCGAGCATGCGCTTTTCCCCGGTGGACAGCCCACGGTCCTGGTCGCGACGCCACAGGTCGCGGACTACCTCGGACACCTTGATCACATCGCCACTGGCGAGCTTCTCGAGGTTCGCCTTGAATCGACGCGACCAGTTGGTCGGTTCCTCAGTGAATGGAGCGCGCAGGACTTCAAAGACCTTGTCGAGGCCTTCCTTGCCGATAACATCGCGAACACCCACGAGTTCCAGGTTTTCGGCCGGCACCTCGATCATGAGGTCGCCCTGCGTCACCTTGAGCTTGAGGTAGAGTTTTTCTTCGCCGCCGATGATGCGCGTCTTGACTTCGGTAATCGTTGCTGCGCCGTGGTGCGGGTAAACAACGGTTTCGCCGACTGTGAACTGCATATGATAATGCCCCTTCCGGAACGTTCATGATATCACAGCGTGTCTGAAATTAGGCTTGCCTAAGTCACAGACTGCCGCAGAGTAGCGGTAGGCTAGGGACAGTATGCCGAGAACCGCCGCGATCGAGCGGCGCTAATGCAGGAGAACCGAGTGAAGTCGCGAATCGCAGCCCTCGCCCTTGCCGCCGCCGTGAGCCTCGGCTTGGCGGGATGCAACCTGGCCGCCCCGCAGGACACCACCATCCAGTACGACCCGAGCGACGGTGTCAGCGCTGAGGTGGGCCAGATCGGTGTCCGCAACGCCCTGGTGGTGACCGCGGATGGCTCGCTCGGCAGCCTGGTGATGACCGTCACCAACCGCAGCGCCTCGGACATTGACCTCACCGTCCAGTTCAAGGACGCCAACGGTGAGCGCGTCAACCTCACCGTGCCGACCGCACCCGGCGTGACCCCCTTCGGTTTCGCCAACCACGGCCAGATCGTGCTGGCCGACCTTGGTGCAACCCCCGGTGGCCTCATCGACATCTTCTTCCAGTACGGCAGCGAACAGGGCCAGCAGGTGCAGGTCCCGGTGCTCGCTCCGTGCCTGGCCGAGTACGCTGGCCTGCTGCCCCAGTACTCCTCACTGCAGCCGGAGACCTCGACCACCGAGGCACCGACCACCGACGAGGGCACCGAGGGTGAGGCCGTGAGCATCGACGTCGAGGTGGATGCGCTGGCCGATGCCCTCGCCGAGCTCGACGCCGCGCACGCGGAACTCGCCGCAGCGATCTGCGAGATCCCCGAGCCGGCTGACCGCGGCGGCCACCACTAAGCACCAGTTCTCCAGCAGGGGCGTCGGGCAACCGGCGCCCCTGCTGCGTCTTGCGCATCCTACCGGTTGGCGCCGACGCTGCGGTGCCGCTAGCCGTCGTAGCGGTAGCCGAGGCCTCGCACCGTCACGATGCGGATTGGTTGCGAAGGATTGTCCTCCACCTTCGCGCGCAGCCGCTTGATATGCACATCCAGCGTCTTGGTGTCCCCCACGTAGTCATCGCCCCAAACCCGGTCGATGAGTTGTCCGCGGGTGAGCACGCGCCCGGCGTTACGCAGCAGGAACTCCAGGAGTTCAAACTCCTTGAGCGGCATTGCCACCGCCTGGCCATGCAGCGTGACCACGTGCTTGTCCAGGTCCATCGTGACCGGGCCGACTGCGAGGACCTGGCTCGGTTCTTCCAGTTCCATGCTGTGCCGACGCAGCACGGCACGAATCCTCGCCACCAGCTCGCGCGCCGAGTACGGCTTCGTGATGTAGTCGTCGGCACCAAGTTCCAGGCCGACCACGATGTCCACCTCAGTGTCCTTGGCGGTGAGCATGATTACCGGCACGGCGGAGACCGCCCGCAACTGGCGGCAGACCTCCAGCCCCGACACCTTCGGTAGCATCAGGTCCAGCAGCACCAGATCAGCGCCAGCACTGGCAAAGGTGTCGATTGCTTCCTGTCCGTCGCGGACGTGCGTGACCTGGTACCCCTCGCGCTCCAGCAGATACGCCAGCGGCTCGGCCAGACCGGGCTCATCCTCCACCAGCAGAATCCGAATCACTGCACTACCTCGATCACTCCGGTCGCTGTCGCGGTCAAGTCTGGCAGTCGGACCGTAAAGGTCGCCCCCTGTCCGGGCCGCGACCAGGCCTGCACGCTGCCGCCGTGGTTGGTAATGATGTGCTTGACGATACTGAGCCCCAGGCCCGAGCCACCGGTCCCCCGCGATCGGGCATCGTCGAGGCGGTAGAAGCGTTCAAAGATCCGCTCCAGCTCGGCCTCCGGAATGCCGGGACCCTGGTCAATGACCTGGATCTGCACCTGCCCGTCCTCCTTGCGGGACGCGATCGCGACCCGGCTGCCCTCGGGCGAGTGTTGGATCGCGTTGACCACCAGGTTCTCGAGCGCCGTGATCAGGAGTTCGCGATCGCCATAGACCTTGCCCTTGAGTTTCTTGGCAGGCACCACCGAAATCTGTCGCCCCTCGGCAATGCCTGCGGTGCGGGCCAGCACGGTTGCCACGATGTCGGCGATGCGAACCTGCTCGGCTCGTTCGAGCGGATCGGCCGCCTGCAGACGCGAGAGTTCGATCATCTCCTGGACGAGGGTGCCGAGCCGGATCGACTCGTCGTTCAGCCGGGCTGCGAAGTGGCGGACCGCCTCGGGGTCGTCGGCCGCGTCCAGCAGTGCTTCACTGAGCAACTGCACCGCGGCGACGGGCGTCTTCAACTCGTGGGAGACGTTCAGCACGAAGTCGCGCCGCACCTCAGCCAGGCGCATCGCCTCCGACTCGTCCTCCACCACGACCAGGTGCAAGCGGGCATCCACCGCGCTGACATGCACCACCACCGGCGCGGACTCCTCGCCGAAGCGGCCGCGCTGCAGTTGCACCAGCACACTCAGCGGCTGCAGCCGAGCCCGGCATTGGTCAAGCACTTCGATCACCGATGGCTGCACCAGGTCACGGCCCTGCACCAGGCCACTGATGACGGCACTGGGCGATGCCTTCACCACGTTGTTCGAGGCGTCCACGACCGCCGCCGGCGCGTGCAATGCATCCAGCACCAGCGACACCCCCTCAGGCAGGTGGTGGTGGGCGGCAGCAGTGGCAGCGCGGCTTCGACGCACAGCCGCGGTGCCAAGCAGCGCCAGCCCGGCGCCCACCACAGCTCCTGCGACGGGAGCGACGGGCAACAGCCAGGCAGTGTCCATGCTGCCTACAATAAGAGACAACGCGCGGTGTTCTCGCCCCGGAAACCGTATCCTCGGGCAAGGTTCGTGGGATATTCGTCGACACGTCACCGTTTGTTCACCTTCGCAGCCAACGATGGTGGGGCGACGGTGACCGCTTGTCACCATAGTGCGGTACGAAGGATGCTCGATGCGCGAAGTGTTTCAGCAAGAACTGAGGGAACTGCAGGCTGGTCTGGTCGAAATCGCGCGCCTGGTGACCGGCAGCATCCAGTCCGCAACCCGGGCCTTCCAGAAGTCCGAGGTGGATCTGGCCGAGTCCGTGATCGCCACGGATGATCGCATCGACGCCCTCGCAGTGAAGCTCGACGAGCTGGCGATCAACATCATCGCCAGGCAACAGCCGGTGGCCCGCGACCTGCGCATCGTGGTGAGCGCACTGCGTATCTCTGCCTCACTGGAACGCATGGGCGACATGGCCGAGCACATCGCGCAGCTTGCCCGCTACCGCTTCCCGGACAAAGTGGTGCCGAAGAGCCTGCGCAGCACCTTTAAGGAGATGGGCGAGCTGGACGTCGAGATCGCCGAGAAGCTCACCCAGTTGCTGGAAACGCAGGATGTGCGCCTCGCTGAGGAAATCCGAAACGATGACGACCGCGTCGACCGCTTGCACGTGAGCGTATTCGAGCAGGTGCTCGGCGATGCCTGGGTCGGCGATACCGAGGCGACCGTCGACGCCACGCTGGCGAGCCGCTACCACGAGCGATTCGCCGACCATGCAGTCTCGATCGCGAAGAAGGTGCAGTACCTGGCAACCGGCGAGTGGGCTGCCAGCGACGAGTCCTAGACCAGCGCTTGCCAAGTTCGGCGGTTCCGGGAAAAGTAGTCATATGACCGAACCGGGCAAGGGCGTCAGCACCGCGGCCCTCATCGTTGCAAGCTTGTCCGCGCTGTTCGTCCTTGGCTATGCCCTGCTCGCCGGGCTGATGTTTCTGCAGTACCAGGGGGCGCTCGCCGCCTGGCAGGCCGCGCACTGGTTGCTCTTCCTGGCCTGGCCGGCCGCAGTCCTGGCCGTGATCGCGATCGTGATCTCGGTCCTCGCCCTGCGGGCCACCTCGCCCGGCACTGCCGCGCGCCGCACCGCCCGGCGAGCGCTGGTCCTCTCGGTTGCGGTCGCTGCGATCGCGGCAGCCGGCGTGGTGGTGCACCAAACCGTTTCAGTGAACTAGCACCCGAATGAGGCCCTTTCGAACGCAAGCAGGCCCGGTGGCTTCCACCGAGTGAGGCTTGATTTCGACCCGGCGCGTTCGACAGAGTGAGGGAACGTCAGGAGCGCCTCGCGAGTCGAGGAACTGCCAGCATGGCTTCCTTACCCAGGCCGGGCGCGGGAGTCACGCATCCAGGCACGCGCCGTCCCGCCATGATCGGGGGGGGGGAAGCAATGTCAGAGCCGGTGACTCAGGACCTGCCCACGGGCCGTGCCCAGGCCGGGATGGCCCGAGCCGCGCTGATCGTAGTGATACTCACGGTACTCGCCCCGGTCGCCGTCGCCATCGGCATCCACCGTGCCAGCACATTCGAGTTATTCCCGAACTGGTGAACGAGCGCGAGCCGCCGAGGAACGAGGACCACTCCCATGATTGCCGAAATTGCAGACGGAACACGGGCAAATCGGTCACGATCGATCGCTGGGGCGAGCGTCAGCGCAGCACGATTGTCGTCGCTGAGCCTCGGACTGACCTACGGATTCATGATCGTGTCCCCGGTCGTCCTCCCTGTGGATGCCCAGTCGGCCGAGTCCATAGCGAGTGTTCTGTCCTGGTTGAACCTGCTGCTGGCCGTAAGCGCTGCTGTCGGCGGCATCGTGGCCTGGGCCTTCCGGAAGGAACTGTCGATGTCCGACCGGCATTGGGCCGCGTTCGGCATCGCGGCGGGCGTGACCTTCATCCTGTTCCTGGTCACAAACATCGTCACCGGACACGTCCTGTTCAGTCGGTATTTCTAGTCCGCCGACGACCTCCACCTTGACGGCCACCCCTTGCCCTCCCCGCAGGAAGGGCGGAGAGTTAGGCACAAGATCCAAGGTGGTTCCCGGAGGAGGCTGCGATGACGCAGGATGGCTGGCACGAGGTTGACGCCCTATTCGCGGACTGGTTCGCGCCGAGCGATGCAGTCCTGGCATCCACCGAGCGCCGACGGACCGAACTCGGCATGCCAAACATTGCCGTCTCGCCAGCGCATGCCAAGTTCCTGTATCTGCTCGGGAAGATCGTGCGGGCGCGGCGCATCCTCGAAATCGGCACACTGAGCGGTTACTCCTCTCTCTTCTTGGCCCGATCCCTGGACGCGGACGGGGAGCTGCACACCATCGAGATCAACCCCAAATGGGCTGCCGCAGCCCGCGCGAGCCTCGATGAGGCCGGCTTCCGGGAACCGTACGCCACCATTCACGTCGGCCCTGCCCTGGACGTACTGCCCGAGATCGCCGCCGCGGGGATTGGCCCATTCGACCTCGTGTTCCTCGATGCGGATAAGCGCAACAACCCGACCTACCTGGACTGGGCGATTCGCCTGTCCCGATCCGGCACGCTGATTGTGATGGACAACGTCGTTCGTGGCAGCACCCAGATCGGCGGCGCGATCCTTGAGGCCGACACCGAGCAGCCCGACGTACAGGGAACCCGCGCCGCCCTGGAACGCATGGCCACCGATCCGAGGTTGGAGGCGACAGCGATTCAAACGGTCGGCTTCTACGGCTGGGATGGCTTCGCGCTCGCTCGGGTGCGTTAGGCTCTCGACAGCACAGGCCCCGTCCCGGAAAGGCACTCCATGACTGACCCTCGCTCGGCGAACCGAAATGGCTTCGCGTTCCAGGACGACGCCCGCTCGGACGTCGACCGCGAGGCGCCGCTGCTGCTGGACGGCAAGAATCAGTACGGCAATGTCTCGGCTGCCCTCGGCGGAGTCGCCGTGGCGATCATGATCGTCGCGCAGGTGATGGTGCAGCTCGCCCAGCCCGGGCAATCGACCGCCATGATTGCCCTGATTGCTCTCGCCGGCGTGGTTGCTATCGCTGGGATCATCGTTGGGCACCTCGGCAGCAACTTCTCCACTCGCACGGCGGCCTCCCGCACCACCACCCGCGTGGGGCTCGTGCTGAACTATCTGGTCGTGCTCGGCATCATCCTCGCCAGCGTCGGCGGGCTGATCATGCTGTTCTTCCTCAGTGGCGGCGCATAACCGTTACCGCAACATGAAGGCGGCCGGTTCCTTGCTGGGGACCGGCCGCCTTCGTCGTTCGAACGCTTAGGCCTTCTTGGCGCCCTGTGCTGCCACTGCAGCAGCACCCGCGGCCGCGGCCTCCGGGTCAAGGTACTCGCCCGGGCCAAGCGGCATGAAGTCGGCCCCGAGGCGGTAGAGCAGCGGAATGCCGGTCGGAATATTCAGCTCAGCAATGTCCTCGTCCGAGATGGCTTCGAGGTGCTTCACCAGCGCACGCAGCGAGTTGCCGTGCGCGGTGACCAGCACTCGCTTGCCGGCGGCGAGCTGCGGCTGAATGTCCGACTCCCAGTACGGCAGCATGCGCGCGATGACGTCTTTCAGGCACTCGGTGCGCGGCACGTCGTTGCCGAGGTCGGCGTAGCGCGGGTCTCCGAACTGCGAGTAGGTGTCGTCGTCCGAAATCGGCGGCGGCGGCACGTCGAAGGAGCGGCGCCAGGTCATGAACTGCTCTTCGCCGTACTCGGCGAGGGTCTGGGCCTTGTCCTTGCCCTGCAGCGCACCATAGTGACGCTCGTTGAGGCGCCAAGAACGATACACATCGATCCAGAGGCGGTCGGCGGCAGCCAGGGCCAGGTTCGCGGTCTCGATCGCGCGCTTCAGCCGTGAGGTGAAGAGCACGTCCGGCAGCAGGTTCTTCTCGGCCATCAGCTGGCCCGCGCGGGTGCCCTCGGCACGACCGCGCTCAGTCAGTTCTGCGTCCACCCATCCGGTGAACAGGTTCTTCTCATTCCAATCACTGTGGCCGTGGCGCAGCAGGATCAGTTCGTAGCTCCCAGTCATGCAGCCAAGTCTAGCCAGCCGGGGCACACCCGCGCCGGACGGTGACTACCCTGGAAGCATGCCTATTGGCGAGGTGACCCGCGGCACGACCGGCGTGAACCGACTGCGCCGGATTGACCGATGGATCGCCGCGCAGCCGGTGCTGCGACGCACCGCCGATCCCCTGGTGGTGGACCTCGGGTACGGGGCAAGCGCCACGACCTCGATCGAACTCTGGCAGCGGCTGCAGCCGGTGCGGCACGACGTGGAGCTGATCGGCATCGAGATCGCGCCGGAACGCGTGCTCCTGGCGAACGAGCAGTTGGCTGCCGCCCGCGAGCGCGGCCGCATCCCCGCCTCGGCGCCGATTCGGTTCCAACACGGCGGCTTCGAGGTACCGATGCCAGGTGACCGCCGTCCCGCGGTGATTCGTGCGCTCAATGTGCTGCGGCAATACGACGAGGCCGACGTGGCCGGTCACTGGCAGCGCATGCTCGACCGCCTACAGCCCGGCGGCCTATTGGTGGAGGGCACCTGCAATGAGGTGGGTCGGATCGCAACCTGGGTGGGGCTGGACCCGTCCGGCCCACAGACCTTCACGATCTCGCTGCGCCTGACTGCCCTGGACTCCCCGCTGATCGCCGCCGAGCGCCTGCCGAAGTCCCTCATCCACCGCAACGTTCCCGGGGAACGGATCCACGCGCTGCTGCAGGACCTCGACCGACAGTGGCGCACCCACGCCGGGCTCGGAGCCCTCAGCCCCGTGCAACGTTGGCAGGCCTCGGTCCGCGGCCTGCGTGACGCCGGTTGGACGGTACTCGACGGGCCGAAGCGTTGGCGGCTCGGCGAACTCACCGTGCCCTACGCCGAGGTGGCACCCGCGTCCTAGGTGACGCGCGCTTCGCACGGCGGTGGCTCGCGGTGCCGTGGCTACGCGCCCGAATCCGCCTGCCAGCGTTCCGACAGCCTCGGTAGGGCCGAGCGCGCGGTCGCCTCGTCGAGGCCGGTGGCCGACAGCAGGTCCACCGCCAGCGGCCGCAGCAGCAGGACGAGCCCCGCCTCGTTCAGGTTGCGGCGCAGCACCAGCCGGTCCGGGTCAATGCGCCCGGCCGTGATCATCAACTGCTGGCGAGCGAAGGACACCTGGCTCTCGTGCTCCAGCGCCGCCGAGAGTGCAGCATACCCGGCAGCCAGGTCATCGACGAGGTCGGCGAGCGCCGGCCTCGGCAACCCGTCTTCGGTGAGAAAGTCCACCCGGCGCGCGACGACGCGCAGGTTGCGGGTTGCGTAGTCGAGGGAGTGCGCCACCTGCAGGTGCCGCGCCACCTCGGCGCGTTGTCGCCACCGCAGCGGCGAGATCTGCACTAGGGCCTGCGCCGAGTCCAGCGCAGTATGCCACTCGTCGACCAGCGGCTGGGTGGCCCGCAGCCGCTCCAAGGCCGCAGCGGCCACCGACACGTCTGCGGTTCGCAGGGCTGCGGCAAGCCGCACGAGCGCCTGCTGACTCTCCTGCAACAACACCCGTCCAGTGCGCAGACTCAGCTTCACCCCGTCCCGAGGCAGCAGCACCGCGATCAGCAGCGCAGCGGCGGCGCCGACCACGCCATCCAGCGCCCGCATGAACGGTCCCCCGTCGGGGTCCGGCAACAGTAGCACCATGCTCGCCTGGATCGCGCCGAGCGTCGCAAAGGAGGTGGAGGCACTGACCAGCCGCGCCACCAGAACGGCCAGCACCACCACGACCGAGAGTTGCCAGGCGCCCTTGCCGATCAGCAGCACCATTGCCCCGGCCAAGGCAATTCCAATGGTCATGCCGATTGCCGTCTCGAGGACACGCCGCGGCCGCACGTCCCGCGACAGGCCCAGCGAGGTGATCGCCACCGTCGCCGAAAGGAACGGCACCGCGTGTCCCAGTACGAAATGCGAGAACGAATACCCCAAGGCCGCGGCCGCGCCCAACTGAACGGCTGCGAGCGCGTCGCCGAGCATGCGCCGCCAGCCCACCTCGACGATGCGGACGCCCGGGACGCTCATCGACTCAGTGCCCCGTGCGGGGCCGACCCAGACCAGCCTGCCGAACGGTGGCTCCCGCATCGGTCGGCACGATCGTTTCGGCCGCCGCGGCGACGAGGCCACCGCCAGAGCGGACTACCAAGGCCGCGGCCGGGTCGAGGCCGCGCTTGACCAGCGCCAGCGCGATGGGGCCCAGCTCATAGTGCATGCCCGCAGCCGTGACCCGGCCCACTGGTCGGTCGGCATCATCCGCGTCCCGCAGCGCCACCAAGTCTCCCGGCTGCACCGGAATCGCGTCCGACCCATCCAGATGCAGCATCACGAGCCGGCGCGGCGGGTGGCCAAGGTTGTGCACCTTCGCCACCGTCTCCTGTCCGCGATAGCAGCCCTTGTTCAGGTGCACCGCCGTGCGCATCCAGTCGGTCTCATGCGGGATGGCGCGGTCATCGACCTCGGTGCGCAGCTCAGGGCGCCAGGCGGCGATTCGCAGCGCCTCGTAGGCCAACAGACCCGACACCGACAGTCGTCCGGCAGCGATGGCCTCGATCACCGAATCGAGCGCCGAGACCGGCAGCACCGCCTCGGACCAATTCCAGTCCTGCGCGGGGTGCGCAGCCGGGTCGGCATAGCCGTGACCGCCTGGCGCGATGCGGGCCCAGCCGTCCTGCCAGACGGGTGCGTCCGCGGCGAGGGCGGCCACCGCCTCGCTGGGACCAAAGGACCCGAGCACGAACACGTCCGCGCTACGGTCGGTCACCTCGACCTGGCTGCGGAAGCGCATCATGGTGAGGAATCGCACCAGGCGGGCGACCTCGTCGGGTTCGACCAGCAGCCACATGGACTCGCCATCCTCGACGATGCGTAGGGCGTGCTCGATCCGACCGTTCGGATCCAGGATCAGAGCTTCGGCGCTCTGACCAGCGGACAGTGAGGTGAGCAACTGCGAGGTGAAACTGTCCAGCCAGCGATGCCGATCCGGACCACTGACGGTGACGACGCCTCGTGGCAGCAGCACTGCCGCCCCAGCCCGCAATCGGCGCTGCTCGCCCAGCGGATCGCTGTAGTGCAGCGGCACCCCGATCGGCGCACCCTCATCGAGGGCGGACACCGCGCCCGGGATGCGCGCAAATGCCTCGACCGCGGGCGAGGCCACCGCGGGGGCGTGTTCAGGAGCGTCCATCACTGGACCTCCCCTCTCGGAACGCGGACTCGATTAGCGCTGGCCGCGGTACAGGCGGTGCAGCACGACGTACGAGACCCAAGCGACGCCGACAACGACCAGACCCAGCAGGCCCAGGAACACCAGTTCGAGCGCGAGAAGATTCATGGCCCTAGTCTACGCCCAGACCTGAGAAGCCACGGCGAGCGGCACAGCCGCATCCAGCGGCAGCCAGTGCACGATGGCCGAGGCGATCAGCAGCAACACCGCTGCCCCACCCGCCGAGGCCACCACGCGCCGCATCGCGCCCGGCTGTTGCACGGTGAGCTGCAGCACAAAGGCGCCGAAGAGTAGGAACACCAGCAGCACCGGCGGCAGCATCACCCGCAGGCCCTGGTCTTGGATGGCGAACACGACCACCGCGGCGCCGATTAGGGCAGCCAGCCACACCAGTCCCACACTGCCGCGCGCCCATGTCATACCCCTATTGTGCCGGAGAAACCTCACCGGGCAGGATTCGGTGTTGGCAGAGACGTACAAGTCCATCCGCAGGCCACACTAGGATGGGAATGTTCGAACCCGGGAGGTGGTATGGCGCAGGTCACCGTCCTGAGTTCTGCCCCAGGCCCGGAACCGGTCCCCGCTCTCGGATTGCTCAGTCACCAGGTTCGTCGTGTGCCCGCGGACGCCTCGCAACTGGTCACCGCCAGCAACAGCGATCTGGTGATTATCGATGCCCGCCGTGACTTGGCTGGCGCAAAGTCACTGTGCAAGATCCTGTCGAGTTCTGGCAACGCGGTCCCGATCATCCTGGCGGTCACCGAAGGCGGCTTGGCCGCGCTCAGCCCCGACTGGGGCATCTCGGATGTACTGCTCGAACAGGCCGGCCCGGCCGAGGTCGACGCCCGGATTCGCCTCGCGATCGGACGCAACCCCAGCGATTCCAGCCAGACCCCGATTCGCGCCTCCGGCGTGGTCATTGACGAGGCAAGCTACTCCGCGAAGGTGCGTGGCCGGCCGCTCGACCTGACCTTCAAGGAATTTGAACTGCTGCGCTTCCTGGCCTCGCACCCGTCCCGCGTATTTACCCGGGAACAGCTCCTCAGCGAGGTGTGGGGATACGACTACTTCGGTGGCACCCGAACTGTGGACGTGCACGTGCGTCGTCTGCGCGCCAAGCTCGGCGACTTGGAGGGTCTGATCGGTACGGTCCGCAACGTGGGGTACCGCTTCAACCTCAGCGAAGACGACGCTGTCGACGAGGAATAAGGGGCAGGGTGTGGCCACGCGAAGCAGCGCGGACTCCCCCACCCAGATTGCTGCCGTTTCCACCGACATTGCCCCGGGGGTGAGTGCTTAGATGGAACGCATGGACGCGGAGCAGCTGGACACTGGCACCCAGACTGTCACCGACCTCGATGATGACTTCGAGTCGGTCGACACAGGTGATTCCGAGTTGCCCGATGATCGATTCCTGGACCGCGAACTCAGTTGGCTCGCCTTTAACACGCGCGTGCTGGAGTTGGCCGAGGACGAATCCTTGCCAGTGCTGGAACGGGCGAATTTCATGGCAATCTTCGCGTCCAACCTGGACGAGTTCTTTATGGTGCGGGTGGCTGGTCTGAAACGCCGCATCAGCACTGGCCTAGCCGTGCCAAGTGCCGCAGGCGTCGCCCCGCAGACGGTCCTGGACAATGTCCGCCGCGAGGCCTACGAACTGCAATTGCGGCATGCCCAGGCGTTCAGCGCCTCCGTGCTGCCGTCCCTGGCTGAGGCGGGAATTCGGCTGGTGCGCTGGGACGACCTCGACGGCGATGAGAAGCAACGCCTCGGCGACCTCTATAGCGAGATGATCTTCCCGGTGCTGATGCCGTTGGCCGTGGACCCGGCCCACCCCTTCCCATACATCTCGGGCCTCTCGTTGAACATTTCGGTGCGGGTGCAGCACCCGAAAAAGAAGAAGCCCGAGTTCGCCCGCATCAAGGTGCCGCCGGTGCTGCCGCGCTTCCTGCCGGTGGACTCCCCCAACGCCTCGGATGCGACCGCATTTATCGCGCTGGAAGACCTGATCGAGCACCACCTGGACGAACTGTTCCCAGGCATGACGGTACTCGACCACCACGTGTTCCGAGTCACGCGCAATGAGGACGTCGTCGTCGAGGAGGACGAAACCGAGAACCTGCTGCAGGCCCTCGAAAAGGAACTCCTCAAGCGCCGCTTCGGTCCGCCGATTCGCCTCGAAATCACCGAAGGCATGGACGACGAGACGCTCGAACTATTGATGCGAGAACTCGGCATCGGCCCGAAGTCGGTGTTCCGACTGCCGGACCCGCTGGACCTGTCCGGGCTGTTCGATATCGCCGGTCTCGACCGCCCGCACCTGCACTATCCCAAGCATGTGCCGATGACGCATCCCCAGTTGCAGCCGGCCAGCCCCGAGGACCCGGTGGACGTGTTCAGCTCAGTTCGTCGCGGCGACGTGCTGCTGCACCACCCCTACGATTCCTTCGCGACCAGCGTGCAGGCCTTCATTCGCCAGGCCGCCGATGACCCGCACGTGCTCGCCATCAAGCAGACCCTGTACCGCACCAGTGGTGACAGCCCGATCGTGCAGGCACTGATCGATGCCGCCGAACGCGGCAAGCAGGTGCTCGCCCTGGTCGAGATCAAGGCCCGTTTCGACGAGAACGCGAACATCACCTGGGCGCGCAAACTCGAACAGGCCGGCGTGCACGTGGTCTACGGCCTGGTCGGACTGAAGACCCACGCCAAGTTGGCGTTGGTGATCCGTCACGAAGACGGCAAGCTGCGGCATTACAGCCACATCGGCACCGGCAACTACAACCCCAAGACCTCGCGACTGTATGAGGATTTCGGCCTGCTCACCTGTGACGAGCAGATCGGTCAGGACCTGACCCGCCTGTTCAACGAGTTGTCCGGCTACGCGATCGAGAAGAAGTTCAAGCGACTGCTGGTGGCACCGCGATATCTGCGCAGCTCGTTACTGAAGCACATCCGCCAGGCATCGAAGGCCGCTGCCGCGGGCAAATCGGCCCGGATCCGCATCAAGGTCAATTCCCTGGTGGATGAGGCGATCATCGATGGCCTGTACCGCGCCAGTCAGGCCGGGGTGGACGTCGAAGTGTGGGTGCGCGGCATTTGCTCGCTCGTTCCGGGCGTTGCGGGCATGAGTGAGCGCATTCGGGTGCGTTCGGTGCTCGGCCGTTACCTGGAGCACAGCCGCGTCTTTCTGTTCGACATCGATGGCGAGACCACCGCCTACATCGGCAGCGCTGACATGATGCATCGAAACTTGGATCGTCGGGTAGAGGCGCTGGTGCGTCTGGTGGAGCCCGGCCAGATTGAGGAGTTGGATCGGGTGTTTACCGAGGCCATGGCGCCGACGACCGCGGCGTGGGAACTGCACGCGGATGGACGATGGCAACGGCGCCACCTGGCCGAGGACGGCTCACCCCTGACGGATCTGCAGGATTCGATCATGACGAGGTTGGGGCAGCGCAAGCGCTCGGGGACGATCCGATGACCCGCCGGCGGCCGACCCTCGGCAACGTCGCGGCCGGAGCGGTCTGCTATCGAGTGGTAGACGGCAAGGTGAAGGTGCTGCTGGTGCATCGGGCCTACCGGGATGATGTGTCGTTCCCAAAAGGGAAAGTAGACCCGGGCGAGGCGCTGCCGATTACGGCGGTGCGCGAGCTGGAAGAAGAAACCGGCCTGCGCCTGAAACTCGGCGCCTGGCTCGACATCACCCGCTACCGCTTGCCCAGTCGCAAGCTGAAGTACGTGACGTACTGGCAGGCGGAGGTCTCCGACGAGGCGATCGCCGCCTCCACCTTCGAGTCGAACGGCGAGATCGGTGACCTGCAGTGGGCCGGCTTCAAGACCGCCAAAGAAGCCCTGACCTACCCTCGGGACCGCCAACTGTTGAAGGACTTCAAGCGGCGAGTCAAGGCAGGTCTGTTGGATACCGTGCCGATCGTGCTGCTGCGCCATGGCAAGGCCAAGGACGCCACGACGTGGCGGGACGAGGACCGCGACCGACCGCTCGGCAAGCGCGGCGTCAAGGACGCCGTGTTCATGGCGGAACTGCTCAGCTCCTGGTCGATCGACCGCATCGTGTCCTCGGACGCATCCCGCTGCCTGCAGACCGTCGAGCCGCTGTCAGCACGTACCGGCATCCCCGTCGAGGCGGTCGCGGGTCTCAGCCAGGATGCCTACGTCGGCGGCACCGACACCCTGAGCACCGTGGCTGCGGAACTGGCCAGCAACCTCCGTGCCACCGTCGTGTGCTCACACGGCCCCGTGCTGCCAAGCCTGGCCGCGGCCCTCAGCAGGCACCTCACCGGGGTGGATGACGCCGCGTTCGAGCCACTGCAGGTCGGCGAGGCGGTGATCCTGCACGTCTCCCGCAGCACCAAGACCGTGGTGAGTACCGAGCGCTACGGCCCCGACGACCAGTACTAAGACTCGGGCGAGGTTTCGTCCGCCTCGGGCGCGGTGCGGCGAGTCCAATACTGCTCTGCAGCCGGTTTGAGCAACCGGGCTGGCTTCGGGGCGGCACCCCCGAAGCGACGCTGCAACTCGTCGCCCACTCGCTCCAGAGCGGACCACTCGGCGGCATCATCCCACAGCCCGGCATCGCGGTGATCAGCCGGCTGCAGACCAGAGGTACCGACGCCGATCAGGCGCATCGCCTCGCCGTAGGGGCGTGCTTCGGCGAGCAAGGAGCGCGCGTGCTCGGCAATGTCCACACCGACATCCGCGGGCACCGGCAGCGTCCGTGACCGGGTGACGGTGACGAAGTCCCCGAAGCGCGCCTTCACTGTGATCGTGCTGGCCACCAGGTCTTTGGCACGGAGGCGCTTGGCCACCTTCATGGACAGATCAAGCATCACTGCGGCCAGGACGTCCTCGTCATCCACATCCTCACCGAAGGTGTGCTCGTGGCTGATCGTGCGCTCCTCACGGGTGGCCTTGACGCCGCGCGGGTCCTGGCCCTGTGCCAGGGCATGCAGGTGCGCCGCCGACCCTGGGCCCATGTGCCGCTGCAACACCTCCAGGGGCGTATCTGCCACATCCGCGACCGTCTTCAGCCCGAGGCGCCCGAGCTTGGCCTCGGCCACCGGACCCACGCCCCAGAGCAGTCGAATCGGCAGCGGACGCAGGAACGCCACCGTCTCCTCGGCCGGGATCTGCAAGAGCCCATCGGGCTTCGCCAGACCCGAGGCGAGTTTTGCCACGAACTTGGTGCTCGCCAATCCGACCGAACAGTGCAAACCAGTCTCAGCGAAGACTCGTTCCCGCAGCCGGGTCGCGATCTGAAACGGCGTGCCGAAGAGGCTGAGCGCGCCGCGAATATCGAGGAAAGCCTCGTCAATCGACAGCGGCTCAACATGCGGGGTGATGTCCTCGAACATACCCATCACTTGCCGCGAAATCGCCTTGTACCGCTCATACTGCGGGTCCAGCAGGATCAGGTTCGGGCACTTCCGGAGCGCCTGCCCAACCGGCATCGCCGAGTTCACCCCGTAGGTCCGTGCCACATAGTTCGCGGCGCTCAGCACCGAGCGCGGCGAACGATGCCCGATCGCCACCGGCTTGCCTCGCAACTCCGGTCGATCCAGCAGCGCGACCGACACGAAGAAGGCGTCCAAGTCCACGTGCAGGATGGTGGCCGTGCGATCCCCCGAGTCCGCCTCGGTGGTGCGTCGAGCGCTGCCGTCCTGCCTACCCATACCGAGATTGTCCCACTGTTCACCCGCCGTTCACCGGGGCGGGTCATGCTGGTCATGTGAGATCCGTAGCGTGCAAGCGTCGCCAGGTCGGCGACTCCCACAACGACTCGCTAGGAGCATCGTGAAGACTACGCACGCGATTCGCATGACCGCCGCAGTGGCCCTCGCCGCCGTGACGCTCACCGCCTGCGCGACCAATGAACAAGACCTCCCCGACACCGGCAGCGCCTTGCGCGGCGAACTCGCCGGCTCGGGCGCATCCAGCCAGGGCTCGGCGCAGGAAGTGTGGCAGGCCTCCTTCCAGCAGGCGCACTCGGCGGTGACCGTGAACTACGACGGCGGCGGCTCGGGCGCTGGCCGCGAGGCCTTCACCGCCGGGGCCGTCCAATTCGCCGGGTCGGACCGCGCCTTCAAGGTCGAGGAAATTGCCGCCGGCGCCTTCGGAGCCTGCGCCGACGGCTCCGACCTCGTCGAGCTGCCGCTGTACATCTCCCCCATCGCAGTCGCCTTCAACCTCGAAGGCATCAACGACTTCAACCTGGACGCCGCAACCATTGCTCGAATCTTCCGTGGCGAGATCACCCGGTGGAATGACCCGGCAATCGCGGCACTGAACGCCGGTGTGGCGCTGCCCGACCTCGCTATCACCCCGGTGATTCGCTCCGACAAGTCGGGTACCACCGGTAACTTCACTGACTACCTCGGGGCCGTTGCGCCCGAGGCGTGGGATGCAGGTTCGGTCGAGGAATGGCCGTACCCGACCACCACGCACGAGGCGGTGAGCGGCACCTCCGGCGTCGCCGACGCGCTGCGCACCGTCGGCACGATCGGCTACATCGACGCGTCCCGTGCGCCGGGGTCTGTGGTTGCCATCAAGGTGGGTGACACCTTCGTGCGCTACACCCCGGAGGCGGCTGCAGCAGTCGTGGACGCCTCGCCCATCGAGGAGGGTCGGAGCGCCGGCGACATCGCCATCCGCCTCGACCGCACCACCACCGCGCCGGGGACCTACCCGATCGTGCTGATCTCGTACCTGATCGGCTGCGAGCAGTACCGTGACCCCGCCCAGGGCGCCCTGGTCCAGGCCTACTTCAGCCACATCGCCTCGGAGGCTGGCCAGCAGGAGGCTGCCGCCAAGGCAGGCTCCGCCCCGATCTCGGCCGAGCTGCGCACCCGGGTGCAAGCAGCAATCGACCGAATCCAGTAACCCACCGTGGGGGGGGGGGGGGGGGGGGGG
>JAEZHW010000066.1 GCA_023436775.1 Actinomycetes bacterium
GGTCTGGGTGCGCCCGGACTGCGAGCCGTTCAGCACCAGTCGCAATCGGCCGTCGTCGGACTGCACCACCTGGCTCTTCACCAGCCCGAGCCACTCGGACCCGACCTCGGCCCCGGCGCGATCGCGCAGGCCGAGCTGATCCTCGCACCGGCCGCGGCAGTCAGCGCGACCGGCGACCGCCTCGGCTGGGGGCTGGGGTATTACGACCGTGCCCTGGAACTGGCCTCGCCCAAGACCCCGGTGATTGCGCTGGTATTCGACGACGAAGTGCTGTCAGCCATCCCGACCGAACAGCATGACAAAGCTGTCACCGCAATCGCGACGCCGGAACGTATGATCATCACGCGCGCGGGCTCACCCGCACGCTGATCGTGCTGGTGGCGGCAGCGTCGCCGAGGGAGAGAGGCCCATTCATGCTCAAGGGATTCCGTGATTTCATTCTGCGCGGCAACGTCATCGACCTGGCAGTTGCCGTGGTCGTTGGTGCCGCCTTCACCAGCGTCGTTGGCGCCCTGGTCGACGGCGTGTTCAACCCGCTGATCGGCGCATTGTTCAACGCCGAGAGCCTCAGCACCGCATTCGTGGTGGAGATCCCGCTGGTCGCCGGCAGTGCCAAGCTCGCCTTCGGTGCGGTCATCGGTGCGCTGATCCAGTTCCTGCTGACCGCAGCGGTGCTGTACTTCGCCTTCGTGCTGCCGATCAACACCCTGCGCAAGAAGGTGGAGGCCCGTCGGAAGGCTGGCGAAGAGGCCGAACCGGCTGCCGCCAGCGAAGCCGACCTGCTGGCCGAGATCCGTGACCTGCTGAAGGCGCAGGCCGCAAGCAAGTAACCGTCCCCCGCGCCCGAAGCGCGGGACTAGACCCGCCCCCAGTGCGGCGGCAGATCGCGCAGCAGCGCAGCATCTGCCGCCGCCGTCGCGTCTTGGGCCGGAAGGTCCCCCCATGCCTCGGGGCGATCCTCATCGGACAGTTCCGCGGTGGCGCCAGACTGCGGCGCCGGGTCGCTGCCGGGCGGCGGTGCGGTCCGCACGCGGCGATGCCGACGGCGAGGCCGCGGTTGCGCCGATTCCGCCGCTGCAGCAGCCGCGGATGCACCTGCAGCAGACGCAGCAGCGCCAGCCGCACCAGCCGCAGACGCGCCCGCCGCAGACGCGCCCGCCGCCGGGGCTGCGCCCTCGGCCTGCTCGGACTGCCCAGCCACCGCTACCCCACGAGGTGCTGCCGCATGTCCACCGGCTGCGTCTGCGCCAGCGACGGCTGCGGCTCGGCCGGGGCCGCGCCCAGCGTCCGCGCGATCCGCAGCGCCACCTGGGCCGGGTCGCGGAAGAGTTCGAATGCGTGCACCCGCAAATAGTGCCAGCCGAGGCGGTGCAACTGCTGAGGACGCAGCCGCAGGCTCTCGCGCAGACTCTCACCGAGCAACACCTGGTCCGTCTCGATCACCGCGGCGCGGCCGCCAAAGGAGGCGACGAGGCCGAGGCGGTCCCGATAGTTCAGGTTCACGCGCAGGCCATAGCCGATCAGGCGGCGAGCGAGGTCGGCCAGCAGCGGGTCGGAGTCGTCCAGCAGCGTGTCCTCACGGTCCTCGCGTCGCTGTGCCTCCTTGAGCACCTGCGCCAGCGAGAGCACGCCGTTGCGCATGCGGTGCTCATCGATCTCTTCCGGGGCGAAGCAGGAGACGATCGTGAGCGCCTTGCGGGCGCGGGTCAGGGCGTGCGCCAGGGCGCGGTCACCGCCCTCGTCACCGAGAATGCCGAAGTTCGACAGCAGTCGGCCGTGCGGCGTCCGGCCGTAGCCGATCGAGAAAATGACGCGGTCGCGGGATTGGCCGACCGCCTGATCGATGGTGGCCACCATGAAAGGTTCACCACGCTCGGCGAGCAGCCACTCGCTCAGGTCGGGCCGCGATGCGAAACCGGCCAGCACGGCCTGCTCCAGCCGAACCGCGTGCTTCGGGCTCGCCGTGATGATCATCAGGGTCTGGCTCGGGTGGCGCTGCGCGTGGTCGAGGGTGAGTTGGACGACGCGATCTACCTCGGCATCGACGCTCTCCACCGTGCCCGAAACGGGGTCCGGCATCGCTCCGCCGCCCTCGACCTGAATGAACGAGATCGAGGAGTGACCGAGGTACTGACCTGCCCACGGCAGGGAATCGATCGAGCCCTCGTAGAAGTGACGGCTCACCAGGTCGGTGAGGTCCTGACCGGCGCCGCGGTAGGAGCGCATCAGTTCCTTGGTCGGCAGCACCTCGCCAAGGCGCAGCAGTGCCGACTCGGCGTGCAGCTCCGGCGCGGTGCCGTCGAAGGGGCGCTCAGACAGCGCGATGCGGAAGCGGCTCGGCGACTCGCTGACCGGGTCACCGAAGGCAATCACCTGGCGAACGCGACGGATCGCCGGAATGCACTCGGCGAAGGTCACTGCGGCAGCATCCACCAGGATCACCGCATCGAAGTGCATTGAATCCGGCAGGGTCGGCACCTCATACGGCGAGGCGGTCCACACCGGCGACAAGATCCGACCCAGGGTCGGCGCATACATTTGCAGCGCCTCCGGGGTCACCCGACCGGACTTCAGCAGCGCCTTGAGCGTGCTGGCCTCGTCCGCGTGGTCCGAGACACCGATCGCCCAGGACTGGCCGAGTTGCCAGGCCAGCAGCGCGGCATTGGTCGCGACGTGGGCCTCGTCGACGAGGCGGAAGTCGGCCTCGAGGCGGTCCACCACCTCGGTGTTCGCATTCAGCAGCGCGCGATTGCCGGCCAGCATCAGCGACAGGGCCGACTGCCACCAGGCAAGTTCAAGTTCGAGGGCGACGCGGTCGTCCGGCACGTGCCGGTCGGCAAGGTCACGCAGCAGCGGGCCGAGTTCCAACTGACGCAACTGCGCCAGCAGCTCGGTGCGCTCCTTGATGTTGTCCATCGCCTCGGTCTGCACGGCCAGGCCCGCGAGCGTGGCCTGCAGTTGCTGATACGGCTGGTCCAGCAGCGGCAGGTTCATGCCGTTGGCGTTGATCGCGGACTCGATCACCAGCAGCGCGTCCACTGTCTCGCGGTAGAGGCGGTGCAGCTCATCCAGGCCGGTCGGCACCTGCGGGGTGAGACCCGGCTTGGTGTAGCGCTGCCACAGCGAACGCTGCTGCTGGATCTGCTGCAGCGCGTGATGCAGGTCGTCCACGCGAGCACCCGGGCGCACGTACTCCTGCGCGAGCTTGCGCAGGCGACGGCGGTCACCACCGGACATCTCTTTGCCTGCCTGCTTGCGCGGCGAGGTGGCCAGAATCAGTTCGGTCAGCGAGCGATCAAACACGTCCGGCGTGAACTTGTCCAGGGTGTCGCGCAGCGCCAGCAAGAGTTCGAACTGCTCCCCGGTCTCGGCGACGGTCTGTGGCGGACGCATCGAGGTCTGGGTGGTCAGTTCCACGGCGGCGGCCAGCAGTCGCGGCACCAGGTCCTCGTGCAGACGGTGCGCCAGCATCTGGGCCTGCGCGGCGTCCTCCGGCGTGGCGAATTCGGCACCATACCAAGCAGAGTCGTTCGGTCCGTAGCGGAACTCGCCCAGTGCGGCCGCATCGCGCAGGATCTGGGCGGCGTGCTCACGCTCCTCCGCCAGAGCGATGACGCTGTTCTCGCTCAGTCGCGCGGTGGTCAGCGGCGGCTCAGGCAGCAGGGCCAGCTTGGAGAGTTCGTTGAGTGCGTCCAGCACCGAAACGCCGATCATCCGGTCCTTGTGGCCAAGGGCGTGGCGGTAGTCCAGCAGCACCGAGCGCAGGCGCTGCAGGGCGGCATCCGCCTCGGCGCCGCTCGGACGGGTGGCACGCTCATTGCGCAGCAGCGCCCGCACCAGGTCGGCGCGCAAGGTGCTGGGGCTGACGGCGAGGCCCTCGAGGCCGACGCTCTTGAAACGCTCGGCGACCGAGTGCAGGCCGGCACGACGCGGGCCGACAATCAGGACGCGCTTGTGCTGGGCTACCAGCGCGGCGGCAGCATTGGCGATGGTCTGGGTGGCCCCCGAGCCGGGCACGGTGTGCACCACGAGCGAGTTGCCAGCGGCCGCCTCGGCGATGACCTGCTCCTGCTCCTCGTCGGCGTCCAAGATCAGCGTGTCGGCGGCCACCGGTCGGCGGTCGGTGTCGATGGGGTCGACCGTGGCGCGGCCCTCGGCGAGCGCGACGCGGGCCGCGGGCAGCCCAGCCACCGCGTCCAGGATCGGGTGCTCCAGCGAGCCCGCCGCGTCCTCGACCATCGCCCCGCTCACCTCAGCGAAGGACGAGACGATCAGGCGCGGCTGCACACTGAACCAGGACAGGTGCGTGGTCAGGCCGCGCAACCGGTCGATGACCGCCTGCGGGGTGAACTCGTCCTGGCGCGTGGCCAGGCGCACGAAGGAGTCTCCATCGAGGGCAATCTGGAACTGCTCCTCGAAGGCGCGCACCAGCGCCGGGTTGAAGATCGTGTCGCCCTTGAGCCTCAGTTCGAAGTCGCGGCCGTAGCGACGGATCGAGAGCGGACGCAGCAGCACCGGGGCGCGATAGTCGCGACCGTCGTGGCGCCACTCGGCCATGCCGATGGCCAGGTGGATGGCGTCGATGCCGCGAGCCGTCGCCAGCTCGATCGCCTTGGCCGTCAGATCGTGGGCGGCACCTTTTGCGGCGCGCAGCGCCAAGTCGTCGCGGATCAGGTTCGATAGCAGCGTGCGGTTGCCCGTGATGAACTGGGCGAGGCCACCGGGGTGCGTGGTGGACAGCTCGATGCGGGTGGTCGGGGTGTCCTCAAAGTGCAGCAGCGGCGAGCGGCCACCGAGTACCGCCAATTCCTGACGCCAGGCGCCACGGACCGGCTCTGCGGCGTGCACCGTGACGGTGCCGGGCTCGCCGATTCGGAGGCTGTATGGGTCGGTGGGCTGCCCTTCGGGCAGCGCGGCGGGAAGCGCGAACGGTTCCGGCTCATGCGCGGTCATCGCAACTCCTATTCCTGCTCGGCCCAGGCATGGACGTACACCGTCACCCTACGACTGGGTTTGCAACAAACTCGGCAATGAAATCGGGGTTTTGTCACGCAGTGCTGGGGTTTCCTCGCGTGACACTGGGGCTCCCCGCATCCAGTGCCGCTGCACAATACTGGTTTCACTGTCATTCGACCCTGCGAGGAAGTGCCATGGCCCAGTTCGACCTACCCCTGGAGCAACTGCAGACCCACCGTTCCGGCACTCCGAAGCCCGCCGACTTTGACGAGTTCTGGGCGGCCACGCTCACCGAGGCACGCTCCTTCCCCGTCGATGCGACCTTCACCGACTACGACGCCGGCCTGGACGAACTGGTGGTCCAGGACGTGCGCTTCTCGGGATTCGCCGGGGACCGCATCCACGGCTGGTTCCTCGCACCCAAGCACGCGACCGGCCCGCTGCCAGTGGTCGTCACCTACCTGGGCTATGGCGGCGGTCGCGGCCTGCCGGGTGAATGGACCGAATGGCCGAGCGCGGGCTTCGCGCACCTCGTCGTCGATTCTCGCGGTCAGGGCAGCGGCCACCGGGTCGGTTCCACCCCGGACGGCCCCTTCACCGGCCCACATGCTGGCGGTGTGCTCACGCTCGGCATCGAGTCCCCGCAGACCTACTACTACCGCCGGCTCTACACCGATGCGGTCCGAGCCGTCGACGCGATCCTGGAACACCCACTCATCGATCCGACCCGGGTCACGATCGCGGGCAACAGTCAGGGCGGCGCGATCACCCTCGCCGTGGCGGGCCTGCACGAGGCTCCGATCGCGGCGATGGCCGATGTGCCGTTCATGAGCGACATCCACCGCGCCATCCGCATCACCAACGACTATCCCTATGCCGAACTGAAGCAGTGGCTGGCCATTCACCACGGCGAGGAGCGCTCCCGCGCCGAGGCCACGGTCAACTATTTCGACGTCACCAACTTCACGCCGCGCGCCACGGTGCCGGCGCTGTTCTCGGTCGCGCTGATGGACACCATCTGCCCACCCTCGACCGTCTACGCCGCATTCAACGCGTACGCTGGTCCGAGGGAGATTCAGGTCTACGAGTTCAACGGCCACGAGCACGGACGCGCCTATCAGGCTGCAGTGCAGCGCCGCTGGCTCAAGCAACGGTTGGAGCAGTTGGGTGAGTAGGGACGTCCTGGTCGGTATCGAAACCGGCGGTACCAAGATCATGATGGCGCTGGCCGATGCCACAGCCCCGGAATTGATCGTTGCCCAGCACCGCATCCCGACCGAGGACCCCGGCCAGACGCTGGCCGCGATGGACGCCTGGATCCGCGAGGCAGTCGGCAGCGATCGCATCGCGGGCGCCGGCATCGGCGCCTTTGGCCCGATCAACCTGGACCCCGATTCGCCGGACTTCACCCGCTTGACCGTCACTCCGAAGCTGGCGTGGCGTGGTGCGCGCCTGCTGGACGGCCTGCCGGTGCTGGACGGGGTACCGCTGCGCGCGGTCACCGACGTGGGCGCGGCCGCCATCGGCGAACAGCAGGCTGGCGCCGGACAGGGCCTGTCCCGCCTCGCCTATGTCACGATCGGCACCGGCGTGGGCGCTGGCGTGTTGCTGAACGGCCGGGCCGTGGTCGGCACCGGTGACCACGAACTGGGGCACCAGTTGGTGCGCAAACACCCCGAGGACACCTTTGCGGGACAGTGCCCGTACCACGGCGACTGCCTGGAAGGCTTGAGCTGCGGCCCGGCGCTGCAGGCACGCTACGGTATCCCCGCCGAAACCTTCAGCCCCGAGCAGCAGGCCGCTACCGCCCGCTTCGTCGGCGATTACGCCGCCCAACTGGCTTGGACGCTGCGGATGGGTTTCAGCGTGCAGCGGGTGATCTTCGGTGGCGGTGTACTGCACATCCCGGGTCTGCTGGACGAACTGCGCGACCGCGTCGCCTTCTACGCCGACGGCCCGATTGCGACCCCCGACGGTGGCGAGTTCATCGTGCAGCCGCAACTCGGCGGCGAGGCGGGGATGCGTGGGGCGCTGACCCTAGCCGCCTGGTCGGCGGCCGGCACCAACTAGGGCTTGACCTGCACCAATCCGCCGCGGCGGTGTGAGATCAGGATCACCAGCAGCGCCGAGGCGGCGAAGCCAGCGGCAATGAGCGCCACGTAGGCAGCCACCATCGGGTAGCCGCCGGCCGGGTCAAGGAACGGGTACGGCACCCAGCCATCCGTCGCGCCGCGAACCAGCGCCATCGCAGTCCAGACCAGCGGGAAGACCAAGAACGCCCACACCCGCTTCCAGGGCAGGCGGCGACGGTCGGAGACGAACATCCAGTCGGCGGCAAGCACTACGGGGATGATCACGTGCATGGCGGTGTTCTCCCAGCCGATCGGGATCCCGCTGGCACGGTCAATCGGCTCCAGCAGCGCGGCGTAGACGATGCCAACCACCACCATGTAGCTGGTGACCGCACCGCGCAGGAAGGTGAGCCGCGTGCCCTGGCTGCGACCGGACAGGTGCGCCCCGGCTGACATGAGCATCACCACCACGGTGAGCAGCGTGGACACGATCGTGAACAGGCTGAAGAAGTTGACCGGGTCAAAGTTGCCCCGCGCCTCGGTGACCTGCTGGCTGGTGATCACCGCGGCCACACCGAGTCCAGCCACCGCCAGTCGCAGTACTGCGATGAAGTACGTCACGGATCCTCCTACCCCTGCAGCGGCGCAACGCCGCCGCAGACAGCCTAGTCCTGCCCGTCCCGCAACGCGGCTGGATTCAGGCTGCGTCGTTGGTGAGCACCAGGTCGGCAGCCGCCCGCGGGTCATGCGCCGCCTGATAGCGGCGGTCACTCTCGGCCCAGCGGTCCCAGTCCACGTCCCGGTGTCCGAGCGCGGCATCGCGGGCCGCACCACGCTGGCTCGAAACCTCGATGGGAACTTCCAGCCAGGCGCTCAGATGCCACCAGTCGCGCAGCGTCGGGTGCAAGGTCGAGATGCCCTCGATGATGAGTACATCGCAGTCCGGGACCGGGGTCGGATCGCTGAGGACGTTTGGGTCCCAGATCAGGGTGTGCCACGCTGCGGGCTGGCCCGCACGCAGCGGCTGCAACACTTCCGCGACCAGGCGTTGGCGGTCCCAGGCCAGTTCCCAGTCGTCGTCAAAGCAGTGTTCTTTCACCAGGAAGTCATCGAAGGGGATGCTCGTGGTCGTGATCCCTGCGATGGTCAGCAGATCGCGCGTCTGGGTCGCCAGGGTCGACTTTCCGGATCCGCCTGGCCCGTCGATCGCGACCAGCAGCGGTCGCTCGCGCGTTGCCGCGAAGCGGTCCTGGATCGCCTGCGCCAGTCGCGCTGCATTGCCCTCTGCGGTGCCCACCGCCTGCCCTACTCCCCCAGTGCTGCGGCGAGGCGGTCAGCCGCTCCGTGCAAATGCTCGGTCAGGATACGCTCGGCCTCGTCCCCGTCCCCGCGCTCGATGGCCTGCAGCAGTTGCTCGTGCTCGGCCGCGATGCCTGCTGTGGTGAGCAGCGAGCGGCCCTGCACCTGCACCATGCACAGTCGCACCTCGGCGGCGAGCGCCTCGTAGGCACGAATCAGGCGCGGGCTGCCGTAGGCCTCGACGAGGGACATATGGAAGCGCATGTCGGGGGTGACGACGGCAAGGCGGTCGGATTCGCCGAGCGCACGGATCGCCTCGTTCGCTTCCCGCGCCTCGGCGGGCACCTGGCGTTGTCCGGCCAGACCTCGCACCGGCGCCAGTTCGAGCGCGATGCGGGCTCGGTAAATGTCGCGGGCGTCGGCGGCACCGAGTTCCGGCACACGGGCCGAGCGGTGGGCGGTGCGCACCAGCAGGCCTTCCCCGACCACCTGCTCGATCGCCGCCTTGGCACTGGGCCGGGAAACGCCATAGCGCTCCACCAGCGAGAGCTCGGTCACCGGCGTCCCCGGTTCGAGGTCACCCTGCAGCAGGCGATCGCGCAGTTCGGTGGCAAGCGCGTCGACCACCGAGACGACGGAGATGCCTTGCATGCGCGTCCTTCCTGCTCAGGCGATGTGCGTACAATGAGTCTAGTCGGTCTTGTTTGTATACTTGTCTGACAATCTCCGGCTTGCTCAGTGTGGACGATCGGTATACCCCGACGATCGTCCACACTCGAAGCACCAGTGCAGCGAAGGAGCTTCCCATGACCGTCCGCCATGCCACCACTGGTCTGCCGCGCACCACGGGTCCGACCGAACGCCAGGAACTGACCCGCGCCATCGACCGGCACGCCTATGCGGCGGATGCCTCGCACTACCAGCTGCTGCCAGAGTCAGTCATCGTGGCCGCGAACACGGCCGATATGGCGGATCTGCTGGCCGCGTCCAGCCGGAGCGGCGTGCCGCTCACGCTCCGCTCCGGCGGCACGAGCCTCAGTGGCCAGGGCGTCACCGATCGGGTCCTGGTGGATGTGCGTCGCAACTTCCGCAAGGTCGAGGTGCTGGATAACGGCGCGCGGGTACGCGTGCAGCCAGGTGCCACGGTCCGTCAGGTCAATGCGCGCCTCGCCAAGTATGGTGCGAAGCTGGGCCCCGACCCGGCCAGTGAGGCTGCCTGCACCATCGGCGGCATCGTCTCGAACAACTCCAGCGGCATGGCCTGCGGGACGCACGCGAACACCTACCAGACCCTCGAGTCGATGGTGCTGGTGCTGCCCAGCGGCACCGTCATCGACACCGCCGCCGGCGACGCGGATGAGCGCCTGCACGCGCTGGAACCGGAACTCGCCCAGGGCCTGCTGCGCCTGCGGGACCAGGTGCGCGGCAATGCGGCGGCGGTGGCCGAACTGCGTCGTCTGCACTCGATGAAGAACACCATGGGCTATGGCCTGAACAGCCTGCTGGACCATGACAGCGCGGTCCAGATCCTCGCGCACCTCATCATCGGATCCGAAGGCACCCTCGGCTTCGTCGCCGAGGCGACCTTCCGCACCGTCCCGCTGCACGCGCATGCCGCCACCGGCCTGCTGCTGTTCTCGAGTGTGGAGGCCGCCAGCGCTGCCCTGCCGGAGCTCGTCGCCACCGATGCCGCCGCCATCGAGATGATGGATGCCCAGTCGCTGCGGGTCGGTCAGCGCGAGGCCAACGCGCACCCGCTGATCCGCGATCTGAACGTGGAACGCCACGCCGCGCTGCTGATCGAGTACCAGGCTGCGGACGCCGCCGCGCTGGCCGACCTGGCGAGCAACGCCACCACGGCACTCGGCCGCGTCGGCGCCGTCGACCTCGCCCCGCTCAGCGGTGACGCTGCCGTGCGCGCCGACCTCTGGCATCTGCGCAAGGGCCTGTACACCACGGTGGCGGGTTCGCGCCCGAGCGGCACCACCGCGCTGCTCGAAGACATTGCCGTCCCCGTCGCCTCGCTGGCGGACACCTGCGCCGAACTCGCGGTCCTGTTCGACCGCTACGAGTACGAAGACAGCGTCATCTTTGGCCACGCCAAGGACGGCAACATCCACTTCATGATCACCGACCACTTCGCCGAGGCCGAGCCCATGGCCCGCTACGACGCCTTCACCGAGGCGATGGTCGACCTCGTCCTCGCCCAGGGCGGCACGCTGAAGGCCGAGCACGGCACCGGCCGCGTCATGGCCCCCTACGTCGAGCGCCAGTACGGCTCCGAGCTCTACCAGGTGATGCGCGAGATCAAGCGCCTGGCCGACCCGGCCGGCGTGATGAACCCGGGCGTGATCATCACCGATGACGACCGCATCCACCTCAAGCACATCAAGACCACCCCAACGATTGAGGTCGAGGCGGACCGCTGCGTCGAGTGCGGGTACTGCGAGCCGGTCTGCCCCAGCCGCGACCTCACGCTCACCCCGCGCCAGCGCATCGTGGTGCAGCGCGCCATCAAGCGCGCCGAAGAGGCCGGCGACCTCAAGCTCGCCAAGGAACTGCGCAAGGACGCCGGCTACGACCAGGTCGACACCTGCGCGGTGGACGGCATGTGCCAGACCGCCTGCCCGGTGCACATCAACACCGGCGACCTGGTGAAGCAGTTGCGCAAGCAGAACCACTCGGCGCCGGAGCGTGCGCTCTGGACCACGGCAGCCAAGCACTGGAAGGTCGGCGCCAGCGGCATCGGGGCTGCGCTCACCATCGCCTCGCACGTCCCAGCCGCGCTGATCAAGCCCTTCAACGTGGCCGCCCGCGCAGTCCTTGGCAGCGAGCGCATCCCGCTGTACTCGGCCGAACTGCCGAAGGGCGGCGCCAAGCGGGCACGGCCCGAGCCCGCCGTCGAGCCCGACTTCGTGTACTTCCCCGCCTGCCAGGGCACCATGTTCGGGCCCGCCGGCGGCGGCGAGGGCGTCCAGTTGAGCTTCGAGCGACTCATCCATGCTGCGGGCCTGACCGCGCTGGTCCCGCAGGGCATTGACTCGCTCTGCTGTGGCACGCCGTGGTCGTCGAAGGGCCTGCCGGACGGGCTCGCCGCGATGCGCGAACAACTCGTCCCGGTACTCCGTGAGGCCAGCCGCGATGGTGAACTCGTGGTGGTCTGCGACGCTGCAAGCTGCACCGAGGGCCTCGTCCACCAGCTCGCCGAGGCGGGCGCCGAGCACGGTATCCGCGTCATCGACGCCGTGGATTACACCGCGACCGTGGTCCTGCCGCGGCTGGAAGCGGCCGAGGCGGAGGGCCGACTCAGCCTCGCCGACCCGGTCGGCACGCTGGCGCTGCACCCGACGTGCTCCTCGACCCGGATGGGCCTGAACCCGAACCTGCAGGCCGTTGCTGGCCAGGCCGCCGAAACCGTCGTCGTCCCGGACAACTGGGGCTGCTGCGCCTTCGCCGGCGACCGCGGCATGCTGCACCCGGAACTCACCGCATCCGCCACCGCCCGCGAGGCCGCCGAAGTGAAGGACCTGCACGCTGACGCGCACGCCAGTTGCAACCGCGCCTGCGAACTCGGCATGACCCGCGCCGTCGGCGAGGACTACCGCCACATCCTCGAACTGCTCGCCGACCGGCTGCCGTAGGCGACCCCGAGTCGCCGACGCGTCAGTCTCGGAGCGCGCTCGCGAGGTCGACCGTGGACGCCATCGTCGCCGGGATGAGCGCACCGATGAGCGTGGTCATCACCGATGCCGCCACACCGACGGCAACGGCCGACCACGGGAGACCGGGCGGCTCGACCGCGCTGCCGACGGGGATGATCGTGGGCACCCACAGCGCCACAACGAGCAGGGCCGCCGCGATTGCGACCCCGGCGGCAATCACGCCCACCGCGGCAGCAGCGACGAGTTGCTCCATGAGCAAATCAAGTCGGCGTGCTCCCACGGCGCGACGTACCACCATCTCGCGTCGGCGCTCGGCGACCCCGGCAAGGCCGATGTTGAGTATGCCGAGCGCGGCAACGCCAAGAGCCACCACGCCGGCGAACAGGAACAACTGTTCCTGTGTCGCCAACTCGCCGCGTAACTGGTCGACCTGGTCATATCGCTGCAGGCTCGGCGTCTGCAGTTCGAGGCCGACGATCGCAGCCCAAGTCAGCCCGACGCTGCTCGGCGAAGATGCATACGTCTGCGGCCCGTGAACGAGGAGCATCCCACTGCCCGACAGCACATCTGGGTAATGCACTGCATAGGCGAGCGCATTCACATACACGTTCGGAGCGGTATCGACGTCGGAAACTACTCCGACGACCCGACCCAGAACGAAATCCGCCTGCTCATCGCTGCCATGCACGATGCCGAGCTCGGTCCCCACCCCGCCGAATTGGCGCGCGCTGGACGGGTTGAGCACAATCTCCAGTGGGGAATCGACGCCGTCCACAAGCCATCTCCCGGACTGCATCGGCAGCCGTCGGACTGCTGACCAGTCGCCAGCGACCAGCGTCAGGAATGCACGATCCCCCGTGCCGGTCTGTCGCCACCGCGTCGGGGAGCCAGCGCCGGAAAACCCCGATGGCTGAATCAGGATCGCCGCAGCCATGCCTTGCTGCTGCAACCAGGGCTGTGTGGCGGAAACCGCCCGGAGTTGGTCAACCGTCAGTGTCCCTTCCGGAATACCACCCGAGTACGTTGCGGCTCGTCCGGTGCGCTGTTCCTCAGCTGCGACAAAGACCTCGGTACTGACCGAGCTGAGGAGCATCACGAACACCAGCGATAACGCCCCAACGACGAGGCTCACCATGGACAGCAGACTGCGCCACGGATGCGCCCCGAGGTCCATAACCCCATGACTCAACCAGCGTGGCACTAGGGGTCCTGGCCTGACAGGCGACCCTGGTCGAGATGGATGGTGCGATCCATCCGAGCCGCCACTTGCGGATCGTGCGTGACAACGACCAGCGCCGAATTCCATTCCCGCGTCGCTGTCAATAAGACACCCAGTACGCGATCCGCCGTCTCGACATCGAGCGCGCCAGTTGGTTCATCGGCCAGGATCACAGCGGGACGGCGCACCAGTGCTCGGGCGATTGCGACTCGCTGCTGTTCACCGCCTGACAGGTGCTTCGGGTATGCCTTCCCCCGTTCCGCGAGTCCCACGGCATCCAGAGCAGCCAGCACCCGCTCTCGCCGCTCGGCTCGTGCCACGCGACGCCCATACCGCAGTGGCAATTCAACATTGCGGTAGGCGGACAGGTGGCGGACCAGGGAATAGGACTGGAACACGAAACCGAGGCTCGCATTGCGAAGTCGGGCACGCTGCGCATCGCGCTTGTCAGCCACCGCCTCGCCGAGTAGTTCGACCGAGCCCGTCGTTGGCGTCGTGAGGAGCCCCAAAATCGACAGCAGCGAGGTCTTTCCCGATCCGCTGCGTCCCATAATGGCCACGCGTTCGCCGGGAGCCACGTGGACGTCGACGCCATCGAGGATGTGCAAGGTGCCTCCGCCCGGCAACACGACGTGCTGCTGCAGTGCCGTTGCCTGGAGGACGGCAGCGTGAGGCCGTGCCGCTGGAGCGCTCACTGTTGCACCCGCAGCGCCATGGTGAGCGGTGACGCGGCAAGAATGTCGCCCTCGGATAGCCCTGACACGACCTCGATGCGGCTGCCGTCCGAGATTCCGAGTTCCACCTGCACCTGCTCGGTACTGCCGTCGGCCAGAACGCGAGTAACGATGCCAACACCGGCCGACCCGATCACACTCCCGAGCGGGATCGTCAGCGCATCATCGACCCGGCCGATGGTGAGGCCGAGCGTTCCAGGCAACGTTGCGACGAGGCCGTCCAGCGCGGGCAGCAGACACAACACCTCCAGCTCCGCCTGCTTCACTCGCTGCGCAGCGTCCGCGGCCTTCGCCTCGAGCTTGGGCGTCACCGGGGTGCAGTCAGTCAGGCCCGGGCCGGCAAGAAACTGCACCTTTGCGGACTTCGGTTCGGCGTGCAGGCGGTACGCCTGGCTGACGTCGAGGATACCGGCGGCACCGAACCCCCGGTACTGGATTGCGACGACGGGTAGACCGCGTGCAACCCGGCTGCCCGCCGGCACCGGCAGTTCGCTGATCCAGCCAGCTTGTGGCGCTCGAACCTTCTTGCCACCGACCGAACCGATGAGGCCGCCCTTCTTCACATACGAGCCGACCTGCAAGTTCTTGCGGAGCGCAAGCTTGCCGGTCGTCGGTGCAGCGACGGTGAATGCTGGTGCGGCGACCGCGACGACCGGGGTGGTCACCACGCTCGAAATCGCACTCCGCTGCACCGGCACAGTGTCCACCGACACCGTATCCGCCGCGGTTCGATCACCGACTGCGCCCGTCGGCGATGGCACACATCCCACGACAGTCACGATCACGATCGCATGGGCGGTCACTGCGAGCAATGCCCTCGCAAACGCATTGCTGGGTGTTCCCGACGTCATTGCCCGCGTTCCCAGCACCGAATGGCCCGCACTACCGAACGCCCGGGAACTGGTCATGGATAGGTTCACAGTTCGCCACATAGTCCTGCGCTATCGCGGCACGATCGCCCAGGCGGGCGGAAGTCATGATCGCTTGATGCGACTCCTGCACGCTGACATGCCAGGCAGTGCGCCAGGTTCGTGTATCGACGACCGAATCCAGCGTGTCGAGAGCGGCCTCTGCCTCTGCTGCAGCTCCCCGATCGAACGCGTCGAGCCATGCCCCTTGCCAGAGGCAGTACCAATACCCCACTGCGGTGGTCTCGCCGCTGCCGACCTGGTGGATGGCGTCGTCGACGCAATCACCGGTTTCAACGTCGATGACGCCCCGCTGGTGCAGTTCGGGCCATCGCGTACCGTCGGGAATGGCCAGATCACTGGCAGCCCGAAGATACTCCTGGTTGTGCGCCTTCCAGGTGTAGAAATACGCCGGATCCGGGTCACCGGGTAACAAGTCGTCGAGGATCGCTGGGTTGTCGCGATCGGCCCGTCCGAGGCCGATGCTTTCCTCACACTCCTCGAGCGTGTTCGGATCCCATCCGCTCGCCGGCGCGCCCGTTTCTGGGTTGGGTTCGAGCCCGGAATCGAGCGGGACCTCGTTGCGGGCACAGCCCGGCAGCACAAACAACGAAGCCACAAGCAGACCCGCGCCGAAGCGTGACATCCACGGAAAACGGTCCAGTTGTCCCTTATTTCGCTCCATCAGTCCCCTCCGAAATGAGGGGGCGATGGAATCTCTAGCCACCGCCCCCAGAAACTTGACTGATCAGAACTTCAGCGTTCCTGCGAAGTAGTCGTCCCCGATCGTCGAGTTATACCCGTAAGCACTCGCGCGGAACTTCTTACCGACCGGGATGCCGCTGATGATAGTGCCATAACTCCCCGTGCCACCAAAGTAGCGGAATGTTGAGAGAGTGGACCCGTCCTCGTTGATCACTGCGTAATACAGTTGATGAACAAAGGGCACGTTGTTCTGCACGAGAAGGTTGGATGGATTCAGTTCAACAGCAGTACGGGTCGTCTTACGAACAACGTTGTACTTCGTGGCAGTCGCTTGCGTCTTAGCGGTCGTATAGCCAGAGATGGTTTCCGTAGCGGCCTGGGCGGCCATCGCAGGCAGCATGAGACCAGCCGCCAGTACTACGACGAGTGATGCACGCACCAAACGCGGTCGAGTATTACTCATAATTCCCCCTTGATCGCTTGAGAGGGACCCCCCCTCCCAAGGCTCCTAGGATATGGGAACCCAACTCGGATATCAATGAGGATTCGACACTTCTTGTGAATCACCGGTAGCGCGTCTCAGTTGCCCACCGGTTCCGCAAGCTTCGGTGCCGCCTCAAGGCGAGTACCCGCGGTCCGCCGTTGTGCAGCGCAACGCCCCCCCCCGGTCTCAGAGCGGAAGAGACCGAGGGGGCGAATGCGGTTGCTCGCGGCTAGTCGATGCTGCCCGCGAGGCGGTCGGCGGCCCCCTGCAGGTGGCCGGTGACGATGCGCTCGGCCCGGTCGGGGTCTCCGGCCGAGATCGCATTCATGAGTCGTTCGTGCTCGGTGATGATGATCTCCGGGCTGAGTAAAGGTCGTCCGTGGACCTGGGCCATGCACAGGCGCATGTCCGCAGCCAGGCCGGTGTAGATCCGGGACAGCTTCGGGCTCCCGTAGCCCTGCACCAGGAGCGTGTGGAATCGCATGTCCGGCTCGATCAGGGCTGCACCGCCACGGTTGGACAGTCCCACGATGTCTTCCTGGGCCAGGCGCAGGGTGTGCGGCACGCGATGGCGCAGCGCGAGGGCGCGAACAGCGGACACCTCAATAGCGAGGCGCGCCTGATAGATGTCCAGCACCTCGGCTGGGCTCAGTTCGGGCACGCGGGCCGAGCGATGCAGCGACTGCACGAGCAGGCCTTGGGCCACCACCTGCTCGATTGCCGCCTTCGCGGTCGGGCGCGAGACACCGTGACGCGCCACGAGTGACGCTTCCGTCACAGCCTCACCCGGTCGCAGTGCGCCAGAGAAAATCCGCTCGCGAAGATCGTCGACGAGGGTGTCGACCACTGATACCAGCACCGAACTGTCCATCCTGCACCTCCTGTCCGCGCGGTCTCCCGCCGGCCTCATTGCTCCCGTCCCGTTGGGTGTCGGCTCGGGTTCTGAGCACCGACACCCAACCGGGCGGTTGCGGGGCGGAGCGCCGTCACCGTGGGGTGTTGTGACGGCGCTCCGTTCTTCCACACACGATCGGCGTTGCGCTTGGGGGGCTCGCAGCCATCCGATCTACTAGAAGAGATGCATTGCCACGCATTTCGTGACGCGACTTGACAGGCAATTTTCTGACTTTTTTTCCAGGCCTCAGAAATGCCGCAGGGGGCCGGGGGGGGCCCCCCCGGCCCCCGGCGGCATTTCTGAGGCCTGGAAAAAAAGTCAGAAAATTGCCTGTCAAGTCGCGTCACGAAATGCGTGGCAATGCATCTCTTCTAGTAGATCGGA
>JAEZHW010000035.1 GCA_023436775.1 Actinomycetes bacterium
GGCCAGGCCGGCCAGCGCGCGCTCGGCGCCGCGGCGGAACGAGGCGCGCAGGGCCAGGTCCTCGATCGGGTAGCCGGTGATCGTCATCTCGGGGAACGCGACCAGGTCGGCGCCGGCGTCGGCGGCCTTCCGGGCCCACGCGAGGACCGCGTCGGCGTTGCCGGCGAGGTCTCCCACGCAGGTGTCGATCTGGGCGAGGGCGACGCGGAGTCCGCTCTGGTCAGGCATACCGGTGAGCCTATTGCCGCCCGGCGGGCTCCGGCGCGCGGGCGCCCGGCGCGTGCGTCACCTCGCGGACACACGGATCAGGCAGGATGTCCCCCATGGACAGGCAGCAGGAGTTCGTCCTCCGCACCGTGGAGGAGCGCGACATCCGTTTCATCCGGCTCTGGTTCACCGACGTGCTGGGGACGCTGAAGTCCGTCGCCGTCGCGCCGGCCGAGCTCGAGGCGGCCTTCTCGGAGGGCATCGGGTTCGACGGCTCCTCCATCGAGGGCCTGACCCGGGTGTACGAGGCGGACATGATCGCCAAGCCCGACCCGACGACGTTCCAGGTGCTGCCCTGGCGCGGGGAGCGGCACGGCACCGCCCGGATGTTCTGCGACATCCTCACCCCCGAGGGCGAGCCGTCGCTGGCGGACTCCCGCAACGTGCTCAAGCGCGCGCTGGCCCGGGCGAGCGAGAAGGGCTTCACCTTCTACACGCACCCCGAGGTCGAGTTCTACCTGTTCGACGCGCCGGCCGACCCGACGCAGCCGCTGGTCCCGGTGGACCAGGGCGGCTACTTCGACCACGTGCCGCGCGGCACCGCGCACGACTTCCGCCGCGCCGCGATCACGATGCTCGAGTCCATGGGCATCTCGGTGGAGTTCTCCCACCACGAGGCCGGCCCGGGCCAGAACGAGATCGACCTGCGGTACGCCGACGCCCTGACCACCGCGGACAACATCATGACCTTCCGCACCGTGATCAAGGAGGTCGCGATCGAGCAGGGCGTGTACGCCACGTTCATGCCGAAGCCGCTGTCGGGTCACCCAGGCTCGGGCATGCACACCCACATGTCGCTGTTCGAGGGCGACTCGAACGCCTTCTACGAGCCGGGTGCCCAGTACCAGCTCTCGAAGATCGGCCGCCAGTTCATCGCGGGCCTGCTCAAGCATGCGCCCGAAATCACGGCGGTGACCAACCAGTTCGTGAACTCGTACAAGCGCCTCTGGGGCGGCGACGAGGCACCGAGCTACGCGTGCTGGGGCCACAACAACCGTTCCGCGCTCGTGCGTGTGCCGCTGTACAAGCCGACCAAGGGGCAGAGCACCCGCGTCGAGTACCGCGCGATCGATTCCGCGGCGAACCCCTACCTGGCCTACTCGCTGCTGCTGGCGGCCGGCCTCAAGGGCATCGAAGAGGGCTACGAGCTGCCGGCCGAGGCCGAGGATGACGTCTGGAAGCTGACCGACGCCGAGCGCCGGGCGCTGGGCTATGACCCGCTGCCGTCGAACCTCGACCACGCGATCCGGCACATGGAGAAGTCCGAACTGGTGGCGGAGACCCTCGGCGAGGAAGTCTTCAACCATGTACTGCAGAACAAGCGCCAGGAGTGGAGTCAGTACCGCGCCCAGGTGACGCCGTTCGAGCTGCAGCACAACCTCGAGATCCTGTAACTGAGGCGAGGGATGGATCGGCGCACCGGAGCAACTCAGGGGCGCAGCCTCACTAGCCTGGCCCGTGCCGGATTCGCGGAATTGTCCGCTGCTGCCGCGCGCCTGGATGAGGTCGACACGCTGCTGGGTGGGGAGTCCGGGGACCTGGTTGCGGCGTTCAGCCTGGCCGCGGATCCGGACCAGGCCGTGCAATGGCTGCTGCGCCTGCTGCATCGCGCCCCGGATGAGGTGCGTGCGGTCGCCCGGGATGAGGACCGCTTGGTGGTGTTGGTGCGGCTACTGGGCGCATCGGCTGGCATTGCCGAGTTCCTGGAGCGCTGGCCCGAGGAGCTTCCTGCGGTGACCGAGGCACCGGTCCGGCCGCCGGCCAGGTCGGAACTGGTCCGTCGCCTACTGAGCGCCGTTGGCGCGCGGGACGGCTTCGCTGCCGCGAAGGGCGGGGACGAGGGTCGGGTGGCGTTCCGCCGTGCCTACCGCCGCGAGTTGGCGAAGGTCGCGGCCTGGGATCTGGCTCAGCCGGATCCGGTGTCGGTGCTCGACGTGGTTGCGGCGGCACTGGCGGACCTCGCGGATGCGGCGCTGACGGCGTCGTTGGCGGTGGCTCGCCGCGATCTGCTGGACGGCTCGGGGCCGAATGCTGCCAGCGAGGCGGAACTGCGCCAGACTGAACTCGTCGTGCTCGCGATGGGCAAGACCGGCGCCCGTGAACTTAACTACATCAGTGACGTGGACGTTATCTTCGCTGCCGACCTCGCGCCTGGGTCCGAGCTCGGCAGCGATCGCATGCTGGACGTCGCTACGAAGCTCGCGCGCCTGACCATGCGCGGCATCGACGAGCTCGCCGTCGAGCCGGCGCTGTGGGAGGTGGATGCGAATCTGCGCCCAGAGGGCAAGAAGGGCGCGCTGGTGCGCACCGTCGACTCGCATCAGCAGTACTACGAGCGCTGGGCGAGCGGCTGGGAGTTCCAGGCGCTGCTGAAGGCCAGGCCCGCGGCCGGCAGTGAACGGGTCGGGGCCGACTACCTCAGTCGCATCCAGCCGATGGTGTGGCGGTCCAGTTCGCGCGAGCAATTCGTCGAGTCAGTGCAGAAGATGCGCGGCCGCGTGATGGATCACATTCCGGCCGATGAGGTCGACGTGCAGTTGAAGCTGGGCGCCGGTGGCCTGCGCGACGTCGAGTTCACTGTGCAGTTGCTGCAATTGGTGCACGGCCGCCAGGATGAGTCGGTCCGGCAGCGCAGCACGCTCGATGCGCTGAACGCCCTGGCCGCCGCCGGGTACATTGGCCGGACCGAAGCGCATGACTTCGCGCAGCATTACCGCTTCCTGCGCGTCCTCGAACACCGGCTGCAACTGCGGCAACTGCGCCGCACGCACCTGATGCCGCGGGACGATGACGCCCTGCGCACGCTCGCGCGTGCGGCGGGTATCCAGGGTGGTGCCGAGGCGGTGCGCACCCAGTGGCTGCAGGTAAAGCAGGCGGTGCGCGGCCTGCACGAACGGCTCTTCTACCGCCCGCTGCTATCCGCGGTGGCGAACCTGCCCGACGAGGACTTTGCGCTCACCAGCGACCAGGCCGAGGACCGCCTCGCTGCAATCGGGTTCATTGCGCCCCGGCAGGCGCTGCAGCACATTGCCGCCCTCACCCAGGGGGTGTCGCGCCGGGCCACGATTCAGCGTCACCTGTTGCCGGTGCTGCTGCAGTGGCTCGCGGATGGCGCGGACCCGGACTACGGCCTGTTGGCCTTCCGCCGCATCTCGGAGTCGCTGGGCGAGACGAGCTGGTACCTGCGCATGCTGCGCGACTCCTCGGGTGCCTTGGAGCGCCTGAGTCGCGTGCTGTCCGGCTCGCGATTCGTCACCGAGCTGCTGGAGCGCACGCCGGAAGCGACCGCCTGGTTCGGCAACACCGAGGACCTGCAGGCCCGCAGCCTCCAGGCCCTGATCGACGAGGCGGTGGCCACGGTGGACCGTCACCCCAGCGCCGCCGAGGCGGTACCGATTCTGCGCGCGGCTCGCCGCCGCGAGGTGCTGCGGGTCACGATCGCCGCGGCGCTGCGCACCATCGACGTCGAGGGCCTGGGTCGAGCGCTCACGGACACTGCCACCGCCTTCTTGCAGGGCACCCTGCGCGCGATCCGCGCCGAGGGGGAGGGCTGGCCGGAGTTCGCCATTATCGGCATGGGCCGCTACGGCGGAGGGGAACTCGGCCTCGGCTCGGACCTGGATGTGATCTACGTGCAGCGGCCGCTGCCGGGCCAGGACCCGGAGGTCGCGCAGCAGAAGGCGCAGCAGATCGCGGCCCGCCTGCACGAGTTGACGCAGGACGCGCTGCTCCCGATCGGCTTGGACACCGGGCTTCGGCCCGAGGGCAAGAACGGCCCGGTGGTGCGTTCGCTGACCTCATACGCGGCCTACTACGAGCGCTGGGGCCTGACCTGGGAGGCGCAGGCACTGCTGCGGGCGCTGCCGGTGGCGGGAGACCAGGCGCTGCAGGACGACTTCGTGGCGCTGATCGACCCGTACCGCTACCCGGCCGACGGCCTGCCCGACAAGGAGGTCCGCGAGGTGCGCCGCATCAAGGCGCGCGTCGAAGCGGAGCGCCTGCCGCAGGGCGTGGACCCGCGCCGTCACTTCAAGCTGGGGCGAGGCTCGCTGTCGGATGTGGAGTGGCTGGTGCAGTTGCTGCAGCTGCAGCACGCCGGTACGGTGCCTGCACTGCGCACGCCGTCGACGCTCGGCGCGCTGCGGGCCGCGGTGGGCGCAGGCTTGCTCAGCGAGGCGGACGCTGGTCGCCTCGAGTCCGCCTGGCTGATTGCCGCCCAGGCGCGGTCCGCACTCACGCTCTGGTCGAAGGCGAACTCGGACGTGCTGCCACCGGACCTGCACCAGCTCGAGGGCATGGCGCGGCTGATGGGCTACCGGCCGGGCTCGGCGCAGGAGTTCCAGGACGACTATCTGCGCATCACGCGCTTTGCGCGCCAGGTGTTCGAGCGCGTGTTCTACGACTACGTCGACGAGGAGTAGCGGGCGCCCTGCGGTGGTGGCGCCTCGCGTTAGGGGACTGGCACCAGTTCTAGGAGCAGCGGGATCGTGAGGATGCTCAGCACGGTCTGTGCGCCGGTGATGGCGGCGATGCGCGGCACGTCGCCGCCGAGGCGGCCGGCCAGGATCACGGCGCTCGGTGCGGCTGGCAGCGCGGTCACCAGCACGATGCAGCGCAGCAGCAGCGGGTCGCTGATGCCGAGGCTGGTGGCCAGCCAGTAGGCGAGCAGCGGCATCAGGACCATCCCGACCACGGTCGAGATGGCGATGTCGAGGATGTCGCTCTTGCTGATCGCCAGGCGCAGCGCTGCGCCCGCGGCCATGGTGCCGAGCACGAGGGCGGGGCCGCCAAGCAGCTCGATCGGCTCGAGCACGAGGGCCGGGATGGTGATGCCGGCGAAGTTGACGGCGAGGGCGCCGAAGCAGGACACGATCATCGGGTTGGTGATGACCTCGCGGATCAGTTTGGGGCGAGGCGCACCGTCCGGCCGTGCGCCCCAGCGGGTGAGCACCGCCACGGCCATCAGGTTCGCGATCGGCACGCCGAGCGAGGTGGCGACCGCGAAGATGGCGAGGCCTTCCTGGCCGTGCATGATGCTCATCAGCACGATGCCGACGTAGGTGTTGATCCGGACTGCGCCCTGGACCTGGGAGGTGAGCCGCGGGCCGTCGGGCTTGATGATCAGGGCGGTGACCAGGACGAGGACCGTGGCGACGATCCAGGGCAGGATCAGTGCCAGCACCATGGCCCCGAACGGCACACCCGAGAGGTCAACCTGCACGATCGTGCTGAAGAACAGCGACGGCGTGAACAGCCAGTACGTCATGAATTCGATGCCGCGCCACAAGTCCGGCGATGGCAGGAACCGCTGCTTGAGGAGCACGCCGAGGACAATCAGGAAGATGACTGGCAGCGTCGCAGCAAGCGTGGTGAGCATAGTTCCGTCTTGAGTTTGCGGTGGGGGAGAGCGTCGCAGCGACACCCCTGTAGCTCACGACCCGACTATTGGCAGTTTACGTCACTGTTTGGACCCAGAACGTTCGTGGTCCTAGTCATTGCCCGGCTCGCTGAACGTGAGCCAAGATCAAGGCATGCAATTACGGGGGATTGGGGCCTTCGGCCTGACACTGACACTTGCCGCGGGACTCGCGGGCTGCGCCGTATTCGGAGATGTTGCGGAGCTTAAGGGCGCCATCATGGTGAGCCCGAATGCGGCGCAGTTGAGCTCGCTGCAATCCCAGCGGCAAGCAGCGTTGCTCGGCCGCGTGCTCCCTGGGGATCGGGAGCAGCACTGTGTCAACGGGCAAGCCGGCATGAACTATGCGCGAACACGTGTGATCGTGCGGGACGCCAGCAACACGATTGTGGCGCTGCTTCCGCTTACCTACAGCGAAGAAGAGACGATGGGTGACGACCTCCCGGGCTTAATCTGCGCCTGGGTCATCGAGCCAGTGTCCTTCAGCTACTCCAGCGACTACTACACCGTCCAGGTTGAGGGCCGGGACGTGAGCAAGATCATGACTCGGGACGAACTCAGACTGGGTTTCACGCTGTGGCAGGACGGCTAACCGGCCCGAGCACCTGACTCGTTACGCAGGGGCACCGCCAGCACTAGGGCACCGGCCACCGACGTCGCACCCAAACCACGACAGTGGGGCCGCCCCTTTCGGGACGGCCCCACTGTTGCGTAGGTGTCGCGGTACCGCTTAGACGCCGAAGTACAGTTCGTACTCGAACGGGTGCGGGCGCTGGGCGATCGGCTGGATCTCCTTGGTGACCTTGTAGTCGATCCAGGTGTCGATCAGGTCCTGCGTGAAGACGTTGCCTGCCAGCAGGAACTCGTGGTCGTCGCGCAGAGCGTCGAGCGCCTCCTGCAGCGAACCCGGAACCTGGGGGATGTTCTTGGCTTCCTCAGCCGGCAGCTCGTACAGGTCCTTGTCGACCGGCTCGTGCGGCTCGATGCGGTTCTTGATACCGTCGAGGCCGGCCATGAGCTGGGCGGCGAAGGCGAGGTACGGGTTGCCCGAAGCGTCCGGCGCGCGGAACTCGATGCGCTTGGCCTTCGGGTTGGTGCCGGTGATCGGGATACGGATCGCGGCCGAGCGGTTACCGGCCGAGTACACCAGGTTGACCGGCGCCTCGAAGCCCTTCACCAGACGGTGGTAAGAGTTCAGCGACGGGTTGGTGAAGGCCAGCAGCGCCGGAGCGTGCTTCAGGATGCCGCCGATGTACCAGCGCGCGATGTCCGACAGGCCACCGTAGCCGGCCTCGTCGTAGAACAGCGGCTTGCCGTCGTTCCACAGCGACTGGTGGGTGTGCATACCCGAACCGTTGTCACCGAACAGCGGCTTCGGCATGAAGGTCGCAACCTTGCCCCAGTTGTTGGCAACACCCTTGATCAGGTACTTGAACTTGAGGATGTCGTCAGCGGCCCGGACCAGGGTGCTGAACTTGTAGTTGATCTCGTTCTGGCCGGCGGTGCCCACCTCGTGGTGCGCGCGCTCCACCTCGAGGCCAGCCTCGATCAGGTGCAGGGTCATGTCGTCGCGCATGTCGGCCTGCTGGTCCACCGGCGGGACCGGGAAGTAGCCACCCTTGTACGGGGTCTTGTTGGCCAGGTTGCCGCCCGGCTCCTTGCGGCCAGTGTTCCAAGCGCCCTCGGAGGAGTCGACCGAGTAGAAGCTCGAGTGCTGGTTCACTTCGTAGCGAACGTCGTCGAAGATGTAGAACTCGGCCTCGGGAGCGAAGAACGCGGTGTCGGCGATGCCGGTCGAGGCGAGGTACTTCTCAGCCTTCTTGGCAACCTGACGCGGGTCGCGGTCGTAGATCTCACCGTTGCGCGGGTTGTAGATGTCGAAGAGCATGATCAGCGTCTTCTCGGTGCGGAACGGGTCCACGTAGGCGGTGGTGGGGTCCGGGATCAGCTGCAGGTCCGACTCCTCGATGCCCTGGAAGCCACGGATGGAAGATCCGTCGAAGAGCTGGCCAACCGAGAAGAACTCCTCATCCACGGTCGAGGCCGGGATGTTGAAGTGCTGCTGGATACCCGGCAGGTCGGTGAAACGGATGTCGAGGAACTTGACGTCCTCGTCCTTGATGAACTTCAGCACCGACGCTGCGTCAGTGAACTTAGGTGCGGGCATAGCGAGAACTCCAATGGAATGCGAGTTGAGGGGTGACTGCATCTGCAGCCACCAATGACTGTATTCGCCAGCAGTTTCACTACAGTGTCCCCATTGTTACGTCGGTGTTACGGCTGCCTCCACCGTAGGATCGAAGGGTGAGCGCCAAGGACCAGCCCCGCCAGCAGCCCGCCAACCAGCCCAGCCGTACCCGGCTCGGTCTGCCGACCGCCGGCCCCGGCTCGCTCGCGCCGATGAATCCGCGCCTGCTCGGGCTGGCCATCGACTGGGGGATCGCCGTCCTGTTCGCTGCCGCCTGGTTCAACTACGAGCCCTTCGTTGTGCTCGGCATCTACGCCCTGCTGCACATCGTCTTCGTGCCCACCCTCGCCGGCAGCCCCGGCCACCTCGTCGCGCGCCTCGCTGTCCAGAAGGTCGAGGGTGGCGCCCCCGGCCTGCTGCGGTCCATCGTGCGCACCCTACTGCTGTGTCTCGTCATCCCGGCCGTGGTCTGGGACGAGGACGGACGCGGCCTGCACGATCGGCTCGCCAAGACGGTGCTGGTCCGCCGCTAACCCGAGCCGCGATCGCGTCCCGCTCCCAGGTTGGCGTAACCGACGGCGGGAAATCGACCACCGCCTGGCACCTGGCGGAAACGTGGTCAGACAAGACTTTGGCCCGAGCGCTGACGCGACTCGGGCCGAAGTGAGGTTCTTCGTGGCTACCGGGGACGACCGGCGCCGCGCACGCGGGTCGGGTCGATGCCCTTCGGGATCGGCAGCAGGTTCGGAGCCAGCGAGTTCAGACGCGCCGAGGCGACCTGTACCTCGCGGCGCTTCAGCTTCTTGGGCAGCTTCTTGATCGCCTTCGGCAGCTGCTCGAGGCTGAGCGAGCCCTCGTCCGGACCGACCTGGAGGCGGTGGGTGGGCAGGCCCGGCAGGATGCGGTTCACCTTGCGGGTCTCCTCATCGATCAGCTTCTGGGTGCGGCTGCGCGGACCCTCAGCGATCAGGACGATGCCGGCCTTACCGACGGCGCGGTAGACGGCGTCCTGGCTGCGCGGGTTGATCGCCACCGGCATCTCGCTGCTGATCCAGCTGCGGCCGAGGGCCGAGTTCAGGACCGCACCGACAGCGCCGGGCTTGCCTTCCATCTGACGGTAGGCCACGCGCGGGGCGCGGCGACCCAGCACGATGAGCAAACCGAGGATAGCGGCGAGCAGACCCGCGATCGCCAGCAGCACGATGGTGAGCACGTTGCCGCCGGTGGTGAAGATCGCCAGCAGAATGGCAGCGACCAGCGGCAGGAAGAAGCCGAGCGCGAGCCAGAAGATGCTCGCCCGGTCCTGCTGAACCGTCATCTTGGCCACCTGCAGGATCTGCGAGAGGCGACCGGGTTCCTTCGGGGTGCTGGTGCTGCTACGTGCCATAGGTTCTAACCTACCGTGTCCCGGGGTTCCGTTTCGCGCTGCTGGTCCGCTCCCGCATGAAGATCATGTGAAATTCTCCACAGATTCTCACCGTTCACGCCGGCCGCCGGCCGGGCGCAGCAGGGTAGTGGCATGGATTCGGCACCACTGGAAGCACCCGGCGGACACCTCGGCCAGTATCGCCTGTTGCGCCGACTCGACGCGCTGGGGGCGCACTGGCGCGCCCTCGACGCTGCCGACCTGCCCGTGGAACTACGGCGGCTGGATCCCGGGCACCCGGCAGCGCTCGCGTGCTGGGCCGTCCTAGCGGACCTGGACGTGTCGCACCTGCCTACGGTCCGCGAAGTCGCGGCCGATGCTGCAGGTGCGCCCGTGGTCATTCTCGAAGGATGGCGCGAGGCGATGGAAGGTTCCGCTGCGCTGCAGTCCGTTCCAGCCCTGCGAGATGCGACCGCGGCGCTGCTCATGGCGCTCAGTCGCCTGCATGAACACGGCATCATCCACGGGCCATTCACCGAGCAGGACCTCGGGCTCGACGCCGCCGGTGACCCGGTGCTGTGCGGGTTTCACCGGCCATCGGTCGCTGCACTGGACGCAGCCAGCGACGGCGCGCAGTGGCGGGCTACCCTGGCGCTGTCCCGGTCCGGGGCGGCTCGGCTCGATGCGGCGGGTTTGGTTGAACTGCTCTTGGCCTGCGCTGGGCACGATTCGGCGCTGCAGGCCTGCCTGCATGCCGTGCTGCAGGCGACGGCGGCCGAGGAATGGGATCCGGCCGTGCTGCGCAACGCCAGCCACCAGATCAGCGTGCTCGACGACATTGTGGCGTTGGCACCGCGTGCGGACGTTGCGCCCGGGCGGGATCCTGCCGGCCGGATGCAGTTCGGCGGGAATGTGGTCGAGCTGCGGCCGGGGAATGACCTTGCGCCCGAAGTGGTTGTGGCACGGCTCGAGGCCCAACCAGATATCGACGGCACGCGTCGGTACACTGCAGACTCGCCGACCGATCAGTATGCTTCGGCAGCCAGCGTGACCACAGGCTCGACCGGTTGGCGTTCTCGAATACTCGCGGCCTTGCTCGACCGCCTGCCAGCCAGTGTGCAGCGCGTGGTGGTGCGGGCCCAGGTTCGGCGCGGGGACGGTCGACCCATGCTCGGCGCCCGTCGTGGCCCCGTGCTCTTCGCGGCGCTGCTCGCGGCTGCCGTGACGGTCCTGTTCTGGTTTGGTCTGGATCGCACTGCAGGGGCAGTCGACGACGCCGGACGCGCGGGGGAGCACCACGGCGCAGCGTCAGCCGCCGACGGACTGCGCAGTACTGGCCAACCAGTCGTCGCAGAGGCTCTTCCACGAAGCGTCGATGACCCCGCTTCCGCAGACGATCGCCACGCATCCGCGCTGCGTGCGCTGCCCGGCCTCCTGCTTGAGCAAGCCCCCGAGTGGCTCCCGCTCCTCACCGAGCCGAGCGTGGTTGATGACTACGGCGGGATGCTGCTCATTCAACTCGGGCCGGCCACCGATCACGCGGTGCTGTTAACGACCGAGCCGGAGGGGTGGCGAGTGCGCACCCTGCTCCGGCTCGGTGATGCCGCGTTGGGTTAGATGCCCAAGACTCCAGCGAAGTCGCCGCCCTCGAGGCGGTTCTTGACCGCGGTGAGGTAGCGAGCAGCGTCAGCACCGTCGATGTGACGGTGGTCGTAGGACAGAGCCAGGTACACCATCGATCGGATGGCAACCGAGTCAACACCGTCCTGCGAGATGACGACCGGACGCTTCACCACGGTGCCCGTGCCCAGGATCGCGCTCTGCGGCAGGAACACCACCGGGGTGTCGAACAGCGCGCCGCGCGAGCCCGTGTTGGTCAGGGTGAAGGTGCCACCCGAGAGTTCGTCCGGACCCAGCTTGTTGCTGCGGGTGCGCTCAGCCAGGTCGGCGATCTGCTGCGCCCACTGAGCGAGGGTCAGGCCGCCGGCGTTCTTCACGACCGGGGTCAGCAGACCACGCTCGGTGTCTACGGCGATGCTGATGTTCTCGCTGGCCGGGTACACGATGCTGTCGCCGTCGATCGTCGAGTTGATGATCGGGTAGGCCTGCAGCGCCTCGGTGGCAGCCAGGGCAAAGAACGGCAGGAAGGACAGCTTCGCACCGGTCTTGGCCTGGAAGTCGGCCTTCACCGCGTCACGGAACTGCGCGACACGGGTGACGTCGACCTCGACCACGGTGGTGAGCTGTGCGGTGCCCTGCAGCGACTCGACCGCGCGCTCGGCGACGATCTTGCGCAGGCGCGACATCTTCACCGTGGTGCCACGCAGCTCGGACACGGCCGGGGCAGCGGCAGCCGGAGCAGCAGCGGCCGGCGCAGCGGCAGCGGCGGGCGCAGCGGCAGCAGCCGGCGCAGCCTTGGCAGCCGCGGCGAGCACGTCCTGCTTGGTGATGCGGCCACCGATACCGGTCGGGGTCACGGTGCTCAGGTCAACGCCGCGCTCCTGGGCGAGCTTGCGCACCAGCGGAGTCACGTAGCCCGTGCCGACGCCCGCAGCAGCCGGGGCCGCCGGGGCGGGTGCAGCCGCGGGAGCAGGTGCAGCCGCGGGAGCAGGTGCAGCCGCGGGAGCCGCAGCCGGAGCAGCAGGTGCCTCGGCCGGCGCAGCAGCGGGCGCAGCTGGCGCCTCGGCGGCAGGAGCAGGAGCCGCTTCAGCAGCGGGAGCCGGAGCAGCGGCCGGAGCCTCGACGGGGGCAGCACCAGCAGCGCCCACGACGGCGAGCGGAGCACCAACCGGAACGGTCTCGTCCTCACCGACCAGAATCTGCTGCAGCACGCCGGCGACCGGGCTCGGGATCTCGGTGTCGACCTTGTCGGTCGAGATCTCGAGCAGCGGCTCGTCCACCTCGACCGAGTCGCCGACGGCCTTCAGCCAGCGGGTCACGGTGCCTTCGCTGACGCTTTCGCCCAGTTCCGGCAGGTTGATGGTGGTGCCCGCAGCGGCCGGAGCCGGAGCAGCAGCCGGGGCGGCCGCGGCAGGAGCCGGAGCAGCAGCCGGGGCGGCCGCGGTAGGAGCCTCAGCAGCAGGAGCCTCAGCGACCGGAGCCGGTTCAGGCTCGGCAGCGGGGGCCGGAGCCTCCGCAACCGGGGCCTCGGCGGCCGGGGCAGCAGCCGGAGCAGCTGCGCCATCGCCAGTGCCGATGACCACGAGCGGCGCGCCAACCGGCACGGTCTCGTCCTCGGCAACCAGGATCTGCTCGATCACGCCAGCGACCGGGCTCGGGATTTCAGTGTCGACCTTGTCAGTCGACACCTCGAGCAGTGGCTCGTCGACCTCAACGCGGTCACCGACCGACTTGAGCCAACGGGTCACGGTGCCCTCAGTAACGCTTTCACCGAGTGCCGGCAGGTTGACGGACTCGCTCATGGTCTTACTCCTTCAGAAAGTTCTTCTGTCTCAACGGTAGCCGAGGCATCTTCATGCCCGCTGGGCTGGGTTACAGGCTGTGCAGCGGCTTTCCGGCAAGTGCCAGTGCGACCTCGCCGATCATTTCGTTCTGAGTGGGGTGACCGTGAATGAAGCTTGCAACGTCTTCGGGGTAGGCTTCCCAGTTCACGATGAGCTGGGCCTCGCCGACGAGTTCGCCCACGCGCGGGCCGATAGCCGAGAAACCGACGATGGGGCCTTCCTTGACGCGGACGAGCTTGACGAAACCAGCGCCGCCGAGGATCTCGCTCTTGGCGTTCCCGGCGATGTTGTATTCGACGCTTTCGATCTGGTCAGCGCCGTACTGTTCCTTGGCCTTGGCCTCCGACAGACCCACCGAAGCGATCTCGGGGTCGCAGTAGGTGACCTTCGGGATGTTCACGTCGGCAACGACCTGCGGGTTCAGGCCCGCGATCTCTTCGGCGACGAAGATGCCCTGCTGGTAGCCGCGGTGCGCCAGCTGCAGGCCGGGCACGATGTCGCCGACCGCGTAGACACCCTTGACCGAGGTCTCAAGGCGCTCGTTGGTGATCACGAAGCCGCGGTCGATGGTGACGCCGACCTCTTCGAAACCGAGACCAGCGGTGTTCGGGCCGCGGCCGACGGCAACCAGCAGCAGTTCCGCGTCGATGGTCTCGCCCGATTCCAACGTGACGACCACGCCGTTGTCGTCCTGAGTCACACCGGCAAAGCGGGCGCCCAGCTTGAAGTCAATGCCGCGCTTGCGGAAGGCGCGCTCCAGCGCCTTCGAAATGCCCTCTTCCTCGTTGGGGACCAGGTGGGGCAGGCCCTCGATGATGACGACCTCAGCACCAAAGGACTTCCAGACGCTGGCGAACTCCACGCCGATCACGCCACCGCCGAGGACGGCGACCTTCTTCGGGACGTAGTTCAGTTCCAGAGCGTGCTCGGAGGTGATCACGCGGCCGCCGATTTCCAGGCCCGGCAGGGTCTTGGAGTACGAGCCGGTGGCCAGCACGACGTTCTTGGCCGTGATGGTGCGGTCGCCCACCTGCACGGTGGTCGGCGAGGTGAGACGACCTTCGCCAGCGATGACGTCCACCTTGCGAGCCTTGAGCAGACCCTGCAGACCCTTGTACTTCTTCTCGACGATGTCGGTGCGGTACTTGGTCACGCCCTCCATGTCGATGCCGTAGAGCAGCGAGGAGATGCCGTACTTCGCGGACTCGCGAGTGATGTCGGCAACCTCTGCGCTGTGCAGCAAGGTCTTAGTGGGGACACAGCCGCGGTGGAGGCAGGTGCCGCCCAGCTTGTCCTTCTCGATGACAACTGCGGTCAGGCCGAGCTCAACGGCGCGGATAGCCGTTGCGTAGCCGGCACTGCCGCCGCCGATGACTGCGATGTCGTACTGGTCGGACACTCAGTGCTCCTTGTGGGGAAGAGTAGTGGCTGGTTCTGCCCGTGGCCGAGGCATGGCCGACCCCTGGGCGTGCCCTCCCAGCCTACTACTCGAGAACCCTCAGTCGGTGCCGTCTGCGGCGAGTTCTTCTGCCGAATTGGCAGCCATCTGCTCACCCAGGCGAACCAGGGTCCGCAATGCCACGGCCGTGGGGCCCGGTGCGGTGAATCCGTACCCGCTGGCCTTGTTGTATGCGGTACCCGCGATATCAAGGTGCGCCCAGGGTAGCGGCGCGGATGCATTGTCCGTGCCAACGAACTCGCGCAGGAACACGCCCGCCAGCAACATGCCTGCCGCCGTGTTGCCCGGCTTGGCATTGGCGATGTCGGCCACGTCGCTGTCGAGGAGAGCCCGAAGCTCCGAGGGCAGCGGCATGGCCCAGAAGGTTTCCTCGGCCGCCTTCGACGCGGCCATGATCTGGCTGACGCCACGCACGTTGCCCATCACCGCGGTAGTGCGGGTGCCGAGCGCGACCGTGGCAGCACCGGTCAGGGTCGCGACATCCACGATCAGGTCCGGCTGCTCCTCGCTGGCGGCGACGAGGCCGTCGGCGAGGACAAGCCGACCCTCAGCATCCGTGTTCAGCACTTCGATCGTCTTGCCGCCACGCACGGTGATCACATCGTTCGGGCGCATGGCCGTGCCGGACGGCAGGTTTTCGGCAATGCACATCCATGCCGTGACACGTACCGGCAAGTTCAGGCGGATCACCGCCAGGATCGCGCCAAGCACGGTGGCGGCGCCGGTCATGTCGTACTTCATGCCCACCATGGACGAGGCGGGCTTCAGCGATAGGCCGCCGCTGTCGAAGGTAATGCCCTTACCCACCAGCGCGAGGTGTCGTTCCGCACCCGCCGGTGCATAGCTGATCTTGACTAGGCGCGGCGGGCGCGAGGAGCCCTGGCCGACGCCAAGGATGCCGCCGAAGCCGTCCCGGGCGAGTTCGGCTTCGGTCCACTCCTGCACTGTGGCTCCGAGCGCGGTGGCCTCTTCGATGGCGCGGGCGGCAAGGTTGGCCGGGGCGAGGTCGGCGGGCGGAGTGAGCACCAGCTCCTTGACTAACGCCGCCGAGTCCGCGATCGCGACCGCGCGATCCAGGCCAAATGCCACCTCGTCCGCATCCGGGGTACCGACGATGCTGAACTTGCTGGCCGGGATGCTGCTCGGTTCAGGCTGCTTGCTCTTGCCTCCGGTGTAGCGGTAGGTGCCCAGCAACGCGCCTTCCGCGATGGCGGCGACCACGTCCGCGTCGGGGGTCGGCACGGCGAAGGTGATGGATTCGACACCAGTGATGTGGCGGGTCAGGGCGCCCGCGGCCATCCGAAGGGTGGGGGAGTTCACGCCGCCAGAGCCCAAGCCGAGCAAGGCGATGCTGCCTGCAGCGAAGTTGCCGGGGGCCGGGATGCGGGTGATCTCGTCCCGCTTTGCCGTGACGCCGATCTTGGCAAGCTGCGACTGCATGCCGGTCAGCGCCGGGTCGTCATGCAGGATCCGAGGTCCGTCTTCCTCCAAGGCAACGGCGATGACGAGTACGTCAGTCTCGATCTCGACGAGGCGCGTCGAGGCTGCGGACAGGTACGTGACGAGGGAGTGGGCCATGACGAAATCGTAGTCCGCATTGCAACCCTCGGGTCGGCAGTCCCGCTGGACGAGCAGTGGTGAGGCGGCGGTGTTCCCCGTCGATTCGCTGTCCGCGAAGCCGCAGGCCGCGGTCAGTCCGGCCCACTAGCATGGGGATATGTCTGCAGTGCCGCTCTACGAATTGGACCCTGATGTGCAGGTGCCCAGGGGGCTGCCGCTGGTCGTACTCCTGACCGGCTTCACCGACGCGGGGTCGGCGGTGTCGCACGCGACGGAATACTTGCTGGAAATGCTGGACCACCAGGTCGTGGCCGAGTTCCGCAACGACGACCTGTTGGACTACCGGGCGCGTCGTCCCACGATCGTGTTCGATGAGGATCACCTCACCGACTATCAGGCGCCGCAGCTTGTGCTGCGTCTGGCCGAAGACGAACTCGGCGCACCGTTCTTGATCTTGACCGGCTACGAGCCGGACTTCCGGTGGGACCAGTTCACGGCTGAACTCATCGACCTGGTGGAGCGCCTCGGCGTGTCCAGCGCCGTGTGGGTGCACGCCATCCCGATGCCGGTGCCACACACCCGTCCCATTGGTACGACGGTGAGCGGCAACCGGATGGAACTGATCGAGGCCTATTCAGTCTGGCGCCCGCGCACGCAGGTCCCCGTGAATGTCGGTCACTTGATCGAGTACCGCCTCGCGGAACGCGACTTCAGCGTGGCGAGTTTCGCATTGCTGATTCCGCACTACCTCGCGGACACCGAATATCCCGCTGCCGCGGTGGCAGCCATTGAACGGGTCTCACTGGCCACGGGACTGATGCTGCCGAGTGAGGACCTGCGCGAGGACGACCGCGAGTTCCTGGGCAAGCTCACCGATCAGATGCAGAACAATGCCGAATTGCAGCGCCTGGTGGCCACGCTCGAAGAGCGGCATGACGACTACATGGAGAGCGCCAACGTGCGCAATCCGCTCACCGACCTGGATGGTGAGATCCCGAGCGCCGAGGTCATCGCCGAAGAGTTGGAGCGATTCTTGGCAGCGCAGAACCCCAACGAGGACGAGGTCTAAACCAGGCACCGCCTCGGCCCGACTCTATGTGGGTCGGGGGTGATCGCCGTTACCAGTGCACGCGGGTGAGCTGGCCGGACAGCCGCCACAGTCGCAGGGCCGTTCGGGCCGCGTCCTTCGGCAGCGGGGCCGGCGAGGCAGCCGGCGCCCCAGCGGCGCCGAAGCGGTCCGCAGGGCCGATCCATGACCCGGCCGGCGGGATCGGGCCGAACGCAGCGGCCATGATCGAATCGGCGGCGGCGTCGGCGTCGTGCCCGATCAGATTCACAGCGGCGCGCTGGAACAGGTTGCTGGCGCTGCCCTGCACCGCGCCCGGGTGAGCAGCAATCGACCGTACGCGAGCACCCTGCTCGGTGAGGCGACGGTCCAACTCAGTGGCAAACAGCAGGTTCGCTAATTTGCTCGCCGCATAGGCGCGCATCGGCCGGTATCCATGATCGAAGCGCAGGTCGTGGAATCGGATCTCGCCTTGGCGAGCCACCAGCGAAGACACCGTCACGACGCGCGCCTGCGCGTTCGCGGCAGGCATGAGCAAACCAGTGGCCGCGAAGTGACCGAGGTGATTCACTCCGAAGTGCAGTTCGAACCGGTCATCGGTGAGTTCCCGGTGCGGCACCGAGGTGACGGCGGCGACATTGAGCAGCCGGTCCCAGCCGTCGAACTGTTCGAGCACGCTGGCGCCGAACTCGCGGACCGAGGCCAGCGAGGCGAGATTGAGCGGGAGGACATCGATGATGGCTTCCGGAACCTGTTCTCGCAGTTCCTGCTTGAGGGCCCACCCACGCTCGACGTCACGGACGGCCAGCACCACCGACTCACCGCGCTCGACCAGGCGAAGCGTAAGGCGTCGGCCCAGCGTGCCAGTGGCACCGGTGAGGATGGTGCGTCCGACGTTGACGCCTTGTTCCATACTTCTGAGCCTATTGCACCTGCTTGGTGCAGTTCGGAAAGGGCGACGGCGTGTATGCGGGAAGGGGGATTCCGCCGGGAATCGGCGCTCTGGCGCGCGGAATGCGCACCCAGTCACCTTTTCCCGCCTCGCCGAGACTGTGGGTGCGCAGGGAGAACGCCAAAGCATGGCATAATGGAACGCTCAGACCCGTTGCAAGTCATATGGGTGCCCGACTATTCGGTCAGGACCCGACTTGACAAGGGTCTTGTTGCTGCCCGCCGAAAGGCATTTGGGGGGCGCGCAGCAAAATCTGAAAGGCGTGAGCGTGGTTCGACAGAGCGCAACATCAGCAGAAGAGAAGAAGCCGACGCGCGGCCGCAAGGCGGCTGCCAAGACTGAGGCAGTTGAGCCCGAAGTCGTTGAGGCTGCGGCCGAAGACACGGCCAAGCCGGCAAAGAAGGCTGCTGCGTCCAAGTCTGCTGCCAAGACCGGTAAGGCGGCCAAGGCTGACGCTCCGGCGAAGGCACCGAAGGCAGCAAAGGGTGGCAAGCGCAAGGCTGCTGCCGCGGATGACGTGGTCGACGAAGACGACGTCGACATCGCCGACGACGTGGAGGTCGAGGTTGAGGACGTCGCCGTCGAGGTCGACGCCGATGCAGACGCGGACGCGGACACCGATGCGGACGCCGACGACGAGGAAGACGGCGAAAAGAAGCCGGCCCTTGAGGCGCTGCCGACCGGTGCCATCGTGCTGTCGATGAGCGAGGAAGACGACATTCCCGTCTACTCGACCACGATCACGGGTGCTACCGCCGACCCGGTCAAGGACTATCTGAAGCAGATCGGTAAGGTTCCGCTGCTGAACGCGGCCGAAGAGGTCGACCTGGCGATGCGAATTGAGGCTGGTCTCTTCGCGGAAGAGAAGCTGAACACGATGGGCAGCAAGCTCGATCCGAAGCTGCGCCGCGAACTCGAGTGGGTCAAGCGTGACGGTGCTCGCGCCAAGAGCCACCTGCTCGGCGCCAACCTGCGCCTCGTGGTGAGCTTGGCCAAGCGCTACACGGGCCGCGGCATGCAGTTCCTGGACCTGATCCAGGAAGGCAACCTGGGTCTGATCCGGGCGGTCGAGAAGTTTGACTACACCAAGGGCTTCAAGTTCTCGACCTACGCCACCTGGTGGATCCGACAGGCCATCACCCGCGCCATGGCCGACCAGGCCCGCACCATCCGTATTCCGGTGCACATGGTCGAAGTCATCAACAAGCTCGCGCGGGTCCAGCGCCAGATGCTGCAGGACCTCGGCCGTGAACCCACTCCGGAAGAACTCGCCCGCGAGCTCGACATGACTCCGGAAAAGGTCGTCGAGGTGCAGAAGTACGGTCGTGAGCCGATCTCGCTGCACACCCCGCTTGGCGAGGACGGCGACAGCGAGTTCGGTGACCTGATCGAGGACACCGAGGCGGTCGTACCCGCGGACGCAGTCGGCTTCACGATGCTGCAGCGTCAGCTCGAGAGCCTGCTCGACTCGCTGTCCGAGCGCGAAGCTGGCGTGATTCGCATGCGCTTCGGCCTCGGCGACGGCATTCCGAAGACGCTGGACCAGATCGGCGACACCTTCGGCGTGACCCGCGAGCGCATCCGTCAGATCGAGTCGAAGACCATGGCGAAGCTGCGCCACCCGTCTCGCTCGCAGGCCCTGCGCGACTACCTCGAGTAGGCCGCGCGTGCGCCACTGGATCGCCACGGTCGTTGGCAAGTTTGTCCGGTTCGTCACGCACCTGCGTGGAGGTGGCACCTCGCTGCCGGGCATGATCGCGGAACGTATTGACCCGCGCTACCTGGAGCGGGCCAGTGCCAAGTTCCCGCTCGGTGTGTTGTCCATCCTGGGCTCGAATGGCAAGACCACGACCACGAACATGGTCACGGCGATGCTGCGTGAGCACGGGCTGCGCGTCGCCGGAAACACTGCTGGCGGCAATCTGCCGCAGGGTCTTGCTACCTCGATGGTGATGGCGACCACGCTGACCGGCCGAGTGCCCTATGACATCGCGGTCTTGGAGACGGACGAAGCGTACGCGCCGCAGCTTGCGCCGCGCATGAAGCCGGTGGGCTCGCTGCTCCTGAACGTGCAGATCGATCAGCTGCAGCGTTTGCATGAGCCAGACCGAGTTGGTGACATGCTGCGTTCGATGGCGCTCGAGACCACCGGCCACGTAGTCATTAACGCCGACTCGGCGCACCTGCGTCCGGTTGGCGCTGAGCTGCCGTACGCGCAGACGCATTACTTTGCGGTGGAACCGAACTTTGCCGCCTCGTTGCCGAACGGTCTGAACAATGCTGAGGCCTTTGGCGTCGGCGAGGTCGACTTGCCGGTCGAGCCTGCCGCACTCGTGCTGAGCGCCAGCGAACATGAGGCGGAACTGTCGCTGGATGGCGAGGTGTTCACCGTTTCGCTGCCGGCTCGCGGCCTGCACTATGCGATCGACATCGCGGCCGCCGCACTGCTGGTGAAGCGCGTGCTGGGGGAGCGCTTCAATATCGCGGCGGTGCAGCGCGCCATGCAGGGCATGAAGACCGCGTATGGTCGCGGCGAGGTGCTGCTTGCTGATGGCCAAGAGATCGAAATGATCATGTTCAAAAACGGGCCGAGCCTGCAGCTGAACCTCGACTCGATCCCGGAACTGCCGGACCGGATCCTGTTCACGATCGACACGGGTACGCCCGACCTCACCTGGCTGTACTCGAACGAACTGTCGCGCATCGAGAAGATTGACGTGGTCAGTGGCGGTCTGCATGCCAGCCAGTTGGCCACCCACTTCGCCTACCGCCAGATCCCGATTGACCTCGTTGAGCCGGATATGAAGGCGGCCGTGGCTGCATTCTTGGCTCTGCCAGCCCCCACGAAGGGTCGGAAACTCATGCTGGTGAACTACGAGCAGATGGCCTTGATTCGGGACGCGCTCGGCTACCGGGACATGGGGGACCAGTAATGACGGCGCTCCAGATTCTGCACCTGTACCCGCAGGAACTCGGCGTCTTTGGTGACGTTGGGAATGTGCTCGCCTTGCAGCGCCGCAGCGAGTGGCGCGGGCTGGACGTTACGGTCTCGCAGCACCAGGTCGGTGCCGCCTTGCCGAAGGCGGCGCCGGACATTGTGGTTGTCGGGAACGGCCCGCACTCTGGGATGCGGGCCGTGCTGGGTGACCTGCAACAGATTGCGCCTGCGTTGCGCGAGTGGGTGTCGGCTGGCGCCGGCCTGCTCGCGGTGTCGGCAGGTTGGCAACTGCTCGGTCAGTCGCTGACCATTGACGGCGAGGCGGTACCCACCGCAGCAGTGCTGCCGTCGGTCGCCACCGTGTCGAAGCGTCGCTTCGTCAGCGAGATCGTGGCGCACTCGAGTCGCGGCCTGATCATGGGCTTCGAGAACCACGCCGCCGTGACCGAGTTGGTGGACGGCGCGCAGCCGCTGGCCACCGACATCAAGCGCGGCTATGGCAATGGTGTGCCCGAGGGCGCTGCGGTCGAGGGCGTCCTCGTGGGCGCAGCGATCGGCACGAACCTCGGCGGTCCCTTCCTGCCGCTCAACCCGACCTGGGCCGACTACCTGCTGGAGCAGGCCGTCGCTCGCCGCGGCGAAGTGCTGCCCGCGATCACTGGCGAATGGGCCGAGATTGCGGACACCTACGCAGAGCAGGCCCGCCACGGCGTCGCCAATGCGGTCCCCGGTGCGAAGGGCTGGCTGGTCGCCGGGGCCTAGGGCGACCTGCAACCGGACGGTTCCATCTGCGCATGTCCAGCGATCCCCGGTAGGCTGGTCGGGTGAAGACCTTCGAGCAGTTGTACGCCGAACTCGCCGAGAAGCAGCGCACCCGTCCTGAGGGATCGGGAACGATCGCGGAACTCGACGCGGGCGTGCATGCGATCGGGAAGAAGATCGTCGAAGAGGCGGCCGAGGTCTGGATGGCCGCGGAATACCAGAGCGACGACGAGCTGGCCGAAGAGGCCTCGCAGTTGCTCTACCACTTGCAGGTCCTGCTGCTCGCCAAGGGCGTGCCGCTGGAGGCCGTGTACCGACATCTGTGATCGGTCCACTCCAGCTCCCCGACTATTGCGCAGAGAAAGAGACTGCACCACATGCTTCGCATCGCTATTCCGAATAAGGGCGCCCTGGCCGAACACGCCGTCGACCTGTTGCAGGCCGCTGGCTACGCCGGGCGCCGCGATACCAAGACCCTCTACATTCTCGACACCCGCAACGAGGTGGAATTCTTCTACCTGCGTCCGCGCGACATTGCGACGTACGTGGGTGCCGGCGCGCTGGATGTCGGCATTACCGGACGTGACCTGCTGATCGACTCGGGATCCGAGGCGCTGGAGGTTGGTCCGCTGAACTTCGGCAACTCGACCTTCCGCTTCGCCGGCCCTCCTGGCCAGTTCAAGGAGCTCCAGGACCTTGAGGGCAAGCGGGTCGCGACCTCGTACATTGGTCTGGTCGAGGGCTTCCTGGCTGCACAGGGCGTGTCCGCCAAGCTGGTCAAGCTCGACGGTGCGGTCGAATCCGCGGTGCAACTCGGCGTTGCTGACGCCGTGGCGGATGTGGTGGACACCGGCTCGACGCTGAAGGCTGCAGGTCTGGAATTGTTCGGCCCGGTCGCGTTGGAATCGACCGCGGTGCTGATCTCCTCGCCGACGGCCGCATCGGATGGGGTGCACCACTTCCTGCGTCGACTGCAGAGCGTGCTGGTTGCCCGCGAGTACGTGCTGATGGACTACGACCTGCCGGCTGCGCTGGTGGAACAGGCCACCGCAATTACCCCGGGCTTTGAGTCACCGACGATCTCGCCGCTGCGCGATGCGGATTGGGTGGCGGTGCGCGTCATGGTGCCGCGCCGTGACCACAACCAGATCATGGACCGGCTCGAAGCCCTGGGTGCCCGCGGCATCCTGGTCACGCCGATCCACTCTGCTCGGATGTAATCGTGAGCACGCAGGTTCAAGCCGATGCCACCGCACCGGGTGTCGCGGTGCGAGTGATTCCCTGCTTGGATGTCGCCGATGGTCGCGTGGTCAAGGGCGTGAACTTCCAAAACTTGCAGGACGCTGGCGATCCGGTCGAACTGGCGCGACGCTACTTCGAGCAGGGCGCTGACGAGCTGACCTTCCTGGACGTGACGGCCACTGTCGAGGACCGTGCCACCACCTATGCGGTGGTGACGGCCACGGCCGAGCAGGTCTTCATCCCGCTGACCGTCGGTGGCGGCGTCCGTTCCGACGAGGATGTGGCTCGGTTGCTCGGCTCCGGTGCGGACAAAATCGGCGTCAATTCTGCCGCGATCGCGCGCCCTGGCCTCATCAACGAGATCGCTGATCGCTTCGGCAACCAGGTCGTGGTGCTGTCCCTGGACGTGGCACGCTCGATCGCGACGGCCAGTGGCTTCGAAGTGACGACGCATGGTGGTCGCACCCGGACCGGCCTGGACGCCGCCGATTGGGCGCGCGAGGCTATCGAGCGCGGCGCCGGCGAGCTGCTGGTGAACTCGATCGACGCGGACGGGACCAAGGCCGGTTTCGATCTGGAGCTCATCACGCTGATGCGAGAACTGTCCAGTGTGCCGGTAATCGCCTCGGGTGGTGCTGGCGCCGTGGAACACTTCGCACCTGCGGTCGATGCCGGCGCCGACGCGGTGCTCGCCGCGAGCGTCTTCCACTCCGGACAGATGACCATCGGCGAGGTCAAGCAGGCACTCGCTACCGCTGGGGTGCGAGTCCGATGAGTGACGAGGTCGAGCAGCCGCGGTCTATCAAGCCGCTGGTATTGGTGCTGGTACTCGCCTCGGCGGGCATGCTCTTCCTCAGCACCACGCAGGACTGGTTCCAGGTTGCGTTGCGGGATGGCCCCGGCACCCAGTTCGCGGTCACCGGCCAACAGGCTGCGACCCCGGTCGCCGCAGTGGCGGTGGCGGTCCTGGCACTGACGGCCGCACTCGCCCTCTCGGGACCGGTGCTGCGCGGCATCTTGGCCTTGCTCGGCATTGGTATTGGTGTCGCCAGTGCCGCCATTGCACTGATGATTGTGGCCGACCCGCTGCGAGCGGTGTCCCAGGCCGTGTCAGATCACACCGGTATCGCTGGCGCGGATTCGATCGCGCAGTTGGTGGCGTCGGTGGACGAGACCGGGGCGCAGTGGCTGGTGCTCGCCGGTGCTGCATTGGTCTTCCTGGCCGGGGTAGTGACCCTGGTTGCCCCGGGTCGCTGGCCGAAGCCGGAACGTGGGGACAAGTACCGCCGGGCGTCCTTCGCGAACGAGGATGGGCCGGTCCTGGACTGGGATGCGGTCACCCGCGGCGAGGACCCGACCGACGGCGTGGGGGAGACCAACCCCGGCGACGAAGCCCGGTAGACTAAAGCGGATACTCGTAGACGAGAGGATGACCATGAGCAGCGTTGACCTGAGTGACCCCGGCCACGGCGACTCCCCGGCAGCTTGGACTGCCGTTGTGCTGATGCTGATTGGCTTCACCGCGGGCACCGTGTTCTTCCTGCTGGACGAGCCGGTCTGGGTCTACGCCAGCGCAGGCTTCGTGCTGTTCGGCCTCCTGGTCGGCTGGGTGATGTCGAAGCTCGGCTACGGCGTGAAGGGCCCGAAGTACCAGCCCAAGAAGGTGCACTAGCCATTGGCTTCTGACCTCCTCACCGAGCTGATGGCCGGTGCGCTGGAGGACGCGACACAGCGTCGTTCCGAGCGCCCGCTGGCCGAGGTGGAGCGGGCTGCGCTGGCCGCACCCGCCCCTATCAATGCCCTTGACGCGCTGCGCCCCGCGGACTCGGTGCAGATCATCGCCGAGGTGAAGCGGGCCAGCCCATCCCGGGGTCAGCTCGCCACGATCGCCGATCCCGCCGAGCATGCCGCCTCGTACGAACGCGGTGGTGCAAGCGCGATCAGTGTGCTCACCGAGGGGCGTCGCTTCAAGGGCAGCCTGGCCGACCTCGAGGCGGTGCGTGAGCGCGTCTCACTGCCGGTGCTGCGCAAGGACTTCATTGGCGATCCCTACCAGGTGTTCGAGGCCCGTGCCGCCGGTGCCGATCTGGTGCTGCTAATCGTGGCGGCCCTCGAGCAGCAGGAGCTGGTTTCGCTGCACGATTTGATCACCCAGCTCGGTATGACGCCCCTGGTTGAGGCGCACTCGGCCGAGGAGGTGCAGCGCGGCCTCGATGCCGGCGCCAGGTTGCTGGGCGTGAACGCTCGCGACCTCAGCACCTTTGAACTGGACAAGGATCTGTTCGGTCGCCTCGCCCCGTCCATTCCGGACGATGTGATCAAGGTTGCGGAATCGGCAGTGCTTGCACCCGAGGACGTGACCTCGTATCGTTCGGCGGGGGCGGATGTGGTGCTGATCGGTGAGGCGTTGGTCACCGGTGCTCCGGTCGACACCCTGGGCCGATTCCTCGCTGCTGGCGCGTTTCCGGCATTTGCCGCGCCAGCAGCCTCGAACTAACTCTGGAGAGTGACCCATGTCGTTGCGTGCGGTTGATGGCCCCTTCTATGGGGAGTTTGGCGGCCGGTTCATGCCGGAAGCCCTCGTGGCGGCAATTGACGAACTTGCAGCCGCGTACGACGCAGCGAAGGTGGACCCGAGCTTCCAGGCCGAACTCGCCGAACTGCACCGCAATTACAGCGGCCGCCCCTCGATCATCACGGAAGTGCCTCGCTTCGCTGAGCACGCCGGGGGAGCGCGCGTCATCCTCAAGCGGGAAGACCTGAACCACACCGGTTCGCACAAGATCAACAATGTGCTCGGTCAGGCGCTGCTCACCAAGCGCATCGGCAAGACTCGCGTCATCGCCGAGACCGGCGCCGGTCAGCACGGTGTGGCCACCGCAACCGCGGCTGCACTGTTCGGCCTCGACTGCACCATCTACATGGGCGAGGTGGACACTGAGCGTCAGGCCTTGAACGTGGCACGGATGCGACTGCTCGGCGCCGAGGTGGTGTCGGTCAAGAACGGTTCTCGCACCCTCAAGGACGCCATCAATGAGGCGTACCGCGAGTGGGTCACCTCGGTGGAGACCACCAACTACATCTTCGGTACCGCCGCGGGTCCGCACCCCTTCCCGTCGATGGTGCGCGACTTCCAGAAGATCATCGGCGAAGAGGCGCGCCAGCAGGTGCTCGACCTCACCGGCGCGCTGCCGGATGCCGTCTTCGCCTGCGTCGGTGGCGGATCGAACGCCATCGGCATCTTCCATGCCTTCCTCGATGACGCCGACGTCGCTTTGTATGGCGTCGAGGCGGCGGGCGACGGTGTGGACACCGAGCGCCACGCAGCCACCCTGGAACGCGGTCGCCCCGGCATCTTGCATGGTGCTCGCTCGTATCTGCTCCAGGACGAGGACGGCCAGACGATCGAGTCGCACTCGATCTCTGCCGGTCTTGACTACCCGGGGGTTGGTCCGGAACACGCCTGGCTGCACTCGATCGGCCGCGCCGAGTACATTCCGGCCACCGACACCGAGGCGATGGAAGCGCTGCGCCTGCTCAGTCGGACTGAGGGCATCATCCCGGCAATCGAGTCCTCGCACGCGCTGGCGGGGGCCCTGCGTATCGGCAAGGAACTCGGCCCGGACGCGACCCTGCTGGTGAACCTCAGCGGGCGTGGTGATAAGGACGTTGCCACCGCTGGTCGGTGGTTCAACCTGTTTGATGAGGGGGCGGTGCAGGCGTGAGCTCGCAGACCGACATCACTGCTGCGCTGTCTGACTCTCCGGTCGCGAGCCGCATTCTGGCCCGCAAGGCCGAGGGGCGCGGGGCCTTCATCGGCTACCTGCCGGTCGGCTTCCCGGATCTAGCCACCAGCGTGGACGCTGCCGTCGCGATCGCTGAGTCTGGCGTCGACGTGCTCGAACTCGGTGTGCCGTACTCGGACCCGGTGCTTGACGGCATCGTGATTCAGCAGGCCACCCAGCAGGCGCTGGAGGCTGGCTTTAAGCTGCCGATGCTGTTCGAGGCCATCCGCCAGATTCGCGCGCGCGTGGATGTGCCGATCCTGGTGATGACCTACTGGAACCCGGTGTTGCAGTACGGGGTCGACCGCTTCGCCGACGACCTGAAGGCGGCTGGCGGTGCGGGCTTGATTACCCCAGACATCACGCCAGACGCGGCCGAGGACTGGCTCGCCGCCAGCGAGCGGGTGGGCCTGGATCGAGTCTTCCTGGTAGCGCCCAGCTCAAGCGATGCGCGCCTCGCTGAGGTCGCCCGGCTCTCGCGAGGCTTCGTCTATGCCGTTTCCACGATGGGTGTGACCGGCATGCGCGAGGACCTCGACGCGGCCGCTCGCAAGTTGGTTGGCCGGCTCCAGGCTGCCGGCGCACCCATCTCATGTGTGGGTATCGGTGTTTCGAACGCCGAGCAGGTGCGCGAGGTGCTCAGCTACGCGGATGGCGCCATCGTCGGTACCGCGCTGGTGAAGGCGCTGGCGCAGGGCGGCGTCCCGGCGCTGCGTGAGGTTGCTGCTGCACTCGCCGCGGGCGTTCGGGCAGAATAATCTGCGCTGCGTGCTCCGCGTTGCGCGATGCAGGCGATAGGCTGATGGGCGGCCATCCGGCCGACGATGACGAAAGGTTGTTCTGGTGAACCTTCTGACCAGCATTCCCAGCCCGGGCGCCGACATTCGGTCGTGGACGTTCGAGATCGCCGGGCTGTCGTTCACTGTCCACGCCTACGCCATCTGCATCCTGATCGGCATCATCCTGGCCGTCGTCATCACGAACCGTCGCCTGACTGCGCGCGGTGGTGAGCCGTGGATCGTGGTCGACATCCTGCTCTGGACGCTGCCGCTGGGCATTGTCGGTGCCCGCATCTATCACGTGCTGACGCACCCGGCCGACTATTTTGGCCCGGACAAGGACCTCATGGAGATCCTGTACGTCTGGAATGGCGGCATCGCCATCTTCGGTGCGCTGATCGGTGGTGGCATCGGTGCGGCGATCGCCTGCAAGCTCGCCGGCATCCGCTTCCTCTCCTTCGCCGACGCCTTGGCTCCGGGCCTGCTGGTGGCCCAGGGTATGGGCCGATTCGGCAACTGGTTTAACCAGGAACTGTTTGGTCAGCCGACCGACTTGCCCTGGGGCCTCGAGATTGACCGTCCGAACGCGGCAATTCCGGTCGGTATCCCGGGTGACGTCCTGTTCCACCCCACGTTCCTCTACGAAATGCTGTGGAACGTCGCCGGCGCGGCGCTGCTCGTGTTCTACTTCGAGCGCCGCTTTACGATGCGCTGGGGTCGGGCCTTTGGCTACTACCTGGTCTGGTACGGCGTGGGTCGGAGCATTTTCGAATCGATCCGCATCGACCCGAGTGAGATCTACTTCGGTATTCGCCTCAATGTCTGGACGGCGCTGCTGGCGATCGTGGTGGGTGTGGCGCTGATCATCTGGTCTCGTCGTCGCCACACCGGCAACGAGAAGAGCGTTTCTACGGATGGTCTGACATACGCAGAGCGTGAGGCTGCGCTAGAATCGCAAGATGCGGTGGCAGAATCTGCCGAAGCAGCGCGAGCTGTGGGCAGCACCTCAGCCTCCAGCGATTCGTCGGCCACAAGCTAGACGAAGCTCGTTCTGGCCGGCGGCGTACCCGAACCAACGGCCCCCTCGTTCATTTATGTACAGTGGGCCAACGTCGTCCCGAAGCCAGAGTTCATATCAATCGGGAAGGCCTTCGGAATGACGTTGACACCTCCGAACGCGCGGTTTGGGATTGCGCCTACGGCGACGGGTCTGTATACCCCGCGCGCTGAGCGAGACGCGTGTGGTCTCGCTATGGTTGCCACGCTGCGTGGCACCGCTGGGCACGACATCGTGCAGTCCGCCCTGGACGCACTGCGCAACCTGGAACACCGTGGCGCGGTGGGATCGGACGCTGGCACCGGTGACGGCGCTGGCATCCTGATGCAGATGCCGGACGACTTCTTCCGTGGTGTCGTCGATTTCCCCCTGCCTCCGGTCGGCCAGTACGCCGCCGGTATCGCCTACCTGCCGGTTGACGCTGCTGAGCGCGCCGAAACCCAGAAGGCCATCGACGCCATTGCTGAGGATGAAGGGCTGAAGGTCCTCGGCTGGCGTGAGGTTCCGGTCAACCCGGAGGTGCTCGGCCAGTTCGCGCGCGAAGCGATGCCCGCGTTTGCGCAGTTGTTCGTCACCAGTGAGCGCGTGCCGGGACTGTCCGGTATTGAACTGGACCGCGTCGCCTTCCGCCTGCGCAAGCGTGCCGAGCGTAGCCTCGAGACGTACTTCATTTCGCTGTCCAGCCGGACCATCGGCTACAAGGGTATGCTCACCACGCTGCAGCTAGAGCCGTTCTACCCGGACCTGTCTGATGAGCGATTGACCTCGAAGCTGGCGCTGGTGCACTCGCGCTATTCGACCAACACCTTCCCGTCCTGGCCGCTGGCGCAGCCGCTGCGCTTGCTCGCGCACAACGGCGAGATCAACACGGTGGAAGGGAACCGCAACTGGATGCACGCGCGCCAGTCGCAGCTGCAGTCCGATCTGCTCGGGGACCTGAACCCGCTGTTCCCGATCGTCACCGGCGGTGCCAGTGACTCGGCCTCCTTCGATGAGGTGCTGGAACTGCTGACCCTCGGTGGCCGTTCGCTGCCGCACGCCATGATGATGATGGTGCCTGAGGCGTGGGAAAACCGGACCGACCTGGACCCGGCACTGCACGACTTCTACGAGTTCAACACCATGCTCATGGAGCCGTGGGACGGCCCGGCGGCACTGGCCGCTACTGACGGTCGCTTCGTGGCTGCCACGCTGGACCGTAACGGTCTGCGTCCGAGCCGCTACCTGATCACCGACGATGGCCTGATTGTCCTCGGCTCCGAGATCGGTGTGCTGGACATCGCGCCCGAGAAGGTGGTCAAGAAGGGCCGCCTCCGCCCGGGCCGCATGCTGCTGATCGACACCGAAGAGCAGCGCATCATCGAAGATGATGAAATCAAGCGGGAACTTGCCGCGGCTGAGCCGTACGGGGAATGGCTGGAGCAGGGCCGAATTCACCTGTCCAAGCTGCCGGACCGCGAGCACATCGTGCACACCGCCTCGTCGGTGGTCCGCCGCCAGCGCACCTTCGGGTACACCGAAGAGGAAGTGCGCATCCTGCTGATGCCGATGGCCACCAATGGCATGGAGCCGATCGGCGCCATGGGTTCGGACACGCCGATCGCGGTGCTGTCCGAGCGCCCCCGCCTGCTGTTCGACTACTTCGTGCAGCAGTTCGCACAGGTGACCAACCCGCCGCTGGACTCCATCCGCGAGGAGGTCGTCACCTCACTGCGGCAGAGCCTAGGCCCGCAGCGCAACCTGCTCACCGCCGGACCGGATCACGCCCGACAGGTCGTGCTCGACTTCCCGGTGATCGACAACGACGAACTCGCCAAGATTCAGCATATTTCTCCGCTGGGCGAGGCCCAGCGCACCGTCACCCTGCGCAGCCTATACAAGGTCAGCGGGGGATCAGAGGCGCTGGAGGCGAAGCTCAAGGATCTGTGTGCCCAGGCGGACGTTGCTATCGACAACGGTGCGGACTTCCTGGTCATCTCGGACCGCGATTCGACCCGTGACCAGGCGCCGATCCCGTCGCTACTGGCAGTATCGGCCGTGCACCACCATCTCATCCGCACCGGTCGCCGCATGGAAGTTGGCCTCGTGGTTGAGGCTGGTGACGTCCGTGAGGTGCACCACGTTGCCGTGCTGATCGGGTACGGTGCCCAGGCGATCAACCCGTACTTGGCGATGGAGACGGTGGAGCGCCTCGTTCGCGACGGCATGATCACCGGCATCACCCCCGAGAAGGCCGTGAAGAACCTGATCAAGGCGCTCGGTAAGGGCGTGCTCAAGATCATGTCCAAGATGGGTATCTCGGCGGTGTCCTCGTACGCCGGCGCTCAGGCCTTCGAGGCGGTCGGCCTCAGCCGCGCCTTCATCGAACGCTACTTCACCGGCACGGAGTCGAAGCTCGATGGTGTCGGCCTGGCCGAGATCGAGCGCGAGAACCGCATGCGCCACCAGCACGCGTACCCGGAGGAAGGCTCGGTGGCGGCGCTCGCCCATGAGCGTCTCAAGACCGGTGGCGAGTACCAGTGGCGTCGCGACGGTTCGCCGCACCTGTTCAACCCGGAGACGGTCTTCCGCCTGCAGCACTCGACCCGCACCAAGCGGTACGACATCTTCAAGGAATACACCTCGCTGGTGGACAACCAGGCCGAGCAGTTGATGACGCTGCGTGGTCTGTTCAAGCTGAAGGTGGGCGAGCGTCCGGCACTGCCGATCGACGAAGTCGAGCCGGTGTCCGAGATCGTGAAGCGATTCTCGACTGGTGCGATGAGCTACGGCTCGATCTCGAAGGAAGCGCACGAGACGCTGGCGATTGCGATGAACCGCATCGGCGGCAAGAGCAACACTGGTGAGGGTGGCGAAGACATCGAGCGGTTGCTCGACCCGGAACGCCGCAGCGCGATCAAGCAGGTTGCCTCGGGCCGTTTCGGCGTGACCTCCATGTACCTGACCCACGCTGACGACATCCAGATCAAGATGGCGCAGGGTGCGAAGCCTGGTGAGGGCGGCCAGTTGCCGCCGGCCAAGGTGTACCCGTGGGTCGCTCGTACCCGTGGTGGTACGCCGGGTGTCGGCCTGATCTCGCCGCCGCCGCACCACGACATCTACTCGATTGAGGACCTGAAGCAGCTCGTCTTCGACCTGAAGCGGGCCAACCCCTCGGCTCGGGTGCACGTGAAGCTGGTGAGCAAGAGCGGTATCGGTGCCGTTGCTGCCGGTGTAGCCAAGGCCCTGGCAGACGTCATCCTGGTCTCGGGCCACGATGGTGGTACCGGCGCAAGCCCGTTGAACTCGCTGAAGCACGCGGGTACGCCGTGGGAGATCGGCCTGGCCGAAACCCAGCAGACCCTCATGCTCAATGGCCTGCGTGACCGGGTGGTGGTGCAGGCGGACGGTCAGATGAAGACCGGTCGCGACGTGATCATCGCGGCGCTGCTCGGCGCGGAAGAGTACGGTTTTGCGACCGCGCCGCTGGTGGTGTCCGGCTGCATCATGATGCGCGTCTGCCACCTCGACACCTGCCCTGTGGGTGTGGCCACGCAGAACCCGGTGCTGCGCGAGCGCTTCACCGGTAAGCCGGAGTTCGTCGAGAACTTCTTCGAGTTCATCGCTCAGGAGGTGCGCGAACTGCTCGCCGAACTGGGCTACCGTTCGCTCGACGAGATCATCGGTCACCACGAACTGCTCGACAAGTCGGAGGCGATCGACCACTGGAAGGCGAGCGGGCTGGACCTGTCGCCGATCCTGGACGGTGCCGACCTGCCGGCGGATGCGCCTCGCGCCAACCGCATCGCGCAGCTGCACGAGTTGGATGAGCACTTCGACCGCGAACTGATCGAACTCAGCCAGCGCGCCATCAACTACGGTGAACCGCTGGTAGTTGAACTGCCGATCCGCAACACGGACCGCGCCGTGGGCACCATGCTTGGCCACGAAGTGACCAAGGCCCGTGGCGAGGCCGGCCTTGCTCCGGAGACCATCGACATCACCCTGCACGGCACCGCTGGTCAGTCGTTGGGAGCCTTCCTGCCGCGCGGCATTACGCTGCGCCTGGAGGGTGACGCGAACGACTACGTGGGCAAGGGCCTTTCGGGTGGCGAGATCGTGGTGCGGCCGAACCGGAACTCGACCTTCCCGGCGGAAGAGAACGTGATCGCCGGAAACGTCATCGGTTACGGTGCCACTGCCGGCTCGATCTTCATCCGCGGTGTGGTCGGTGAGCGCTTCTTCGTCCGGAACTCGGGCGCAACCGGTGTGGTCGAGGGCGTGGGCGACCACGCGCTGGAGTACATGACCGGTGGCACCGCCCTGATCCTGGGCCCGACCGGCCGCAACCTCGGCGCGGGTATGTCGGGTGGCATTGCGTACGTGTACCGCCTCGACTACGCACAGCTGAACCGCGAGTCGATGACCTTGAATGAACTGGAACTGCACGCACTGGATCGTGCGGATGTGGAACTGGTTCGTTCCCTGCTGCAGCAGCACTTCGAGCGCACCGGCTCTGCGGTGGCCGAGCGAATGCTGGCTGATTTTGACACCGTTGCGGGTGACTTCACCAAGGTCGTCCCGCGCGATTATGCCGCAGTGCTCGCCACGCGGGCAGAGGCCGTTGCTGCTGGCCTCGATCCCGACGGCGAAGAGACTTGGGGCAAGATTCTGGAGGTGACCGGTGGCTGATCCCAGGGGTTTCCTGAAGGTCACGGAGCGTGAACTGCCCGCGCGGCGCCCCGTGCCGATTCGCATCCAGGACTATCGCGAGATTTACCCGCCGTCGGATCCGGAGCAGCTGCGCCGCCAGGCGAGCCGCTGCATGGACTGTGGTGTGCCGTTCTGTCACTCGGGCTGCCCGCTGGGCAACCTGATTCCGGAATGGAACGACCTGATGTGGCGCGGCGAGGGTCGTCTGGCCGTCGAACGTCTGCACGCGACGAACAACTTCCCCGAGTTCACCGGCACCCTGTGCCCGGCTCCGTGCGAAAGCGCCTGCGTGTTGGGCATCAACCAACCCGCGGTCACGATCAAGCAGGTTGAGATCAGCATCATCGATCAGGCCTTCGAGCACGGCTGGGTCACCCCGCAGCCGCCGGAGCGACTCACCGGCAAGACGGTGGCAGTGGTCGGTTCGGGTCCGGCTGGCTTGGCCGCGGCCCAGCAGCTGACTCGCGCAGGCCACACCGTGGCCGTGTTTGAACGTGACGACCGCATCGGTGGTCTGCTGCGCTACGGCATCCCGGACTTCAAGATGGAGAAGCACCGGCTGGACCGTCGTCTCACGCAGATGATGGCCGAGGGCACCCGCTTCCGTGCGGGCGTGAACATCGGCACCGACATCAGCTGGGCCGACCTGCGTCAGCGCTACGACGCGGTCGTGATTGCCACTGGTTCGACCGTCCCACGTGACCTCGACATCCCGGGCCGTGACCTTGCGGGTGTCCACTTCGCGATGGAGTACCTGACCCAGTCGAACAAGGCGGTTGCCGGCGACGAGGTTCCGGGACAGATTTCTGCCGAGGGCAAGCACGTCGTGGTCATCGGTGGTGGTGACACCGGCGCTGACTGCATCGGTACCGCGCACCGCCAGGGCGCCGCCTCGGTGACGAACCTGGCCATTGGTAAGCGTCCCTCCGAGGTGCGCCCGGCAGGACAGCCCTGGCCGATGATGCCGACCCTGTTTGAGGTCAGCACCTCGCACGAAGAAGGTGGCGACCGCCAGTACCTGGTCTCGACCGTGGAGTTCCTCGGCAACGAAGACGGCTCAGTTCGCGCCCTGCTCGTCGCCGAGACGGACTTCGTTGACGGCCAGCGTGTACCGAAGCCCGGCACTGAGCGGGAGATTCCGGCCGACTTGGTCCTGATTGCCATGGGCTTTACGGGTCCGGAAGAAGCAGGCATGCTGGAGCAGTTGGGCTTGCCGCTCGCGAAGAGTGGTGCCGTGGAACGCGGCGCCGACTACTCGACCGGTGTTGACGGCGTCTTTGTCGCCGGTGACGCGGGTCGCGGTCAGTCCCTGATCGTTTGGGCGATCGCCGAGGGCCGTGCAGCGGCCGCAGCGGTCGACCAGTACCTCGAGGGCGAAACCCTGCTGCCCTCGCCGGTGAAGGCTACGGATCGCGCACTGCGCGTGTAACCGTAGCCGGGGCGCCGGCACACATAACCGAAAAACATCAAGGAGCTACACCAGATGCGACGCGCCAAAATCGTGGCCACACTCGGCCCGGCAACAAGCGGCTATGACCGCTTGAAGGAGATCATCCTTGCCGGTGTTGATGTGGCTCGACTGAACCTGAGCCACGGCGACTATTCCGTGCACGAAGAGAACTACGCGAACGTGCGTCGCGCAGCCGCCGAGACGGGCAAGGCCGTCGCCGTGATGGTGGACCTGCAGGGTCCGAAGATCCGCCTTGGCCGCTTTGCTGACGGCCCGCACTACCTCGCCGAGGGTGACATCTTTAAGATCACCACCGAGGACGTGGAGGGCACCAAGGAAATCGTTTCCACCACCTTCAAGGGACTGACGGGCGACGTGAAGCCTGGCGACCCGCTCCTGATCGACGACGGCAAGGTGCTGCTCACCGTGACCAGCGTGGACGGTCCGGTCGTCACGACGCGCGTTGTCGTTCCGGGTCCGGTGTCGAACAACAAGGGCATTAACCTGCCGGGTGTTGCGGTGAGCGTTCCGGCGCTGTCCGAGAAGGACGAGGCCGACCTGCGTTGGGGTCTGCGACTCGGTGTTGATCTGATTGCGCTGAGCTTCGTTCGCGACGCCTCGGACATCGACCGCGTGCACGAGATCATGGCAGAAGAGGGTCGCAAGATCCCCGTGATTGCCAAGGTGGAGAAGCCGCAGGCAGTGGACAACCTTGAGGCGATCGTTGACGCCTTCGACGCCGTGATGGTTGCCCGTGGTGACCTCGGGGTTGAGCTGCCGCTCGAGGCAGTGCCGATCGTGCAGAAGCGCGCGGTGGAACTCTGCCGTCGTTGGGCGAAGCCGGTGATCGTGGCCACGCAGGTGCTCGAGTCGATGATCTCGAATCCGCGCCCGACCCGCGCGGAAGCCTCCGACTGCGCCAACGCCGTCCTCGACGGTGCCGACGCGGTGATGCTCTCGGGCGAAACCAGCGTGGGTGAGTACCCGGTAGTCACCGTCGAAACGATGGCGCGCATTATCGAGTCGACCGAAGAGCACGGCCTCGAGCGCATCCCGCCGCTCGGTACCAAGCCGCGCACCCAGGGTGGTGCGATGACTCTGGCGGCCGTCGAGGTTGCCGAGTTCGTGGATGCCAAGTACCTGGTGGTCTTCACCGAGTCGGGCGACTCGGCACGTCGTATGTCGCGTCTGCGCAGCAAGATCCCCACCATCGCGTTGACCCCGGAAGAGGGCATCCGCAACCGCCTCGCCCTGACCTGGGGCATGCAGGCCCACTTGGTTGAGCGTGTGACCAACACCGACGCCCTGTTCCACTTGGTGGACGAGGTGCTGCTGGGCAAGGGGCTGGCACAGCCCGGCGACAAGGTCGTCGTGGTCGCCGGCTCTCCGCCCGGACTGCCGGGCTCGACCAACGACGTGCGCGTGCATGTCGTTGGCCACGCTGTTGAGGGTGCCGCACCGGCATACACCGGCAGCAAGTAGCCACCAAACGTGAGAAGGGCCACCCCATCGGGGTGGCCCTTCTGCGTTGCCTGTGTCAGGCAATGGTGCCGGTGGCGAGACTCGAACTCGCACGCCCTCTCGGACAAAGCATTTTGAGTGCTCCGCGTCTGCCATTCCGCCACACCGGCACGGGTGGGTTCTTGCGAACGTCCTCACACATCATAGTCCGCCCTGCTCGTACCAAGTGCATTCGGCAAGCGGGTGTAGTCTCGATATGTGAGTGAAGAGCTGGAATCCACGAGTGCGCCGCGGCGCGTTGTCGTCGCCGAAGACGAGTCCCTGATCCGCCTCGACATCGTCGAGATCCTGCGTGACGCTGGCTTTGACGTCGTTGGCGAGGCGGGCGATGGCGAGACGGCAGTCGCCCTGGCGACGGAACTGCGTCCCGATCTGGTGGTCATGGACGTCAAGATGCCGAAGCTCGACGGTATTTCCGCAGCAGAGCGCCTCGGGAAGGACCGCATCGCACCGGTCGTGCTGCTCACCGCCTTCAGCCAGAAGGAACTGGTTGAGCGCGCCAGCGAGGCGGGCGCTCTGGCTTATGTCGTTAAGCCCTTCACCCCGAATGACCTGCTGCCGGCCATCGAGATCGCCCTCAGCCGCTACGCGCAGATCATCGCGCTCGAGGAAGAAGTCTCGGACCTCGCCGAGCGTTTCGAGACCCGCAAGCTCATTGACCGAGCCAAGGGCATCCTGAACGAGAAGATGGGGCTGACCGAGCCCGAGGCGTTCCGCTGGATTCAGAAGGCTTCGATGGACCGCCGGCTCACCATGAACGAGGTTGCCAAGACCATCGTGGACCAGCTCGGCTCGAAGTAATCAGCCAAACGAAACGGCTCGCACTCCTTGCGGAGGCGAGCCGTTCGTCGTTGCGGGGACGGTCTACTTCGGGGCGTCCTTGATCATGTTCGTGATGCGCACGGTCGAGCAGCGCCGACCCTGTTCGTCGGAAATCGCGATCTCGTGCACGGTGAGGGTGCGGCCGAGGTGGATTGCCGTGCACACTGCGGTGACGTAACCGCTCGGTACCGAACGGCTGTGGCTCGCGTTCACCTCGATGCCGACGGCGATCTTTTCCGGACCGGCGTGGATCGCAGCAGAGATCGAGCCGAGGCTCTCGCCGAGCACCACGTGGGCGCCACCGTGCAGAATGCCAATGCTCTGGGTGTTGCCCTCAACGGGCATCCGGGCCACCGAGCGCTCAGCGCTGAGTTCCAGGAATTCGATGCCCATCTTCTCTGCCAGCGCGCCCGGTCCCCGCAGGGTGAACCAATCAAGATTTGCGTTGCTGGCAGGCTGCTGTTCTGACACGGCTTGGTCCTCCGAAGGGGCGTGGGGGCGGGGTAGGCTGGGCGCTGTGAACGCCGAAACCAAGCCTACTCTCATGGTCATTGACGGCCATTCGCTCGCCTTTCGCGCGTTCTATGCGCTGCCGCTCGACACCTTCGTGACTCGAGACGGACAGCACACCAACGCGATCCATGGCTTCCTGTCGATGCTGCTCAGTCTGTTGCAGCAGCACGCTCCGACGCACCTCGCCGTGGCCTTCGACCTGTCTCGCTACTCGTTCCGGACCCGGGAATACCCCGAATACAAGGCGACGCGAGGCGAAACCCCGCCCGAATTTATCGGTCAGGTCCCATTGCTGCAGGAAGCCCTCGCGGCCATGCATATTCCCGTGATCACGAAAGAGGACTACGAGGCGGACGACATCCTCGCCACGCTGTCCAAGCAGGGCGCAGATCAGGGCTTTCGGGTGTTGCTGGTCTCTGGGGACCGGGACACGATCCAACTGGTCAACGATGACGTGACGTTGCTGTATCCCTCAGTCCGCGGGGTCTCAGAACTGAAGCACTACGACCCGGCGGCCGTCCAGGAACGGTACGGCATCCGGCCGGAACAATATCCGGACATTGCCGCACTGGTCGGCGAGACGAGCGACAACCTCATTGGCGTCGACAAGGTCGGCGAGAAGACCGCGGTGAAGTGGATCACCCAGTACGGCAGCCTCGAAGCGCTGCTCGAGCACCTGGACGAGATCAAGGGCGTGGTGGGGCAGAATCTGCGCGACCAGCAGGACCGCGCGATTCGCAACCGGAAGCTCAACCGCCTGGTGACCGATGTCGAGTTGCCGCTCGGCCCGGCTGACCTGGCGCGCCAGGAGATCGACCCCGTGGCCGTCAAGCAGGTCTTCGATCGCCTACAATTCCGCACGCTCTTGGAACGCGTCCTGAAGTTGGCTGGCGTGAGCAGCGCCGACTTGCCGGCATCGTCGGAGGGACCGACGTCGGGTGGCGGGGCCTCCCTGGTGCCTGACGCGCCTGCGGTTCAGACGCTCATTGACGAAGAGTTGGCTGCCTGGTTGCAGCGCGCCTCGGCGGCAGGGCCGGTGGCCGTCCATGTGGACGCGCCCGGCGGAGTGCTGAATGCCCTTGGCCTGGCCAGTGAGTCGGAGGCGGTGGTCGTGCCGTGGGGCTCTGGTCGCCAGGACTACGTGGCGCTTGAGACATGGCTGGCCAGCGACGCGTCCAAGGTGGGTTTTGACCTCAAGCAGGCCAGCAAGGTGCTCATCGCCGCCGGCCTCCGCCTGGGCGGAGTCGTGGGCGATGCCAAGCTGGCCGCGCAGTTGAGCCGCGGCGGCGTACTGCATGGCTCGCTCAACGTTGATGCTGTCACGTTGATTGAGCAGCACCTCGGCGTCGTCCTGTCGCAGCCGGATCCAAACCAGTTGGTGCCGGAGACCGAACCGACCTCACCCGGACTCCTGGCCTGGTATTTCCGCTTGCTGGTGCAGCGCCTGGAGGAGTCGCTCGAACCGGGCGTCTTGCGCGTCTACCAGGACCTCGAGGTGCCGCTCACGCCGATTTTGGCGGTCATGGAATCGACCGGCATCGCTGTGGATGGCGCGGCGCTGCGGTCGCTGAGCGCCGAACTGGGGGAGCGGGCCGCGGGCTTGCAGACCGAGGCCTGGGCTGCGATCGAGGGTTTCGAAGTGAACCTCGGCTCCCCGAAGCAACTGCAGGAGGTGCTCTTCGAGCGTCTCGGGCTGCCGAAGACCCGGGCGACCAAGACTGGCTACAGCACCGACGCCGAGGCGATCGCTGAGCTGCAACTGACACATCCCCACCCCTTCCTGTCGCTGCTGCTGGGATGGCGGGACGTGACGAAGCTGCGTCAGATCGTGGACAGCCTCGAGAAGACCATTGCTAGCGATGGCCGGGTCCACACGAAGTATGACCAGATCGGTTCCGCTACCGGCCGCTTCAGCTCCACCGACCCGAACCTGCAGAACGTGCCGGTGAAGACGGCCGAGGGGCGGCGCATTCGCGCCGCTTTCCATGCGGGCGAAGGCTACCCGGCGTTGTTGACCGCCGACTACTCGCAAATTGAGATGCGGATCATGGCGCACCTCTCCGGCGACCCGGGACTCATCGAGGCGTTCAACCAGGGCGAAGACCTGCACCGCTTCGTTGGTGCCCGGATTTTCGACGTTGCCCCAGAGGATGTCACCCCGCTGCAGCGCGGCAAGGTCAAGGCGATGAGTTACGGCCTGGCATATGGCCTGAGTGCCTACGGGCTGTCGCGCCAACTGCAGATCCCGGTCTCGGAAGCGAAGCAGCTGATGACCGACTACTTCGAACGCTTCGGGGCCATCCGCGACTACCTGCGGAACGTCGTCGAACAGGCGAAGGCCGACGGCTACACCGAGACGATCTTTGGTCGACGCCGCTACTTCCCGGACCTGCGCAGCAGCAACCGCGTCCTCAAGGCCGAGGCTGAGCGCCAGGCACTGAACTCTCCGATCCAAGGCACCGCCGCGGACATCATCAAGCGGGCCATGGTGGACGTTGCCGCGGCGATCGAGGAGCAGCAGATGCAGTCCCGCCTGCTCTTGCAGGTGCACGACGAACTCGTCTTTGAACTCGCCGAGGGGGAGGAATCGGCGCTGCGCGAACTCGTGGCTGCCAAGATGGCCGGCGCGGCAGCGCTGTCTGTACCGTTGGAAGTCTCGATCGGTGTTGGCCACAACTGGGACGAGGCGGCACACTGATGTTGCGGCGTCGCCTGTCGGTCGCTGCGGCAGCCAGCGCGCTGGCCCTGACGTTCGCAGGGTGCTCGATGCCCGATGGCGCCAGCCCGCTGGACGTGTTCGGGCAGGTGGTGCAGACCGGGCAGGAGTGGTGGGACGGCACCAGCGAGCAGTTGCAGCACCTGGGATCGGCAATTCAAGGCGTGGTGGCTGGCATTGATCTCTCGGCCGTGGGGGATCAGGTGCTCGCCCTGTGTACCAGCATTCACGAGTCGTCGCGGGACAGTGACTCGGTCGACTCGCTGGCGCGCTCGATGATTCGTCACGCAACCGGGTTCGAGCCAGCGGAAGGCCAAGTCCGTGATCTCATTACCGCAGCCACCGCGCACTGCCCGGCTGAGTAGGGGCAGAGCGCAACGATTCCCTGCAATACACCGCAATACGGCACGAGATTCCTGGTACTGGGGTAGACTGAAGAGTCGCATTCGTGCGACATCCCTATCCGTATGCCGTGCGGAACCCCCAGCCAGCACCCGCTGACTGGCCGTTCGGCCCGAGTAACCCCAGTATCCGGAGTACTTCCTTCATGACCACCAGCACGACCCCCAAGCAGGTCGCGATTAACGACATCGGCTCGGCCGATGAATTCCTTGCAGCGGTTGAGGCAACCCTGCGCTTCTTCAACGATGGCGACCTGATCGAGGGCACCGTTGTGAAGATCGACCGCGACGAGGTCCTCGTCGACGTCGGCTACAAGACCGAGGGTGTTATCCCCTCCCGCGAACTTTCCATCAAGCACGATGTCGACCCGGCCGAAGTTGTTGCCGTTGGTGACACCGTTGAGGCCCTGGTGCTCCAGAAGGAGGACAAGGAAGGCCGTCTGATCCTGTCGAAGAAGCGCGCGCAGTACGAGCGCGCCTGGGGCGACGTGGAGAAGATCAAGGAAGCCGACGGTGTCGTCAAGGGCACCGTCATCGAGGTCGTCAAGGGTGGTCTCATCGTTGACATCGGCCTGCGTGGCTTCCTGCCGGCCTCGCTGATCGAACTGCGCCGCGTGCGCGACCTGAGCCCGTACCTGGGCCAGGAGATTGAGGCCCGCATCCTCGAACTGGACAAGAACCGCAACAACGTGGTGCTTTCGCGCCGCGCGCTGCTGGAGCAGACCCAGTCCGAGACCCGCACCAACTTCCTCAACAACCTCAAGCCGGGCCAGATCCGCAAGGGTGTTGTTTCGTCGATCGTCAACTTCGGTGCCTTCGTGGACCTGGGCGGCGTCGACGGTCTGGTGCACGTCTCTGAGCTCAGCTGGAAGCACATCGAGCACGCCTCCGAGGTCGTCGAGGTTGGCCAGGAAGTCACCGTCGAGGTGCTTTCGGTCGAGCACGACCGCGAGCGTGTTTCGCTGTCGCTCAAGGCCACCCAGGAAGACCCGTGGCAGGTGTTCGCTCGCACCCACGCGATCGGCCAGCTGGTTCCGGGTAGCGTCACCAAGCTCGTTCCGTTCGGTGCCTTCGTCCGCGTGGCCGACGGCATCGAGGGTCTGGTGCACATCTCCGAGCTGTCCAGCCGTCACGTTGAACTGGCCGAGCAGGTCGTCAAGGTGGGCCAGGAAGTCTTCGTCAAGCTCATCGACATCGAGCTCGACCGTCGCCGCATCTCGCTGTCGCTGAAGCAGGCAAACGAGGGTGTTGACCCCGAAGCCACCGAGTTCGACCCGGCGCTGTACGGTCTGCTGACCGAGTACAACGAAGACGGTTCGTTCAAGTACCCCGAGGGCTTCGACCCGGAGACCCAGGAATGGATCGCCGGCTTCGAGGCTCAGCGCGAGGCTTGGGAAGCACAGCACGCTGCCGCCGCAGCGCGTTGGGAAGCCCACAAGGCGCAGGTCGCCGCGGCTCGCGAGGCCGAGGCTCTGCTCGCCGTCGACGACGCTCCGACCTCGTTCTCGAGCGGTGCCCAGGGCGAGCCGACCGGCACCCTGGCCGACGACGAGGCTCTGGCTGCCCTTCGCGAGAAGCTGGCCAGCGGCAACTAGTCGCAGCAGTTCCTTTGGTGCGGGGCCGGCCC
>JAEZHW010000088.1 GCA_023436775.1 Actinomycetes bacterium
GCGATCAGGGCCGGAACGCCCTTGCCGTCGACGAACTGGCGGCGCACCAGGTGGCCGGGGCCCTTCGGGGCGACCATGCCGACGGTGACGTTCTCCGGAGCCGTGATCAGACCGAAGTGGATGTTGAGGCCGTGGCCGAAGAACAGCGCGTCGCCGTCCTTCAGGTTGGGCTCGATGTCGTTCTTGAAGATCGACGCCTGAGCGGTGTCGGGGGCCAGGACCATGATCACGTCGGCCCACTCGGCGACCTCGGCCGGGGTGCCGACCGTCAGGCCCTGCTCCTCCGCCTTCGCGCGGGACTTCGAACCCTCCTTGAGGCCGATGCGCACATCGACACCGGAATCGCGCAGGCTCAGCGAGTGCGCGTGGCCCTGGCTGCCGTAGCCGATGACCGCGACCTTGCGGCCCTGGATGATCGACAGGTCTGCATTGTCGTCGTAGAACATCTCGACTGCCACAGTTGTTACCTCTCCTTAAGGGGTTCTATCAACTCTTGATTGTCTGTTGTCTCGGGTGAGACGGTACTAGCGGGTCGCCGTGATGGACTTCGGCCCACGGCCGACCGCGACCACACCGGACTGCACGATCTCGCGGATGCCGTACGGATCGAGCATGCGCAGGAGCGCGTCGAGCTTGGACCGGGTACCCGTGGCCTCGATCGTCACGGCTTCCGGCGCGACGTCGATCACCTTGGCGCGGAAGAGGTTCACCGTCTCGATGACCTCCGTGCGGACGCTCGCGTCGGCCCGCACCTTGATCAGGATCAGCTCGCGGGCAACCGACGCCTCGGTGTCCTGCTCGACGATCTTGATGACGTTGACCAGCTTGTTGAGTTGCTTGGTCACCTGCTCGAGCGGGAACTCGTCGACCGTGACGACGATCGTCATGCGCGAGATCTCCGGAACCTCGGTTCCGCCCACGGCGAGCGACTCGATGTTGAATCCGCGACGGGAGAAGAGTGCAGCGACACGGGCCAGCACGCCCGGCTTGTCCTCGACGAGAACACTGAGGGTGTGGCTGGTGCTCACTGGCGATCCTCTCCGGAAGCGGCGTCGGACGCCGTCTCACGACCTGTTGCTTCCTGCATGGCCTCGTGGATGACGGCGGGCTCGTCCGCCGCCTCGTCCTCGTCGAACAGCGGGCGGATGCCCCGCGCCGCCATGATCTCGTCGTTGCTGGTCCCGGCGGCGACCATCGGCCACACCTGGGCGTCCTTTCCGACGATGAAGTCGATCACGACGGGCTTGTCGTTGATCGACTGCGCGGTGCGGATGGCGTCCTCGACGTCCTCCTCACGCTCGACCCGGATGCCGACGCAGCCGAGCGCCTCGGCCAGCTTGACGAAGTCTGGGATGCGCACGGTGCCGTGCGTGCCGAGGTTCGTGTTGGAGTACCGCTCGTCGTAGAACAGGGTCTGCCACTGCCGGACCATGCCCAGGTTGCCGTTGTTGATCAGCGCCACCTTGATCGGCACGCCCTCGACCGCGCAGGTCGCCAGTTCCTGATTCGTCATCTGGAAGCAGCCGTCACCGTCGATCGCCCAGACCTCGCGGTCCGGCATGCCCATCTTGGCGCCCATCGCGGCCGGAACGGCGTAACCCATCGTGCCGAGGCCACCCGAGTTCAGCCACGTGCGCGGCTTCTCGTAGTTGACGAACTGCGCCGCCCACATCTGGTGCTGGCCGACGCCGGCACAGTAGATCGCGTCCGGGCCGGCGAGCCGACCGACGGCCTGGATCACGTACTCGGGCGACAGCGCGCCGTCCTCGGGACGGTTGTACGCCAGCGGGTAGGTGCGGCGGATGTCGTCGAGGTAGGCCCACCACTCGGTGAGGTCGAGGCTCGTGCCCGTCGCCTGATCGGCACGGATCGCCTCGATCAGCTCGGCGATGACCTCCTTGCAGTCGCCCACGATCGGGACGTCCGCGTGCCGGTTCTTGCCGATCTCGGCGGGGTCGATGTCGGCGTGGATGACCTTGGCGTCGGGCGCGAACGAATCCAGCTGCCCGGTGACGCGGTCGTCGAAACGCGCGCCGAGGGTGATCAGCAGGTCACTCTTCTGCAGGGCGGCGACCGCCGCGACCGTGCCGTGCATGCCCGGCATACCGCAGTTGAGCTGGTGGCTGTCCGGGAAGGCGCCGCGCGCCATCAGCGTCGTGACGACGGGGATGCCGATCAGCTCGGCCAGCTCCAGCAGTTCCGCCGACGCCTCGGCCTTGATCACGCCGCCACCGACGTATAGCACCGGCGCCTTGGCCTCGGCGATCAGCCGGGCCGCCTCGCGCACCTGCTTGCCGTGCGGCTTGGTGACCGGGCGGTAGCCGGGCAGGTGCATCTCCGGCGGCCACGAGAACGTGGTCTGCGCCTGCAGGATGTCCTTCGGGATGTCGACGAGAACGGCGCCGGGGCGGCCGCTCGACGCGAGGTAGAACGCCTCGGCCAGGATCCGCGGGATGTCGAGGCCGTCGGTGATCAGGAAGTTGTGCTTCGTGATCGGCATCGTGATACCGGAGATATCGGCTTCCTGGAAGGCGTCGGTGCCGATGAGGCCGCGGCCGACCTGGCCGGTGATCGCGACGACCGGAACCGAGTCCATCTGAGCGTCGGCCAGGGGCGTGACCAGATTGGTGGCGCCGGGACCGGAGGTCGCCATGCAGACACCGACC
>JAEZHW010000032.1 GCA_023436775.1 Actinomycetes bacterium
GTCCAGCAGATCCTTCAGCGCGGACGCGCTGTGCCGGAAGTACTGCGGGTGATCGGTCGGCTTGTCGGACTTGCCGTAGCCGGGCTGGTCGACCGCGATCACGTGGAACCGCTGTGCCAGAACCGGAATGTTCCTCGCGAAGTTCGACCACGACGACGCGCCCGGGCCGCCGCCGTGCAGCAGCACGATCGTGGGCCCGTTGCCGATGCCGGCCTCGTGGTAGTGCAGCTTCAGATCGGGACGGGCCTGCGCGAAGCGGGACGTCGACTCGTAGGTGAGCTCGCCGGTTGTCGTCATGCCGCCGCCCTAGACCATCGTGTCGGTCAATGGAAGACCGAACTCGGCCCCACCGAACATGACGTAGGCCCGCTCGGCGTCGTTGGCCGCGTGGGCCCGGCCGGCGTGCGCGTCCCGCCAGAAGCGCTGGATCGGAGTGCCGTTCGCGAGCGCGGTGGCACCGGAGTTCTCGAACAGCAGGTCGATCGAGGCGATCGCCCGACCGGTCGCCCGGACCTGGTCGCGGCGGGCCCGCAGGCGCAACTCGATCGGCACCTCCTCACCGGCGAGCAGGCACGCGTACTCGTCGGCGACGTTGCCGGACAACTGGCGCCACGCGGCGTCGATGTCGCTGGACGCCTCGGCGATCCGGATCTTGGCGAACGGGTCGTCCTTCGCCTTCTCCCCGGCGTAGGCCGCGCGCACCCGCTTGCCCTGATGTTCGACGTGGGCGTCGTAGGCGCCGTAGGCCATGCCGACGATCGGGCTCGAGATGGTGGTGGGATGGATGGTGCCCCAGGGCATCTTGTAGACGGGCGCGGTGTTCCGCTGCAGCCCCGGCGCGGTGAGGTCGCTCATCGCCTTGAAGCTCAGGAACCGGTGCCGCGGCACGAACACGTCCTTGACGACGACCGTGTTGCTACCGGTGCCGCGCAGGCCGACGACGTTCCACACGTCGTCGATCTCGTAGTCCTCCCGCGGGATCAGGAAACTGCCGAAGTCGACCGGGCGGCCGTCATTGATCACCGGGCCGCCGACGACGACCCACGACGCGTGGTCGCAGCCGGACGACCAGGCCCACGCACCGTTGACCTTGTACCCGCCGTCGACCACCTCACCGGCGCCCATCGGCGCATACGACGAGGAGATCCGCACGTCGGTGTCCTTGCCCCACACGTCTTCCTGGGCCTGCTGATCGAACAGTGCCAGGTGCCAGTTGTGGATACCGAGAATGCCGGCCACCCAACCGGTCGAGCCGCAGGCACTGGCGATGTTGCGGACCGCCGTGTAGAAGGTGACGGGGTCGGATTCGAGGCCGCCCCACTGCGCGGGCTGCACCAGTCGGAAGAACCCGGTCTCCTGGAGCGACTTGATGGATTCGTCCGGGATGCGCCGCAGATCCTCGGTCTCCTGCGCGCGCTCACGCAGCACCGGCAGTAGCGCGTCGATTCGCTGCAGCACCTCGCGGCTGTCATGGTCACCCACTGGACGCTCCCATCTGTATTAGAGGTTCACTTGCCCTGAGACTAGAACACGTTCACAGCGGTGTCGAGGAATCCGCGAATCCCCCGGTAATGCGTAGTCGTTGCCGATGCCAAGCACCGGAAATCTAGCGGAATCACGGGATGTTCTATAACGTGTTCTAGCAATACTCGGAAGGGATGTGAGGTACCGATGGCGCAGATTCGTGAGATCGATGTGGGAGCCTCGCCGACGCGTTTCGCACGCGGTTGGCACTGCATCGGCCTGGAGAGCGAGTTCCTCGACGGCAAGCCGCACGCGGTGGAGGCGTTCGGCACCAAGCTGGTGGTCTTCGCGGACAGCCAGAACAAGCTGCACGTGCTCGACGCCTACTGCCGACACATGGGCGGGGACCTGAGTCAGGGCGAGATCAAGGGCGACTCGGTCGCGTGCCCGTTCCACGACTGGCGCTGGGGCGGCAACGGCAAGTGCACCGACATCCCCTACGCCCGCCGGGTGCCGCCGATCGCCCGGACCCGCTCCTGGATCACGCTCCAGGAGAACAAGCAGCTGTTCGTGTGGAACGACCCTGAGGGCAACCCGCCGCCGGACGACGTCACCATCCCCCACCTCCCCGAGGTCTTCAGCGACGAGTGGACCGACTGGAAGTGGCACCGCATCCTCGTCGAGGGCTCCAACTGCCGGGAGATCGTCGACAACGTCGTGGACATGGCGCACTTCTTCTACGTGCACTTCGGATTCCCCAAGTACTTCAAGAACGTCTTCGAGGGCCACATCGCCAGCCAGTACCTGCAGAACCACGGCCGGCCTGACGTGCCGAACATGGGGACGCAGTACGGCGAATCGGTGCTCGACTCGGAGGCCTCGTACTTCGGTCCGTCCTACATGGTCAACTGGTTGCACAACGACTACAGCGGTTACAAGGCCGAGAGCATCCTGATCAACTGCCACTACCCGGTCACGCAGGACTCCTTCGTGCTGATGTACGGCGTGACCGTCGAGAAGCCCAAGGGACTGGACGAGGCGACCACCGACAAGCTGGCCACCAAGTTCACCGAGGGCGTCGCCATGGGCTTCGAGCAGGATGTCGCGATCTGGAAGAACAAGACCAAGATCGAGAACCCGCTCCTGTGCGAGGAGGACGGCCCGGTCTACCAGCTGCGCCGCTGGTACGAGCAGTTCTACGTCGACGTGGCCGACGTGGACGAGAAGATGACCCAGCGGTTCGAGTTCGAGATCGACACCACCAAGGCCGTCGAGGCCTGGCAGCGCGAGGTCGACGAGAACCTGGCGCGCCAGGACCGGGAGAAGGCCGAGAAAGCCGAGAAAGCCACTGCATCGGGGCTCGAGACGGGAGTATGACGATGACCTCGACCTGGGCGAAGGCCCCGAGCTATGCCGGTGACCCGGCCCGGGTCGAGGCCGTCCGAACCCAGACCGGCACGGACCGGCACACCTACCTCGAGCAGGGGCTGCAGGAGGTGGCGTGCCGAGCGTGCGGCACGTGCGTCCTCGTCCGGAAGAACAGCTACCAGCACACCAGCATCCAGTGGCAGTCCGATCCCGCCGCGACCTGTCCGGAGTTCGCGGGCTCCCGCGGGCGGACCGGAACGAGCCGCACGTGCCCCCGGCTGTCGGCGAGCATCGAGCACGCCGTGCTCGAGGGCGTACTCGAGGTACGCGACGCGTAGGCGCACGGGCGCCGCAGGCACCCGCTCTGAAACGCGTACTCATTTTTCGGCAGGCCCTCCGAGATAACTCATCGAAGTTCCTGGCAGAAAGCATGGACCGACTGCCGTCCAGTTCTATAACGTGTTCTACATGAGCCAGCAGGAATACGACATCGTCGTCGTCGGCAGCGGAGCTGCCGGCATGACCGCCGCACTGACCGCCGCCCACCACGGATTGAGCGCGGTGGTCGTCGAGAAGGCGGCGCATTACGGCGGCTCGTCCGCCCGCTCGGGCGGCGGCGTGTGGATCCCGAACAACGAGGTGCTCCAGCGCGACGGCGTCACCGACACCATCGAGGCGGCGCGCACCTACCTGCACAGCATCATCGGGGACGTCGTCCCGCCCGAGAAGATCGACACCTACATCGACCGCGGCCCCGAGATGCTCTCGTTCGTGCTGAAGAACAGCGCGCTCGAACTGCAGTGGGTGCCGGACTACTCGGACTACTACCCGGAGGCCCCCGGTGGCCGCCTCGGGGGCCGCTCCGTCGAACCGAAGCCGTTCGACGGCACCCGCCTCGGTGACGACCGCAAGAACCTCGAGCCCGACTACGTGAAGGCCCCCCGGAACTTCGTCATCACCCAGGCCGACTACCGCTGGCTCAACCTGCTCATGCGCAACCGCCGCGGACCGCTGCGTGCCATGAAGGTCGGCATGCGATTCCTGGCGGCCAAGGCGCGCGGCAAGGATCTCCTGGTCCGCGGGCAGGCCCTCATGGCCGGCCTCCGACTCGGCC
>JAEZHW010000042.1 GCA_023436775.1 Actinomycetes bacterium
GGCAAGACCATGGGTCACGCCGGTGCCATCGTGTCCGGCTCGGCCGGTACCGCTCAGGCCAAGAAGGAGGCCCTGGAGGCCGCCGGTGTGCGCGTGGGCAAGACCCCGAGCGAGACCGCAGCCCTGCGGCGCGAGGTCTACGCCGCTCGCTAATTCAGCGTCACCAGCAGGCCCCCGTTCCGGTTCCCGGGCGGGGGCCTGCTGCATGCTGCACGCCACGCGTTCCGGCTGCCGGGGCAGCGCCGCGGCGCGGCGTAGGCTCGGAGGGTGATCCGCCTGCTGTCTGCCGCCCTCGGCGCCCTCCAGTCCCTGGTGCTGGTGGCGATCGTGGCAGTGCCGGGGCTGCTGATTGGCAGCCTGGTCTGGGCGGTGGACTTCGGCATGGCGGGGGAGTGGAGCTGGTCGTATCGCGCGGCCGCAGGCTTCTGGCTGCTCGGTCATGGCGTGCCGATCGAGATCACACTGGATCCGGCGTGGGTGGCAAGTCTGGGGCTGCCAGAATCGGCCAGTGCGCTGGTGCTCAGCCTCGCGCCGATTGGTGTGGCGCTGGTCACCGCCGTATTCGCCTTCGCCGGCGGGCGGCGCCTGACCGAACTGGCCTACCCCGGCTGGGGTTTGGTCGGCGGCGTGGCTGCTGCCGGTGTGCTGGCGGCGCTGCTTGCCTGGGCGGCGAGCACCGAGGCGGCGGCCGCGAACCCGGTGCGCGCTGCGCTCCAGGTCGCCTTCCTCTTCCTGATCTTCCTCGCGCTCGGCATGCGGTCCGAACAGGTGGGCGCCGGGCTGCCGCAGGGTCGAGTGTCCACCTGGGTGTCCGAGCAACTCGACCGGCCGGTGGTGCGCAACCTCGCGCTCGCGCTACGGGCAGCGCTCGGTGTCGCCATGGTGTTGCTCATCGCCGGTGCCGCGCTGACCTTGTTCGCCCTCGTTACCGGGTATGCCCGGGTGATGACGATGTACCAGTCGCTGCACGCCGGCGTACTCGGCGGCCTCGCGGTGACCCTAGTGCAGGCTGCGCTGATGCCTGCGGTGACGGTATGGAGTGCCGCCTGGCTGGCGGGCCCCGGATTCGTGGTGGGTACCGGCAGCGCAGTGAGCCCCTTCGGCACCGCGCTCGGGCCACTGCCGGCGCTGCCGATCTTCGGTGCCCTGCCCGAGCAGGCTCCAACGCTTGGCTTCGCCGGGCTGCTGGTGCCGGTGCTCGCCGGATTCGTGGGCGCGGCGCTGCTGCGGCGCCGCCTGGCGGGCGAGGTGGCATCCGTGCCCGGCCGGATCGGGCTGGGCGCCCTGATCGGCATATGCAGCGGCCTGGTGATGGCGGTGTTGGCTGCACTGGCGTCCGGGTCCATCGGACCTGGTCGACTGGCTGAGGTGGGGCCCGAGCCGATGCCGGTATTCCTGGCCGTGACCGTCCTCGCCGGCGTGGGAGCGATCGCTGCCCTGGCTACCCCGCTGCGAGAGCGCCGAAGCGAGACTGAGGAGTCCTTCGCTGCACGCTAGGCTGGAAGGCGTGCTTCGCGTCGCCGTACTCATCTCTGGAAGCGGCTCCAACCTCCGAGCCCTCCTCGAGGCCCAGCCGTCCTACGACCACAGCTTCCAGATCGTTGGAGTGCTGAGCGACCTGGACACGTCCGGGCTGGAGCACGCGCGCGAATTCGGGGTCCCGACCACGATCGTGCCACCGCGCGACTATGCCGACCGCGCCTCGTGGGGTGACGCCCTGGTGCAGGCGATCGAGGCCTATCAGCCCGACCTGGTGGTCGGTGCCGGCTTCATGCGGATCATCCCGCCGAATGCGGTCGCAGCGCTGTTCCCGCGCCTGATCAACACGCACCCTTCCCTGTTGCCGAACTTCCCCGGAGCCCACGCGGTGCGCGATGCCCTCGCCGCCGGTGCCAGCGAGACCGGGGTCACCGTCCACGTGATCGACGAAGGCGTCGATACCGGACCGATCATCGAACAGCGCAGCCTCCCCATTGCCGACGGCGAGTCCGAGGCTGATCTGCACGAGCGCATCAAGGTGATCGAGCGCAGTCTGCTGGCTAGCGTTGTCGACGGCATTGCTGTTGGCCGGATCAATCTCGCCGAAATCGTCGCCGCACGCAGCGGCGCCCAGCCGGAAGGAATCGACGCGTGAGCGTAGCAAGCATCGACCCCGCCCTCTACCGCGAGCGGGACATCATCCCGATTCGCCGGGCGCTGATCTCGGTCAGTGACAAGACGGGACTGCTGGAACTGGCGGGCGCGCTGTCGGCCGCTGGCGTCGAACTCGTCTCGACCGGCTCCACCGCCAAGACCATCGCGGACGCTGGCTACGCCGTCACCGAGGTGAGCCAGGTCACTGGCTTTCCCGAGTCGCTCGACGGCCGGGTCAAGACCCTGCACCCCTCAATCCACGCAGGTCTGCTGGCGGATCTGCGGCTGGAGCACCACGAGGCGCAGCTCGCCGAGCTCGGCGTCGCCCCGTTCGAACTCGTGGTCGTGAACCTCTACCCCTTCGTGCAGACCGTGGCCAGCGGTGCGGACGCGGCCACCGTGATCGAGAACGTGGACATCGGCGGCCCGGCCATGGTGCGCGCCTCGGCGAAGAACCACGCCAATGTGGCGATCGTGGTCTCGCCGGCGAACTACCCGCAGATCATTGCTGCACTCGCTGCTGGTGGCACCTCGCTGGCGCAGCGTCAGCGCCTCGCCGCCGAGGCCTTCGCGCACACCGCCGCCTACGACACCGCCGTGTCGAGCTGGTTCGCTGAGAACCTGGCTGGCCGCCCGGCCGCCGCCGCTAGCGAGGACCACGCTTGGGCGCCGACCGTGCGCGTCGGTGGCAAGCTGGCCAGCGTCCTGCGCTACGGCGAGAACTCGCACCAGCAGGCCGCGCTGTACGTGGACGACCGCGTGCCTGGCATCGCGCAGGCCGAGCAGTTGCACGGCAAGGAAATGTCGTACAACAACTACGTGGACGCGGATGCCGCGCTGCGTGCCGCCTACGACTTCAGCGAGCCGGCGGTCGCGATCATCAAGCACGCGAACCCCTGCGGCATCGCCGTTGCGGCCGCGGACGCCGCGGACCCGATCGCGGATGCGCATGCCCGTGCACACGCCTGCGACCCGGTGTCGGCCTTCGGCGGCGTGATTGCCGCGAACCGACCGATCTCGGTGAAGGCGGCCGAGGCGATCGCAGAGATCTTCACCGAGGTGGTCGTGGCACCGGGCTACGAGCCCGGTGCGCTGGAAATCCTGCAGGCCAAGAAGAACATTCGACTGCTGGTGCTGCCGGCTGGCTACGCCCGCGACGAGCTCGAGGTGAAGCAGATTAGCGGTGGCGTGCTCGTGCAGCAGGCCGACCGTATCGACGCCGAGGGCGACGACCCGCAGACCTGGACCCTGGCCGCTGGCGAGCCGGCGGACGCCGCCACCCTCGCGGACCTCGCGTTCGCGTGGCGTGCGGTGCGCGCGGTGAAGTCGAACGCAATCCTGCTGGCCAAGGACGGCGCCTCGGTGGGCGTCGGCATGGGTCAGGTGAACCGGGTGGACTCGTGCCGCCTGGCGGTCAGCCGAGCCGGGGAGCGTGCCGCGGGGTCGGTGGCGGCCTCGGACGCCTTCTTCCCGTTCGCGGATGGCCTCGAAATTCTGCTCGAGGGTGGCGTGCGCGCCGTCGTCCAGCCCGGCGGCTCCGTCCGCGATGAAGAAGTGATCGCCGCCGCCCAGCGCGCCGGCGTGACCCTGTACCTCACCGGTACGCGGCACTTCTTCCACTAAGCACAGGGCAAGCGTGGGGCCAGCACTGACCAGTGCTGGCCTCGCTGCGTTAGAGCCGCAGCTCGCCGACCACGTCGCCGAATTCGCCTTCGCCCACGGGGTTGAAGCCGAGGTGGAGGAAGAAGTTTTCGGGTCCGTCGTCGCCACGTTCCCACAGCACGGTCACGCGGTCGAAGCCGCGGCTGCGGGCCTCCTCGGCGAGGGAGCGAACCGCGAAGCGACCGACGCCTCGGCCCTGTGAGTCGGCATCCACGTGGATGCGCCAGAGGATGCTGCGGAATTCTTCCCGCGGTTGCTCCGGATCGAAGTTGGCGCGCACAAATGCGACGACTCGGTCGTCCGCGCGTACCACCTTCGCCCAGACCGAGTCCGGCGTGACGAGCCCCTCCATTGCCGCATACCCCTCCGGCTGCAGGAACTCTGCCTGGCCGGGCTTCAGCGTGAGCCGATTGGCTTGCGACGCGTTTTCGGGTCCCAGATCTTCCAGTTGCAGTTCCGTCATGTGCTCAGGGTAGTCCTTCCGGACAGGGGTGTCCCGGCGAATTTTCTGGCAATGTCCCGCTCGAAGTCTCTCGACATCGAGATACTTCTGCGAGCCAGGTAGACTGAACGGTGGCCGTCCGATTGGCCGGCAGGTACGAATCCCAGGAGTGACGCAGTGGCGAAGATCAAGGTTGAGGGAACCGTCGTTGAACTCGACGGCGACGAGATGACCCGCATTATTTGGCAGTTCATCAAGGACCGTCTGATTCACCCCTACCTCGACATCAACCTCGAGTACTACGACCTCGGCATCGAGCACCGCGACGCCACTGACGACCAGGTCACCATCGACGCCGCGAAGGCGATCCAGAAGCACGGTGTTGGCGTCAAGTGCGCCACCATCACCCCGGACGAGGCCCGCGTTGCCGAGTTCGGCCTGAAGAAGATGTGGAAGAGCCCGAACGGCACCATCCGCAACATCCTCGGTGGTGTGATCTTCCGCGAGCCGATCATCATCTCGAACATCCCGCGTCTGGTTCCGGGCTGGAACAAGCCGATCATCGTCGGCCGTCACGCCTTCGGTGACCAGTACCGCGCCACCGACTTCGTCTTTGACGGCCCGGGCACCCTGACCATTAGCTTCCAGCCGGAGGACGGCTCGGAGGCGCAGTCCTTCGAGGTCTACCAGGCTCCGGCCGGTGGTGTCGCCATGGCGATGTACAACCAGGACGAGTCCATCCGCGACTTCGCCCGCGCCTCGTTCAACTACGGTCTGGCCCGCAACTACCCGGTCTACCTGTCGACCAAGAACACGATCCTGAAGGCCTACGACGGCCGCTTCAAGGACCTGTTCCAGGAAGTGTTCGACACCGAGTTCGCTGACAAGTTCGCCGAGGCCGGCATCACCTACGAGCACCGCCTCATCGACGACATGGTCGCCTCCGCCCTCAAGTGGGAGGGTGGCTATGTCTGGGCCTGCAAGAACTACGACGGCGACGTGCAGTCGGACACCGTGGCCCAGGGCTTCGGCTCGCTGGGTCTGATGACCTCGGTGCTGACCACCCCGGACGGCAAGGTAGTCGAGGCTGAGGCCGCCCACGGTACCGTGACCCGTCACTACCGTCAGCACCAGGCTGGCAAGCCGACCTCGACCAACCCGATCGCTTCGATCTTCGCCTGGACCCGTGGCCTGGCCCACCGTGGCAAGCTCGATGGCAACCAGGAACTGATCGACTTCTCGCTCACGCTTGAGGACGTCGTCATCAAGACGGTCGAGTCGGGCGCCATGACCAAGGACCTCGCGGTCCTGGTTGGTCCGGACCAGCCGTACCAGACCACCGAAGAGTTCCTGCAGACCATCGCAGCGAACCTCGAGGCGCGCCTGGCCTAAGCGTTCCGCTTCGACGGGCCTCCACCTTCGGGTGGGGGCCCGTTGCCATTGCTGGGACGGACAGGTCCCTGGCCGCAGGCGCGCGAGGGTCGCGGCCTAGGTCGCGAGCGCAGGGTTCAGCGAGGCGCTACGCGCGTTCCAGCGCGAACCGGAAGCCGGTAATCTCGCTCGGCGCGATCTCGACGTAGACGTACTTCTCGGTCGGCACCCATGGCCGCAGGTTCAGCGCGTCGACGGCCGCGATTTCGGCCTCGGTGTCGAGCTGGCGGGCAGTGCCCTTCACCACGACGCTCCATGCCTCGCGCTCGTTGTGGAAGTCGGACTGGAAGGCGACGTGTGAGTTCACCGTCAGGCCCAGCAGCTTGTTGCCGGGCGCAGTGCGGAAGTACACCTTGCCGTCACCGACGACGTAGTTGAGGGGGAAGATCTCGGGGCGACCACCCACCGCAATCGCCAGCCGACCGAGCGTGCTGCTGGCCAGCAGGCGGAAGGATTCGGCTTCGTCGAGGCGGGTCACGATGTCGCTGCTCATGCCTCCATTCTCCCACCGGCGCTGCGCGATCAGCCTGCAACGTTGCCCGTGCCGTTGCGCCCAATTCTGGGGGAGTGGCCCGCCTCGATATGCTGGAGCGAGGCACCCCGTCCATCGCGGCGGGCCAACACACTTGGGAGTTCTCCATGCGAAGCACGTCGCGTCTTGCTCTGGCGAGCGGTCTGGCACTGACCCTCGCCCTGACCGGCTGCGCTGCTGGCCAGACCGTCGAAGAGGCCTGCGCAATCGCCGCGAACGTCTCGCGTGACGTCGTCAGCGACATCGTGGAGGCGATCGAGAAGGCGGTTGAGGAGGCTCCGGACGACCCGCAGGTGGCGGCGGATGCGCTCGGTCAGGCCAAGGGGCTGTGGACGCCAGCGATCGAGGCGGTGTCGAACGAGGACGTGAAGGCGGCGCTGGAAGCGGCCAACGCGGGCTTCGACCGCTACATCACCTCGGCGCAGGAAGCGCTGGTCGCGGGCAACTTGGACGCAATGTCGGACACGAGCGAGCTGCAAGCGGCCACGGCGGAACTGTCGGGACTCTGCGCTTAGATCGCGGCGTTCGCAGGCTGGACCACCGGTTGGTCGGTGAGCGAGTAGAACCACGCGATCGCCTTGCCCTTGTGCTTGGGGTTGGCCAGGCCCTGGGTCAGTGACCCGTCAATGGTGTCGAGGTTGTGGCCTGCCACGATCACGTCGATGCTGCCATCCGGCAGGGTCACCGTGTCCATCACGATCATGATGTGGTTCGGCACCTTGTTGTTCTCGTAGTCAAACAGCACCAGGTCGCCGGGCTTGAGTTGCGCCCGCGAGGCCTGGGAGTCCTTCAGTCGGGTCGCGCCCAGTTTCTTGCCCGACTTCTTGAGCCATTCGTCGAAGGCGGGCACGTAGGTCCAGCGACCGGTGACCTTGCCCTGTTTGTTGCGCCATTGCGAATTCATCGTCCAACCGCGGGCCAGCAGGCTCTGCGAGACGAAGTTCATGCAGTCACCGCCCCAGACATTGAAGTCGCTGAACTCGGTGCGGTTGTAGTGGTTCCAGTGCGCGCGCACGTAGGCAAGCTGCCGGTCGACCGGCGAGGGCTCGGCCAGCACCGCCGCCTCGGCGGGGGTGTGGGTGTCCGGTGGGGTGAGTTCGAGCTCGCTGTAGAGCGTGCTGAACCCGGCGGCATTGCCGGGCGTGACCCGGACGCGGTAGGGCACCCCGGACTTGAGGGTGACGACCGTCTGCGTCGAGGCGGTGTAGTGCCGCTGCAACCGGACCCCGGTCAGTCCCGAGTAGACGTCGATGCGATACCCCGAGGCGGCCGCCTCGGCTGGCCCCACCGGTGCCTGCCAGGTCAGCAGCAGACGCGCGGCACTGGTCAGCGTCTCCTTGACGTCGGGGGAGTCGACCTGCTCAACCAAATAGGTTCGAGCAGTCACCGCCCCGATCGCGCCCGGCACCTGTGTGGCAGCGTCGCTGGCCTTCCACCGCTGCACCGCCGACTGCTGGCCGAGCGTGGTGGTCAGATGCAGGAAGGGAGCGCTGATGCGCTGCACCGCGTCCTGCACGAACCCAGTGTTGCCCACGCCCGGCAGTGGTGTCGGTTCCGGCTCCACCACCGTCGCCAGGGCTGGCGCCGCGACCAGGCACAGCACCAGGCTCGCTGCCGTCACCGCGGCGCCTCGCCAGCGAGTGGGCGCTGCAGTGAGGGTCGGCAGTGAGGGAGTCATGAAGCCTGCTATCGGAAGATGATGGTTCTGACGCCGTCCAGCAGCACCCGGTCCTCGGCGAACCAGCGAACCGCTCGGGTCAGCGTCCGGCTCTCTTCGTCCTGGCCCAGGGCCACGAGTTCGTCGACCGTGTGCGAGTGGTCCACCCGAATCACGTTCTGTTCGATGATCGGGCCCTCGTCGAGGTCCTCGGTCACGAAGTGCGCGGTAGCGCCGATCAGCTTCACGCCACGAGCGTGCGCCTGTCGGTACGGGTTCGCGCCCTTGAAGCCGGGCAGGAAGGAGTGGTGAATGTTGATGATGCGGCCAGCGAGCTTCTGGCACAGCTCCGGCGAGAGAATCTGCATGTAGCGGGCGAGGACGACCAGTTCAATGTCGTGTTCCTCGACCAGCTCCAGCACCCGCGCCTCGAACGCGGCCTTTTCCTCAGCGTTGGTCACCGGCTGGAACTCGAAGGGGATGCCGTGGAACTCGGCGAGTTCGCCGAGGTCCGGGTGGTTGCCGAGCACCATCGGGATCTCTACCGGCAACTGGCCCGCGCGCTGACGGAACAGGATGTCGTTGAGGCAGTGCGCCGCCTTGGACACCAGCACCAGGGTGCGCAACGGGCGACCCACCACGTCCAGCGTCCAGCGCATGCCGTAGCGCTCGATCACCGGCGCGAACGCGGCCTCGAACTCTTCGCGAGTGGCCGTGGCCTCCACCTGCAGGCGCATAAAGAAGGAGCCGGTGTCATGGCTCGAGAACTGCTGCGACTCCGTGATGTTGCCTCCAGCAGCGACGATGGCGCCACTGACGGCGTGCACAATACCGGGCTGATCGGGGCAAGTAATGGTGAGCACCCAGTGGGTGCGGGTTTCAACGGAGGTCACGACTAGTAGAATAGCCAGCAAGGGCCAGAAGCCCTATTTGGGTGCACCACTGCCCGTCCGATGTAGGACTTCTCTCGCCGCATCATTCCGACCGACCGCACAGCCGACCGGCCCGAACGACGAGGAGCAGCGCATGCTCGCTATGCTCGCCGCCTACGCTCTTTTGAGTGCCCTCGCGCCGGTCCTGGTTCGCTGCATAGGAACCAAAGCCTTCATCCTGCTCGCAGCGCTGCCGGCGGGCAATGCGGTCTGGATCAGTCTGGCTGCGCCACAGATCTTGACCGGGGGTGCCGTCGTTGAGCATCTCGACTGGATCCCCGAGCTCGGACTGACGCTCTCCTTCCGGATCGATGCGCTCTCCTGGGTGATGTCGCTGGTCGTCACCTTGGTCGGTGCCCTGGTGCTGCTGTACTGCTCCCGCTACTTCGATCGGGACGAGCCGGGCCTCGGCCGCTTTGCCGGCCTGCTGCTCGCCTTTGCCGGGGTCATGTTCGGCCTGGTCACGAGCGACGACTTGCTGATGCTGTTTGTGTTCTGGGAAGCCACCAGCGTGCTGAGCTACCTGCTGATCGGTCACATGACGAATCGTCGTGAGAGTCGCGGTGCAGCCCTGCAAGCCCTGCTGGTGACCACGCTCGGCGGCTTGGTGATGCTGGTTGGCATCGTGATCCTGATGGCGGTGACCGGCACCGCATCGATCTCTGCGATCCTGGCCGAGCCGCCGGTGCTCACCGATCCGCTGGTGATCACCGCGATCATGCTGATCCTGGTGGGTGCGATCTCGAAGAGCGCGATCTTCCCCTTCCACTTCTGGCTGCCCGGTGCCATGGCGGCTCCGACGCCGGTCAGTGCCTACCTGCACGCTGCCGCAATGGTGAAGGCGGGCATCTACCTGATCCTGCGCCTGGCGCCCGCGTTCGCGGCGACGCCCGGCTGGCATGGGGTGCTCATCACGCTCGGCGCGATCACCATGATCACGGCCGGCTGGCGCGCGCTGCGTCAGAACGACCTCAAGGTGGTGCTCGCGCACGGTACGGTGAGCCAGCTCGGCTTCCTGGCCATGGCGGCGAGTTTCGGTTCAGCCGAGGTGGCGCTCGCCGCGCTGGCCCTGCTGATCGGGCACGCGGCATTCAAGGGCACGCTGTTCCTCGTGGTCGGCATCATCGACCACGAGACGGGCACCCGCGACCTGCGGGAAATTTCTGGCCTTGGTCGCCAGCGCCCGCTGCTCTTTGTGGTCGCGCTGGTGGCGGCCGCATCGATGGCTGGTCTGCCGCCGCTGTTCGGCTTCGTTGCGAAGGAAGCCGTGCTCACCACGCTGCTCGAGGCGCCGGTATGGCAGGACTGGGCCGTCGTCATTGTGGTCGCCACGGTCATCGGTTCGGCCCTCACCGTCGCCTACAGCGCCCGGTTCCTCTGGGGCGCCTTCGCGAGCAAGCCGGACGTCGAGCCGGTGCATCTGCACGCGAGCCCGCGAGACATCATGATCGCGCCGGTGCTGCTGGCGCTGGCAACCGTGGTGGCTGGCCTCGCCCCCTGGCTGGTTGAGGCGCCGCTGCAGCAGTACGCGGCGACGGTCCCGGGCGAGGTGCACTACCACCTCGCGCTCTGGCATGGCCTCGAGCCGGCACTGGGCCTGAGCGCCATCGCGATCCTGGCCGGTCTGGCGCTGTTCTGGCAGCGGGCGACCGTGGCCCGGGTACAGGCCGCTATTCCGCGCCCGGTGGACATGGCCCGAGGCTACTGGGGCTTCATCCGCACCATCGACCGTCTCGGCCTGGTCACCACGCACCTGCTGCAGCGTGGCGGACTGCCCGGCTATGTGGCAATGATCTTGGCGGTGTTCGTCGCCTCGCTGGGCTTTGCCGCGGCGGCGAGCGAGGCGCCCAAGCACCCGATGCTGCCGTGGGACTATGAACTGCAACCGGTCATCGCGGTCGTGATGATCATTGCTGGTATCGCGGCCGCCGTGGTGCATCAGCGCTTCACCGCGGTGTTGCTGGTCGGGGTGACCGGCTACGGCCTGGTGGCACTCTTCGCCTTCCATGGCGCACCCGACCTCGCCCTCACCCAGTCGCTGGTGGAAACCGTCACCCTCGTGGTGTTCGTGTTGGTGCTGCGTCGCCTCCCGGTCCAGATCGCGCAGCGCAACGCCAGTCGGCATCGGCTCGGTCGCGCCATCATCGGGATCGCCGTCGGCGCGGTCATGGCGGCCGTTGCCGTCCTCGCCCTCTCGGCTCGAGTCGCCCCCAGCATTTCGCCGGAACTGCCTGGCCTGGCCTACGAGGGTGGCCACGGCAAGAACGTCGTGAACGTCATGTTGGTCGACATCCGTGCCTGGGACACGATGGGCGAGATCTCGGTGCTGGTCGCGGTGGCAACCGGTGTGGCCAGCCTGTTGTTCGTTACCGGACGGGAAGGCCCCATCCAGCGCCTCACTCCCGCTGGTCGCGGCACGCGGCGTCGCCGTGCTGCCCAGGCCGTGGTCGAGCCCGACCTGACCCGGCCGATCACGGTGCTGCCGGAATCCGCCTTCGCCGTCGAACCCGGTGAGGAAGGCTTCTCGGCCGGTGCGGATGAGGCACCGACCCGTCGCTCCTGGCTGCTGGCGGGTCGCACCCTGAGTGCGGCAAACCGCTCGATCCTGCTCGAAGTGTTGGTGCGACTGCTGTTCCACCCGGCGATGATCGTCTCGGTGTTCCTGCTGTTCACCGGCCACAATGCGCCCGGTGGGGGCTTCGCCGGTGGTCTGCTCGCTGGCCTCGCCCTGCTGGCGCGGTACCTGGCCGGTGGTCGCTACGAACTCGGCGAGGCGGCCCCGATCGATGCGGGACTGTTGCTGGGTGGTGGCCTGACCCTCGCGGTCGGCACCGCAGTCTCGTCAATGTTCTTCGGTTTGCAGGTGCTGCAGTCCAGCTGGTTCGAGGCGGACTTCGGCCCCCTGCACATCAGCGTTGGTACCTCCACCCTGTTCGATATTGGCGTCTACCTCGTCGTGCTCGGCGTGGTGCTGGACGTGCTGCGCAGCCTCGGCGCACAAATTGACCGGCACCAGGACGAGCTCACCGCAGCGGGCGCCAAGGAGGGCCGCGCATGACCGCTTCCGCAACACTGATCATCCTCATGGCTGTGCTGTACGCCGTTGGCGTGTACGTGTTGCTGGAGCGGAGTCTGACCAGGGTGTTGATTGGCCTGATGCTGATCGGCAATGCCACGAATTTGCTGTTGCTGCTGATGAGCGGACGCAATGGCGAGGCACCGATTCTCGGCGACGGTGTCGATCCGGCGGACTTTGCCGACCCGATGCCGCAGGCGCTGATTCTCACCGCGATCGTGATCAACTTCGGTGTTACCGCATTCCTGCTGGCGTTGATCTACCGCAGCTGGTTCTTGGCGCGACTGGGTGACCAGGCCGATGCCCTCGTGACCGAGCACGAGGACGATGCCGAACTCGCGGATGCCGTGTTCACCGAGACCGAGGGCGACGACGACGCAATCCACGACGTCCTGGATGCGAGCGAAGACGGCCACGACGACCACGACCAGCACGACGACGCAGCGGAAGGAGCACGGGCATGACCGATGTGCTCATTCCGCTGATGGTGACGCTGCCGCTGCTGGGCGCGGCCGTGGCACTGATGGTGGGCAAGTCCGACCGCGGGCAGGCGCTCATCAGCACCGGCACGCTCGCCGCGGCGACCGTGATCGCCGTCCTACTCCTGATCGAAGTCGATGGCAACGGGCCAGCCGTGGTTGAGGTTGGCGCCTGGCCGACCCCCTGGAACATCGTGCTCGTGGCCGATCGGCTGAGCGCCATCATGCTGGTGATTTCGGCGTTGATGCTGCTCGGCGTTCTGGTCTACTCGATTGGGCAGGGCGCTGCCGACGGGCATCGCGAAACCCCGGTGACGATCTTCCACCCCTCGTACCTCATCCTCGCGGCGGGATTGTTCGACGCCTTCCTGGCGGGCGACCTGTTCAACCTGTTCGTCGGCTTTGAGATGTTGCTCGGGGCCAGTTACGTGCTGCTCACCCTCGGCGGTACCGGTGCTCGTATTCGTGCTGGCGTGACCTACATCATCACCAGTCTGATCTCCTCGGTGTTCTTCCTGGCCGCGATCGCAATGCTGTATGGCGCGACCGGCACGGTGAATATGGCCCACCTGGCGGTGCGCCTCGCCGAGCTGCCTGCCGACACCAACCTGATGCTGCATCTGATGCTGCTGCTCGGCTTCGCGATCAAGGCGGCGGTGTTCCCAATGTCGTTCTGGCTGCCGGACTCGTACCCGACCGCCCCGGCCCCGGTCACCGCAGTGTTCGCAGGCCTGTTAACCAAGGTCGGCGTCTACGCGCTGATTCGCACCGAAACGCTGCTGTTCCCCGGCCAGGGGCCCGGCAACGGCCTCTCGGTGCCGTTGATGGTGATCGCCCTGTTGACCATGGTGGTGGGTATCCTCGGCGCGACCGTGCAGGCCGATATCAAGCGACTGCTCTCCTTCACCCTGGTCAGTCACATCGGATACATGGTCTTCGGCGTAGCCTTGGGCACGCAACTGGGCATGAACGCGACCGTGTACTACGTGGTCCACCACATCTCGGTGCAGACGACGCTCTTCCTGGTGGTGGGGCTGATTGAACGCCGCGGCGGGACCACATCCATGACGCGACTGGCCGGTCTGCTCAAAGCCAGCCCCTTCGTGGCCACGCTCTTCCTGATCCCGGCACTGAACCTGGGCGGTATCCCGCCATTCTCTGGCTTCCTCGGGAAGGCCGGCCTGTTCTTGGCTGGTGCGGACGAGGGTGGCTGGTTGATCTGGGTACTGCTTGGCGGCGGCGCGCTCACCTCGCTGTTGACGCTCTATGCCCTGGCGCGGGTATGGAACATGGCCTTCTGGCGCTCACCGGAAGAACTCGAGGGCGGCTACCAGTCCACGCTGCTTGATGCCCTGGTCGAGAACCCCGAGGATGATGGCTCGGTCCAGACCCGCACCACGCCCCGCCTGATGGTGAGTGCCACTGTCGCGATGGTGATCTTCACGCTGGGGCTGACGGTGTTTGCTGGTCCCTTGTTCAGCCTCGGCGACCGCACGGCTGCCGAGATCCTGGATCCGCAGGTGCTGATCTCGCTCGTGTTGCCAGAGGGGGTGCGCTGATGCCAGAGGAAGCGACCTTGAAGAGCTCGCGGCGCATTGCCCTCAAGCAGCTGCTGCCGCTGCAATTGGGGCTGATTGCGCTCTGGATCATGCTCTGGGGTGACTTCAGTTGGATGACGATTCTGACCGGAATCGTGCTGGCGATCCTCGCCCCCTGGGTGTTCTATCTGCCGCCGGTGGAACTCACCGGTCGACTCCACCTCGGCTGGTCGGCCTGGTTCGTGTTGCGGCTGCTGTTCGATATTTCGCGAGCCTCCTTCCAGGTGGCAGCGCAGGCGTTCGGCATCAAGCACTCGCCGACCAATGCCGTGATCGAGGTGCACCTGCGCACCCGCAACGACCTGATCATGACCATTGTGGCCGAGGCCACCTCGCTGGTGCCGGGCTCGCTGGTGCTGGACGTGGACCGGGCCCGCGGCTACCTCTACGTGCACGTCTTCAGTGTGCGCTCACAGGCGGACGTCGAGGCGGCCCGTGCCGCAGTGTTGAAGACCGAGCAGCGGGTACTGCGCGCATTCGGTTCCGAGGAAGAGTATGAGCTGGTCAAGCCGAAGACACCGAAGCGCGAGGGGAGGAAGGGCTAATGCACATCGTGTTGCTCATCGCCGGCGTGATGTTTGGCCTCGCCGCGGTCACGGCGCTCTACCGGATCATCCGGGGCCCTAGCGCGATTGATCGGATCGCTGCTGCGGACGTCCTCAACGCGGCAATCCTCTGCCTGCTCGGCGTCGAGATGGCGGTCAACCAGCACACCAACACCTTGCCGGTGCTGCTGGTGTTGACGCTCTTCGCCATTGTCGGTTCGATTAGTGCCGCGCGCTTCCTGGCCTGGAAGGAGGAGGGCTAATGGACTGGTTTGCGCTGGCCCAGACGGTCGCCCAGTGGGCCATTGCCATCCTGGCCATCTTGGCTGGCATCATGTCGCTGGCCGCAGGCGTCGGCCTGGTGCGGTTTCAGGACACCTTGACCCGACTGCACGCGGGCGCCAAGCCACAGGTCCTTGGCGTGCTCCTGGTCGCGCTTGCCGTCGTGATCGCCCATCCGACGCTGCCGGTTATGGCCATGGCCTTCCTGGTTGCCGTGTTCCAGCTGCTCACGCAGCCGATCGGTGCGCACATGGCCGCGCGTGCCGCCTACCGCTCGCCGAACCTGCGCAAGGACCTGCTGCTGGCCGACGAACTCGCCGACGACGTGCAGGCTGCCGACGAGCACGCTGGCAACGCCGACGGCACTGACAAGGACGGCTCCGGCAGCCGCTCGGCAATCGCAAGACTCCTCGGGCGCTTCTGACCTGGCTGGGCTAGACTGACCATCGAGCAACTGGCGTGAAAGACGGGGAACCGTCGGGGAGCGAATCAGGGCCGGCCGCACGCCTGGGCTGTGCCCGCCAGAATGAGTCACGCCTGCGCGACTCACGGATGCAGTGCAGAAGGAGCCCCCATGTCTGTTGATGACGTGTTCAATGCCCCGCTCGCCGAGGTAGACCCGGAAATCGCTGAGGTTCTTGAGCAGGAGCTCGGTCGCCAGCGGTCCACCCTCGAAATGATCGCGAGCGAGAACTTCGTCCCGGTCTCGGTCCTGCAGTCGCAGGGCTCGGTGCTGACCAACAAGTACGCCGAAGGCTACCCCGGCAAGCGCTACTACGGTGGCTGCGAGTACGTGGACGTGGCCGAGAGCCTCGCCATCGAGCGCGCCAAGTCCCTGTTCGGTGCCGAGTACGCCAACGTCCAGCCGCACTCCGGTGCCCAGGCCAACGCTGCCGTGCTGCACGCGATCGCGCAGCCGGGTGACACCATCCTCGGTCTCGAACTCGCCCACGGTGGTCACCTCACCCACGGCATGAAGCTGAACTTCTCGGGCCGCCTCTACAACGCCGTCTCCTACGGCGTTGACCCCGAAACCTTCCGGGTCGACATGGACAATGTCCGCGCCCTCGCCCATGAGCACAAGCCGAGCGTCATCATCGCCGGTTGGAGCGCCTACCCGCGTCAGCTCGACTTCGCCGCCTTCCGCGCCATCGCTGACGAGGTCGGTGCCAAGCTGTGGGTCGACATGGCCCACTTCGCTGGTCTGGTGGCTGCGGGCCTGCACCCGAGCCCGGTGCCGCACGCCCACGTGGTGTCCTCGACCGTGCACAAGACCATCGGTGGCCCGCGCTCCGGCTTCATCCTCAGCAATGACGAGTCGCTGTTCAAGAAGCTGAACTCGGCCGTGTTCCCGGGCCAGCAGGGCGGCCCGCTGATGCACGTGATCGCCGCCAAGGCGACCGCCTTCAAGATCGCTGCCTCGGACGCCTTCAAGGACCGCCAGCAGCGCACCCTGCGCGGCGCACAGATCCTGGCCGAGCGCCTGCAGCAGCAGGACGCGAAGGACGCCGGTATCTCGGTGCTCAGCGGTGGCACGGACGTGCACCTGGTGCTGGTCGACCTGCGTCACAGCGAAATCGACGGCCAGGCCGGTGAGGACATCCTGCACGAGGTCGGCATCACCGTGAACCGTAACGCGGTGCCCTTCGACCCGCGTCCGCCGATGACCCCGTCGGGTATCCGCATCGGTACCCCGGCGCTGGCGACCCGTGGTTTCGGCGACGCCGAATTCACTGAGGTGGCCGACATCATCGCGCTGGCGCTGCTGCCGAACCCGGACGTTGCTGCCCTGCGTGCTCGCGTGGCGAAGCTCGCCGACGCCTTCCCGCTGTACCCGGGCCTGGCGCAGTGATGACGGCGCAGCGACTCGATGGGCTCGCTGCGGCCGCGGCGATCAAGGCGGAACTGCGCGAGCGGGTCGCCAAGCTCGCCGAGCAGGGTGTGGTGCCGGGACTGGGCACCGTGCTCGTCGGCGACGACCCGGCATCGCAGCAGTACGTCGGCGGTAAGCACCGTGACTGCGCTGAGGTTGGCATTGCCTCGATTCGTCGAGACCTGCCCGCCGACATCTCGCAGGAGGACCTGGAGGCCGTCCTTGACGAGCTCAACCAGGACCCTCGCGTCACCGGCTACATCGTGCAGTTGCCGCTGCCGAAGCATCTCGACACGGACCGCATCCTGGAGCGCATCGCGCCCGAAAAGGACGCGGATGGTCTGCACCCAGTGAACCTCGGCCGGCTGTTGCTGAACGTGAACCGTCCGATCCACACTCCGCTGCCGTGTACGCCTCGCGGTGTCATTGAACTGGTGCGGCGTAATGGCCTGGACTGGACCGGCAAGCACGTGGTCGTCGTCGGCCGCGGCGTGACCGTAGGGCGGCCGATTGGCCTGCTGCTGACCCGTCGCGACGTGAACGCGACCGTGACACTCACCCACACCGGTACCGCCAACCTCGACGAGGTGCTGCGGCAGGCAGACGTGATCGTTGCCGCTGCCGGCGTGCCGAGCATCGTCAAGGCCGAGGCGGTCAAGCCGGGCGCCATCGTGCTCGACGTGGGCGTGAGCCGCGTCATCGACCCCGAGACCGGTAAAGGCAAGATCGCCGGCGACGTGGACCCGGCCGTGGCCGAGGTGGCGGCGTGGATCTCACCGAACCCGGGTGGCGTCGGCCCGATGACTCGAGCGCTGCTGCTGCAGAACGTGGTCGAGTCCGCCGAGCGCGCGAACGCAGGCCGCTCAGCGTAGCGGCGGGGGATTGCGGCGCGACCGCACCCGCGCCTGGCCAATCATCATTCGGGCCCGCATGCCAAGTGCATGCGGGCCCGAACTGCGTGGTTGCAGGAGGTCTAGTCGTCCAGAACGAAGGTGACGGCGAGGATGACCTGATATGCGGTGATCTTGCCGTTTTCGATTTCCACCTTCTGGCTCTTCACCCATGCACCAGAAACGCCGCGAAGGGTTGCATTCGCTCGTTCGATGCCAGCGGCAATGGCCGCGTCAAAGCTCTTGGTGGAACGGACGCTGATCTCTGTAACGCGCGCAACAGTTTCACTCATATGGTCCTCCTCGCGTCGACGACATTGTCACGACGATTCTGGACCACCTCGAGCGTGGTGCAAAGAGTCTGGGCGAAACGCCCAGGGAAGACTTAGCCGACGCGCTTGAGCAGGTGCGCCGGGATCGCCATCGAGGCAGAGACGGCCAGGATGCCAGCGACGAACATCAGGATCTCGTAGCCCACCACGGCGTCTGCGTAGCCGAAGAGCAACAGGCCGCCGACGAAGAGGACGAGGCTGAAGAACACGCTCAGAACGGTGGACATCAATGCTCCTTGCTGGCACGGAAAACTGTGTCGAACAGGTCGACACGAAACATTCTACCTGGCTGGCACGCGGCGCGTCGTCACCGGGTCAACATAGGCTACCGGGAGGGGGAAACGCCGTGCGCATCGCATGACCCAGATCACCGGAATCGAGACCTATGACGCAGCCATCCTGGACCCAGCGTCGGCTGGATCTGCCCCTCGCCCCGTCGCTCGAAGGCTCCGTGGTGCTGAACCACAACGAGGACAGCCTGCTGGATGAACTGTTGGAGCGGGCCGAGACGCTGGTGCTGCCGTTGCGAGGCACGGATGCCCTGATTGATGCCGACGGCCGACTGGCGTTGCTGCCGGGGGCGCTCTTTCGCGAGTCGGAGCCGGGCGGGGACCGGCCGCCCGCCGAGGCATCCACGCGGATTTACCTCGGACGGGTACGACCGGCTGAGGGGGTCCCTGGGGATGCGATCGTCGTGGCGGACGGTGCTGGCGATGTGCCGGTGCTGGCCATTGTGGTCTCCGAAGACCAGGCAGCAGCCATCGAGCAGTACGGTCATGGCGGAACTTGGGCGAATCTGCGGCTGGTGGGCGGCCGACTCGACCGTCGCGACGCCGGGCTGCTCACGCGGGCGGTCGCGCTGGCGAACTGGCATCAGCGGTATCGGTTTTCGCCGAGTTCCGGCAACCCAACCACCTCGACCCGTGGAGGTTGGGTGCGCGTTGACCCCGCCGATGGCGCAGAGCATTTCCCGCGAACCGACCCGGCCGTCATCGTTGCCGTAACGGACGGCGAGGACCGACTGCTGCTGGCTTCCAACGCGGCCTGGGAGTCGAACCGATATTCACTCATCGCGGGATTCGTGGACCCTGGCGAGTCGCTCGAAGCGGCCGTGCTGCGCGAGGTCCACGAAGAGGCGGGCTTGCGGGTGACTGACCCGGTGTATCTGGGCAGCCAACCATGGCCATTCCCAGCCTCGCTGATGGTGGGGTTTGCGGCCCGGCTCGTCGGCGACATCGCCGATCAGGCCCCGGACGGCATCGAGATTCGTGCGCTCCGCTGGTTCACCAGGGACGAGCTGTGGCAGGCTGCGGAATCCGGCGATGTCCTGCTGCCCGGGCCAGCCTCGATCGCGCGATCGATTGTCGAGGCCTGGTACGGCGAGCGGTTGCCCTTCGGGCGCTGACACGCGTCGCCCGCGGACTCAGGTAGGCCAGACACCGCTGCTGCCGCGGCGATAGGAGCCCACCAGATGCGTATCGACCATGCCGATCGCCTCCATCAGGGCGAAGCAGGTGGTCGGCCCGACAAAGCGAAAGCCACGGGCGCGCAGAGCCTTGGACATCGCTACCGATTCCGGGCTCGTTGTCGGGACCTCGGCCATGGTCCGGGGTGCTGGCGTCGAGGCGGGTAGGAACGACCAAATGAGTTCGGTGAGGCCGCCGTCGGCACGCAGTCGCAGCACCGCCTGGGCATTGCCGATGGTGGCCTCGATCTTGGCGCGGTTCCGGATGATGCCGGGATCCTGCAGCAGCCGCTCAATGTCAATGTCGCCAAAACGAGCTACCTGGTCGGGGTCGAAGTGGGCGAAGACTGCGCGGAATTGATCGCGCTTGCGCAGGATGGTGAGCCAACTCAGGCCAGCTTGGAACGCCTCCAGACTGAGCCGTTCGAACAGACCCTGCTCGTCGCGGACCGGGAGACCCCACTCCTGGTCGTAGTAGCGCAGTAGCAAGGGATGGCTGAGCGCCCACGGCGTGCGGGGCAATCCGTCGGGACCGAGTAGCGGCCCATCTTGCGTCATGTCGACAGTGTGCCAGGAATATGGCACATGCGTGCCACTTGTGTGAACTGCACGGGAAAAGTCGTTCATGGCTCACAAAATTGTCTGACAGTAGGTGGAAACACCTACACTTGCCCCAGTCCTGGTCACGGGCGAATCCCCGGAGGCAATAACGTGTGATCTACCCGAACCAGATGTACGAAGTTTTCGTTGGATTGCTGCAAGGCAATAAGTGAAGGTGAGGGGTCAAATGCGTGGACTTTCAACCATCCGCGACATTCCGACCGATTCTCGGTTGCCCTACATGCTGCAGTTCGAAGTGCGGCATCGTCTTCGCCGGCGTGACGTTGACGCCAAGACGGAGCGCTGGATCGTTGCAGCTCCGGGCAAGCCGCTGACCCTGGCCGAATACAGCAAGCTTGAGCAGCGCAGTCGCCGACGCACCCTGGCCGGAGCCCTGACGATCCTGGTGCTGTCTGTTGCTGCCGCGGTGGTGTGCTGGTTGCAGTCGCAAGGCGGGCAGGCCATCTGGGCCATCGCCGGTGCCGTGACCGTTGTGGTCGCCGCCGTCGCGCTCAGCGTGCTGGCGATGCTCTGGGTCGACCGCAATCGTCCGCCGGGACGCTTTGGCTTGATGCCGGTGCGGGAACACATCCGCCCGGTCTCGAGCATGATCACGGCGAGCGTGCACTGGTTGGAACTGACCCGCAACCTCGACAACTTCGTCCTGCCGGACCCCAGCTCGGGGATCACGGAAACGCTCCGTCTCAGCATCCTCGACCAGATGCACGAGATGATTTGGGAGGCCGCCTCGCAGCACCCCCAGCAGCTCGAGCGCTACGTCGCCGAGGTGCTTCCGGTTCGGGCCCGCGACGCTGCAGTGCTGCGCTACATCTCGGATTCGAGCGCCGCTGAAGCCGCCGCACCCGTTCGGGTCTGGTGATCGCCATGACGCTTACTGGTGGTGAAACTGGTTTCTCGCCCACCGTCGGCATGAATGACGCCCAAGTGCTGACCTGGGGTGACGTCGCCGACCGCCTGCGTTCGCTGCGCAAGCTCGGCCTGCCGATGGCGATGCGGATCGAGGCGCGCGATGCGCAGCCGATCACGATTCATGTCGCCGCCGACGCGTACCACTGGGCCGACGACGCCGGCAACACGCCCCTGCCGGATGGGCCGTTGCAGGTGCGCGTCCGCACCCTCGGTCCCGCGGATCGACCGCTCGAGGTGCGCACCGGAACCCTGGGTGCGCTGCTGTGGCGCATCGGTATGGTGGCCTTCGCACACAGTGCCGCACCCTGGATGGTGCGCGGCGAGCGGTACCGCATGGTCGCCTGGCCGAACCTCACCGAGGTGGATGCCACTACCGAGCAGGTGCAGCTGTGCGCCCTGTTCGGCTCGGCGGCGCTGGACCTCGATGATGTCGCTGGGGCGGTCGGTGTCGATCGTCAGGTGGCGGTCACGCTGGTGAGCACGCTGAGCCTGACCGGGTCGATTGAACCGGATCCGACCGCTCCAGTGCGCAAGCTCAAGGGCGGCTTCGGTAGCGGGCCGAAGAGTCTGTTCCGCATGATCCGCGAACGGTTCGGCGCATAACGTGGCTGAGCACGTCTTGCTGATTGCCGGCCCGATGGGGTCGGGAAAGACGACTGCGGTGCAGAGCCTCAGCGAGATCCCGGTGGTGAGTACCGAGGCACACAATAACGATCGTGCGCAGGCGGACAAGCTCACCACCACCGTGGCACTGGACTACGGCGAGATCACGCTGAGCCCGGAGCACAAGCTGCGCATGTACGGTGTGCCCGGTCAGCGGCGCTTCTCGTTCATGTGGAAGATCCTGCAGGAGCGCGCCGAAGGCTTGCTGCTGCTGGTCCACAATGACGCGCCAGACCCGGTGCCCACGGTCTTGGAGTACCTGGAAGATTTCCAGGATCTCATCCAGCGCGGAGCCGTGGCGATCGGTGTCACCCGAATGGAGCTGCTGCCCCGGCCGACGATTCCGATGTACGTCGAGGCGCTGCGTGCGGCATACCCGCACATCACCATTCCCGTCTTCAGCGTTGACGCGCGCGAGGCGGGGCAATTGCAAAAGATCTTGGTCGCGCTCGTCGCCGCGGTGGAAGCCACCGCGATGGTTGGTGCGGCCAATGAAGGAGCCCGTCGATGAAGAAAGCACCCAGCATTCACCTCAACGAGGTCGCCGTCGAAGCGGCTACTGCATCGCTGCAGCAGCTGTCGGAGCAGGCGCGCTCGCTGAAGTATGCCGTGGTGATTACGGATGACGGGTTCGAGCTCGCACACTGGCCGACGTCGAAGTCGGCCAGCAACACTATGGCGAGCATGGTGTCCTCCATCCAGGCCCTGAGCGAGGCGGTCGCCCGTGAACTCGCAATGGGCGATAGCAGGTACGTAGTACTTGCCGTGGAAGAAGGACAAATGGTCCAGTTACGAGTTCGAGGCCACCACATTGTGGTGGGGGCCGTCTTCGATGCTCTTGAGAACCTAGGTGTGGCTCTGAGGCTTTCGACGATGGCTGCAGAGTCGCTGGGGTCGGCGATCCCGACCGACCTCGAACTCGTCACTGGAGAAGATAGATGAGCGGGCGACCTCGAAGAATCAAGCATCGGCCAATTGAACTCGATGCCATCGATACACAGAAAGTTGAGAAACGCGCCATGGCAAATATCCCCGATTCACTGGACACGCTCGTAGCGATTGACGGAGCCGTTGCCGCCGCGCTGGTGGACAGCTCGACGGGCCTGGTCCTCGGCGGTGCCGGTAGCGGCATCGACCTGGAACTCGCCGCAGCTGGCAACACTGAGGTCGTCCGGGCGAAGCTGCGCACGATCGCTGCGCTTGGGCTGGACGAGTCGATCGAGGACATCCTCATCACGCTCTCGAGCCAGTTCCACGTGATCCGTCCGCTGGCCCAGAATCCCGAGGTGTTCATCTACCTCGTCCTGGACAAGAAGAAGGCAAACCTCGCCCTGGCACGTATCAAGGTGAAGGACGTCGACGCACACCTCGAGCTGTAGTCGACCAGTTCCCGAAACGGACGGCGCCGGTGCCTGACCGGCGCCGTCCGTTCGTTGCACAGACGGAATCGGCAGCGGGCAGGTGCGGCGCAACGTTGTCACAGTGAGGAGTGGGCCCCGTGGGGCTCGAACCCACGACCCGCGGATTAAAAGTCCGATGCTCTACCAACTGAGCTAGAGGCCCCTGCCATCTACTCTAGTGCAGTGGCCGAGGCCGAAGAGGTGCTGTGACCGCCGTGACGCGCGCATCTTCGCCGCGTAGACTCGTCCGGTGCCTGCTGACTTTCCCCGTCCTGTTCGTGTGCCGGGAGTGCTGTTCGAGTATCTCCCCGGCGGCGAGGACCCGGCTGTGCTCAGTCGCATCGCGCACGAGAGCGCTCAGGCGCTGTTGAGCCGTGTTCGCAGCGAGCGCGACCCGGAAGTCCTTGAGCGACTGCTCAGCTATGTACAGACCCACGGAATCGACGCGATCGCGGAACTCTGGTCTGGTTCGCTGCCGGACAGCCTGCCCGGTGCGCTGTGGCGGATCTACCTGCTGCATACGATTATCCGCAAGGATCCTGACGGCGTGAGCGGCTTGTATCGCCTCGGCGTGGAGCAACTCCGCGGCATCGAGGAGGCGGTCGCTGGCGCTGCCGCTCCGACCGGTCCGGACGAGATCGTGCAACTTGCCGACCGCATTCTCCGTGGCGTCTTCGAGGGCGATTTTGCGATCGCGCTGGAGCGAGCCGCAGCCTTCAGTCGGATCGCAGCGGCTGGCTCGGCCCACCTCGCCGATCAGGCCGATGTGCGCTCGCCGGAGGAGGCGAAGGAGTTCACCACCACCGCGCTGCGCTTCACCCAGTACAGCGAGCACCTGGTTGCGGCGGCACGTCGCTGGCGAGTCGGCGGCCTGGACTAGCCACCGCGGCTGCGTTCCCTCCGGGAACTCTGGGACTTGGAGGAGCGCGGAACGAGCACACCCGGTCAGCCAGTATGATGGTCAGGCCGGGCCGCAGTAACCCCGGGCTCCAATATTCGCCGCTTCGAGCGGCCTCGCGCCGAGAGGCGTTCTGCGGCTCGGTGTATCTTTGCCCCGAATGGGCTGCGGCCTAGCCGAATCGACCCGAGATGTAATCCTCGGTGGACTGCTGGGCGGGCTTCGAGAAGATGACATCGGTGTCGTCGTACTCGATCAGGGTGCCGGGCTTGCCGGTGCCAGCGATGTTGAAGAAGGCGGTTCGATCGCTGATTCGGCTGGCCTGCTGCATGTTGTGCGTCACGATCACGATCGTGTACTCCTGCTTGAGCTGCTCGATCAGGTCCTCGATGGCCAGGGTCGAGATTGGGTCCAGGGCCGAGCACGGCTCGTCCATCAGCAGGATGTCCGGCTGCACGGCGATGGCCCGCGCGATGCAGAGGCGCTGCTGCTGGCCACCGGACAGCGAGGATCCGGGCCGGTCGAGGCGATCCTTCACTTCCTTCCACAGGTTCGCGCCCTGCAGGGATCGCTCCACCAGCGCGTCCGCGTCACTGCGGGAGATGCGCCGGTTGTTCAGTGTGACCCCGGCGAGCACGTTGTCCCGAATGGACATCGTCGGGAACGGGTTCGGGCGCTGGAACACCATACCGATCTGGCGGCGCACCAGCACCGGGTCCACGCCTGGGGCGTACAGGTTGTTGCCGTCGACGAGCACCTCACCGTCCACCCAAGCGCCAGGAATGACCTCGTGCATTCGGTTCAGGGTGCGCAGGAAGGTGGACTTGCCGCACCCCGAAGGGCCGATGAACGCGGTGACAGTGCGAGGCTCGATGGTGAGCGTCACATCCTCAACCGCCTTGAACTTGGAGTAGTAGACGTCGAGGTTCTTGACTTCGATGCGCTTGGACACGTCGGGATTCCTTACCGCTGGGTCTTAGGGGCGAAGAACTTGGCGATCAGGCGCGCGCACAGGTTCAGCGCCATCACGATGATGATGAGGGTCAGGGCCGCGGCCCAGGCACGATCAAGGTAGGCCTCGAAGGGCACGCCCTGGTCCATGTAGCTGCGGTAGACGAACAGTGGCAGGGAGTTCATCCGGCCATCGAAGAGGTTGTAGTTCATGCTGGCGGTGAAGCCAGCAGTGACCAGCAGCGGCGCGGTTTCGCCGATGACGCGGGCGATGGACAGCATGATCCCGGTGGTGATGCCCGCGATTGAGGTCGGCAGGACCACCTTCAGCACGGTCAACCACTGCGGGACGCCCAAGGCGTAGGAGGCCTCGCGCAGTTCGTTCGGGACTAGCCGCAGCATCTCCTCGCTGGACCGGACAATCACCGGGATCATGAGCACGCTCAGTGCAATCGCGCCGATGAATCCGCTGCGCACGCCAGGCCCCAGCAGCAGCGCGAAGAGTGCATAGGCGAAGAGGCCGGCGACGATCGATGGGATACCGGTCATTACGTCCACGATGAAGGTGATGCCGCGAGCCAGGGTGCCGCGGCCGTACTCGACCAGGTAGATCGCGGTGAGTAATCCAATCGGCACCGAGATTACCGTCGCGGTCAGGGTCATCAGGACGGTACCGACGATGGCATGCAATGCACCGCCGCCTTCCCCGGTGACGTTGCGCATCGAATTCGTGAAGAACTCGGCGTCGAACCTGGCCAGGCCGGCCCCGACCGTGGTGATGGTGACGGAAATCAACGGGACCATCGCGATCAGAAACGCAGTGGTGACCAGCGCCGTCATCAGGCGGTCGACGGCACGGCGACGGCCCTCGACGATGCCAGACAGGGTGGTGAGCAGCACCAGGTGCAGCAGAGCTGCCACGACGACGATGCCCGCCACCGGGACGCCGTCATCGGGGCCACTGGCGGTCGGCAGCACGATGAGGCATGCCAGGACGGTGGCGGCCAGGAGCGTGGCCCAGGGGGTGAGCTTCGGCAGTCGGCTCGCGGTCAGGGCGTTGCGGGCCCGGACGGCTTGGGTAGCGTGCAGGGTGCTCATGCGTTCGCTCCCGAGAAATCCTTACGCCGATTGACGACCCAGCGGGCCAGAGCATTTACCGCGAAGGTGACCACGAACAGGATCAGGCCCGTCGCAATCAACACATTGATGTTCAGACCGTAGGACTCCGGGAACACCAGGGCGATATTCGCCGCGATCGTGGAAGGGTTCGCCGGGGTGAGCAGTTGGAAACTCACCGCGCCGGTTGCAGACAGCACCATCGCCACTGCCATCGTCTCGCCAAGTGCCCGGCCAAGGCCCAGCATGGCGGCCGAGATGATGCCCGGGCGGCCAAAGGGGAGGACCGCGACCCGAATCATCTCCCAGCGGGTAGCGCCGAGGGCGAGGGCTGCTTCTTCATGCAGCACCGGTGTCTGCAAGAAGACCTCTCGGCAGATCGCGGTCATGATCGGCAGGACCATGACCGCGAGGACCAACGCCGCCGTGAGGATGGTGCGCCCAGTACTCGAGACTGGTCCGGCGAACAGCGGGATCCAACTGGCGTGCTGTTCGAGCCAGGCATAGATCGGCTGCACTGCCGGGGCGAGCACCAGAATGCCCCACAGGCCGAACACGACCGACGGCACCGCGGACAGCAGATCGACCACATAGCCCAGGGGTGTGGCGAGCTTGCGCGGTGCGTAGTGCGAGATGAACAATGCGATACCAATGGCCAGCGGTACTGAGATCAGGAGTGCTAAGAACGCAGCCCAGATCGTGCCGAACACCAGCGGTCCGACGTAGGACCAGAAGTCCTTACCTGCCAGCAGCGAGATGCCGTTCGGGTCGCTGAACATGCCGGGCAAGCCCTGGACGATCAGGAAGATCGCCACCGCGGCCAGGGTGATCAGGATGATGGCGCCGGCGAAGAGTGCCGAGGCGGAAAACACGCGATCGCCGCGTCGCCGTGGCCGGTTCGGGCGCGTTGGCGGGGCGGCAGGCGCCGGCCTAGCGGCGGCCTCGGTGCTGACTGGACTGGTCATCCGCGGGAGATGCTCCTTGGGGGAGGTGGGGGGGCGCGGCCGGGGGGGGGCGCCCGCGGGGGGGTAG
>JAEZHW010000070.1 GCA_023436775.1 Actinomycetes bacterium
GTGCCGGCCTTCGGCGTGTTCGATTGCGGTCGAGACAGGAGCCACACCTGCGCCGTTTTGCTTTCCCCCTTGCGCTTCGCTAAGCTACTCGACGGAGTTCGGTGCTCGATGCGAACTCCGCCCCGAAAAATGTTCTACCCAAGACCGTTGGTCACCGTATCCAGCAATGGATCGGTTGAAGGTCCGGGATTGCCCGGCGGCCCACGCAGGAGGACGAGGTGGGGGATGTTTGTTGCGCTCGGTCTCGATCGGGTGGATGGATCTCCTCGTGTACGCCCCGTGTGCCCTGCACCGGGGCGTTTTGCATGTCACGGCCACGCCTCCGGGCGCAGGTCGAGTGGAACAACGACTGTCACGAGAGGAGGCGAAGTATGGCAAAGCCTGAGAAGGTTTCCGCAGTGGCGGAGATCACCGAGCAGTTCAAGGAGTCGTCGGCCGCTGTCATCACGGAATACCGTGGTCTGTCGGTCACGAGCCTGACGCAGCTGCGACGCGCTCTCGGAGAGGGTGCCACCTACTCCGTCGCCAAGAACACCCTGGTCAAGCGTGCCGCCGCAGAGGCGGGCGTCGAGGGCCTTGACGACCTGTTCGTCGGACCGACCGCCATTGCATTCATCAAGGGCGAGCCGGTCGACGCCGCGAAGGCCATCAAGGCCTTCGCGAAGGACAACAAGGCACTCGTCATCAAGGGCGGCTACATGGACGGCGCTGCGCTGTCCGTGGATCAGGTCAACAAGATCGCGGACCTCGAGTCCCGCGAGGTGCTGTTGGCCAAGCTTGCCGGCGCGATGAAGGGCAACTTGGCAAAGGCCGCCGGCCTGTTCAACGCTCCCGCTTCGCAGGTGGCCCGTCTGGCCGCTGCGCTGCAGGAGAAGAAGGCTGCGGAGGGTGGGGCCGCCGAGGCTCCCGCCGACGCCGCTGCCGAATAGCTGATCCGCACCTGCGCATCACAAACCATCACCACCTGTCCGGTCGCGGATCGGCGACACAGGACTTAGAAGGAAGGACGCCACCATGGCGAAGCTCACCACCGAGGAACTGCTCGACGCGTTCAAGGAGCTCACCCTGCTCGAGCTCTCGGAGTTCGTGAAGGCATTCGAGGAGACCTTCGAGGTCACCGCTGCTGCTCCGGTCGCCGTCGCGGCTGTTGCGGGCGCTCCGGCCGGCGGCGCTGAGGCTGCCGAGGAGCAGGACGAGTTCGACGTCATCCTCGAGTCGGCCGGCGACAAGAAGATCCAGGTCATCAAGGTCGTCCGTGAGGTCGTCTCGGGCCTGGGCCTGAAGGAGGCCAAGGATCTCGTCGAGGGCGCTCCGAAGCCGATCCTGGAGAAGGTCGCCAAGGAGGCCGCCGAGGCTGCCAAGGAGAAGCTCGAGGCTGCCGGCGCGAAGATCACCCTCAAGTAAGAGGATCTTCCACGCTGCTTCCTGACGAAGCATCGAGAACGGGCCGCCCCCTACCGGGGGCGGCCCTTTTCGTTTCCGATGCGCCGTCCGCCGGGCCCCTGTGTCGCTTTACCTACTCTCGGGTAATAATTGGTGTTACATACAACACGTCGATGCGATAGAGTGACCTAACCCACACGGGGGACGGGGTGGGACGCGCCTGACGCAGGAGGTAGTGGTGGGAGTCGAGGTATCGGTCGAAGGGCTCACGAAGTCGTTCGGCTCTCAGAAGATCTGGCAGGACGTGACGCTCACGCTGCCGGCCGGTGAGGTCAGCGCCCTGCTGGGTCCGTCCGGCACCGGTAAGTCGGTGTTCCTCAAGTCCCTCATCGGTCTGCTGCGGCCCGAGGAGGGCTCGATCGTGATCGACGGGACCGACATCCTGCAGTGCTCGTCCCGCGAGCTGTACGAGATCCGCAAGCTGTTCGGCGTCCTGTTCCAGGACGGCGCCCTGTTCGGATCGATGAACCTCTACGACAACGTCGCCTTCCCGCTGCGCGAGCACACCAAGAAGTCCGAGTCCGAGATCCGGCAGATCGTGATGGAGAAGCTCGAACTCAACGGCCTGATCGGCGCGGAGAACAAGCTGCCCGGCGAGATCTCCGGTGGTATGCGCAAGCGTGCCGGCCTCGCCCGCGCGCTCGTGCTCGACCCCCAGATCATCCTCGTCGACGAGCCGGACTCGGGCCTCGACCCGGTCCGCACGACGTACCTGAGCCAGCTGCTGATCGACATCAACGCGCAGATCGACGCGACCATTCTGATCGTCACGCACAACATCAACCTCGCCCGCACCGTGCCGGACAACCTGGGCATGCTGTTCCGGAAGCAACTGGTCATGTTCGGTCCGCGCGAGGTCCTGTTGACCAGTGACGAGCCGGTCGTCCACCAGTTCCTCAACGGCAGCAAGATCGGCCCGATCGGCATGTCGGAGGAGAAGGACGAGGCGCAGATGGCGCACGAGCAGGCGCTCGTGGACGCCGGGCATCATCACGGCGGCACCGACGACGTCTTCGGTGTGGTCCCGCAGATGCAGGCGACGCCGGGGTTGCCGGTGCGCCAGGCCGTCGCACGACGACAGGCCCGTGTCCGGGAGATCCTCCACACTCTGCCGGTGGAGGCGCAGCAGAGCATCCTCGCCAGCATGGAGGACGACGCGACCCAGATGCTGCCGGCCTACGGCGACGGCGGTTTCGGGCCTTCCGCCTTCGAGCGCGGTTAGGGGACCTGGATGGGGGGGACCCGAACCGCGATCACGAGGCCGCTCACCGGAGCCCTCACGCAGGCCGGGAACATCGTGCAACTGTTCGTCGAGGTTGTGCGAAATACGTTCAAGCGGCCGTTCCAGTTCAAGGAGTTCATCGAACAGGCCTGGTTCATCGCAAGCGTGACCATCCTGCCGACCGCGCTCGTCGCGATCCCCTTCGGGGCGGTGGTTTCGCTGCAGACCGGATCCTTGATCAAACAGTTGGGCGCCGAATCCTTCACCGGTGCGGCCAGTGTTCTCGCCGTCATCCAGCAGGGCAGCCCGATCGTGACCGCGCTGTTGATCGCGGGCGCCGCCGGCTCGGCTGTCACCGCAGACCTCGGTTCGCGAACGATCCGTGAGGAGATCGACGCGATGGAGGTCCTGGGAATCAACCCGGTCCAGCGCCTCGTCGTCCCGCGGGTACTGGCCATGGTTCTGGTCGCGGTCCTGCTCAACGGGCTGGTTTCGGTCGTCGGCATCACCGGCGGCTACTTCTTCAACGTGATCCTCCAGGGCGGTACGCCCGGCGCGTATCTGGCCTCGTTCTCGGCGCTCGCGCAGCTGCCAGACCTCTACATCGCCGAGCTGAAGGCGGCGATCTTCGGAGTGATCGCGGGCGTGATCGCCGCCTACAAGGGCCTCACGCCCAAAGGTGGG
>JAEZHW010000002.1 GCA_023436775.1 Actinomycetes bacterium
CCTGGTCGGGGGGGGCGGGCGCCCGGCCCCCCCCCACCCACACCAGCGCTCAAGGGATTAGTAGCGGTTCGGCGTCGGGCCGTCGACGAACGGCAGGACGGTGCCAGCCGTTGCGTCCCAAGCGGCCTTGTACGAGCCGTCAGCGTAGGACTTCTCGAGCAGGTCGTTGATCCAGTCGCGGAACTCGATGTCACCCTTCTTCAGGCCGATGCCGTAGGGCTCCTCGGTGAACGGCACGCCCATGACGGCGAACTCTTCCGGGTACTGGGCAGCGAAACCGGCCAGGATCACGTTGTCGGTGCTGACGGCAACGACGGTGCCCTGACGCAGCGGCTCGAGGCACTCGGTGTAGGTACCGAACAGCACCGGCTCAGCGCCAATCTCTTCGAGCTTGGCGGCCGGGGTCGAACCGGTGACCGAGCAGACCGGCTGGCCGACGAGCGACTCCGGGGTGCTGAGGTCGGTGCGGTCCTTGAGCGCCAGGATCGACTGACCAGCCATGTAGTACGGGCCAGCGAATTCGATAACTTCCTTGCGCTTGTCGTTGATCGTGTAGGTCGCGATCACGATGTCGACGTTGCCCTGCTGGATGAAGGTCTCGCGGTTGGCCGACACGGTCTCGACGAACTTGGGGGTAACGCCGAGTTCCTTAGCGATGAGCTTGCCGATCTCGACGTCGAAGCCCTCCGGGTCACCGCTCAGGCCCTTGAGGCCGAACAGCGGCTGGTCGAACTTGGTGCCGATCACGATCTCGCCCTTGCTCGCGAGGGCAGCCATGGTGCTGCCTTCGGGGAAGGTCGGGGTCTCGGCTGCCGGCTCGCTGGCACAACCAGCAAGCAGCATGGACGCGGCGGCGAATGCGGCGACGACCTTGAACGTCTTCTTCATCGCTCTCTCCCTAATGGTTTCGATTGGTGTGCTGTGTTTCCCAGACCACCCCGGAGGGGCGGCGTGAGCATGAGACGCCCTTAATGGGCGAGGATCTTAGACAGGAAGTCCTTGGCGCGATCGGTCTGCGGGTTGCTGAAGAACACCTCAGGCGCGGCCTCTTCGACGATGCGACCGTCAGCCATGAACAACACGCGATCGGCCGCCTTGCGGGCGAAGCCCATCTCGTGGGTGACGGTGACCATGGTCATGCCGTCCTTGGCCAGACCGATCATCACGTCGAGGACCTCGTTGATCATTTCGGGGTCCAGGGCACTGGTCGGCTCATCCATCAGGATGAGCTTCGGGTCCATGGCCAGCGACCGGGCGATCGCCACGCGCTGCTGCTGACCACCGGAGAGCTGTGCCGGGAACTTGTGCGCCTGCGAGGCAACACCGACTCGGTCGAGCAGTTCCATTGCGCGCTTCTCTGCCTCAGCCTTGGACTTGCCACGAACCTTCATTGGGCCCAGCGTCACGTTATCCAGAACGGTCTTGTGCGAGAACAGGTTGAAGGACTGGAACACCATGCCCACGTCGGCACGGAGTGTTGCCAGCGCCTTCCCTTCCTGCGGCAGCGGAACACCGTCAATGGTGATCGTGCCGGAGTCGATGGTCTCGAGGCGGTTAATGGCCCGACACAGCGTGGACTTGCCAGAACCGCTGGGGCCGATGATCACCACAACCTCGCCACGACCAACCGTGGTGTTGATGTTGTTCAGAACGTGCAGTTCACCGTAGTGCTTGTTGACGTCCTGGATGACGACGAGTGGCTCGCGCTCAGTCGGCTTCGATGCTGAAACTTGTTCACCTGCCATTTCCTCAGTGAATCACATATTCAAGGAAGGAATGCCACTTTTATGCAACAGAAACAAAATTTGAGCATCCGAGACACATTGCCGACGCTGTTGTCAGGCAATTTTGCCAGGAAACCGAAAACCTTCTGACCGAATTTGCGATGGAATCTCACCAGGTGTAAGAAACCTGGCTGTCCCGCGAGATGGCGTGCAGGTACCACTGCTCGTTCTGGTGGATCAGCGTGTACCCAAATGCAAGTGCAAGGGTGACCAGTTCCTCTTCGTCGTCATCCAACTGCGGATAGCGCTGCACGAGGTCGGCCTTGGTGGTCGCACTCGTCGGGCCCTGCAACAACTCGATCACATCCGAATCGGCCATACGGGCCCGATACACCACGCTCCCCCGCACTTCGGTAGTCACCGCACCCTTGTGCAGAGCCACCGTCACACGTTCGAGGGCGAGATGGGCCGCCACAAAGCGTGCCTCGCCATCACGAATGAGCCGCAGGGGGGCGCCGAAGGGATCGCCGGCCACCGCCAGCAGCGGGCGCCCGACTCCCCCGTGGTCGTACGGCACGCGCATGAGCAGGTCGCGCGCCAGTGCAGGCTCCAGCCAGTGCTGCGCCGCATCGGCCCGCCAGGCTTCCCAGTCCTGATCGTCGATCGCGGACTCCAGCGCCAGTGAATCGACGACCCGTGTCCCCAGCCACTCGGCGAGCCAGGGCCAAAGTGCCGCTTGCATCGTCGGGGTCAACAGACCATCGTTGTCCTCGACCACCGCCTGTTGTGCCGCCTCCTGCACATGCTGGGAGCTGAGTTGCGTTTGCCGGTACGACCCATGGGCGTCCGTCACCACAGCCTCAGTCACGACGAGGCCGCCAGGATTGATCGGTGCCGGCTGCGGTTCCAGCCACCACCAGACTGCGGCACTCGCGACCGCAACGCCGAAGACCAGCGCAATCAGGCCGCCGAAGGCGCGTCGCCGAGCCTTGCTTCCGGTGCCCCCGGACACCTCAGCGCAGTCCATCCCGCTGCGCGAAGGCGGACTGGAAGAGACACACCGTCGCTGCCATAGCCACGTTCATGGATTCAGCATGCCCCCGCATCGGAATCGCGGCAATGCGGTCGGCACGCAGTCGTGCCTCGGCGGAGAGGCCATGCGCCTCGGTCCCGAACACCCAGGCGGTTGGGCGAGCCAGAGTGCCATCGGCAGACAGTTCCGGTAGGTCAACGCCACCCATGTCGGCGGCGAGGACCTGAACACCGGCATCGTGCAGTGCCGATACGACCGCGTTGGTGTCCAGACCGGTCACCACCGGCACGTGGAAAATGGACCCCATCGTGGAGCGCACCGTCTTGGGGTTATAGAGATCGACCGATCCGGTCGTCAGGATCACCGCATCCGCGCCTGCAGCGTCGGCACTGCGGATCACGGTACCAACGTTGCCAGGATCGCCGGCGGATTCCATCACGGCAATCAGCCGCGGCGCAGCGGCCAGGACCGCTTCGAGGGTCGTGGTGAATTGCTTCGCGACCGCGAGCCAGCCCTGCGGGGAGACCGTGTCCGCCATCGCAGACAGCACAGCGGGCAAGGCAAGCTGCACCTCGAAGCCTGCCGCGGCCAAGTCTGTCGCGAGCCCCGGGGCCCGGTCGACGCCCTCGGGCGTGGCCCACACCTCACGCAGGCCACTGCGATGGAATCGCAGTGCCTCCGCGATCGCTACGGGGCCTTCGACCAGAAAGAGTCCAGTCTCAGTGCGGTGCTTTCGCACGCCGAGGGCGGCCACGGCTTTCGCCCTGGCCGCCCTCGGATTGTCGAGCATGTGTGCCGAAGCCTTAGGCTGCGGCGTCTGCCTTCGGGGCCGACGTGTCGGCCGGCAGGGCCTTCTTGGCGGCCTCGACGATGGCAGCAAAAGCGGCGGCGTCGTTGACGGCCAGCTCGGCCAGGATGCGACGGTCGACCTCGATGCCGGCCAGGTTCAGACCCTGGATCAGGCGGTTGTAGGTCAGGCCGTTGAGGCGGGCAGCGGCGTTGATGCGCTGGATCCACAGACGGCGGAACTCACCCTTGCGGGCGCGACGGTCGCGGTAGGCGTAGACGAGCGAGTGAGTGACCTGCTCCTTGGCCTTGCGGTAGAGGCGCGAACGCTGTCCGCGGTAGCCCTCTGCGCGCTCGAGAATGACGCGACGCTTCTTGTGGGCGTTGACGGCCCTCTTCACACGTGCCATGTGCTGACTTCCTTACGTTTCGTTCGGCTTAGCGGCCGAGGAGCTTCTTGATGACCTTGGCGTTGGCCGGTGCGAGCACCGGGTCAGCGGCGAGACGACGGGTCACGCGGCTCGACTTCGCCTCGAAGTTGTGGCGCTTACCAGCCGACGCGGCCATGACCTTGCCGGTGCCGGTGATCTTGAAGCGCTTCTTAGCGCCCGAATGGGTCTTCTGCTTGGGCATCTGCCTATTCCTTCTTCTCAGCCGCGTCAGCGGTGGTCTTTGCGGCGGCACGGGGCGCAGCGGGCTTCTTGGCCGGAGCCTTTGGAGCTGCTTCCTCGGTCGCGGGCGCCTCAGCAGCACCGGCTTCGGCAACGGCCGACGACGCGATTGCGTCCTCAGTTGCTGCCTTACTGGCGGCCTTACGCGCCTCGGCTTCGGCACGAGCCTCAGCCTTGTTCTTGAGCGGAGCGATCACCATCACCATGTTGCGGCCGTCAACGGTCGGGTTCGACTCGACCTGACCGAACTCGGCCACATCCTCGGCGAAGCGCTGCAACAGCCGCACGCCCAGCTCGGGACGCGACTGCTCGCGGCCACGGAACTGAATCATCGACTTCACCTTGTCGCCGGACTGCAGGAAGCCGATCGCACGCTTGAGCTTGGTTTCGTAGTCATGCTTGTCGATCTTCAGACGGAACCGGACCTCCTTGAGGATGGTGTTCGTCTGGTTACGACGCGCTTCCTTGGCCTTCTGGGCAGCCTCGTACTTGAACTTGCCGTAGTCCATCAACTTGACGACCGGCGGCTTCGAGTTCGGGGCGACCTCCACGAGGTCAAGATCTGCTTCCTGCGCGAGGCGCAGGGCATCCTCGATCCGGACCACGCCGACCTGTTCGCCGGCAGGGCCGACGAGGCGGACTTCCGGGACCCGGATTCGCTCATTGATGCGGGGCTCGCTGATGGGCTGCTCCTTGTTCGTTCCTGGTGGCCTGCACCGGCGGCGCCGGAGGCAACGAACACGCAAATCCCTAGTGCGCAATAACGGCGCACTGCGCCCCTACCGCGAACGGTGGGGCACTTCAAACCCGGTAACCTTATAAGCGGTCAAGCGCGGGTGGGAGGAATCTCCGCTTTCGTGATGGAACACAACTGGTTCCATGGCCTGCAGTATCGTACCACGAGGAGAGCAGAATGAGCACCCCAGACCCGCAGCCGCAGGCCGAGTCCCCCGACGAGACCGTTGCCGCGATCCGCGACATTGCTGAGGTCAGCGCGACAGAGCTGATCATGACGCTCTCGCTGCACCTGCTGAGCGCCGCCGCCGTCAAGGTCGGTTTGTCCGAGGATCCCGAGACGGAACTGGACCTCGCCGAGGCGCGAATCCTGATCACGGGACTGGCTGGCCTGGTCACCTCGACCGCTCCCGACCTCGATGACACGCACGCCCGCACGCTGCGCGATGGTCTGCGCACGTTGCAACTGGCATTCCGTGAGGCCAGCCCGTACCCGGACGCACCGGGCAAGGGTCCCGGCGAGAAGTACACCGGCTCGGTGATCTAGCGGCACTCCCCCGAAATTTGCAGCGAGGCGGCCCATTCCGGCCGCCTCGCGCATGTCTCGGGCGTGCCGGTTAAGCTGCGCGACTTAGGCGAGGTCGACAGCCTCGAGTCGAATGGTGAGTGAGTCCACGCGATCAGTAATCAGGTCGCTGGCCGACCATGCCTTGGCTTGCCTGGCCACCAGGTCCTGGACGTCGTCCTGCGACAAGCCGGGCACGAGGCCGAGGGTGACGACCACCTCGGGGGTCTCCAGCGTGGCCCGCGGATCACCGGCATGCAGTGCCACTCGGGTGATCACCGGCTCGTCAGCGGCGAGCGCGGCGAACTCGGCGAGCACGTCCGGGTCGCGGTCAGCCGGAATCCAATCCTGGCCCTGCGCGATGGCCCAGATCGCGGGACGCCGCAGGCCCAGCACCTCGGGGGTACCTGGGTTCAGGACGATCGCGGTGGCGCCATCATCAGCGGCGGCCAGCGCCACGCGACGGCCATCGGCCGGAATCGGCCGCGCCTTCGGGTCCCACGCCGACATCGCGTCCGCCGAGGTGAAGGCGGGCAGCACAGTGCGCCCGTCCGGGCCTTGGACCGTGACGATGCTCAGCTCCTGCGTCTTGTCGACGGTGCGGCCCTCGGGCGTCACGCCGAGGTCGCCAGCTTCGGCGATGAGCGGGATCAGCAGCCGGGACTGCATGACAGCAGCGGCGACCGCTTCGAGGCCCGCGGTGCCAGCGCGGAACGCGGCCACCGCCTCGGCGTAGATCGCTGGCGTCGTGCCATCGTCATTCGCGTAGGGGTTGTCGTGGTGGTGCAGGCTGCGGCCCGCCCACGGCTGACCGGCCGAGTCGGTGCGGTTATTGGCGCCGAAGCGGCGTCCGTCAGCGTCGGGCTCGCGCGTGGCTGCCATGTCGATGCCCGGCCTAGTGGCCTGCGACGTCGAGGGCTTCGGCGAGGGTGAAGTTGCCGTTGTACAGCGCCTTGCCGACGATGGCACCCTCGATGCCCAGCGGCACCAGTTCGCGCAGTGCCGCGATGTCATCGAGGCTCGACACGCCACCCGAGGCAATGACCGGGCGATCCGTACGCTCAGCGATCTGGGTCAGCAGATCAATGTTCGGGCCGGACAGCATGCCGTCCTTCTTCACGTCCGTGACGATGTAGCGCGAGCAACCGGCTTGCTCGAGGCGGTCCAGCACATCCCACAGGTCACCGGCATCTTCGGTCCAGCCGCGGGCCGCGAGCGTGGTGCCGCGCACATCCAGGCCAACCGCGACCGCTTCGCCGTACTGGGCGATGACGCTCGCTGCCCACTCCGGGTTTTCCAGGGCGGCAGTGCCGAGGTTCACCCGCTTCGCGCCACTCTCCAGGGCAATGTCGAGGCTGGCATCGTCGCGAATGCCGCCAGAGAGTTCCACGTTCACATCGCGCACCGACTTGATGACCTTCTTGAGCAGCGGCAGGTTGCTGCCACGGCCAAAGGCCGCGTCCAGGTCCACCAGGTGGATCCACTCGGCGCCCTGATCGGCCCACTCATTGGCTGCCGCGATCGGGTCACCATAGTTGGTCTCACTACCGGCCGCACCCTGGGTGAGGCGGACGGCCTTGCCGCCGGCAACATCGACTGCCGGGAACAGGATCAGCTTGGGGGTTGCAGAGAAATCGCTCATGGTTCCTTCTGGCCACAATCGGCCGTTGCGCCACACGTCCCCGATGTCCAGATCGGGTCACCGCACATGGGTGTCCGGCGCACCCGACGATCTTAGCCGCTTGGCGTGGAAAAGGTGGTGCTTGTCCAGCAAGTCACTGGGCCGGGCTCAGCGACTCGATCCAATTGCGCAGCAGGCGGATGCCCGGTTCCGCAGACTTTTCCGGGTGGAACTGGGTGGCGCTCAATGGGCCATTTTCCACGGCGGCGATGAAGCGCGCGCCCTGGTGCTCTGCCCAGGTGACGCGGGCCGCCGGGAAGGGATCGTGCACCTCGAGCGTCCAGTCCTGCGCGGCGTAGGAGTGGACGAAGTAGAAGCGTTCCTGCTCGATGCCGGCGAACAAGGTCGAACCATCAGCGGCATCGACCGTGTTCCAGCCCATGTGCGGCAGGGTAGCTGCTGGCAGCGGCACCACCTCGCCCGGCCACTGGCCGAGACCCTCCGTTTCGACACCGCGCTCGACGCCACGATCAAACATCACCTGCAGACCGACACAGATGCCCAGCACTGGCTTGCCGCCCGCGAGACGCTGCTCGATGATGCGGTCACCACCAACGCGCTTGAGCCCGGCCATCACCGCGGCGAAGGCACCGACGCCCGGAACAACCAGCCCGTCGGCCGCCAGAGCAGCCTGGCGGTCAGCGGTCAGCGTTACCTCGGCGCCGGCGCGCTCCAGCGCCCGAACTGCGGAGTGGACGTTGCCACTGTCGTAGTCCAGAACGACTACGGAAGGTCCGGTCACAGGGCACCCTTGGTCGATGGCACACCCGTCACCCGCGGGTCGAAGGCCAGTGCGATCCGCAGCGCACGCGCCACGGCCTTGTATTGGGCTTCGGCAATGTGGTGCGGATCGCGCCCGGCGAGGACGCGCACGTGCATCGTGATGCCCGCGTGCGTAGCGATCGACTCGAGGCTGTGCTCGACCAGCGAACCGGTGAAGTGGCCACCGATCAGGTGGTGTTCGAACCCGGCGGGCTCGCCTTCGTGCACGAAGTACGGACGGCCAGACACGTCCACCACAGCCAGCGCCAGCGCCTCGTCCAGCGGCACCGTGGCGTCACCGTAGCGAGTGATGCCACGCTTGTCGCCGAGCGCTTGGCGAATGGCCTGACCGAGCACAATGCTCACGTCTTCCACCGTGTGGTGGGCGTCAATGTGGGTGTCGCCCGTGGCGCGCACCGTGAGGTCAATGAGGGAGTGCTTGGCCAGCGCATTCAGCATGTGGTCAAAGAAGGGCACCGAGGTGCTGATGTCGGCCTGGCCGGTGCCATCGAGGTTCACGCTGAGGTCGACACTCGACTCGCTGGTCTCTCGCTGCACGCGAGCGGTGCGCTGGGCAGTACTCATGCTGTCAGTCTATCCGTCGGCTCACTTGGCGGCGGGGGCGATTTCGGCCATTGCGGTCAGGAAGGCGGTGGTCTCCGCCTCGGTACCGGCGGTCACGCGCAGCGTGCCGGGGATGCCGACGTTCCGAATGAGCACGCCCTGGTCGAGCAGCCTACGGAATGCTGCCTCCGGGTCCGCGACACCGCCGAAGAGCAAGAAGTTGGTGCCACTCGGGTACGGGTGGTAGCCCAGTCCTGCGAGCTCGGTGCTGATGCGGTCGCGTTGCACCTTGATGGCGTCGACCGTGGCGAGCATCGCCTCAGTGTGCTCCAAGGCGGCCAGCGCGGCTGCTTGGGTGAGCGCCGACAGGTGATACGGCAGGCGCACGAGCCGCAAGGCATCCACCACTGCCGGGTCCGCGGCAAGGTAGCCCACGCGCGCCCCAGCAAAGGCGAAGGCCTTACTCATGGTGCGCAGCACCACGAGGCGCGGGCGCCCAGGCAACAGGCTCAGCGCCGACGGGGTGCCGGCCGGCAGGAACTCGGCGTAGGCCTCATCGACGATGACGATTCCCTCGGTGGCGTCATAGGCCGCTTCGATCGCACCGAGATCTTGCACCGTGCCGGTGGGGTTGTTCGGCGAGCAGAAGAACACAATGTCGGGCTGATATTCCGTGATGGCTGCCACGGCCACCGACGCCGATACCGTCCAGTCGTCCGCCCGCGATACGCCGACCCACCGTGCGCCGGTCCCCTGGGTGATCAGCGGGTACATCGAGTAGGTCGGGGTGAAGCCCAGCGCTGTCCGGCCCGGACCACCAAAGGCCTGGATGAGGTGTTGGATGACCTCGTTTGATCCGTTCCCCGCCCAGATGTTGTCGGCGGGGAGACCGTGGCCAAGGTACGCGGCGAGTGCCGTCCGGAGCTCGGTGAATTCCCGGTCCGGATACCGGTTCAGTCCCGGGATTGCTGCCGCCAGCTTGGCTGCGATCGCGGTGGTCACTTCCTCGGGGATCCCGAAGGTGTTCTCGTTGACGTTCAGCGAGACCGGAACGTGGAGTTGCGGCGCCCCGTACGGGGTGAGTCCGCGCAGGTCGTCGCGAATGGGCAGGTCACTGAGGCTGGTCACTGATTCATCGTAGCGACCCGACCTCACCTCGCCCTGGAAACGGCGACGTCGAATTCGGCACCAGAACTACTGCGCGTACTGGGCGGGAATAACCAGCACCTGGCCGGGCGTGAGCGCGGCGCTGTCCAGGCGGTTCAACCGCTTCAGGTCGTGAATCACGGTTCGCGGGTCGGCGTTCGGAGCGATGAGTTCTGCGATACCCCACATGGTGTCGCCTGCGAGCACGGTAATGGTCGGCAGATCAGCGCCAGCATCGTTCCCTGCCACGGCAGCGGACGGCGCGGTCAAGGCGGCCACGGCAAGCAATCCCGCAACGATGAGGGCGATCAGACCGCCCAGCACCTTGCGGCCTCGGTCGGTGATCCGAAGGCGAGTGGCCGGCACGCCCGAGGCGGCAGCCGGTGCGACGGCAACGGGAACCATCCGCGGACGGGCCACCGGAGTGGTCATCGGTGCGGTCGGGAATGCAGCGACGAGAGCGGACATTGCCAGCCTCCTTCAGTGCCGTAGCGGTTGACAGTTTAGGTGCACTGCTCGGCCGGGAGCACCGCACCCGAAACTGTGTTTCGAATCTATCTTCGAATCACACCCCTGTCAAGCGATGATTTGGGCGAGAATCCGTGGATTTGCGCCCGACACGCTCGAACAGATGTTTGAATCCGGCCGCGTGCTCGGATAGAGTTTCGATCACCACGGCCACTATGGATTGCATCAGCAGCCACCGACATTGCCTCGGCCGACCCGCAGGAAGGGAGCACAGCGTGTCCAGACATCGACCGCTAACCGACAAGCAGCGTGCCATCCTGCTCGCCATCCAAGAGGCGGTCTCAACGCGCGGCTATCCGCCGAGCATGCGGGAAATCGGCGACCTGGTCGGCCTGTCCTCGCTCTCGAGCGTCGCGCACCAGCTCACCCAACTGGAACTGGCCGGGTACCTGCGCCGCGACCCCAACCGGCCGCGCGCCATGGAGGTGTTGCTCGACATCGCTGGCGAACCGGTTAGCGACGCGGGTGCAACCGTCACCCCGTTGCCCACCGCCACCGACGACGACCAGTTTGTGCCGGTGCCCCTCGTTGGCCGCATCGCCGCTGGTATCCCGATCACTGCAGAACAGCAGGTGGACGAAGTCATCCCGCTCCCCCGGCGCCTCGTCGGCAAGGGCGACCTGTTCATGCTCAAGGTCGTGGGTGAATCCATGATCGACGCCGCCATTGCGGACGGCGACTGGGTCGTGGTGCGTGCCCAGCAGCACGCCGACAACGGTGACATCGTCGCCGCGATGATCGACGGCGAAGCCACCGTCAAGGTCTTCCAGCAGCGCGACGGTCACACCTGGTTGCTGCCGCGCAACAGCGCCTTTGCGCCGATCCTCGGCGACGAAGCGACCGTGCTCGGCAAGGTCGTCACGGTGCTGCGGTCGCTCTAAGCGATCGGCAGCTGCCCGGGCGATGCCCGGGATCGCACGCGAGCCGGGCGTTACGCCTTGCCGCTGGCAGCGACCTGCTGCAGCCCCGCTTCAATCGCTTCGATCACGCGCGGGTCATCGGGCTCGGTGTTGGGGCGGAAGCGACGGATCTGGCCGTCCGGCAGGATAAGGAACTTTTCGAAGTTCCACATCACCGGCCCTGCCTTCCCACCGTCATCCTTCGCCTTGGTGAGGATCTTGTAGAGCGGGTGTCGACCACGGCCGTTCACCCAAACTTTCTCAAACATCGGGAAGGTGACGCCCCAGGTCGTCGAGCAGTAGGCCGCCACGGCTTCCTCCGTACTCAGTTCCTGTAAGAACTGGTTCGAGGGGAAGCCCAACACCGTAAACCCCCGATCGCCATAGGTGCGCTGCAATTCCTCCAGCGCCTCGTACTGGGTCGCAAGGCCGCATCGGCTGGCCACGTTCACGACCAAGCGGACCTTGCCGGCCCACTGGGCCATCGTGGTGGGCTCACCCGTGATGGTGGTGACGGCGATGTCATCGATGCTCATGGAATCATTCAACACGTCCAGGGTGCGGGTATTCCAGGGAATGGCTGCCAGATGCCGCGAGCGGGACACCAGCCGCAGCCGGTGCCCCGCTCAGCGTGGATGGGCTAGTTGATCGCCGCACCCACCTGCTCACGCACCTGGCGCGTCGCCGCCACCACGTTCTCCAGCGAGGCGACCGTCTCGGCATAGCCACGGGTCTTCAAGCCACAGTCCGGGTTCACCCAGAGCTGGCGGGCATCCACACCGCTCAGTGCGGTCTGGAGCAGCGACACGACCTCCTCGGTGCTCGGCACGCGCGGCGAGTGGATGTCGTAGACGCCCGGGCCAACGCCGTGATCGAAGCCCGAGGCCTGAATGTCCGCAACGACCTCCATCTTGCTGCGGGCCGCCTCGATACTGGTGACGTCAGCGTCGAGGGCGCGGATGGCGTCGATGACCACACCGAACTCGGAGTAGCACAGGTGGGTGTGGATCTGCGTCTCGTCGCGCACGCCGGCGGTGGCCAAGCGGAAAGAGCCCACCGACCAGTCCAGGTAGTCGGCCTGCTCGGCCTGCTTGAGCGGCAGCAGTTCGCGCAGTGCTGGCTCATCCACCTGGATGATGCCGATACCTGCCACCTCAAGCTCTTCGATCTCATCCCGGAGCGCCAGGGCGACCTGGTTGGCCGTCTCGGCCAGCGGCTGGTCGTCGCGCACGAAGGACCAGGCCAGGATAGTGACCGGGCCGGTGAGCATGCCCTTGACCGGCTTGTCGGTCAGTGACTGCGTGTAGGTCGACCACCGCACCGTGATGGCTTCCGGACGCGAGACGTCGCCCCAGAGGATCGACGGCCGCGTCGCGCGGGTGCCGTAGGACTGCACCCAGCCATGCTCGGTCACCGCGAAGCCGTCGAGGTGCTCCGCGAAGTACTGCACCATGTCGTTGCGCTCGGGCTCGCCGTGGACGAGCACGTCCAGGCCAATCCGCTCTTGCAGTTCGATGACATCCTTGATCTCGGCACGCAGGAACTCCTCGTACTGCTCCTGGGTGATCTCGCCGCGCACAAACTCCGCGCGACGCTTGCGGATTTCCCCGGTCTGCGGGAACGAACCGATGGTCGTGGTCGGCAGCGCCGGCAACTGCAACTTGGCCTCCTGGGCGGCCACGCGTGCCACATAGTCGCCGCGAGTGAAGTCGCTCGCCGTCAGCGCGGCGGTGCGGGCGCGGACCGCGCCGTCACGAACGCCAGGTGCCTGGCGGCGATCTTCCAGCGCGGCACTGGCTGCGTCGAGTTCGTCCTGAATCGCTGCACGACCGTGGCGCAGTCCCTGGGCCAGCGTGACCACCTGGCCGACCTTCTGGTCGGCGAAGGCGAGCCAAGAGCGCAGTTGCTCGCTCAGCTTGGTCTCCTCGGTGACATCGTGCGGTAGATGGAACAGCGATGTGGTGGTGCCGGCAGCGACCGACGCACCGAGCGGACGCAGCGCCTCCAACTGATCAGCGGCCTTGGCCAGATCGCCACGCCAGATGTTGTGACCGTCGATCACGCCGCCGACAAGGACCTTGGACTCAAGACCCGGCACTGCCTGCGGCACGCCACCCTTGACCAGTTCAATCCCAATAGCCTCGACCGGGGTCGCGGCCAGGGCAGCGAGATTGTCGCCGAAGCCGTGGTAGGCACCGGTGACAAAGAGCGCCGGACGCTCGCTCAGGCCACCGAGCACCTCGTAGGCGTGCTGGGCGGCGGCCTTGATCTGGGCGGCGGGTACTTCGAGGCTCTCGCTGACCAGGCCCGGCTCGTCGAGTTGCACCCAGGTGGCGCCCGCGGCAGCGAATTTGGCCAACAGTTCGGCGTACACCGGTAGCAGGTCGTCGAGTCGCTCGATCGGCAGGTAGCCCTCCGGCGCACCCTCAGCGGCCTTCGACAGCAGCAGGAAGGTCACGGGACCCACCAGCACCGGCCGGGTCAAGTAGCCCTGTGCCTTGGCCTCTTCGAACTCGGAGAGTCGACGCTCCGACGCCAGGTGGAAGTGGGTGTCCGGGCCGATCTCGGGCACCGAGTAGTGGTAGTTCGTGTCGAACCACTTGGTCATCTCCAGTGGCAGGTGCTCCCCCTCGCCGCGAGCGATCGTGAAGGCTCCGGCCAACGACACCTGCCCGGCCTGATCCACCAGGTACTGGAAGCGCTGCGGCACTGCCCCCACGGTGAGGGTGGTGTCCAGCACCTGATCGTAGTAACTGAACGCCTCGGGAATCGATGCGTCGTCACGGCCGAGGCCGAGGTTCGCCAGGCGGTCGCGAGTGGCGGCCCGCAACTGCGCAGCCGTCTCCTCGAGTTGGGCCTGGTCGATCTTGCCTGCCCAGAAGGCTTCAACCGCGCGCTTGAGTTCGCGACGGCGTCCAATACGCGGGTACCCGAGGATGGTGCCTGCGGGGAATGCGGTGCTGGTCATGTGATTCGTTCTTTCTGCAATCAGGGTGGCGGTCAGCGTCGCAGCAGCGACGAGGTCGGAGTAGCGGTGTAGCCGAGCCGGTCGAGGGCTGCGCTCACCGCATCGTGGCGGTTCAGGGTGTACAGGTGCAGGCCGGGAGCGCCGACCTTGACCAAGTCGGCCAGCAGTGTGCTTGCCACCTCGATGCCGCGGTCGAAGGCGTCCTGTTCGGTTTCGGCGGCGGCGAGCGCGGCGGCCAACGCGGTCGGTTCCGCCTCGCCTGTGAGTTCGAGCGTGCGCCGCAGCCGGGCCGCACTCGTGATGGGCAGTACGCCCGGCAGGATCGGGATGGTCACACCGGCGGTACGAGCGCGCTCGACATATGCCGCGTAGCAGTCCGCCGAGAACACCAGTTGCGTGATGGCAAGCGTGGCCCCGGAAGCCTGCTTCGCCAGCAGGGCGTCAATGTCCTGGTCAGGGGTGCGCGAACGCGGGTGCCCGTTTGGGAAGCAGGCGACGGCGACCTCGACGGGTTCGGTGGCATAGGCGTGCAAACGTGCGCCGCGGACGAGGCCAGGTAGCGCTTCGGTGAGCCAGGGCACGCGCTCCCGCTGCACCCGGTGGATCAACTGCACCAACTCTGCCGCCGTCCGCAATTCGCCGAGGCCGTCCGGGCCGAAGCCCTCCCCTGGGGCGTCCTTCGGCGGGTCCCCCCGTAGTGCCAGGAAGCTGGTAATGCCAGCATCGAGGAACTGTCGCACCAACTGGCTGGCGCCCGCCACCGTCGAGCCCACGCAGGTCAGGTGCGCCATGGGGTGCACATCGGTGTGTTCGAGGATGTAACTGAGCACAGTCAGCGAGCGATCCCGAGTACTGCCGCCGGCACCGAAGGTGACCGAAATGAACGCGGGGTCATACTCTGCAAGCCGATCAATGGTGCGACCCAGGGCGATGGCGGCAGCGTCCGAGCGCGGCGGGAAGAGTTCGAACGACACCGGCAGGCGCGCGGCATCACCCGCGGAGGTCGCGGCGGAGGTCGCGGCGGGCGCCACGACACTGCCGGACAGGCCGTCGTTCGAGGACATCAGACACACTTTCGTCGGAGGAACAGCAACGAGCAGCACACAACGGTGCTCCACACTGCGGGCGGGTGCCGGGCTCGGCTGTCGCTCCAACCACCGCACTCGGGTGCGGTTCGTGAGTCATCCTAAGAAGGGTGTGTGAGGGATACCCAGAACATGTCGGACTATGACGTTCTGTGGCGTCCGGGCGTAATACTGCGGCACGCGGTGCCGCGAAACCGCTATGGCTCTTGGACTGGCAGCGGGGTGGAAATTGACGAGGAGACGGCCGCCAACTGCGCCGCCAACTGCGCCGGGACGGTGGCAACGACGCGCGTCCCAGCCTCCTCGTAGTACTCCTCGTGCAGCACGCCACGCTCGTGAATCGCGGCAATCAAGTCCCCGCGCGCGTAGGGCACTACCGCGGTAATCCGCTCGCCCGGCTGCGGGACCAAGTCCTCGAGGCGCTGCAAGAGCTCGTCCAGGCCCTCACCGGTGTGCGCTGAGACGAACACGGCATCCGGGGCGAGGGCGCGCAGCAGCAGGCGCTGGTCCTCGTCGACGAGATCCACCTTGTTGAACACGATCAGTTCGGGAACATCGAGCGCGTCAATGTCACGCAGTACACCCCGCACCGTGTCGATCTGGCCGGCCGGGTCCGGGTGCGAGGCGTCCACGATGTGCAGCAGCGCGTCCGAATCTGCCGCCTCCTCCAGGGTGGAGCGGAAGGCTTCGACAAGCTGGTGCGGCAGGTCCCGCACGAATCCGACCGTGTCCACCAGGGTGAACTTGCGGCCGTCGGCAGTCTTCGTGGCGCGAACCGTGGCGTCCAGGGTGGCGAACAGCGCGTTCTGCACCAGCACGCCTGCGCGGGTCAACCGGTTCAGCAGGCTCGACTTGCCCGCGTTGGTGTAGCCGACGATAGCGATGCTGGGCACCGCACCGCGGCGGCGGTTCGCTCGCTTGGCAGCCCGGGCTGGACCGAAGCCCGCGATCTGACGACGCAGCTTCGCCATTCGGGTGTGAATGCGACGGCGGTCGAGTTCGATCTTGGTCTCACCCGGACCACGACCACCGATACCCACACCGCCGGCAGCGCGACCACCTGCCTGGCGGCTCATCGACTCACCCCAACCACGCAGACGCGGCAGCAGGTACTCGAGCTGTGCCAGTTCGACCTGGGCCTTGCCCTCGCGGCTCTTAGCATGCTGGCTGAAGATATCGAGGATGATCGCGGTGCGGTCGATGACCTTCACCTTCACGACGTCTTCCAGGGCGCGGCGCTGGCTCGGCGCGAGTTCCGCGTCAGCGACCACGGTGTCCGCCCCAAGGGCAGCCACAATGTCGCGCAGTTCCTCGGCCTTGCCGCGGCCCAGGAAGGTGGCGGGGTCCGGCAGAGCGCGCTTTTGTAGCAGGCCATCCAGCACCTCGGCACCGGCCGTTTCGGCCAGTGCCGCGAGTTCATGCAGCGAGTTCTCGGCGTGCTCTAACTTGCCTGCCTGGTACAGACCGATCAGCACCACACGCTCGAGCCGCAGCTGGCGGTATTCGACCTCGGTGACGTCTTCGAGTTCGGTGGAGAGGCCTGCCACACGCTGCAGCGACTGACGTTCTTCGAGGTCGAGCTGCTCACCGTCAAAGTCCTGGTGGTCGGCACCTTCCGCCTGCAGCGCCTGCGCCTTGCCAAAGCGGCGGTTTCCAGCGGCACGGGCGTCGGCGGCGCGCAGCACGCGCTCTACCGCATCGTTGGCATCATCGCGGCCAGTACGATCCGGTTCTGTAGCGTCATCGCGCTCAAGAGTCATAGGTAGGGTTCGCCTTTCCAGCCGAGTCTAGGCTAAGTTCGCTCTATGCCTGCGGATCATTACTTCACGGCGGAGCCAGCCAGCCCCGAGGAGTCGCGCACGATTCAGGTCAAGCTCGCTGGCCGACCGTTGTCGGTCGTTACCGCCAACGGTGTGTTCAGCCCGGCGCACGTCGATACCGGCACGCAGGTGCTGCTGAATCACGTCCCCGCTCCCCCGCCGAGCGGCAATCTGCTGGACCTTGGCTGCGGCTGGGGCCCGATCGCGATCACCCTGGCGTTGGAATCGCCGCACGCCACGGTCTGGGCCGTCGACGTCAACGAGCGCGCCCTGGACCTGGTGCGCCGCAACGCGGAACTCCTCGGCCTGACCAACATCACGGCAGCCCGCCCGGAGGACGTGCCCAGCGACGTGCAGTTCGCGGCCATCTGGTCGAACCCACCGATTCGGGTCGGTAAGAACGAGCTGCACTCGATGCTGACCACCTGGCTTGACCGCCTTGCCCTCGGCAGCGATGCCTGGCTGGTGGTGCAGCGCAATCTGGGCTCTGACTCGTTGCAGCGCTGGATGGAGGCAACGCTGCCAGCGGGCTATACCGTGCTTCGTGCAGCCAGCAACAAGGGGTTTCGGGTGCTGCGCGTGCGGCACCGGGTACCCGGCGCGCCAATGACCGGCGCGATTGTGCTACCGCCGCTGTAACCGGCCGAGCCACTGCGCTAGGCGCGAGCGCTCCGCCTCGATCGCCCGAACAGCAGTGGCCTAGAGAAGTACCGTGCCGCGGAACACCAACTCCGCCGGGCCACTCAACGCCACGCGTTCGCTGCCGTCCGGCTGCGGGACCACACGCACACCCAACGTTCCCCCCGGCACCGTCACCTGCCAGCGGTCTGGGGCGCCCGCGCCCGCCCAATGACGAGTCGCGAGGGCCGCAGCCACGGCACCGGTACCGCACGAGAGTGTCTCACCAACGCCACGCTCATAGACGCGCATGCGGATCCGGCCGACGCCGTCCTGCACCAGCGGCTCAGCGGGCACCACGAACTCGATATTCGCGCCAGCCGGCGGGAGCGGGTCCAGATCGGGCAGCCGCTCGAGGTCCAACGCTTCCAACTCGGTGTGCTCGGCGAGCGCGACCACCACGTGTGGGTTGCCCACGTCGATACCCAGGCCTGGGCGCGGCACAGAAAGCCCCTCGGCACGCACGGTGCGCTCAGGATCCAGGCGCCAGGTTCCCAGGAGCACCTCATAGCCGCCGTTGCCGTCGCTGCGCACTTCGACCACGCCGGCGCGGGTGCCAATCAGCAGCGGTGCCGCCTCGTCGCCTGCCGGCGGTTCCGGCGCGAGGCCCTCCTCGACCAGGTACCGCACAAACACGCGCACGCCATTGCCGCAGATCTCGGCGAGGCTACCATCCGCGTTGCGATAGTCCATGAACCACTCTGCACCGGCGGCCGCGGCCGCGTCGCTCTTGGGCTCGCCGAGCGCGGCCGAGCGCACCGCGCGCAGCAATCCGTCGCCGCCGACACCGAAATGACGGTCGGCCAACGCAGCCACCTGCTCGGCCGGCAGCGGCATGCTCGCATCAACGTCCGTGAGCAGGACGAAGTCGTTGCCGGTGCCATGGCCCTTAGTGATGCGCAGTTCTGTGGTCACAGTTCCCAGCCTACGCCTGCGGAGTCTGGGATGATTGAGCGGTGAACGAACAAACTCCCCCGGAACGAACCACTGTGCGCGCCACGGGCGCTCCGCGACAGGTGCGTCCCCGTGCCGAGGGCTGGACCCAGGCCAAAGATGCCGAGGGTCGACCGCTGCTGCAGTTTGCCTCACCGCGCCGCAAGCAGCCGGAAACCCACCTCGCCGACCTGGACATGGCTGGCCGCCAGGCCCGAGCCACCGAGCTGGGCGTGCCCGCATTCCGGGCCAAGCAGATTTCGCAGCACTACTTCGGTCGCTACCAGATCGACCCCGCCGAAATGTCGGACCTACCGTCGGTTGGCCGCGACGAACTCGTCGGCTCGATGCTGCCGCCGCTGCTCACGGAGGTGAAGCGGCTGAAGACCGACGACAACAACACCATCAAATTCCTCTGGCGCCTCTTCGACGGCGCCCTGGTGGAGTCGGTGTTGATGCGCTACCCGAACCGGATCACGCTGTGCGTATCCAGCCAGGCCGGCTGCGGGATGAACTGCCCGTTCTGCGCCACCGGGCAGGCAGGCCTCACCCGCAACCTGTCGGCTGCCGAGATCGTGGACCAGGTCGTCGCTGCGAACCGCGCCATTGCGGCCGGAGAACTCGGTGCCTCGCATCACGCCAGTGGCGAAGCCCAGCGCGTGACCAACATCGTCTTCATGGGTATGGGTGAGCCGCTGGCCAACTACGCCCGCCTCATGACGGCGGTGCGGCGCATGGTCGCCCCCGTTCCCGAGGGGCTCGGCATGTCGGCGCGCCAGATCACGGTCTCCTCGGTGGGCCTGGCTCCGGCGATTAAGAAGCTCGCCAACGAGGACCTGCCGCTGACCTTCGCGCTGTCGCTGCATGCGCCCGACGACGCGCTCCGCGATGAACTCATCCCGGTGAACTCCCGCTGGAAGGTCGACGAGGTGTTGGACGCCGCGTACGAGTACTACCAGACCACCGGTCGCCGCGTCTCGATCGAATATGCCCTGATCAAGGACATGAACGACCACGCGTGGCGTGCCGACCTGCTGGCCGAGAAGCTGCTCTCCCGCGGCCGGGGCTGGGTGCACGTGAACCCGATCCCGCTGAACCCGACTCCGGGGTCAGTGTGGACCAGTTCCGAGCCGGAGGTCGCCCAAGAGTTCGTCCGCCGCCTCAATGACGCGGGTATCCCGACCACGCTGCGCGACACTCGCGGCCGCGAGATCGATGGCGCCTGCGGCCAGCTCGCCGCGGGCGAGGAGCCGGCGCCGGACGCTGGCCTGGCGGCGCCGCTGCTTTAGCCGCGCAGATTCGGACCGATCCGAGCCGGGCTCAACCGGGCTGGCAGTACCAGGCTGCGCGCTGACCGCTCAGCTACGCAGCGAGGCCGAGACACTCGAGCACCTGCTCGGCGAGGTTGTCGCTGAGATAGTCCAAGCGCACCATCTCGCCATAGCGGTTGAACCAGGAGCGCTGGCGGCGCGCATACCTGATGGTGAGGGCTTCGGTCTCATTGAGTCCCGCCTCGACGCTCATGGTGCCATCAATGACCGCGATTGCCTGGGCGTAGCCGATCGCGCGGGAGGCGGTCTGCCCCTCGCGCAGGCCCCGGTCCAGCAGACCCCGCACCTCCTCGACCAGGCCACCGTCCCACATCTGCTCGGCACGCACCCGAAGTCGCTGGCGGAGCACATCACGGTCACCGTCGAGGAAGAACTGCGCCGTCGGCACCCAACTGGCCGCCGCCTCGGGCAGGTGAGCACTGTAGGGCTTGCCGGTGATTTCGATGACCTCGAGGGCGCGGATGACGCGACGGACGTTGCCCGCGCTCATTGCGGCTGCGGCCGCGGGGTCCTGCTGACTCAGTCGCTCCCAGAGTTCGAAGGTCTTCCATTCCCGAGCCAGTTGGTCTGCTTCCGCCTCGAGCCGGGCACGAATCTCAGGGTCGGTGCCCGGGAAGTGCATCTCGTGGATCACTGCGGACAGGTACAGGCCACTGCCACCAACCAGAATCGGCGTTATGCCCTGCGCGCGCAGCCCAGCGATGGTCTCCCGGGCCAGCCGCTGGTAGTGCGACACCGTCGAGGTTTCCGTCACTGCAAGCACGTCGAAGAGGTGATGTGGGATGCCACGACGCTCCGCAACTGGGATCTTGGCCGTGCCGATGTCCATGCCCCGATAGAGCTGCATGGCGTCACCATTCACGATCTCGGCAGAGTGGCCGAGCGCGATCAGACGTTCAGCCAGTTCGAGGCTCAGCGCGGTCTTACCAGTCCCGGTCGGGCCAGCCAGCAGGATCAAGTCGCCCGGCTGCCAGGGCAGGGGCGTGACCGGACCTGCGGCGAAGGACCAGCTAAAGCTGGCGGAGTGCTGCTCGCTCACGTGGTGGTCGATCAGCGTTCGCCGTCGCTCGGGTCGTAAATCGGCACGGTCGAGACCGGCACCGGGGTCAATGGCAGCATGGTGCGGCCTTGTGGAGCACCGACCTTGATGGTCGGGAAGCCAAGCGACACGGCCGAAGTGCCGCTCACGCCACCGGTGCTCGGCACGCCACAGGAAGCAGCCTGGGCACGATCCCAAGCGTCACCGGCGCGGCTGCGGCGAATCTGCAGCGGGCTGCCGTCCGACTCGGCGATCAAGTGGAACGGTGCGGCCTTGGTCACCGTAGCCGTGACGAAATCACCCGGGCGTGGCACCTCGGAGCCTTCCGGCACGTCGAAGTGAACCAGGCGGCTGTCCTGCGCGCGACCGCTCATCCGGTGCGTCTCGGAATCCTTGCGCCCGTCACCGGTCGTCACGAGCAGTTCCAGGGTGCGGCCGACCTGCTTGGCGTTCTCTTCGGTGCTGATCCGATCCTGCAGCGCAATGAGGCGGTCGTAGCGTTCCTGCACCACTTCCTTCGGCAACTGGTCCGGCAGGTCCGCGGCCGGGGTGCCGGGACGCTTCGAGTATTGGAAGGTGAATGCCGAGGCGAAGCGCGAGGCCTCGACCACGCGCAGCGTCTCTTGGAAGTCTTCTTCGGTCTCGCCCGGGAAGCCGACGATGATGTCGGTCGAAATCGCGGCATTCGGGATCTTGGCGCGCACGCGGTCTAGGATGCCCAGGAATCGCTCGGAGCGGTAGGACCGGCGCATCGCCTTGAGGATGCGGTCCGAGCCGGACTGCAGCGGCATATGCAGCTGCGGCATCACGGTCGGGGTCTCTGCCATCGCGTCAATCACGTCGTCCGTGAACGCGGCCGGGTGCGGGCTGGTGAAACGAATCCGCTCCAGGCCCTCGATTTCGCCAGCGGCACGCAGCAACTTCGCGAAGGCCTGACGGTCACCGAACTCAACGCCATAGGAGTTCACGTTCTGGCCGAGCAGGGTGACCTCTACCGCGCCGTCGTCGACCAGCGCCTGGATTTCCGCGAGGATCTCGCCCGGCCGACGGTCGCGTTCCTTGCCACGAAGGCTCGGCACGATACAGAAGGTGCACGTGTTGTTGCAGCCGACCGAGATGGATACCCAGCCGGCATAGGTGGAGTCACGCTTGGTGGGCAGCGTCGACGGGAAGACTTCGAGCGACTCCAGGATCTCGAGCTGTGCTTCGCCATTGTGTCGGGCACGCTCCAGCAGACTCGGCAGCGAATGCAGATTGTGCGTGCCAAAGACCACGTCCACCCACGGGGCCTTGGACAGGATGGTGGCCCGGTCCTTCTGGGCCAAGCAGCCGCCGACGGCGATCTGCAGACCGCCATGCTCACGCTTACTCTTGGCCAGGTGGCCGAGGGTGCCGTAGAGCTTGTTGTCGGCGTTCTCCCGCACGGCGCAGGTGTTGATGACGACGACGTCCGGCGTCTCGCCCTCGGCGACCGGGACATACCCGGCAGCCTCCAGTGATCCCGCCAGCCGCTCAGAATCGTGCACATTCATCTGGCAGCCGAAGGTGCGCACCTCATACCGGCGTGGCGCTTCCTGGATCGCAGTCATGACAGCCAGTGTACGACTGTGGCCGGGTCCGATGCGAAAGCGCAAGCGCCGTCCGCATTACATCAACCGCGCAGTCCGAGGCGAGGAGAATTCGCCGCCGGAGCGCCCCGTGCGTCACTGGAAGCGAGGCCCGCTGGTGCCGCGCGCGGGGCGCTGACTGGGCCATTGCCCCGTGGCAGCGGCGTCGCGCGAGGAGAAGGAACGACGAGGTCCGGAACCAGCCGGCACCACAGCCCGTACCGCCTGCGTGATCACATCCGCGCTGAATCCTCGACGTTGCAACTGGCCGCGCAGGCGCCGTTCCGCGACCGCAGGTTCGAGCCGAGCCAAGGCGGCGCGCTTCGACTCGGCGAAGGCCAGGGCGAGGTCGGCTTCGGTGTCACGATCCACCACCGCCACCGCGCGATTGATGACATCGGCGGGCAGATGCTGCGCCTTGAGTTCCTGAATCAGCGCCGAGCGACTCAGACGCTTGCGCTGCATGAGCCGTTCGACGAGGGATTCGGCCATGCGTGCATCGTTCACGAAGCCGAGCGCAACCAACTGCTGCGCCTCCGCTTCGGCCAGCATCGCTGGTACGCCGAGGCTGACGAGCTTGGCGGCGAGGCCCCGCTCAGAGTAGTCGCGGCGGGCGAGCGCCTTGACTGCCAAGTCGCGGATGCGCGCCGGATCTGTGACCGCATCCTCGCTGAAGGCTTCGCCGGAGATCGCATGGACACTGGCCAGTCGCGCCGGCGCTTCGTCCTCGTCGGGCACACACCTGGGGCCGGACGCGCTGGCGGGTCGTTCCTGAATGGCCTGCATCCGTTCCCGCAGGTCCGCAACCACCGAACCGAGGGGCCTGGGGTCACGGTCATCGGCTGCCGCTTCGTCGCGGCCAGCGTCGTTCGCGGCGGAACGCTTGCCACCGTGCAGGTAGTGCACGGTGGCAAGGCGTTCGACTACCGGCTCACTCATGCGCCGGCGGCTCGCTTCTCAGCCAGCTTGTCGGTCAGCGAGTCGACCGGCGCAGCGCCTTCGACAGGGCCTTCAACAATGCCAAGCTTGGTCAGGATGCGCAGTTCGATTTCTTCGGCGACCGTCGGGTTCTGGGCCAGGAAGTTGCGGGCGTTTTCCTTCCCCTGGCCGAGCTGCTGGTCACCGTAGGTATACCAGGCACCGGACTTCTTGACGATGCCGTGTTCAACGCCAAAGTCGATCAGGCTTCCCTCGCGGGAGATACCGACGCCATAGAGGATGTCGAATTCAGCCTGCTTGAAGGGTGCCGCCATCTTGTTCTTGACGACTTTGACGCGGGTGCGGTTACCGATCGCGTCGGCGCCATCCTTCAGCGTTTCAATGCGGCGGATGTCCATCCGGACCGAGGCATAGAACTTGAGCGCCTTACCACCGGCAGTCGTTTCGGGGCTGCCGAAGAAAACGCCAATCTTTTCACGGAGCTGGTTGATGAAGATCGCGGTGGTCTTCGTCGAGTTGAGTGCACCGGTGAGCTTGCGCAGTGCCTGGCTCATCAGGCGAGCCTGGAGGCCGGGTAGCGAGTCACCCATCTCCCCGTCGAGTTCGGCCTTGGGCACCAGGGCTGCGACCGAGTCGATCACGATGATGTCAATCGATCCCGAACGAATCAGCATGTCGGCGATTTCCAGGGCCTGTTCACCGGTGTCCGGCTGCGAGACCAGCAGTTCGTCGATGTTCACGCCGAGCTTCTTGGCGTATTCGGGGTCGAGGGCGTGTTCGGCGTCCACGAAGGCGGCAATACCGCCGGCACGCTGTGCGTTCGCAATCGCGTGCAGTGCAACCGTGGTCTTACCGGACGATTCCGGACCATAGATTTCCACCACGCGACCACGCGGGAGACCGCCGATACCGAGCGCAACATCGAGTGCGATCGAGCCGGTCGAAATCACTTCTACCGGGGCACGCTCATCCGAGCCCAGGCGCATCACGGAACCCTTGCCGAACTGGCGGTCAATTTGTGCCAGTGCTGCTTCGAGGGCCTTTTCCTTGTCTGGTGTCGTTGCCACCGGGACTCCTTCTTGTCGCATTCGATTTGCCCACAGGCTGTCGCGACATCCGGATTTCCCGGACCGTTCGACAGGGCAGTTGCAGGATTGCTGTCTGCTTCGTACGGTACGACCGACGACTGACACTGAGGCCGAAATCAGTCATCCCGCAGGAAACCAGTCCAACAAGGCTGCTGTGCAGGAGCCTAGCAAGGAATTCGAACAGAGTTTCGATAGCGAGCGGTTCGGCGTGTCGAACCCGCGTGCCAGGCAGCACCAAATTCGGCACCGCTGAGCGCTACAAACCTCGGTCTAATCCGAATCAATGGGCTTGCGCAGCCCCACGCCATGCCACCGCTCCTTCGGCACCTGCTGCGCGACGCAGAGCGCCAACCAGACCTGCCGAGGCGAATAGCCATGCGCCAGTGCGTCGTTGCCGGTACGACCACCGAGGTCGCTGAGCACCAAGTCATTCAGCAGCACAGCACCGAGGCCACCGAACTCGTCGCGAACGGCGCGCTCGAGTTCACTCTGTCGCACGCGAACGATTCCCGGGACTAGCGAGACAGCACGTCGGCGTCGAGCTCAGCCATGAAGGAGTCCGGCACGGTGTCCGGAACGGCCGAGATGCGCGGCGTGTAGCGCGCGGCACGCACCTGATCGGCGGATGCCATCGGGTGCTGCAACTGCTCGAGCAGTTCGATGCGGTCACTCACCTCGCGCATGATCGCCGACACCGGGGTGTTCAGCGCGTCGGCCACCGAGGCGAGGATTTCGCTCGACACTTCCTTCTGCCCGCGCTCGACCTCAGAGAGGTATCCAAGCGCAACGCTGGCCTGGCCAGCGACTTGACGAAGGGTACGACCCTGCTGCTGGCGCAGGTCACGCAGAACGTCGCCGATCTCTTGACGGACCAGAATCATCGTTCACTCCCTTCCTCTCGGGCATTCAGCCTAGCGAATGAGGTGCTTCGAGCCTATTCGCCCAGCGCTGTGCATTTCCCGGGAGCACCGGTGGTTTCCCCGGGACACTAGCGATAACCCACGCCACTCCCTCAATATTCCCGGTTGCGACGGGAACGCCACCACGACATGGAAGGCCTAGTTGTCGGCCTCGTCGAGGTGCGTCACGAGCCAGCCGAGGGCCTCGGCCACCGTCTGCGAACGAATCGACGCTCGGTCGCCAGCCAGGGCCAGGCGACGATGCCAGACCCCCGCCTCGGTCGCAAGACCAAGAAATACCGTGCCCGGGGCCTGCCCATCCTGTGGGTCAGGACCGGCAACCCCGGTGGTGGCGACACCGATGGTGGCGGGGCGCCCGTCCACGGCGGCAGCCATCCGCACGCCGGCTGCCATCTGCTCGGCCACCTGCGGATGCACCGCACCATGTTCTGCGAGGAGCTCGGCGGAAACGCCGAGCAGCGAGTGCTTCAGCGGCGTCTGATAGGCCACAATGCCGCCGTGCAGCACCGCCGAAATGCCCGGCACCTCGACCAGGGTCGCGGTCAAGACACCGCCGGTCAGCGACTCTGCGACCGCAATCCGCACCCCACGCTCGCGCCAGTTGGGCAGCCGTACTGCGACGGCTTCGGTCCACCCAGCGAGATCGCTCATTGCTCCGTGGCAGTCGGGGCCGTCCGGGCCGCCCAGAGGTAGCGGAAACCGCTCCAAAGGGTGAGTGCCACCGCCACGCTCATCAGCGCCGCGTTGACCCACCAGATCCAGTCACCAATCAGCAGCCACAGCGGCACGAGCGCGAAGGAGATGGCGATCGCCTGCACGATGGTCTTGAGCTTGCCTGCCCAGTCTGCGGGGATGACACGGTCACGCAGCTTGAAGAAGCGATACACCGTGATCCCCAGTTCGCGCACCAGGATCACAATGGTGACCCACCAGGGCAGTTCGCCCAGGATCGAGAGCGCCACCACGGCACCGCCGATCAGCACCTTGTCAGCGATCGGGTCGAGCAGCTTGCCGAGCGGCGTCACCAAGTTACGCTGACGAGCCAGCGAGCCATCCACGCTGTCGGTCGCGATCGCGAGGATGAACAGCCCCGCGGCCAGCCACCGCAGCACACCGAGTTCGCCACCGTCCACCAGCAGCATCCAGACGACTGCCGGCGCGATCAGAATGCGCACCAGGGTAATCAAGTTGGCAAGGTTGCCACTGGATGCGGGTGATTCACCGGGACTCACGACTCGACCGCGGAGGGAGTGCTGCGAGCGCGCGGGAGCCGAGTCGCTCATCGAGCCCTCACTCTCTTCCGGTCAGCTGCCAGGCGTCTTCGTCCGATTCGCCTTCGACCTCATCGTATCGGTTCGAGATTGGTACAGCCTGCAGAGTGGCAGCGCCTGCCACCGGCGCGGCAGCCGCTGGCGGCGTGTCTCCGCGCAGCTGCGCCAGCACCTCAGGCAACTGCTCCGGCGTCACCAACACGTCGCGCGCCTTCGACCCTTCCGAAGGACCGACGATCTGCCGCGACTCCAGCAGATCCATCAGGCGTCCGGCCTTGGCGAAACCGACCCGCAGCTTGCGTTGCAGCATCGAGGTGGAGCCGAATTGGCTGCTGATGATCAGCTCCGCAGCGGCCAGCAACAGATCCAGATCGTCGCCGATATCCGCGTCAATCACCTTCTGCTGCGCGACCTGGTCGACGTCTTCGCGATACTCGGGGCGAGCCTGGCGAGTGACGTGCTCGACCACCGCGTGGACTTCTTCCTCGGACACCCACGCGCCCTGGACACGAATCGCCTTGGCCGCACCCATGGGGAGGAACAGACCGTCACCCTGGCCGACGAGCTTCTCAGCACCCGGCTGGTCCAGGATCACGCGGGAGTCGGTCATGCTCGACACCGCGAACGCGAGGCGGCTGGGCACATTGGCCTTGATCAGGCCGGTGACCACATCCACGCTCGGGCGCTGGGTTGCCAGCACCAGGTGGATACCGCTGGCGCGGGCGAGCTGGGTGATGCGCACGATGGAGTCTTCCACGTCACGCGGAGCGACCATCATCAGGTCTGCCAACTCATCCACCACGACCAACAGGTACGGGTAGGGCTTGAGCACGCGCTGGCTGCCCGGCGGCAGCACGATCTCGTCCGCCAGGACGGCGCGGTTGAAGTCGTCGATGTGGCGGAAGCCAAAACTGGCCAGATCGTCGTAGCGCAGGTCCATTTCCTTCACGACCCACTGCAGCGCTTCCGCCGCCTTCTTGGGGTTCGTGATGATGGGCGTGATCAGGTGCGGCACGCCGGCGTAGCTGGTCAGTTCCACCCGTTTCGGGTCGATCAGCACCATGCGCACTTCGGCTGGCTTGGCACGCATCAGCAGGCTCGTAATCATCGAGTTGATGAAACTGGACTTTCCGGAGCCGGTGGAGCCAGCCACCAACAGGTGCGGCATCTTGGCGAGGTTCGCCACCACGAAGCCACCCTCGACGTCCTTGCCGACGCCGATGGTGAGCGGGTGCTCGCTGCTCTTGGCGCGCTGGGACCGCAGGACGTCCCCGAGCGTGACAATCTCCCGGTCAGTGTTCGGGATCTCGATACCGATGGCACTCTTGCCCGGAATTGGCGACAGGATCGTCACCTCGTTGCTGGCGACCGCGTAGGCCAGATTCTTGGCCAGTTGGGTGACGCGTTCCACCTTGACGCCGTGGCCAAGTTCAATCTCGTAGCGCGTGACCGTCGGGCCCCGGGTAAAGCCGGTGACCTTCGCATCCACGTCGAACTGCTTCAGCACGTTCGTAATCGCCGCCACGACTTCATCGTTCGCGGCCGAGCGTGCCTTCGCAGGCGGGCCATTCTTCAGCGTGGCCAAACTTGGCAGGCGGTACGGCCCCTGCGGCGTGGTCGGGTTGCTCGGCGCCGTGGGCGTGGTTCCCACCATCGTCGGCGGGGCAGGCACCGGCTCAACACCCCGAGTCGCCGCGCGCGTCTGCTGGACCGCGGTCGCGACCCAGTCCGGACCTGCCGCCTCGGACGGGACTTCCTCAGTGGCAGGCTCGGCCACCGGCGAGGTAGCGAACAAGTCCTGGAAGACGTTCACGCCAGCGGTGACACCGTCGGCGATCTGCTCGGTCTGATGCACGACCGGCGTGTCGAAGGCGTCCTCACGCTTGCGCTTGCCACGACGCCACCACGAGGTGGAGACGTCACCAGCGACGTCGGCGTCGAGTTCCAGCGGCGTCAAGGTGCTGGTCGCGTTCGCGGTCGCACCGCCAGCCGCAGCCTTGGCACCGGCCTCCTCGCCGAACATCCATGCCCCGAGTTCCCGGATCCGTGCGCCGATCTTGTTCGGCGGGGTCTTGGTGAGGATGAGCACGCCGAGTAGCGTCAGCAGCACCGCAACCGGCACTGCCACCCACTCGGTGGCCAGCAGGAGCACCCAGCACACCACCCAGCCGAGCAGTCCACCGCCACCGGCCAAACCAGGTAGACCTGCCGTCGTGGGCGAAGGCTGGCCACCGAAAATGTGGCAGAGCGCGGTCACGCCGATCAAGATGACCAGCAGTCCGATACCAATGCGGCCGTTATCGTGCACGCTCGGCGGGTGCCGGAACAGCCAGATCGAGAGCCACAGCAGGATCACCGGCATCGCGAAGGCGACCCGGCCGACGAGGCCCGCCACCGTCCAGCCGCTGAGCTGCTGGGCGATCGGTTCACTGATCAGGAACCATTCCACGACCATGCCGGCAATGGCAGCCAGCAGCAGGAAGAAGGGCAGCCCGTCGCGACGCGCCTCGCGGTCCAAGTTCTCAGCGCCGAAGGCACGAGCGCCAGCACCGGCCACATGCGCGGCACTAGTCCAGGCGCGCGTGATGACGCCCGGCTGCGAGGCGGGCAGGACCTGGGTGGTGCCCCGGGACGAGCTCGCGCGCGAAGTGCTGCGCGAACCAGTCGACTTCGAGGCAGCACTTCGCCCGCCGGCACCGGATCGAGGGCGCGACGAGGAAGAGCGGTTGCTAGCCATGCCCATACGCTAACGCCCGCGGCTGTCAACGAGCCGCAGCCGACGCCGAGTGTCTCCACTGGCACCGGCTGCAGCACGCGCTGACTAGAAGCGGATCGCGTCAATCACCCGGACCCGGGTCGCCACCAGCGCCGGGATCAATCCGACCAAAGCACCCACCGCGGTGGCCGCGATGAAGCCGGTCAGGGCTGCCTCTGCCGGGAACGGCGGGAAGTCGAACAGGCCGCCGACGGCGCCACCCGCTGTCTCATTCAGCCAGGTACGGACCGCTGGAAGTTGGTAGCCAAGGACCGGGATGAACACGCCGAGCATGCCCGCCAAGGCCGTTGCGACCACGTTCTCGGCAACCGCCACAAAGAACACTCGGCCGGCCGTGGCGCCAATCGCACGGCGCACACCAATCTCGCGGATGCGTTGCCGCACCGTGACCAAGGCGACGTTCACCAAGCCGAGTGCGCCGAGGAAGAGCACCAGGCCAGAGAGCATGCCCAGAATGGTCCGCATCGTGGCGAAGGGATCTTCACCCGCACCCACATTCGCCGCATAGTCGCTGCGACGGATGTCGACCGTGGTCTCGGCTGGCAGCGAGCCGGAGATGTCGCTCTGCAGTCGGTCCTGCAGGGCCTGCGCGTTCTCCGGCGGTACCCACAGGTAGTACTCGTACGAGAACCAGTGCAGATATTCCGCCGGGACAAGCTTCGCCAGGTCATCGGCCAGCACCACCATTGCGCTGTCATAGGTCATCTGACCGGGGTCCGAGACCCCAACCACCACCACGGTGACCGGATTCGGTGCCAGCACCGTCAGGGTGACGTTTGTGCGCAGATCCGGCTTGCCGAGGCGTTCCCAGAACACCTCGTTGATGAGCACCCGTGGCGCAAGCTGCAGGCCATCCTTTTCGACGAACCACCGCCCCTCCGGCACGCTATTTCGGAACATGGTGGCGTGGGGCAGATCGACCGCCAGCGTCTGGACATCGATGACACCGGTCGGCAACTGCACGCGAGTCGAGGTATACCCCCGGCGCGACATGTGACCGATGTTGTATCGGTCGGCGGCCTCGCGGACGGCTGCAGTGGCGTCATCCACACTGAGCGGCGTGGGGCCACTGGACCACATCGACACCGCCAGCGTTGCCGCGCGTCCTCCCCAACGCTCCGACTGTTCACGCTGGCCCTGCTCCACCAGGTTGCCCAGCGCCACCGCGGCCGTGAGTGCAGCGACGGCGATCACGACGCCGATCAGCGAGACGATGACTCGGCCGCGATTGACCCGCAGCTCACTCCATGCCTCAGCGACGGCGGCGATGAGCGAGGTGATGGGATTCGTCATGCCTGCACCCCCTGCGCGCCGGCCGCCGGCGGGGCAGGCGGGATCGCGGCACCGGAAATCGGCGTGCCGGCCTCATCCACCAACTGACCCTGATCAAGGCGCACCACCCGGTCCGCCAGCGCGGCAATTGCTGGGTCGTGCGTAATCACGATCAGTGCGGCGCCCGTATCGATGGTCACCTCGCGGAGCAGGCGCATCACGCTCTGACCGGTCTCGACGTCCAGCGCGCCGGTTGGCTCATCCGCCAAGATCGCCCTGGGCTTGCGCACTAGGGCGCGCGCGATGGCGACGCGTTGCTGCTCACCACCGGAGAGCTGGGTGGGCAGGTTCTGCAGGCGCTCGCCGAGTCCAACCGTTTCAAGGGCCGCCTGCGCCAGTTTGCGTCGGTTCCAGAACTCTCGACCGGTGGCGTAGAGCAGCGGCGCCATCACGTTCTCAATCGCGGTACGGCCCGGCAGCAGGTTGAACTGCTGGAACACGAAGCCGAACTCGCGGCCACGCAGTCGGTCACGCTTGGCGCTCGAGAGCCGCTTGGTGTCAATGCCGTCGAACCGGTACATCCCCTTGGTCGGCGTATCCAGCAGCCCGATCTGGTTCAACAAAGTCGACTTGCCGGAGCCGCTTCGACCAACAATGGAGACCCGCTCCCCCGCCTCGACATCGAGGTTGATGTCGCGCAGGATTTCCAGGTCCTTGCCGTCGGGCAGCCGCACCGTGCGGCCGATCTCCCGCAAACTGATCAGGCTCACCGAACCATCATCCCGGGCTCGTAGCACGTGGTGTTGCCGTAGTTGTCCACCGTGCAGACCTGCTCCACCGGTGCCTCGCCCTCCCCAGGCATCGGTTCCGGCATCGGCTCCGGCACGCCAGGGTCAATCGGACGACCCGGCTCCACCGGGAATCCCGGGTCGATCGGGTACTCGGGGTTGGCGTTGGCGCCCGGGACGAACTGCAGCACGGTCTCGCCCTCGCTGAGGCCGCCAGTGATTTCAACCATCATGCCGTCGTTGAGACCAAGCGTGACCTCCCGCACCTCGGTGCTGCCATCAGGCAGCACCACGTACACGTTGCCAAAGTCGGCAGCGCCCTCAACCGCGGTGGTCGGCAGCACCAGGACATCCTCGGCCTGGCCAGCCGGGATCGAAATCTCCGCCATGAGGCCTGAGAAGACACGGACGTCGCTCGGCACGTTGCACGAGACTTCGGTGCCGCCCTCGGTGCTGGCGAGCTTGAGGCCCGTGCACTCGAAGGGGGCCGGGCCCGAGAAGATGGAGACCGTGCCGGTGTCCGGCATATCGAGCAGTCGATAGAGCATTTCCGCACCCACCGAAGCCGAGACCCGGAATCGCTGTCGGTCGACGCCACCGAGTTCATCGCCAACGGCCACCGTCTGACCCTTGATCACGGTCAGGGCGAGCTTGCCAGTCTGCGGCGCCTTCACCGTGTGCCAGACCGTGGAGGTGCCCTTCTCAGTGAAGAGTTCTTCCTTGATAACCAGGATTGCCTGGCCCTTCTTCACCGACTTACCGTTGCCGCGCTGGATCTCCGCGATGACGCCGCTGCCGGTGGCACGCACCTTGCTCGGGGCGATGGCGGAGATCGTGCCCTGCACGGTGACGTTGTTGTAGACCGACCCTCGGGTGACCGTCACCGTCGGATTGGTGATCTCGCCGGTCGGGAAGTCGGGCGTCTGTTCCTCGCGGTCGGGGAAGAAGGCGATCTTCACCAACGCCACAGCGATGGCACCGACAAGCAGAATGCGCAGAATCGGGAAGATCCACTGGCGCCAAACGTTCATCCGGGAACGGCCTCTCATATCGCGGGCCCGCGCCAGGCACGGGCGAGCGGCCGTGACATGGCCGTCTCACACTGAGTATGTCGGCAGGGTGAGAAGCGTCTCAGAATTGTTTGTCGTCAGCGTGTCGAGCCCCGAGTGACGGCACCCGGTGTGGCCTAGGCCTCGATGACGACCGGCACGATCATTGGCCGACGACGCAGCTGCGTGTTCACCCAGCGGCCGATGGTCCGTCGCACCACCTGCGACAAGGCGTGCGTGTCCTTGACGCCGTTGGCGGCTGCTTCCTCGACCGCGGCGGCAATCTGCGGACGCACGTCCTCAAACACCTCGTCGTCTTCCGCGAAGCCACGAGCCTGAATCTCGGGTCCGGCAACGACCCTGCCATTGGTCTTGTCGACCACAACGATCACCGAGATGAAGCCCTCGTCACCGAGGATGCGGCGGTCCTTGAGTTCAGCATCCGTGGTCGAACCCACCGAGGACCCGTCCACGTAGACATACCCCAGATCCAGCTGGCCCACGATGGTTGCATTGCCATCGCGAACATCGATCACGCTGCCGTCTTCGGCGATGAGCGTGCGCTCTTCGGGCACGCCCGTGAGCTGCGCCAACTTGGCGTTCGCGACCCGGTGGCGGTATTCCCCGTGCACCGGCAGCACATTCTTCGGCTTCATTACGTTGTAGACCAGCGCGAGTTCACCGGCGTACCCGTGACCCGAAACGTGCACCATGGCGTTCTCGGAGTGAATCACGGTGGCGCCGAGGCGCGTCAGGCCGTTCACCACGCGGTAGACCGCGTGCTCATTGCCCGGGATCAGGCTGGAGGACAGGATCACCGTGTCGCCCTCGCCGACCTCGATCGCGTGATCCAGATTCGCCATCCGGCTGAGCACCGCCATCGGCTCACCCTGTGAGCCGGTGGACATGTAGATCACCTGGTCGTCCGGCAGCTCCGCGGCTTCCTTGTAGTCGACCAACACACCCTCGGGCACGGCGAGGTAGCCGAGGTCCGCCGCGATGGTCATGTTGCGCACCATGGAGCGACCGAGGAAGGCAACCTTGCGACCCGCCTCGGCGGCGCAGTTCAGTACCTGCTGCACGCGGTGCACGTGGCTGGAGAAGCTGGCGACGATCACGCGGCGCGGTGCGTTCAGGATGACGTTGCGCAGTGCGGGCGTGACGTCGCGCTCCGAGCGGCTGAAGCCTGGTATGTCAGCGTTCGTGGAGTCACCCACGAATAGGTCCACGCCCTCGGTACCGATGCGGGCCAGGCCCGGGATGTCTGTAACGAGGCCGTCCAGCGGCGTCTGATCCAACTTGAAGTCGCCGGTGACGAACGCGGTCGCGGCCGGCGTCTTGATCGCCACGCCGAGCGCGTCCGGAATGGAGTGCGTCATACGGACGAACTCGAGCTTGAAGGGCCCGATTTCGTCCGAACCGCCCGCGTGCACGGTGCGCAGCACCGGCTTAATGCGGTGCTCCTTGAGCTTGGCCTCAGTGAGGGCCAGCGTGAAGGGCGAGCCGATCAGCGGGATGTCGCTGCGCAGGCGCAGCAGGTACGGCACCGAGCCGATGTGGTCCTCGTGGCCGTGGGTGAGCACGAGCGCGACGACGTCATCCAGTCGGTCCCGCACGATCGAGAAGTCGGGCAGGATCAGGTCCACGCCTGGCTGCATGTCATCCGGGAACAGCACGCCACAGTCGACGATGAGCAGCTTGCCCTCGTATTCGAAGACGGTCATGTTGCGACCGACTTCGGTCAGGCCCGAGACCGGGGTGACGCGCAGCGTCCCTGGCTCCAGGGGCGGAGGGGTGATCAGTGCTGCGCTGTCCAGAGTCATCGTGTGGTGCCTGCTACTTTCGGCAACGCGCCGCCAGCGGCTGCGTTGCGGTCGGGGCGGAAGTCGCTCAGGTCGAGGCCCGGGATCTCCCGCACGCGTGCAATGTCGTCTTCGATGAGGGCGGCCTCGGCGTCCTCCGGGCCCACCAGGGGCAGGCGGACGCGCGGGCTGCCAATCCGGCCCAGGCCGTGCAGGATGTACTTCGAGGACACCGTGCCCGGGATGTGGCTCATCACGGCGCGCACCAGCGGCTCGAGCGCCTTGTGCATGCTCGTCGCGGTGGCCAGGTCGCCCTTGTTCACCGCGTCGACCAGGATGCGGTACGGGTGCGGGGCCACGTTCGCGGTCACGCCGATCAGGCCCACGGCCCCGATCGCCATGTGCGGCAGGACGTTGGCGTCGTCGCCCGAGAAATACAGCAGGTCGGTCTCATTGAGCACGCGGCTGACCTCGCTGAAGTCACCCTTGGCGTCCTTGACGGCCAGGATGTTCGGGTGCTTGGCAGCGCGCACGATGGTCTCGTACCGAATCGGAATGCCGCTCCGGCCGGGGATGTCGTACAGGATCACCGGCAGATCGGTGGCGTCCGCGATCATGCGGAAGTGCGTGAGCACGCCAGCCTGCGTCGGCTTGTTGTAGTACGGGGTCACGATCATGACACCGTCAGCACCAGCCTCGGCGCTCTTCTTGGCCAGTTCGATCGCGTGTGCGGTCTCGTTCGAGGGACCGCCCGTGATGATCTTGGCGCGCCCAGCGCTCACCGACTTGGCGACGCGAACCAGCTGCACCTTCTCCTCGTCAGTGAGTGTGGAGGTCTCACCAGTCGTGCCGGTCACCACGATGCCGTCGGCACCGCCGGAGATGACGGACTCAACGTGGGATTCCACGCCGGCCCAGTCCACCTCGCCATCGGCGGTGAACGGAGTTACCAGGGCGACCAGAACCTGGCCGAAGGGGTTCGCCTGTGCTGCAGAACTCATACCGCTAGGGTATCGCCTCCGCGCGCCTTCCACGGTCCGGCCCTGCCAGATTCCACGGAATTTCCGGGCCTAGGACGCCTTGGGCCGCCACAATCCACCGCGAGCCACCAGCCAGTTCGGCGGCAACACCTTGGTCAGGCCCACCACCAGCTTGTATCGCAGACTCGGAACCACGACGCTTCGACCCCGTGCGGCGGCCTTGAGTGCTGCGCGCACCACCGGTTCTGCACGCAGCCAGGCAATGCCCGGCAGCCGAGTGGCATCCACGCCCATACGGTCGTGGAACTCAGTGCGCACGAAACCTGGACAGACCGCCGTGACGCGCACCGATCCCAGATTCGCGTTCGCCCAGCGGCTGAAACTGGTGACCCAGGCTTTGTCCGCGGAGTAGGTACCGCCGGCGACAAAGCCAGCGACACTCGCCACGTTCACCACGCGTCCACCACCGCGCAGAGCGAAGTGGCGCGCCGCCGCATGCGTCAGGCGCAGGACTGCGGTGGTGAGAATCGCGTGCTGCCGCAGTTCCAGGACAACGTCGTGATCGAGAAACGAGGACCCGAGGCCGTAGCCGGCATTGTTCACCAGCACGCGCACATCCAGGCCATCGTCGGCCAGCGTGGACTCCACCGCGCGCAGGCCCGCCTGCGTCTCAAGGTCGGCCGCCAGCACAGTCGCCCGGATACCGTACTGCTGCGACAGTTCCGCCGCGAGCGCGTCCAGGCGAGCCTGGGTGCGAGCCACCAGCACGAGGTTCGCCCCCGCCTCGGCCAGTTGCCGTGCGAACTCTGCCCCGAGGCCTGCGGTCGCACCGGTCACCAGTGCTGCGGCGCCCGGCGCCACCAACCGAGCGTGGCTCATGCCTGGCCCGCGCGCCGGTACCGCAGGAAGCGGTAGCGCAGCGGCGCCCCGGAAGCATCCAGCGATGCCGAGGTGTGCCAGCCATCGGCCGGTTCGACCGCGTCAACCCGCCACCCCGCATCAATCGCGGGGGCGACGGTGTCGCCGTCCACCGCCAGATCAATCTCGGTCACCTCGAGCACGTCCGCCGAATCGAGCAGCTCAGCGTAGACGCGTCCGCCGCCGATGACCCAGACCGGCGAGTCGCCGGCGTCGCGAGCGAGCTCCACTGCAGCGGCGGCCGAATCGACCACGCTCGCGCCCGGCGCCTCGAAGTCCATCGATCGCGAAATGACGATGTTGTGCCGACCAGGCAGGGGCCGAAAGCGATCCGGGAGCGATTCCCAGGTCCGGCGACCCATGATGACCGGACCTCCCATGGTGACGGCCCGGAAATGGGCGAGGTCTTCCGGCAGGTGCCAGGGCATGCCCCCGTCGCGGCCGATCACTCCCCCATGGGCCTGGGCCCAGACCATGCCGAGCTCGCCAGGCTGCGCCGGTCCGGTCACCACTAGACCGCCACGGCGCCGCGGATTGCGGGGTGGTGCTGATAGTTGTGCACCGCGAAGTCCTCGAACTCGTACTCGAAGATGCTGTCCGGCTTGCGCAGGAGTTCGAGGGTCGGCAGGGCGTATGGTTCGCGGCGCAGCTGCTCAGCCACCTGCTCGACGTGATTGTCGTAAATGTGGCAGTCGCCGCCGGTCCAAACGAAGTCGCCGACCTCGAGGCCGGTCTGCTGCGCCACCATGTGCGTCAGCAGGGCGTAGCTGGCGATATTGAAGGGCACGCCGAGGAACATGTCCGCGCTGCGCTGGTAGAGCTGGCAGGACAGTTTGCCGTCCGCGACGTAGAACTGGAACAGGGCGTGGCATGGCGCCAAGGCCATATTCGGGATGTCAGCGGGGTTCCACGCCGAGACGACATGGCGCCGCGAGTCAGGGTTCGTCTTGATCGCTTCGATCACCTGCGAGATCTGATCGATCTGTTCGCCGGATGGGGTCGGCCACGACCGCCACTGCACGCCGTACACGGGACCGAGTTCACCGTCAGCGTCGGCCCATTCATCCCAGATGGTCACACCGCGCTCCTGCAGCCAGCGCACATTGGAGTCGCCACGCAGGAACCACAGCAATTCGTAGGCCAGCGACTTGAAGTGCACTCGCTTGGTGGTGATCAGCGGGAAGCCCTGGGACAGGTCGTAGCGCAGCTGCATGCCGAACAGGCTGCGGGTGCCGGTACCGGTGCGGTCCGACTTGGGGGTGCCGCGCTCAAAGACCTCGCGCAGCAGGGCCTCGTACTGATCCGGGTGCTCGCTCACGTCCCCATCCTACGTCGCACCCCCGACCTGACCAGGGTTTGGCGCGACTGGTGTCGCTCGTCATGGAACGTCATAGAAGGCCTGGCGAGGCGGTGCCAGAAATAGCATCGGGTCATGTCGCCTGAACTCGCCCTTGGCACCGTGCTCGGCCTGCTGGCCATGGCCACGGTATTGGGTGCCGTCTGGCGGTCCCGGCAAGGGGTCGTTCGAGACGCCGAGCCCGGACTCGTGCTGACTCCGGAGACGCTCCAAACTCGCTCGGACTTCGGCACACAAGGCACCCTGGTGCTCTTCACCAGCGCCAACTGCGCCCAGTGCCCGAGCGCGCGCCGACTGCTGCAGACTCGCCTGTCCGACGAGCCTGGACTGGCCCTGGTGGAGGTGGATCTCACGGCGAGGACCGACCTGGCCGCCGACCTCCACATTCTGCAGACGCCCACCGTGTTCGTGCTCGATGGCAATGGACTCGTCCTCGGCCGCATCGGCGGCGTCCCGCGACTGGCAGAACTCGAGGGCCTGCTCATTCCACTGATCGAGAGGATCCCGGCTCATGTCGGCTGAGGCCACCACTGCCGCCGTGCGGATTGATCCGCGAGGACCGCGATTCGGCGCCGCCATCACCAGCACGCTGCTGCTGATCACCGTGTATCTCGGCCTGACTGGGCTGAGTACCTCCGGTGTCGCCGAGGCGAGCGTGTCGGAGCGCGCCCTGGACCCTGGATTTCTGCTCCTCGCTTTCGTGGCCCTGACCTTCCTGGTTGGCGCGGTCGCCGGCGTACAGCGCCACCCCTACGGTCTGCTGTTCCGTGCCCTGGTTCGTCCGCGCTTGCAGCCACCGGCCGAGCTTGAAGACGCCGCCCCGCCAACCTTTGCCCAATTTGTTGGACTGCTGGTTGCCGGTACCGGTCTGGTACTGCATCTGACCGGTGTTGCCTGGGCGATTCCGGTCGCGGCTGGCGCCGCCTTTCTTGCGGCATTTCTCAACGCCGCGTTCGCGTTCTGCCTCGGATGCCAGATCTATCTCTTGCTCGGGCGTGCCGGGATTCTGCGCACTCCGGGCGTGGCGTAGGACCACCTGCACTATCCTGGCCAGCAATACCAATGGCCCAACCGACCACCTAGGGTGGTCAGCAGGAGGTGCACTATGGCAGTGACGAGTGAAGCAACGACGACCTGGCACGGCGATCTGAAGAGCGGCAACGGGCACACAACCCTGGACTCTTCCGGCGCTGCTGCCTTCGACATGACCTGGGCCGGTCGGTCCGAAGGTGCCGCCGGCGCCACGAACCCCGAGGAACTGCTGGGGGCTGCGCACTCCGCCTGCTTCAGCATGGCGTTCTCGCACGCGCTCACCGAGTTCGGCTTCCCCCCGGAGCGAATTCACGTGACCGCCGCCGTGACCTTCGCCGCGGGCGAGGGCATCACCGGATCGCATCTGCTGGTGGACGCCACCGTCCCCGGGATCAGCGCTGAGGACTTCCAGCGCATTGCCGCCGAGGCGAAGGCGGACTGCCCGGTCTCGCGTGCCCTGGTCGGCATTCCGATCACCATCGAGGCCACGCTCTCCTAGGAGCGCACCCAACCCCGAGCCGTCCGCACCGACGATGATCGCGCACCACGCTCAAGGTCAGCGCACGGCAGTGATTGCCGGCGGCTCGGGGTTGGTGGGTGCGGCGCTGCGGCAACGGCTCGAGGAGTCGGGCTGGCGCGTGCGCCGCCTGGTGCGCCGGGCTGCCACTAGCCCCGTCGAGGTGCCTTGGGCTCCCGATCGTGGGGAACTTGATCCCGCCGCCGTCTCAGGTGTCGACGCGGTCATCAATCTCAGCGGCGCCTCCATCGGCCAGTTGCCATGGACACGGGCCCGACGCACCGAACTCGTGCGATCTCGACTCGACAGCACCGATACCCTCGTCGCGGCGCTGCGCCGCGTGGAGCAGCCACCGCGCGTCTTCCTGTCTGCCTCCGGACACGGCTGGTACGGATCACGACCGGGGGAACTGCTGCCCGAGAGCGCGACGGGGCCCGGCACGGGATTCTTGGCGCAGCTCGCTGCGGCCTGGGAGGAGGCCGCGCAGCCAGCCGCTGACGTCAGCCGCCTGGTCCTGCTGCGCAGCGGCGACGTACTGGCCCCCAGCGGGGGTATCCTCGGCGTGCTCAAAGGCGTGACCCGCTGGGGTCTGGGTCATCGCCCAGGAAATGGGAAGCAGCACTGGCCGTGGGTGAGTCTGCGGGACGAGGTTGGCGCCATCATCCACCTCATTGACCAGCCGATCAACGGCCCGGTCAACCTTGCCGGTCCCACGCCCGCGACAGCGGACACGGTGACGCGCACGATCGCTCGACTCCTCCACCGGCCGCGCCTGTTGCCAGCCCCGGCGTGGGGATTGCGGCTAGTCCTGCGGGAGGCAGCCGATGACCTACTACTGGCCTCGCGAGCGCTGGTACCCGAGCATCTCCTGCAGTCCGGCTATGCCTTCGAGCACGCAACCGTCGAGTCGGCCCTGGCCTGGGCACTGCACGATGCCCAGGAGCACCGGGGTTAGTGCCCTCGCGCCTGCTGATCGTGCGCGGTGAGCTGCTCAGCAAATCCATTCAGGACCGGCCGGATCGCCTGCATCGCTGTATCCACCATGTGTGTGTCGACCTGGCCCTGCCTCGCCCAGTAGCGTGAGCCCGCCAGGCTGGCGGCATACACCGCTCTGCTCACCACAGAGGGCAGAAAGTCGGTGGGATCGAGTCCACAGCGCCGCGCGATGAATTCTGCCATCAGCGTGCGCTGCGCCTCGACCCGGGCAGTGGCCTCGCCGGTCAACTCTGGTGCCTGTTCGATGATTTCCCACCGCTGTGCGATGCTGGCATGCTCCTCGTCGGAGAAGTCCAGCACGCGTCGCATGATTGCCTCGATCGCGTCGGGAAGGCTCAGGTCGCTCCAGTCACTCTGGACGGCCTCGGCCATCCGGGCGTCCGCGGCGTCGTATTCACCCCAGATCAGGTCCGCCTTGGACCGAAAGTAGGAGAAGAGCGCGGTGCGGCTGATGCCGACCATTTCTGCAATCAGGTCGAGTGACGTATTGGTGTACCCGCGTTCGTGGAACAGCGCACGAGCCACCTGAATCACGTGCTCGTGGGTCGTTGCGGGCGGGCGCCCTCGACGCGCTGGCTGGGTATTGCTCATATATGCCACACGATACGCCGACTTGTTTCCGTCGGCGACCCCCTGTCGTAATTTAGACCCAGGTGCTTTAATACGCGATGCATGAGCAGCCAGCGACGACTGGGCGGCCGTCGGTTAGCCCCACCCCATCGCCACAGCAATGAGCAGCATGGTCACCAAGAAGCCACTGAGATAGTTCAGCCACAGGAATCGCCGCCAGGCCCGGTTGGTCTCGCCGGAACTGGCGTCTGAGACCCGCCAGTGCGGGGCCGCATTCGCGACATACAGCAGCGGGACCGCAGCCGCCAGCGCAACCGGCCACCCCAACAGCACCATGATGCCAGCCGAGACCAACCAGAGCAGGGTGGCGCACCACACGGTGCCACGGGCTCCGATCACGGTGGCGATCGAGGCCAGTCCCCCCTGTCGGTCCGGCAGGATGTCTTGGACCGCACCGAAGGCGTGGCTGGCCATTGCCCAGGCCGTGAATGCCAGCAGTACACCAATCGCGACGCCACTGAATGGAGCGCCAGCTGCAGCCAGCCCGACCACGGCAGGCATAACGAAATGCATGGCCGAGGTGATTGAGTCGAGCAACGGCACTTCTTTCCACCGGAAGGGCGGCGCCGAATAGGCGATGACAAAGAACACCGCAATCATCACAGTGACGATTGCCAGCTCCCGAGCCAGCACCATCATCGCGATCAAGAACGGCAGGTTCGTGATCGCGACTGCAAGAAGGACCGAGCGGTGGGTCTCCGGCGGCAGCAGTGCCCCCTCGGCCCCACCTTTTCGGGGATTGGCCACGTCCGAGGCATAGTCGAAGACGTCGTTGATGCCGTACATGGCGAGGTTATAGGGCACCAGAAAGTACACCGCGCCAAGGATCAACAGCAGCAGATCCGATCCCGCCGGCATGCCGCTCGACACCAGCCAGGCCGCCGCGAACGGGTAGGCCGTATTGACCCAACTCACTGGCCGCGAAGCGATGGTCAGCCGCCGAAGCAGTCCGCTGGAAGCACTCGTTGGCCGTGACCCGTTGGCCGAAGTGACCGTCATGCCCCTGCCCCCATGACTCGATCACGCTGCGGCGACATTGGCGGCTGCGGCTCAGGCCGCAGCAGTTCCCAGATGGCTGGCAGCAGCAGTCCCGTCACCAGCGGGTACGCGAAGTCTTCCAGTGGCGCGAGGCCCACGCTGAGGCCGGACAGCGACTCAGGAGCGTAGGTAAACAGTCCCGCTGCGATCATCACATTGTCGAAGACGGCCGTCAGCAGGAACAGTCCGAGGACCGCCAGTGGCATCGCGCGCACATATCGACGTAGGCCCGCCCCACCGTGCACCAACACCATCAGCGCGAGCACCGCGATCGTCACCACGACCGAGCCGAGCAGAAACGGCAGCACCACTTCGAGATACGTCATGCGCGCCCCCGTCCACCCGCGCGAGCCCGTCGCCGCTCCCACCAGTGCAGCGCGCCCGCGTACAACGCCAAGGTCAGATAGCTCAGGAAGAGCAGGAACACCGGTTCCTCCACGGGTAACTGGTTCGCAAGATCCCAACCGAGCAACCACGGTCCGTCACCCCGTATGAATACTCCGGCCGAGATGCCCACGAAGTCCCAGGCCAGCAGTACGGCTAGGCCCACAGCGACGACGACCACCGCGCGCAGCGGGGCACGGAACAGCACGAGCTGGTACCGCCAGTCCAGCAGCCCCACCCCGAGCATCGAGAGCAGCAACGCTGCCAGGTAGACCCAATTCATCGGCGCGCGATCCCACGCTGCTGCTCAACCCGCTGGCTCGATGCCGGGAGCGGCTCCGGCAGCGGTCCCGCCGAGACGTCGCCGCGAATGTGTTTGAGCACGACCTCGGCACTGATTAAGCACATCGGCACGCCCACGCCGGGCGCGACAGTAGCTCCAGCGAAGTACAGCCCATCGACCGAGTCTGAAACATGCTGGGCACGGAACATCGCCGACTGCCGCAGAATGTGCGCTGGCCCGAGCAATCCGCCCTGCCAGGAGTGATAGCGCTGACGGTAGTCCTCCGGCCCCAGCGTCTCCCGGATCTGGATGCGCGAGGCGAGGTCCGGGATCGCAGCCCACTCGCTGATGCGCGCGATTGCAGCGTCGACCGCCGCTTCCACCTCGGGGTCGCCGTGACCGTCACTGCCGCCTCGCCCGATGCCCGGATTTGCCGGCACCGGGATGAGCAGGAAGAGCGCTTCGCAGCCGGCCGGGGCCATCTGCGGATCCGTGGCGGTGGTGCGCGACAGATAGAACGACGCACCCTCCGGGACGACCCCCTCCGGGGCGGCAATGGCATCAAAGTTGCCGTCCCAGTCCGCCGCGAAGAAGAGGTTGTGGTGCGCAAGCGTTGGCAACTCACCCTGCACGCCGAGCATGGCAATCACGCCGCCCGGGCCGCTGACGGTGCGGTCCCACCAGCGATCGGAATGGTCGGCGAGGCCCTTGGGCAGCAGCGCAGTCTCCGTGTGGTGCAGATCCGCCCCCGACACCACCACCTCGGCATCAATCCGAGTCACTGCCTCGTCACCGCGTCGGCGCGCGGCAACGCCCACAGCACGGTGTCCTTCGACCAGGATCTGCGTCACCTCGGTGTCATAGTCAATCTGGACCCCAGACTCTCTGGCCAGCCGTTCGAAAAGATCGATCACGGCCGCGAAGCCACCACGGGGGTAGAACACACCCTGTTTCAGGTCCATCGCACTCATGAGTTGATAGAGCCCGGGTGCCTGACGTGGGTCTGTGCCGATAAAGACCGCCGGGTACTCCAGAATCTGGCGCAGCACCGGGTCGTTGACCATTGCGCGAACCAACTTCGCCAGCGAGCGGCCGCGCTGCCGAGCGATGATGGGCAGCCCTCGCACAATCCGACGCTGCAACAGCACCCGCCAGCGGCGGAAGGGGTTGTACAAGAAGGCTTCTCGTGCCAGTTCCAAGAGGGCTTCCGCATCGCGGACGTATCGGTCCAGGGCCGGACCAAGCCCCGGTTGCCGGGCCTCGAAGAGCGCGCGGATGCGCTCGTAGCCATCCGGAATGGTCACCGGCTCCCCCGGCCGCGGATCGGCGTTGGCGCCGGAGAAAACGCGGTACTCCGGGTCGAGCCGCACCACGTCCAGCTCTTGCTCGAGGCTGGTGCCGAGCAGTCGCAGGAAGTGGTCGTAGACCTCCGGCATCAGGAACCAACTGGGCCCAGTGTCGAACTGATAGCCGCCTCGACGGAGCACCCCGGCGCGGCCGCCGGGCTGGCCGTGACGCTCCACCACGCGAACGGCAAACCCGTCGCGAGCCAGCAGCGCCGCTGTGGCGAGGCCAGCGACGCCGGCCCCGATCACCACCGCGCTGCGCGCCGAGGTCACTGCCCTCCCCCGCGGTACTGCCACTTCGCCTTGGCGACGATCCCGAGCTTGGTCAGTTTCGGAACCGAAATGCGGGCGCGCAGCAGCGAGGGGGCATCCACCGCCTGGATGCGGCGCAGCAATTCTTCGAACAGCCCATGCGCCGCAGCTACGCCGGGGCGCACGTCGGCTGGCAGCAGCGGAATCGTGTCCGAGGCAGTGGCCAAGTCACAGCGAATGCGCTCCTCCCAGCGCAGCTTGTCCGCCTCGCTGAAGCCACGATTCGTCTCCAGGTAGTCGCGCTGCAGCCCCTCCCGGTCGGCAGCGATGTCCCGCAGGAAGTTGACGTTTTGGAAGGCGCGACCCAAGGCGCGACCGCCAGCATTCAGTAATTCCGCCACGTCGGGCGTGACGGACTTGCCAGCCAGAAACACCTTGAGGCACATCAAGCCGACCACCTCTGCCGAGCCATAGACGTACCGCGCATGCTCGGCAGCGTCGTACTGGCTGGTGGTGATGTCGGAACGCATGGATTCGAAGAAGGGCCGGGTTTCCGCCTCACCAATGCCAGCCTCACGCGCGGTCAGGGCGAACGCGTGCACGATGGGGTTCACGCTGTAGCCGCGCGCGATAGCCCGACTGACTTCGTCTTCGAGGGCGTCCACTTCCTGACGCAGCGCATCGTCATCCAGCCCGGCCGCACGGCCGACACCGTCCACGATTTCGTCGGCCACGCGCACCAAGGCATACACGTTGCGAACCCCGACTCGGCAGCGCTCCGGCAGCAACTTCGTTGCCGCGCCGAACGATGTCGAGTAGCCCGCGATGACCTGTGCGGCGGCAGCTTCGCTCACCTCGGTGTACTGCCGGAGCGACTCGTTGTGGGCTCGCCTCGCGCCTGCGACATTCCGCTTCATGATTTCCTCCCCTGCAGCCGAGTGATGAACACCCGCAATACGTCCGCCAACGCGCTCCCGCCCGGACCCTGTTCGGCCAGTGCTGCGACGCCGAGCTCAGCGTCCAGCAGGTATCGAGCAATCTCTGCCTCGACCTCGTGCACAGCGCCACTTTCTACGAGGAAGCCTCGAGCAATGGCCGCTGCTGACTGATCGTACGTGGGCAGGCCCAGCATCGCCTCGATCGCCGGCCAGGATGGCGTACGTCTGGCGTAGGCGATCAAGAGTGTCTCTTTCCGCTCACCTAGGTCGGCACAGCGCGCCTTGCCGTGTTGTTCCGGCTCCGCGAAGACCCCGAGCAGGTCATCCTGCAACTGGAAGGCCAGACCAATGGACTGAGCGATTGGCCCGACGTACTGATCGATCTCAGTCGGGGCATCAGCGAGCACTGCAGCCGAACGCAATGGCAACTCGATCGAGTACGGTGCGGTCTTGCGCCGAGTCGTGTCTCGCACGAGCGCCAGATCATGGTCCTGTAGGCCGAGCGACAATGCTACGTCGTTGAGTTCACCAGTGATGCTCTCTGCGATTGACCGATCCAAGAGATCAGTCAAACGGTCCTGCCACTGCCGCGGAAGATCCAATCTGGCGAAGGTGCGATGGACCTCCGACAAGGCTGCATTCCCCACCAGGATTGCTGCCGCCGCACCGAAATGCCGAGCATCCTCAGCACTCGCGCCGCGTTGGCTGGCGAGTGTGGCAGCCGTTGCGATCACATTGGGCTCACCGCGCCGCAACAGGTCACGGTCAATCACATCGTCGTGGAGCAGAAAGGAAATGTGCAGCAGTTCCAGCGCCGTCGCGATCGCAAGTAACTGGTCCTCGTCGATACGATGGAGCTGGTCGCTCGCCAATGCCTCGTACGCAGCCAGGAAGAGCCTGGGCCGCAAATACTTCCCGCCGCTGCTGAGTCGCTCCGCAGCTTCCCAGATCTCAGCGAGGCCTTCGCGACCCGGCAGGCTGCGCTGGCGTTGAAAAAAGTCAACGATGCACTCCTCGACGCGCCGGATGCGTGGGTCAGCCAGCGCCGTATCGGGCGTCACTGCGCTGCTCCGTTGTGCGCCGGGGGCAGGAGTGGGGCAGCCGCGGCGTCCAACATCTGCGGCACCTGGCCACGCAACCAGGGACTGAACGCATAGGGCGCCAGCTCGACCGCGGCGGCGAGCTGTTCCAAGTTCTCCACCCACGCCCACTCGGCGACCTCATCAGGATCTGGCAGCAGGTCGCCTCGGAGACGCCCGATGTAGACCGGGCAGTGTTCATGCTCGATCACGCCACTGGCATCGACCGCACGGTACCGGAAGTCTGGGAGCACCTCGGTCAACCCTTCGACCTCGGTACCAAGTTCTTCCCGAACCCGACGTGCGACGGCGTCCAGCATGTGCTCGCCTGGCCTCGGATGTCCGCAGCAACTGTTCGTCCACACACCCGGCCAGCTGCGCTTACTCAGGGCCCGACGGGTAATCAGGACGCGGCCGAGGTCATCAACCAGGTAGCAACTGAAGGCGAGGTGCAGTGGTGTGTCCGTGGAATGCACGGTCTCGCGATCCGCGGTACCAATCGGCGTACCCTCATCGTCGAGCAGCACAACGAGATCCATCGGCGCATCCCCTTTCCTAGCCTATCTAGTCAATAGCCTACCGTGCATGTTGCCAAGAACGCTAGGCAATAGACGTGACAAGTGCTCGAAAGTCTAACCAACGGTGCAGGGACTGACGACAATGTGTCAGGACCTGGCGGGCTCCGTGTCTGCTGCGGGGGGCGACGCCAGCGATTTCGCTGGAGGAGCCATTCAAGACATCGTGAGTGAGCGGCGCGAGTTAACGGCGCGATTGGCGTTCCAGGCGAATCGCTTCGCGAATCGCAGTCCGACCGCGGCGACGATCGCCCGCGGCATCGTAGGCCAGCCCGAGGCGAAACCACGTCCGCCAGTTGTCAGGATCCGTCTCGGCCTCCTGCTGGAACTGGTCAAACACCGCCAGGGCAGCTTCCTTGTCCGGACGCCCACTGGGCATCAGCGGTACCTCAACGTCCGGAAGACCACCCTCGGCGTCGAGGATGCGACCGAGGCGATTGGCGTTCGCGCCAAAGCGAATGTCAGCCAAGACGCCATACATCGCGAGCAGGGGAATCACAATGAAGGCCGCCCCCATGACGACACCGACCAACTCGCCGCTCGAGAGCAAGGCAATCGCCTCGCGCCCAACGAAAAACAGGTAGATGCCGAGCACCACCAGCATGAACATGACCCACAGGAACGCCGCCTTGGAACTCCCCCAGCCGGCCCGGGTCGAGGTCTCGTGCGCTCGAGGTTCCTCAGTCATGAGTCAAGACCGAGCAGCGAGTCCAGACCCACGGTGAGTCCGTGCGAGGTCGGCAACGCCTTGAGCGCGAGTGCAATACCGTCACGGTAGGAATCGGCGGACATCGTCAGGTGATCAATGGTCAGGGTCTCGCCGGTGCCGCCGAAGATCACCTGCTGACGCGCCACCACGCCCGGCAAGCGCAGGCTGTGCAACGGGATGCCGTCTCGGACCTGGCCGCGCGCCTCCTGGTCACCAAACGGCGCTGCAAACGGTGGCAGGCCAGCCTGCTTGCGAGTCTGCGACAGCAGTTCGGCCGTGCGCACCGCGGTACCCGACGGTGAGTCCACCTTGCGATCGTGATGGGCCTCGATGATCTCCACTGCAGCAAAGAACTTGGCGGCAGTCGCGGCGAGACGCGAGCCCAGCACTGACCCAAGCGAGAAGTTCGGCACCACAATGACCCCGGGCGCGTCGGCACCGCGCTGGCGCAGACGCTCGTCAAGGTCAGCCAGGGCCGCGGCGTCCCACCCCGACGTGGCAATCAATGTCGGAATCCCCGCCTCGATGGCGATCGAAACGAGCGCCTTGCTGGCATGGATGGTCGTCGCATCGATCAGTAGATCCGCCTCGCGGATCCCATCCGGTGCATCGGCCGAGCCCAGCTCGAGCACCAGCTCAAAGCCGTCCGTGTTGCGAACCACATCAGCGATCACGCTGCCGAGCCGGCCTCGTGCGCCTGCCAGCGCCACCCTCTTGGTCATACCTCGAGTCTATCGATGCGGCGCCGCTGCCAAGTTCGACAGCGTCGGGAACCCGGTGAGCAATTCTGGCGGCAGGTGCCCGGAGTCATTGTGAGCGATCAGCACATGTGGACGGATCGTGCGGACCCGAATCACCGTCAGGCCGCAGTTGACCTGGCTGATGGTCAGCCAGCGCCAGGCCGGAGCGTCCAGCACGTGCCGGGTGAACCAAGCGATGACGAAGTTGTGCGTCACGAGCAGTTCGTGACGGTCCTCACCCGAGGGCGTCATCCACTCAGCGAAGGCGTCCGCCATTTGGGCCGAGCCAGCTTCCCACTGCTCCTGCGTAAACCCACCGTAGAAGCTCTCAAAGCCCTTAGGCATGTCCGGTTCCGGTCCGTCCGGGATGCAGTCCATCAGCAGCGAGGAGGCCACCGAGTCGTCGCGACCGAGCCCAGCCATGATGCGCTGCGCCGTCTCCTCGGTGCGCTGCAGCGGGGAATGCCATAGGTGCGTCAGGGGCACATTCCGCAGCCGTTGCGCGATGCGGTCGGCCTGCTGACGGCCCCGGTCCGACAACGGACCATCGTCGACGCCAAATTCAGCACCTTCATGTTCGCCATGACGAACCAGATAGAGGAACCTCGACACTGAGGCCTCCTTCCACAAATCCCCACCCTCGGGAACGCCCGAGGACCCGAACCAGCCTAGGCGACTCCACTCCCCTTTGGGCGAGGCATACGGAAACTACCTGGGTCCTCCCAGTTGAAAGAAGCTACCGATTCCCGACTCTGGCCCGGAAACAGCGTCAAGTTGGGCGACATGTTCCTCGGCGAGTTGCAGACGGCTACCAGCAATCAGCGAATCAACATGATTCACACTGCCAGCACTCACGACCGGAGCGACGACCTGCAGCCTGGTGAGCAGCCAAGCGATGGCAATCGAGGCCGGCTGCACGCCATACTCCCCTGCGACCTGCTCGACCTGCTTGAGGATGCGCAGCCCGCGGCGGTCATGGTGCCGATGTGCGATGATGCCGCGCTCGCTGCGCAGAGCCCGATCCCGGTCGCTGTAGAGGCCCGTGAGGTACCCGTTGGCCAAGGCATGCTTGGGCATCACGGCCAGCGACTGCACGGCAACGAGCCGTGCAAACTCGCGTTCAAACTCGTTGCGCTGCACCAGGTTGTACGTCGTTTGCACCGCGGACAGCAGCGGTGCTCCGATCATTCCGGCAGCGATGCGGGCCTGCAACAATTGCACGCCCGACACATCACCGCCGGCAACGAGCCGGGCCTTGCCCGCAGCGATGATCTCTTCCGCTGCCGAGAGTAGGTTGTCCAGCGCGCCCTGCCCCTTGCCGCCGTGCAGCACCAGCAGATCCAGCCGGTCGGTCCCGAGCCGCGTCAGGGTGGCGTCCACAGCGGCGCGCATCCCAGCCGGGGTTTGCTGGATCCCCTCCGCACGACCTACGGTGGCCGAGAGGACCAAGTGATCACGCACGCCGCGTGCGGCAAGCCACCGGCCAATCATCCGCTCACTATTGCCGGCTGCATGGTGGTCGGCGGACTGGATGAGGTTCCCACCAGCCGCCACGAAGCGATCCAGAATGGCGTGCGCTGCGGACTCCTGCACGCTCCACCCGAAGGTGCTCCCAAAGAGCGCCAGCGGGAAGACGTCGAGCCGTGTCCCCTCGTCATCAGCAGTTCCGATGACGCGCCGAAGCGGCGTTGGCACCCGCAACGGGGCAACGCGCAGATCTGGCGACAACTGCGACGACATCGAAACTCCCTGACCTAAGTTCGAAGTATCCTCACGGTAGCAGTGCTGGAATCGTGGGGATTCTCGCGACGGCGTGTCGTAAGACAACTGTGACATTGCACGACAAATTCCCGGTCGAGTGCGGAAAATCCGTGTCCGGCGAGGCGGCCCCGCACTCGAGAACACCGCTGTTCAGGAACGCAGCGAGGCCCGCCCCCAGTGGGGACGGGCCTCGTTCAGGCGTTGCTTCGCGCGATTACTCGGCGGCAGCAGCCTCGGCCTCGTCGAGGACCGGCACCAGCGACAGCTTGCCGCGGTCATCGATCTTCGAAATTTCGACCTGGATCTTCTGACCCACCGAGAGCACATCCGCGACGTCCTCAACCCGCTTGCCACCGGCAAGCTTGCGGACCTCCGAAACGTGCAGCAGACCGTCGCGACCCGGCACCAGCGAGATGAAGGCGCCGAAGTCAACGGTCTTCACCACGGTGCCGAGGTAGCGCTCGCCGACCTCGGGGTTCAGCGGGTTCGCGATGGCGTTGATCGCCGCACGAGCCGCCTCGGCCGACGGACCGTCGGTGGCACCGATGTAGACGGTGCCGTCCTCTTCGATCGAGATCTCGGCGCCGGTGTCGGCCTGGATCTGGTTGATGACCTTACCCTTGGGGCCGATCACCTCACCGATCTTGTCGACCGGGATGTTCACGCTGATCACGCGCGGCGCGGTCGGAGCCATCTCGTCCGGCTCGCCGATGGCGGCCTGCAGGACATCGAGGATCGCGGTACGAGCCTCCTTGGCCTGGCTCAGGGCACCAGCCAGCACGCTGGCCGGGATACCGTCCAGCTTGGTGTCGAGCTGAATCGCGGTGATGAACTCGCTGGTACCAGCGACCTTGAAGTCCATGTCACCCAGCGCGTCCTCAGCACCCAGGATGTCGGTCAGGGTGGCGTAGCGAGTCTCGCCGTCGACCGTGTCGCTGACCAGGCCCATCGCAATACCGGCAACGTGCGCACGCAGCGGCACACCGGCATTCAGCAGCGACAGGGTCGAGGCACAGACCGAACCCATCGAGGTAGAACCGTTCGAACCCAAGGCCTCGGAGACCTGGCGGATCGCGTACGGGAACTCCTCGCGGCTCGGCAGTACCGGCACGAGGGCGCGCTCGGCCAGGAAGCCGTGACCGATCTCACGGCGCTTCGGGCTGCCGACCCGGCCGGTCTCACCGGTCGAGTACGGCGGGAAGTTGTAGTGGTGCAGGTAGCGCTTGCTGGTCACCGGGGACAGCGAGTCGATCTGCTGCTCCATCTTGAGCATGTTCAGCGTGGTCACGCCCAGGATTTGGGTCTCACCGCGCTGGAAGATGGCCGAGCCGTGCACGCGCGGGATGACCTCAACTTCGGCGTCCAGCGCACGGATGTCGCGCAGGCCACGGCCGTCGATGCGGACACCCTCGGTGAGGATGCGGCCGCGAACGATCTTCTTGGTCACCGACTTGTAGGCGGCGCTGACCTGGGCGTTGGCTTCCTCGGCCAGTTCACCGGCAGCAACCTTGGCCGCGATGGCTTCCTTGACGCGAGCCTTCAGTTCGTCGTCCGCGTTCTGACGCTCCTGCTTGTCCGCAATCTGGTAGATCGTGGTGAGCTCGGCTTCGGCCAGCTCGGCAACAGCGGCATAGGTCTCTTCGGTGTAGGGCAGGAAGACCGGGTAGTCCTGGACTTCCTTGGCGCTCTGGGCAGCCAGTTCCTGCTGCGCCTTGACCAGTTGCTTGATGAAGGGCTTGGCGGCCTCGAGGCCGGCAGCAACCACATCTTCGCTCGGCTTGATGGCGCCGCCCTGGATCAGGCCCCAGCTGTGCTCCGTGGCTTCCGCTTCCACCATCATGATGGCGACGTCTTCGACACCGTTCTTGTCCACGACGACACGGCCGGCAACGACCAGGTCGAACACGGCGTTCTCGAGCTGCGAGTGCTTCGGGAAGGCTACCCACTGGCCGTCGATGAGGGCGAGGCGGACGCCACCGATCGGGCCGCTGAAGGGCAGACCCGAGATCTGGGTCGAGGCGCTGGCGGCGTTGATGGCCAGTGCGTCGTAGAACTCGTCCGGAGCGATCGAGAGCACGGTCACCACGATCTGGACCTCGTTGCGCAGACCGTCAACGAAGGACGGGCGCAGCGGGCGGTCGATCAGACGGCAGACCAGGATGGCCTCGGTCGAGGGACGGCCTTCACGACGGAAGAAGGAGCCCGGGATCTTGCCTGCGGCGTAGGAACGCTCTTCGACGTCCACGGTCAGCGGGAAGAAGTCGAACTGATCCTTCGGCTGCTTGCTCACCGAGGTGGCCGACAACAGCATGGTGTCGTCATCGAGGTAGGCAGCGACAGCACCCTGTGCCTGCTGGGCCAGACGGCCGGTCTCGAAACGGATGGTGCGGGTGCCGAACTTGCCGTTGTCCAGAACGGCAGTGGCGGACTTGATTTCAGGACCCTCCAAGGGTCGTCTCCTGTCTTTCAGGAGCATGCAGGCACGATGTATGGGGCGAGGCCCTCGCGCTGATCGTTCAGTAGAAGCAGTCAGGTTCCAACGCCCTGCCAACCACCACCGAAGACCAGCATCCTGCCTGCCTGCTTCGTTGTTTCTGTACTTCAACCCTTCTCAGGGCCATCGTCAGTCTATCAGCGCGCATGCAAATTGGCTGATTTTCCTAGCATGCCTTCCTTGCGTGGCGTGGAGGGGCGCCGCGACGGTTATTTTCCGATTGCTGTCAAGTTTCACCGAGTTCTGAATTTCGCTGTGGGCGATCATTGTCTCCGATCAGTCGCTTCTGCTATAGAGAAGCCAAGCGATTGCTAGACAATGGTGAAGTCCATTGCCAAATCCGGTGCGCGTCAGGGCGCAGGAGAGAACCGGGTGAGCAATATGGGAATTTCCGTATTGCGGGCGGGGCAGACGGGGAATGCTCGTTTGGCCTTTGCCCTGAGTGGGGGTGCCGTATGGGGCGCTGCCCACGTTGGAGTGCTGCGCGCGCTCGACGAGCACGGCATCGTGCCGGACCTGATTACCGGTACCAGCGTCGGCTCGGTCATCGGTGCTGCCCTCGCAGCAGGTCGAACCTGGCAGGAGCTGGATGCGTTTGCCCGGGGGCTCAAGCTCACCGACTTTGCTCGACCATCCCTGCGACCCAGGCTCGGCATCCTGTCGACTGGCATCATGCATCGCACCTTGCGCGCGCTCGGCATTCCCGACACCTTCGATCAGTTCCGCACGCCGTTCGGCGCGGTCGCTACCGATGTTGTCGCTCGTGCTCCCCTCACGATGTCGACCGGCAATGTCGCGACCGCGCTCCGGGCGAGCGTGGCAGTGCCACTGGTGTTCGAAGCGCGCGTGCGCCACGGCCGATTACTGGTTGATGGCGGCACCAGCGCGAACCTTCCCCTCGGTGCTGCCTTTGAACTCGGGGCCGAGCGCGTGCTGGGGATCCGCGTGCTCGGCGAATGGGAAGGTCCCCCGATTGCGCACCCCATCGCGCAACACCGGGTTGCGGCGATGGAACGCCGGCGCTCCGTGCTGGTGATTAAGCCCTTCTTGGATCAGTGGTCGCCCTGGGACATCAAAGCGATCCCACAGCTCATTGAAGCGGGCTATAGCGAAACCATGCGTCAACTGGCCCGGCCCGCGGCGCAGGCCTGGCTCCAGGAGGCCCGCCCGCTCACTCCGAGCCTCGACGCTGCACCTCGCTCCCGCCGCCACAACACTGTCTGCCAACGGGAGCCACAGCACGCGCTGGTCTCAGCCGTGGCCTAAACGACGAAAGCCACCGCAAAACGCGGTGGCTTTCGTGAGAAGACTGACTATCGGCGCAGACCGAGACGCTCGATCAGCGAGCGGTAACGGTTGATGTCCACGCGCTGCAGGTAGCCCAGCAGGCGGCGACGCTGACCAACGAGCAGCAGCAGGCCACGACGCGAGTGGTGGTCGTGCTTGTGCTCCTTGAGGTGCTCAGTCAGGTCCTTGATCCGCTGCGTCAGGATCGCGACCTGGACCTCCGGAGAACCGGTGTCACCAGGGGCGGTGGCGTACTCGGCGATAATCGCCGTCTTCTTCTCTGCACTCAGCGACATGCGTTTCTCCTTCTAGCTCGCTGCGCGGTGCCAAATCCCGGATGGATTGGCGCTCTGGATCCGCGGCCGATCAAACGGCAACCGGTACAGCCTACCAGACGCCAGGCTGGACTGTCTGCCTGCCGAATTGGTGACCCCGCTGACTAGGCTGTGCACATGACGGTGATCATCACGGTGCTGGCTACCTTGGCCGCAGTGCTGCACATTGTGTTCTTCTACCTTGAAAGCGTTGCGTGGGCTAGGCCCACCGTGCACAACCTCTTTGGGGTCCGCACCCCGGAGGACGCGGCCGTGATGAAACCCTTCGCATACAACCAGGGCTTCTACAACCTCTTCCTCGCCATCGAAGTGCTGCTTGGCGTGGTGCTGATCGGTTTCGGCCAGACCGCGGTCGGTTTCGCACTTGCGGTGTTCGGCCTCGCCTCGATGCTGGCCGCGGCCATCGTGCTGTTGGTCAGTAACCGCAAGCTCTGGAAGGGCGCCGCGGTGCAGGGTCTGCTGCCGCTGGTCGCCCTGGCACTCTACCTGGTCAGCCTGACCGCACCGGACCTGGCCTAACACGCAGGTCGGGAGCCGCCATTGGCGACCCCCGACCTTGAGGTATGCTCCCACGCCTCCCCTAGCGGGTCTGCGTGACCTTACTCAGGCCGGCAGGGCGATCCGGGTCAAAGCCGCGCAGTCGCGACAAGTGCAGCGCTGCGAACTGCAACGGCAGAATCTCAAGCATCGGCAACAGTTCGTCCGGCGTCTCGTCCGGGAACACCGGCAGTTCCAGCAAGTTTTCGTCGCTAGCGGCCGCATGCACCTGCGCTGCGCGACCAATCAGCACCGTCTTGGCGCCGCGCAGACGCGCGATCGGCAGGATGTCAACCACACTGTCCTGCAGTTCCTCGGCACCCAACAACGCAATCACGCAGCCGGTGTCGGTGAGCTGACCGAAGGGGCCATGCTTGGCGTCCGCAGCGCTCCACCCCGAGGCCGGAATCGCGCTGGTCTCCATCAGCTTCAGCGCGCCCTCCTTGGCCGAGGCCATGCCCAGGCCGCGGCCAATCAGCACCAGTCGGTCGGTCGCGACCAGGGCCTCGGCGAGGCGGGCACCGGCATCCGCCGCGTCCTCCATCAGCGCATGGGCTAGGTCCGCCGCGGTGTGCAGCAACTCGACCAGGGCGGCACGATCGGCACCGGCAATCGCCTCCACCAGCAGCAGCAGCGTGATCAGTTCCGCAGTGTATGACTTCGTCGCGGCCACTGAGTTTTCGGCCTGAGCACGCAGCCACAGGTGACGGTGACCAGCGCTGGCCAACGGGCTGTTCAGGTCGTTGGTGATCGACAGCGTCGGGTGATCCTTCGCAGCAGCCTGCAGCGTCTGAATCAGGTCAGGCGATCGGCCCGACTGCGACAGCGCGATGACCGCGTGACCGGCCGGTACCGGGATTGCGCCGCGCAGCGCAGTAATGCCAGGGGTCGCCAGGCTCACCGGCAGGCCAAGGCGCAGCTGCACCAGGTACTGGCCGTAGAGCGCGGCATGGTCGCTGGTGCCGCGAGCCAGGAACACCACGCCGGTCAGTCCGCCGTCGCGCAGCCACCGGGCGGCCGCGACAATTGCGTCCAGTTCTTCTTCGAGGTCACGCCAACGAGCCGGCTGCTCGCGAATCTCGGCGTCCATCAGAGCGCCCGGGGCAGTCACAGTCACATCACACCTTCCTTGTACGCCTGTAGCGTCGAGACCCGGCTTCCGCCTGCTGCCTCATCGCGCAGCAGGTCTCGCCAGGAGTAAATGAGTACGCCGTCTGCACCCGACTCGGACACGGCGCGCACTGCGTCGGTCCATTCCTCCGGGTCGATGCTGCGCTTGCGCTGACCGTCCGCGTACATGGGTTCCAGGTACTCCGGCCCGGCCTGCAGGTCAGCCAGCACACGACGGTCGGTCTGGGTCCGTACCTCGGCGACCCGCTCCTGAATCCACGGCGACGGCAGTCGCTTCTGGATCTGGAAGTAGAACATCAGTTCCACGGTCTCGAAGTAAGGGTCGAGGTCCGCAATGCGCTGCGAGAGCACCTCCGGCAGCGCCCCACCAAAGTCACCATCACGCAGGCCAAAGGCGTTGAGCATGAGTTCGGTGCCCGGGTTCACATCGTGAACCGCGGTCCGCAGTCGGTGCGCGATGTCCTGCAGCACCGTCGACTTCCACGCCGTCCATTCGCGGCGCAGCTCGTGCACGATCTGGTCGCGCTGTTGCTGCAGGGAGCCGGAAAGACTGATGCCGGTCTCGGCCTGGAACCGCTCCAGGCTGCCCTGATCAAAGCTGTATTCGCGGATCTCCTCACGACGCGTGCCGGTGAAGCCGGGGGCGTCCGGCAGCCAGAGTTCCCAGAAGCCCGGGAAGCGGAAGAAGGACACGAACAGGCCGTCCGGCTTGGTGGCGTCCACCGCCTCGGCGACCAGTTCGATCTTCCGCTGCACATAGCCCTCGTCGCACGGGTTCACGCCTGCGTACCAGCCGAACTGCTCGAAGGGCTTCCCATGCTGGTCAATCGGCAGGATTGCCCCCTCGCGGGTCAACTCGGCCGGCTCGTTGAAGAATGCCGTGGTTTGGTAGGTGCTCAAGCCCTTGTCTCGCAGCGCACGGATCCACGACACATCGTCGTAGCCGTCCTGTGGCGGCACCTGTGCGACGGCGCTCCCCGGCAAGGGGTCGATCAGGTTCTGGGTCAGCACCCAGTCGAACCCCTGCTGAACGAGGCGGTCCGCAGCCTGATCCATGGACAGGCCGAACTCACTGAACCATTCCCAGCCGTAGGACTTGACGCCCAGGATCGGAGTGCTCATTCGGCCATCTCCCCCGCGGTGCTGATCGCGGCGAGCAGGCTCTGCTCGTCGAATTCATCGGCGCTGCGCACCTCGGCGATACCCGCGCCAGCGTGCAACACCGCGATGCGGTGCGACAGCAGCAGCAGTTCTTCCAACTCGTCGCTGGTGACGATGACAGCCATGCCTTCGGCGACCATCTCGGCGATAAGGCCGTACAGTTCACGCTTCGCACCGATGTCGACACCGGCGGTCGGCTGGTCCAGCAGCAGCACCTTCGGAGTCACGCCCTCGGCACGGGCGAAGAGCACCTTCTGCTGGTTGCCGCCGGACAGCGAGGAAATGGGCAGCTCGGTGTCGGAGACGATCACGCCGAAGCGACGCACCGACTCGGCCACGCGATCGCGACGGGCCTTCTGGCGCACCAGGCCGAGCTTGCCGAGCATGCGCGGGATCATGCTGAGCACGGCGTTTTCGGCAACGCTCCGGCCGAGGAGCAGACCACGCTGCTTGCGGTCCTCCGGCACCAGCACCACACCGGCATCCATCGCGTCGGCGGGGTTGTCGAAGCCGCCGCGAATGCGCTGACCGTCCAGCACCAAGTCCCCTTCGCAGGGGCGAGCACCGGCGATGGCCTCGAGCAGTTCGGTGCGTCCCGAACCGACCAAGCCTGCAATCCCCAGCACTTCGCCGGCGCGCAGGGTCAGGTTGACCGACACCGAACCGGCCAGAGCAAAGTTGTCGAGCTGCAGGCGCTCTGCAGCATCGGCGCCGGCCGAGTCGAGGAAGCGCTCAGACTTGTGATGCTCGCTGCCGAGCATGGCCGTCGACAAGTCGGCGACGGTGAAGTTCTTGGATGCCTGCGTGGTCACCACAGCGCCATCGCGCATGACGGTGACGGTGTCGGCGATCTCCAGCACCTCGTCCAGGAAGTGGCTGATGTAGATCACACCAACGCCCTCGCTGGCCAGCTTGCGGATGGCAGCGAAGAGGCGAGCGCGCTCCGGGGGCGCCAGGCGCGCCGTCGGCTCGTCCATGATCAGGACGCGGGCCTGCTTGCGCAGCGCCTTCGCGATTTCCACCATCTGCTGGTGGGCAACGCTGAGCTGCCCCACCGGCACGTCGGCCGGCACCGGAAAGCCGAGGCTCTCCAGGTACTCGCGACCGTCCTTGCGCATCTGGCGGTGGTCAACCAGTCCAGGTGCGCGCTTGGGTTCCTGGCCCAGGTCCAGGTTCTGACCGGCATCGAAGGTGGGCACCAGCGAGAACTCCTGCTGGATCACCGCGATACCGGCAGCGATCGATGCGGACGGGGAGTCCAGCTTGATCGGCGAACCGTCAAGCCGGACCTCCCCATCGCTATCACCGTAGAGCCCGGCCAATACCTTGATCAGGGTGCTCTTTCCCGCACCGTTGTGGCCGACGAGGGCGTGCACCGAGCCGGCTTCCAAACGGAAGTCGACCCCGTGCAGCACCTCGACCTGGCCAAACCGCTTGCGGATTCCGCTCATCTCGAGCAGTGCCGTTGCGCTGGTCATGCCGGGCTCCTTCAATTCAGTGATTGTGATTCAGATGTGGACTAGTTGCCCCACGCGGCCGGGTAGGTCGCGACGTTGGCCTTGGTCACCATCGGCAGTTCGAGGTACTCGTTCGGGCGAGTAACCTGGTCCTGCTTGCCGGTCAGCCACAGCACGGCGGCCTCAACCGAGCGCACACCCTGCGGCTTCGGGTCCTGGTTCACGGTGCCAAGGATGTAGCCAGCCTCGATGCCCGCGCGGACGTCTGCCGGGTAGTCACCAACGATGACCTTGATGTCGGTACGGCCGTTGTCGGTCACGTACTTGGCAGCGTTCGCAGCCTCCGGGCCCTGGGCCACGATGGCGTCCAGCGAGCCAGCCGGGAACTTGTTCAGCCAGTTCTGGGTCAGACCGAGTGCCTCAGCGGCGTCCCAGTTCGCGGTCTGGGCGTCCACAATCTCGATGCCCGGGTAGTCCTTCAGGACCTCTTCGAAGCCCTGCTGACGCAGCAGCTGGGCGCTGGTGCCGAGGGCACCCATCATGTAGGCGACCTTGGCGTTCTCGCCGACTTCCTGCACGAGCAGGCGAGCCTGCTGGCGACCGAACTCAACGTCGTCGGCACCAATGAAGGTCACGATGTCGAGGCCGTCGGCAACGCGGTTGTTCACGGCGAACACCGGGATGCCAGCGTCGATGGCCTGCTGCACGGCCGGGGCAACGCCCTGGGCGTCCGAGGCGGTGACCAGGATGGCGTCCACTTCCTGGGTGATGAGCTGGCGGATGGCTGCCACCTCGGTGCCCAGGTCGCCCTTGCCGTCGACGAGCTTGAGCTCGACGCCCAGCTCGGCGGCGGTCTCCTGCTGACCGGCGATGAAGTTCGAGTAGAACGGAACCGAGGTGTTCCAGATCATCGAGCCAATGACCAGCTTGTCCTCGCCGGTCTCGGTGGTGGCGTCGGCCGAGCAGCCGGCGGCGACGAGTGCGAGGCTCGCGGCAGCGGCAATGGCCGCAACCTTGCGGAACTTCGTGAACTGCATGTTCTTGCCTTTCGTTGCTGTGTTTCGTGGGGGGTACTGCCGAGGAAACGTCTAGTGGGTGCGGGCGCGACGACGCTGCAGCGTGTCGAGGCCGACGGCGATGATGATCACGGCACCGGTGATCGCCGGCTGCCAGTAGGGCGAGATACCGAACTGGTTCAGTGCGTTGGCGACCGTACCGAGTAGCAGGGTGCCGATGATGACCGGACCGACGCGACCAGCACCACCGGTGAGCGGCACACCGGCGATGGCCACCGCGGCGATAGCGCTGAGCGGCCAGCTGGTCGCGGCGCTCGGCTGACCGATCGAGGTCTGGCCCAGCAGGATCAGACCACCGATGGCGGCGGTGATGGCACCGAGGACGTAGACCAGCGTGGTGACGCGGGTGGTACGGATGCCGGCGAGGCGGCTGGCCTCGATGGAGCCACCGACGGCGTAGATCTGGTGACCGAAGGTGGTGTACTTCAGCATCAGCCACACCAGGATCGCCACGATCGCGAACACGAGGGCGGCAACCGGGATCATGCCGATGCGACCGAGACCGAACCAGGTGAACTCGTTCGGGATGCCATACACCGGCTGGGCGTTGGTGAACACGAACACGAGGCCCGTCACCAGCGTCTGCATACCGAGCGTGGCTACGAAGGGGTTGATGCCGACCTTGGCGACCAGCAGACCGTTGCAGAGGCCGACGACGGCACCCAGCGCAAGGGCAGCGAGCACGCCCGGCACGATGCCTGCCGAGGACATCACCGAGGCGGCGAGCACCGAGGTGGCCGCACCGACGGCACCGACAGAGAGGTCAAAGCCGCCGAGCATGATCATCAGCAACATGCCGCAGGCGACGATACCGATGATCGACTGCTGCTCGACGATGTTGATCAGGTTCTGCGGGGTGCGGAACGTCGGAGAGACGATCATCAGCACGATCACGAGGATCGCGAAGATCACCAGCAGCGCGTGCCGGGACAGAAAACGCAGCAGGCCGTTCATTAGGCTCCAATCCCTTCGGTGGGGGTTCCAAGCAGGTCGGGCGCTCCGGCACTGCGGTAGCGCTGCACGGCGCCAGCGATGGCGCCACGAACCGTCGAGTTCGGGCCAAGCTCGCTCGGCACGATTCGAGGTGCATCCTCGAGGTGGCGCGCCACGATGGCGGCAGCCTCAGGGAAGAACGGGGCGAGGGCGCGACCGACGGTGCCATCGACCACGATGACCTCCGGGTCCGCCACTGCGCAGACATTGATGATGGCCAGTGCCAGGGCGTCCACAATCTGCTGCATCAGCGCGGTACTGTGCGGCAGGCGCTCCTGCGCACCGGCGATGACCTCGCGTGCGCCCGCGCCCTCTGGCAACTCGGCCGCAGCATCGGCGTTGGCCGCACGCAGCGCCTCGACATGCGCCTTGATGCCGGCACCACTCAGGATCGACTCCAGGCCTCCGGTCTGACCGTGGCGGTTCTGCTGCAGCATCTCGAGCGTCGGGATCATCACGCCGAACTCACCAGCAGCGTTGACCCGTCCACGGACGAGGTGTCCCCCGCTGACCACAGCACCACCAAGGCCAGTACCGATCGACAGCAACACGTAGTCGCTGACGCCCGCCGCCTTGCCGGTAGCTCCTTCGGCAATGGCGGCAAGCTTGACATCGTTATCGATGAGCACCGGAACTTGGTACTGCGCCAAGTGGGCGCCGACCTGCACTCCGTCCCAGCCCACGTTCGGGCCACGCCAGGCAACCCCGGTGTTCTGGTCGACCACCGCGGGCACACCCACTGCCGCCGAGGCGACGGTCAGGCCACGCTCTGCCGCGTCGGCGGCGAGCATCTGCCAGACCCGGTCCAGTGCCGGCAGCGCGCCGCCGGCTGCTTCGACGGTGACCACGGCCTCGGTCAGGATGCGGCCGCTGATATCAGCCAGGGCGCCGTGGCACTTGGTGCCACCCAGGTCGATACCGAGGACGGCGTCAAGGCCGAGGTTGATCTCCAGACCCACGCGCGGTCGGCCCAGACCTTCGGCGGCTTCGTTTCCGACCTCAACGAGGCGACCCTCAGCCAACAGCGCGGTGACAATCCGACTCACCGAAGCCATCGACAACCCCAGCTCGGACGCGATATCGGTCCGCGTCGTCTTGGGGTGATCGCGCACGTACTCCAGGACGAGATACTGATTCATCTCACCCATGGATCCCTGTCGAACCGCCAATTTATTTCCTTTCCGGAAGTAAGTAATGGCGAGTATATGACCGCCTCTGTCGGAAAAAAAATCCAGCCTTTTCAGGGATGGCATAGAAACGCAAAAACCCCCGTCTTTTCAAGGACGGGGGTTTCTTGCGAAACAGAAAATTAACGCACGCCGAGCAAATCGATCACGAAAATCAGGGTCTTACCGCTGAGTCGGTGACCCGCTCCGGCCGGACCGTAGGCCAGTGCCGGCGGGATGGTCAGCTTGCGGCGACCGCCAACCTTCATCCCCGGGATGCCCTCCTGCCAACCACGAACGAGGTTGCGCAGCGGGAACTCGATGGACTGGCCACGACCCCACGAGGAGTCGAACTCTTCGCCCGAGTCGTACTCGACGCCGAGGTAGTGCACCTTGACGGTGGACGAGGCCAGTGCCTCATCGCCATCGCCAACGACGATGTCTTCGATCACGAGCTCGGCCGGGGCCGGGCCCTCCGGTGCGTCAACGATGGGAGCCTGGTTCAAATCAGTCATGCTCCCACGCTACCGCCTCGGCGTCCGACGCCAAGTCCGCGGCGGAAAAGTCACAGCCTGCAGTGCCAACAGCCCGCTCCCCCGGAATGCCAATAGCCACACCGAGGCACCGTCTGCAAAACTGGCGAGGTGACCGCACCGCTGGACCTCCGCCCACTCACCGACCCGATCGATCCGCATGCGTTCAAGGCATTCCGGGTCGCGAAACCGCACAAGATCCAGCGCGGGCGTTCGGTGGACGTCGTCTCCGGTGTGATCGCGGTGGGGTTATTCATCACCTTCTTCGGCGCGATGGTTGTCGGGTTCATCACGGCGTTGAGCCGCGACGAGTCGCTGGGCCAGCACCGTGGCCTCATCACCGCCGGCGTCCTCATCACGCTACTAGCGCTCGTCTGGTTGATCGCGGCCTCGGTAGCGCGCACCGCCGCAGCCCGGCACTATCGCCTCTATACCTTCGCCCAGCGCAACGGGCTGCAGTATGCCGCCAGCTCCTATGGGGCCCACAAGCAAGGTCTGATCTTCGGCATCGGGCGCAACCACAGCGTCGAGGGACGGATCTGGTCAACCAACCCCGACCCGAACGCCTCGCCGTTCCCCGGCCTTGATGCAGGTACCCACACCTACGTGACCGGCTCCGGGAAGAACCAGCAGACCCATGAGTGGACCTATGTGTCGTTCCCCCTCCCACGGCGGGTGCCCCACATCCTGCTGGACGCCAAGGACAATAACTCGATCTTCGGCTCCAACTTGCCCGTTTCGTTCCGCCGCGATCAGCGGCTGTCCCTCGAGGGCGATTTCGACAAGTACTTCACCCTGTACTGTCCGAAGGAGTACGAGACGGATGCGCTCTACATCTTCACCCCGGACCTCATGGCGAGCATGATCGACTACGGCAAGGTGTACGACATCGAGTTGGTCGATGACCGTTGCTTCCTCTACCGAAACGGTAAGTTCAAAGCCACCGATCCCGCAGTCTGGCAGCACCTCCACCAGCTGTTCCAGCAGATCGCAACTCGCACTCAATACCGCACCGCGCGCTACGCCGACGATCGCATCCAAGACCCGTCAATGAATATCGTTGCCCCACAAGGGCAGCGCCTGCAGCAAAGCTTCTGGCCCGCCGTGATCATCGGCGGCGTGATGCTGCTCTGGTTCGTGATCTCGATCTTCCTGCGCTAGGGGCGCCGCCCGCGCACGTTCGCTGCTCAGCTCCGGTTAGCGCACCGTCACCCGCTGGTGAGCGACCTCGTCCACGGCCAACAGGATCTTGCCGCGGGCCCGACCAGTTTCCTGGTGGCGGTAGGCGTCCTGCACCGCAGCAAAGGGATAGATCGCCTCGATCGGCAGCACTACCTCGCCAGCAGCGATCAATGCACCAATCATGTGAATCTTGGCGGCATCCGGCTTGGTGCCACCGACGTTGCCCAAGCCCAGTTCTTGAGCGAGGTCCGGGGCGGCGATGGTGTTGATGCGCTCGGGGGCGACGCCGAGTTCGAGCGCGGCATGAATGGTGTCCGCGCCGTGGTTGTCCAACACCGCCGTGATGCCCGCCGGCGCGATTTCCCGCAGCCGGTCCACCAAACCGTCGCCGTAGCTGACCGGCTCGGCGCCAAGCTCGCGCAAGAAGTCATGATTCCGCTCGCTCGCGGTCGCGATGACGCGAGCACCCGTGCGCTTGGCGAACTGCACCGCAAGGACGCCAACGCCACCGGCGGCGGCGCTGACGAGCACCGTGTCGTCCGCGGTCAGTCTGAGCGATTCGACACTGTTCCACGCGGTGCGGCCAACGATGTCGAGGCCCCCAGCGATCGCCTCGTCAAGACCCTCCGGAATGAGTGCGACACTGTCCGCTGGCACGGTCAATAGTTCGGCCTGCGCCTGCCGAAAGGCGCCACCGAACACGAGGTCACCCACCTGGGGCTGGGTCACGCCCTCCCCCACCGCAACGACAACGCCCGAGAAATCCGCGCCGTTGCCCGAGGGCAGTGGGCCATCGTAGAGGCCCCGGTAACGGCTCCGAATCTTCCAGTCGATGGGGTTCAGCCCGGCGAAGCGCACCTGCACCTGAATCTGCCCGGCCTGTGGCACGCTCGGTTCGTAGTCCACCAGTTCCAGCACCTCGGGTCCACCTGGCTGGGAGTACTGCACGCGTTTGGCCACGATCATGTCCTTTCCCGTTCGTACTCTCGATTCTCACACCCGTCTCCCCGCAGTGCCTGCACAAGCGGTTCGACTCGGCTGGGACGGTCAAGTGCTCGGCTAGGCTAAGCCGCATGCCGGAACCGCAGGACACCATCGCCGCCACTTCCTCGACCACGCCCAGCGCCCCGCCGGTGGCGCAGCGAGTGCCCACAGTGCGCACGCATCACGGCCACGAGTTCGTGGACCACTACGAGTGGCTGCGGGACAAGTCCAGCGAGACGGTGCTGGAGCACCTGCGTGCCGAAAACGCCTGGACCGAGGCCCAGACCTCGCACCTGGCCCCGTTGCGGGAATCGATCTACGGCGAGATCAAGTCGCGCGTTCAAGAGACCGACATGAGCGTGCCCGTCCGCGACGGCGGCTGGTGGTACTTCGGCCGCACCGTCGAGGGCAAACAATACGGTCTGCAGTGCCGGGTCCCGGTGACTGACCCGACCTCCTGGGAGCCGCCGACGATTGAACCGGGCCAGACCCTCCCCGGCGAAGAGGTCCTGCTGGACGCGAACCACGAAGCGGAAGGCCACGACTTCTTTGCCATCGGCAGCCTGGACGTCAGTGACGACGGCACCCGCCTGTTGTGGGCCATCGACACGGACGGGGACGAGCGCTACGAGCTCCGGGTTCGTGACATTGCCTCGGGCGAGCAGCTCGGCGAGGCGATCCCGAACACCGCGGCTGGGGCCAGCTTCTCCCCCGACGGCGAATACTTCTACTACACCACCGTCGACGACGCTTGGCGGCCGGACAAGGTCTGGCGCCACAAGGTCGGGGACCCCGCCGGCACGTCGGTGCTGATTCACCACGAGCCCGATGAGCGCTTCTGGGTGGGCATGGGCATGACCCGCTCCCGCCGCTACTTGATGCTCTCGATGAGCTCGAAGATCACCAGCGAGGTGCGCCTGCTGGACATGCATGAGCCGGAGGGTGAATTCCGCACCGTATGGCCGCGTGAGCACGGGGTGGACTACGAGGTCGAGCACGCCGTCCTCGGCGGTGAGGACTGGCTGCTCATCCTGCACAACAAGGGCGCGCAGAACTTCACCCTGGTCGCCGAGCCCGCGTCGACGCAGACCCCTGGGCGCATTGGTGACCCGACGCGCCGCCGACCGGTGATCCAGCATGATCACGACATCCGCCTCGAGGATGTCACCGCCTTCCAGCACCACCTGGTCATCGCATACCGTCGCCAGGCGCTGCCTCGGCTCGCCACCCTGCCGATTGACCAGCAACTCAGCGCGGATGAGATCTTCGAATCGTTCGAGCCCCACGAGATCAGCTTTGAGGAACCGCTGTCCTCGGTGTGGATGAGCGGCAACAGCGAGTGGGACCAGCCCATGCTGCGCATTGGCTACACCTCATTCGCCACCCCGAGCACGATCTACGACTACGTCTTCGACGGCGGCGAACTGCTGTTGCGAAAGCAACAGGCTGTGTTGGGCACCTACCATCCGGATGATTACGAACAGCACCGGGAATGGGCCATTGCCGCTGACGGCACCAGGATCCCCATCTCGCTGATCTGGCGCCGGGACCTGGTGCAGCCGGGCACACCCGCGCCACTGGTGCTGTACGGCTACGGCGCGTACGAAATCAGCATCGACCCGTCCTTCTCGGTCTCTCGACTGTCGTTGCTGGACCGTGGGGCAATCTGGGCGGTCGCCCATGTCCGCGGCGGCGGCGAGCTCGGTCGGCACTGGTACGAGGACGGCAAGGAGGCGACGAAGCCGAACTCCTTCTCGGACTTCGTGGCCGTGGCCAGGCACCTGCAAGCCAATGGCTGGACCACACCCGAGCGCACTGTCGCCATCGGTGGCAGCGCTGGCGGCCTGCTGGTCGGTGCCGCCGTAAACCTCGCCCCTGACGCCTTCGGTGGCGTCCTCGCGGACGTGCCCTTCGTGGATCCGCTCACCAGCATCCTCGACCCCAGTCTGCCCCTGACCGTGATCGAGTGGGATGAGTGGGGAAACCCACTCGAGAACCGCGAGGTCTACGAACTCATGCGAGGCTACTCGCCCTACGAGGGCGTGCGCGACGGCGTGAGCTATCCGCGAATCCTCGCCACCACGAGCCTGAACGACACCCGGGTCCTGTACGTCGAGCCCGCCAAGTGGGTGGCGCGCTTGCGCGAAGTGCATGCCCCGGTACTGCTCAAGACCGAGATGTCCGCCGGGCACGGCGGCGTCAGCGGCCGCTACGAGGCATGGAAGCAGACCGCGTTCGAGTACGCCTGGGTGCTCGACGTGCTGGGGCTGGCCGATACCGCGCCGGTGCCGTCGCCGTCCGCATAGCAATCGCCGCGCGCCGGGGCCGCGGACCTGCCGAGGCGGGCTGGGCCAACCTGCTCAGTCTCCGCCTCGCCGGTGGGATTGCGATCGCTAGCTGTGCAGTGCCGGAACGATCAGGTAGATACCGACCAGCACGGCAATGCCGCTGAGCGCGAAGCAGACGTACGCGCTGTAGCGGGCCCACTGACGCTGCGTCTTGGTCAGCGGCGAGCGCTTCTTCGCCTTCTTGGCCTGCTTGCGACGCTGCTTGAGCACTTCCTCGGGGATGATCGTGATCGCGCCGGTGAAGGCGGCTGGCTCGACGACGGGGACGCGTCCGGCCACCGCCAGCAGGCGAAGACCGAGCGCATAGGTCGCCACTACGATGCAGGCCGAGACGAGTGAGGCAGCCAGCACGATGACGAACGCGAGCCAGCGCTCTTCCCAGGTCTGCGCGGCCGCAGCCGCCAAGTCGACGACCTCGATCATTCCTTGGTCCCCTGTTCCTTCGACTTCTTGGCCGCTTCAGCAACCCGCTTGGCCTTGTCCTCGGCGCGACGCTGACGACGGCGCTTGATGGGGCGCGGGTTCTTCTTGATCTTGACCGCCTTGCTGGCCTGCGCGACCGCAGCCATGGCGTTCTTGTGGTCCACCTTCTCGCGACGCGACCACAGGTAAATCCCGATCATGGTGGCCGTGGCGAAGGCGACCGCCAGCAGCAGGCCAACCTGGCCGACGCCGTCAATGTGCGGACCCCAATGCGTCAACAGTGCCATCAGGGCGCCGACCGCGCCCGAGGCGGGCAGCGTGAGCAACCACCCCACGAGGATCTTGCGGGCAGTCTTCCACCGCACCTTCGAGCCGCGGCGCCCAAGACCCGAACCAATCACCGAGCCCGAGGCGACCTGCGTGGTCGAGAGAGCGAAGCCGAGGTGGCTGGAGGCAAGGATCGTGGCCGCAGTGCTGGTTTCGGCGGCGAAACCCTGCGCTGGCTTGACCTCGGTGAGGCCGCCACCCAGGGTACGGATGATTCGCCAACCACCCATGTAGGTGCCCAGCGCGATCGCAACCGCACACGAGGCGATGACCCAGAACTCGGGTCCGGTGCCGGGAGTCTGCATGCCCGATGCGATCAGGGTGAGCGTGATCACGCCCATCGTCTTCTGCGCGTCATTGGTGCCATGCGAAAGGGCCACCAGGCTCGAAGAGAAGATCTGTGCTCGACGGAAGCCGTCGCGACCGTCCGGCAGGCCCTCGGCGCGGCGAGTGATCCAGTAGGCCAGGCGCGTGGCACAGAACGCGACCACACCAGCCACCACCGGGGCGACCAGCGCCGGCAGCAGCACACGGGCCGTCAGCACGCCAAAGTCAACTGCGTACAGACCCGCACCGACGATTGCCGCGCCGATGAGACCACCGAAGAGGGCGTGGCTGGAGCTGGAAGGAAGGCCGAGCAGCCAGGTCAGCAAGTTCCAGACGATGGCACCGACCAAGCCCGCAAAAATCAGCTCCGGGGTAATGAGGACGCCGCCCTCACCCTCACGGATGATGCCCCCGGAAATGGTTTTGGCCACCTCGGTGGATAGGAAGGCACCGACCAGGTTCAGCACCGCTGCCAGCGCAACCGCAGTCTTGGGACGCAGCGCCCCCGTTGCGATCGGGGTGGCCATGGCGTTTGCGGTGTCGTGAAACCCGTTGGTGAAGTCGAAAATAAGGGCCAGTGTGATCACCAGCACGACGATGAACGTCAGTTCCACCGGTATGGTCGCAATCTCCAGCCGCAGCCGGGTTGAGCGGTTACAAGTAGTCGGCCGACCGACATTGGGCCGATGGCCTTCGTTAGGTTTTCATGCCCCACGGCTCAGGTCAAGTCGGCGGGGCGTTTCCAGGTCAGTTTATGATCAACGACGGTGGCCTCATCCGGGCCGTAGGTGAAATAGCCGGCGATCCGGGCGCCCGCCAGGACCTGCGGCAACCAGAAGCTGGCGTCGTGCCACATGCGGTCCAACGGCAGTGCATACAACGGATACCAGTCCGGCTCGAGCTCGTCGCTCTCGGCCAGTTCGCCGCGAAATGCGTGGGCAACGAAGATCGTGGAGCGCTGCGACCAGTCTGGGTGCGTGGGGAAGCGATACTCCAGCATGCCGCGCTCATCGAGGTCCGCCGGATCCACAATCAGGCCGGACTCTTCCTCGATCTCACGCACTGCTGCCAACAGCGGGGTCTCTCCCGCTTCGATCTTGCCGCCGAGGCCGACGGTACGGCCGCTGCCCAGACCCGACTTCTTGCGTCCCAGCAGCACTTGGGTGTCCTCCCCCTCGCCGCGCAGCAAATATGCCACGCAGACATCCGGGTGTCGGCGCTTCGGGGACACTTACTCGCCGAGCTCCGCCAGCTTGGTCCGCAGCAGGTGCACCAAGGCATCGCGCTGCACACTGCCAGCCTCCACCGGGTCCTCGGTCGCCCCATCGAGCGCGCGAGCGGCCAGGCCTGCCTTCGCGTCAATGAGTTCGGCGATCTTGGCGTCGATGGTGTGCGCGGCCAGGATGCGCCAGGCGGTGACCGGCTCTTCCTGACCGATACGGTGCACACGGTCGATGGCCTGCGTCTGCTCGGCCGCGGTCCAGCTCAGTTCCGCGAGCACCACGTTCGAAGCGACCTGCAGGTTCACACCCACGCCTGCGGCAGTGAGCGAACAGACGATCACCGCGACCTCGGGGTCGTTGGTGAAGGCATCGATCTCGGCCTGACGCGCGGTTGGCGTCTGGTCGCCACGAATACTCGCGGTCCTCAAGCCGCGATCGGCGAGGACCCGCAGCGCGGTATCCATCACGTCGATGTGCTTCGCGAAGAACACCACCTTGCCGACCGAGCCGGCCAACTGCGCAGCGTAGTCCGCCGCCAGTTCGGCCTTCGCCTGGCCGATCCGACGCACCATGGTAAAGACGTTCTCACCGGCGGTAGCGCTCTTCGACTCTTCGAGTTCGCTGTCCGCGACCAGGCGCAGCAGCTCTTCACGACCGAGTTCGCCCTTAGCACCGGCCACACGGCGGTAGCGCTCGACCAGGCGGGTAGCCAGTTCCTCCTCCGCCTTACGGATCGAGCGGCCGAGCGCATCGTCGAGTTCGACCGGCAGGTCGGCGACGCGTCGCGACGGCAGGTCGGCGGCGACGTCCACCTTGCGGCGACGTACGAAGCCCATGCTGACGACCGCCTCGCGAGCGGCCGGGAAAAAGCCGAAGTCCACCGGGGTGAGTCCGGTCTCGTCGAGCTTGGCGAGCAACTGCGCAGTGGGCTTGCCGTCCTTAATCCAGCCCAGGTACTGCCAGATGGCGCGGAAGTCTTCGATCGAGTTGATCAGCGGCGTTCCGGTGAGCGCCATCATCAGCGGCTGCGCCACCGGCGAGAAGGAACGGACCTGCTCCGCGAGGGTGAGCACGTTTTTCGAGCGCTGCGACTGCAGGTTCTTGATGAAGTGGGCCTCGTCGACCACCATGCCGCGGAAGCCCAGCTTGGCCAGCCACCCCATGTGTCGATCCAGGATGTCGTAGTTGACGATAATCACGTCCGCGAACGCGTCCACATCGTCACCATCACCCTGGATCACCGTGGCGCGGCGGTTCGGGATCCACTGCTCCACCTCGCGGGCCCAGTTCACCTTCACGACACTCGGAACGACCACCAGCAACGGGAACGCGTCGGCTACCTGGGCCGCCAGCAATGACTGGGCGGTCTTGCCGAGGCCCGGCTCGTCGGCCAGCAAGAAGGTACGGTGGCCATCGCGAACGGCGGCGAGGAACTTCGCCTGGTACGGCATCAACTCCTGCGCGGCAGGAACGAACCGCTCAATTCCGTGCGGTTCCGGCAGCTCCATCGTAGCCGCGGGGCCACCTCCCACTTCGAAGGCCTTGAAGATCGGGCCGAGCAGTTCCCAGTTCGCCAGGCGGCTGGCCTTGACGACCGGCTGTTGGGCGCGGCGAAAGTCCGGGGGGAGGAAGGGATTTGCGAGCGTGCGCTGGATCACCGACTGCGGTACCACCTGTCGCTCCGTTACCGGCGCGACCTCTTCCGGCTCCTCCGCAATGATCAGGTCATCGGGCGAGACCTCGGCACCGGCCTCCATCAGGAAGTCGCGGCGCAACTTCTGGGCCGCCGGCGACAGCGGTTCGTCGCTTTCCAGCAGCGCAATCAACGAGGTGTCCCGGGCTGCAGTCTGCGCCAGGATCGAGGCGATGCCGTCGAGGCGTCGCAGCGTCTCGGTGCGGTCGGCTTCCTTCATCTCAGCGTCGGCTTTGACCCGCGCGCGCTCCTGGCGCATCAGCAAGGCGATCACGAGGAACTTGGTGCGGCCAGAGGGCGACACCTTGCCACGTTGGGCTGCCTTTTCCACCTCGCGCACGGCGCGCGCCAACACCGGGATGAGCCCGGAGTTGTCGGTGTACTTTGGCTTCCGCGCGCTACTAGCGCGTCCACCCTTCGATGATCCGCCGCGGGTGGCGGACTTGGATTGGCTGGCCTGGGCCATGCTCCTCGCAATCTCTCTGGTCAGTGTCACAGCCAGGTCGCGCCCATGCGATTTCGCACGGAACGCTTCGTGCTGTGCCACCAGTTCCGCCGGGGCCGTCCGAGCAGCACGAATGCGTCGTGGTCGGACGAAGGAATCAATCCCGGTCGTCGTGGTCATGCTACCGCATCAGGCTGAATCCAGGGGGGAAAAGATCGGGGGGGGGGGGGGGGGCGCGGCAACCGGCGCCCCCC